>NZ_JBBLYK010000001.1:0-1047500 GCF_037805125.1 Roseobacter sp. HKCC-CH-9208 | reverse complement strand
AAACAGGGTGAGAGACCCTGTCGCCGAAAGTCCAAGGGTTCCTGCTTAAAGCTAATCTGAGCAGGGTAAGCCGGCCCCTAAGGCGAGGCAGAAATGCGTAGTCGATGGGAACCAGGTTAATATTCCTGGGCCAGTGGGATGTGACGGATCGTGACTGTTGTTCACCCTTATTGGATTGGGTGGGCCGCTAATCGGTTCCTGGAAATAGCCCCACACCAGACCGTACCCTAAACCGACACAGGTGGACTGGTAGAGAATACCAAGGCGCTTGAGAGAACGATGTTGAAGGAACTCGGCAAAATACCTCCGTAAGTTCGCGAGAAGGAGGCCCGGGTTCAAGGCAACTTGGATCCGGGGGCACAAACCAGGGGGTGGCGACTGTTTACTAAAAACACAGGGCTCTGCGAAGTCGCAAGACGACGTATAGGGTCTGACGCCTGCCCGGTGCCTGAAGGTTAAAAGGAGGGGTGCAAGCTCCGAATTGAAGCCCAGGTAAACGGCGGCCGTAACTATAACGGTCCTAAGGTAGCGAAATTCCTTGTCGGGTAAGTTCCGACCTGCACGAATGGCGTAACGACTTCCCCGCTGTCTCCAACATCGACTCAGCGAAATTGAATTGCCTGTCAAGATGCAGGCTTCCCGCGGTTAGACGGAAAGACCCCGTGCACCTTTACTACAACTTCAGATTGGCATCAGGCCAAGCATGTGCAGGATAGGTGGTAGACTTTGAAGCAGGGACGCCAGTTCCTGTGGAGTCATCCTTGAGATACCACCCTTGCTTTGCTTGATGTCTAACCGCGGCCCGTTATCCGGGTCCGGGACCCTCTGTGGTGGGTAGTTTGACTGGGGCGGTCGCCTCCTAAAGAGTAACGGAGGCGCGCGATGGTTGGCTCAGAGCGGTCGGAAATCGCTCGTTGAGTGCAATGGCAGAAGCCAGCCTGACTGCAAGACTGACAAGTCGAGCAGAGTCGAAAGACGGTCATAGTGATCCGGTGGTCCCAAGTGGGAGGGCCATCGCTCAACGGATAAAAGGTACGCCGGGGATAACAGGCTGATGATGCCCAAGAGTCCATATCGACGGCATCGTTTGGCACCTCGATGTCGGCTCATCTCATCCTGGGGCTGGAGCAGGTCCCAAGGGTATGGCTGTTCGCCATTTAAAGAGGTACGTGAGCTGGGTTTAGAACGTCGTGAGACAGTTCGGTCCCTATCTGCCGTGGGTGTAGGATACTTGAGAGGAGTTGCCCCTAGTACGAGAGGACCGGGGTGAACGATCCACTGGTGGACCTGTTGTTGCGCCAGCAGCAGTGCAGGGTAGCTATGATCGGACAGGATAACCGCTGAAGGCATCTAAGCGGGAAGCCCCCCTCAAAACAAGGTATCCCTGAGGGCCGTGGAAGACCACCACGTCGATAGGCCAGAGATGTAAGCGCAGCAATGCGTTCAGTTGACTGGTACTAATTGCCCGATAGGCTTGATTTGATCCAGTAGAAGCCAGGTTTGGCTTCTAGGATTGATGAAAGCATCACACTCAGGTGTGCTGACTTGGATGTTTTGTGTTTCTTTCTAGGTTTGGTGGTCATAGCGTGAGCAAAACACCCGGCTCCATTCCGAACCCGGCCGTTAAGTGCCACTGCGCCAATGGTACTGCGTCTTAAGACGTGGGAGAGTAGGTCACCGCCAAACCTAGTAAGAAACACGAACACCGATCTCTCTAACGATGCAGCCCCAAATTGCCTGAACTTTCAGCCTTGGGGGCTGTATATTGGCGCGGGGTGGAGCAGCCCGGTAGCTCGTCAGGCTCATAACCTGAAGGCCGCAGGTTCAAATCCTGCCCCCGCAACCAATACAACCCCATAAAAACATTAGATTTTTCGATCTCGTCGATTGTATGGAAGTTGCTGTGTGTGCCGATTATGTGCAGGAAACTCTCCTCCTCATAACCTGAAGGCCGCAGGTTCAAATCCTGCCCCCGCAACCACTTTGGTCGAACCAATAAACAAGGCTCATCCGTAACAGGGGGAGCCTGTTTTTTGTCTGATAGGGCGACATTGAACAAAGTCACCAACTGACCGTGCAGTACGACTTTCCATCCCTTAGAGGTGTGGCCCAGATCAACTTGGCTATTTCAAAACGCTGTCGCCAGTTGGTGACTTGCGGTTTTAATAAAATCTCATGGCAGAGCCTTTTTGCGGTCAACGGTTAAAACTTTGATCGCTATCTTCAGCTGAAGGTTAATTCGACGGTGTTAACGCGTTCTGCTTCCTTATCTTTGGATAACCGGTGTAATCTCGAAATGGCCCATCTCAAGAATTGGATCAAATGCCGCATCAAGCTGTTCGAAAGTCTCGGCCTCAAGGATCATGTAGTTGGTATGTTCCAGACGATTTGAATAGTGACCGTGGACTTTGATCCCATGATCTTTCACGTTTGCTAGCGTATCTCGAAACAGTGGAAATTTTTCGGGGTGATGGGCCTGACACGTGGAGTAGTCGTGCGTCAGTTTTACAACAAATAGCATTGCGCGCTCCTTTATGCGTTGATTTTGATAAGGGAAATGTGTTCAAGGAAGCATTTTTTCCATTGCTTCCTCGCCACCCTTTGTTGGTCTGTCTGATCGGCGCCTAAAGAATGCCAGCTATCTTCGTGATTGAACGCATGTCTACGTCGACGCCGCTGATTAACTGCGCATAATCCGTGTTGCCCGCTAGTGCATCATAGGTTCGCTCAATGGCAGACATGTCAGGATATGTTACGCCAAGCATATATGTCCCGAGATCAGATCCAGTGAGGACCTGGCCCATGCGCATCGTTTGAGCCCCTGATGCTTTGAAAACTGATGCTGTCTTATTTAGCAATCCAAGCATACCAGCCTCGTCCAAAGCTCCGAGACGAGCGCGGGTCAGCATCAAGTACTTGGGCATCGGCTCTAGCTTTGGTTCAAACTCGATCGGCTTGCCCCGGAACAAGTTTCGTGAAAACGGAGCCACTTCGTGGTTGTTAATCATTCGTGAGTATGCAGATGATTTTGGGATCATGTTCATAACCCCTTCAAACCCAGTGAGGTCATCAAAGAACTGGACGAACACTAACGCTCCGGGATAACGGCCTGAAATTACGCTGCCGTATGTGACACGCACTGCGCCATTTTCTCGGCACTCTTGAGCGAAGTGCGCCATTTCTTCTATCGCGCCCTGCCTGCTAACAGTGGGGCAACTAGCAGCTGTGATGGCAATAAATTTGGGTATCGACATGATGGATCCTCCAGGTCTTGAAATGCGTTATATCGGCACGGCACAATTTCAAGTTGACCACAGACCGCCCAGCAATCTAGTCTTTAGGTTAAAGTGGTTTGGGGGCTTGTAATGTTGGACATGAATATCGTTGAAAAAGAAATGTGTCCGATAGGGCTCGCCGGTCACCTACTCGTTGATAAATGGGTTCCCATCATACTCAGGGATATTGCTCTGTTTGATCGACGTGGCTTCAACGAAATATTAAAAAAAAATCGCGAAGGAATTTCGTCTGCATCTCTTGCAGCTCGACTTCAATACATGGTGCAGTTGGAGTTGCTACATGTGAAAAAATCAAAGGAGCATGCGCAGAAGAAACTTTACTTTCTGTCTGAAGCAGGGATCGCTTTCGTACCCATTCTATTCCACCTAGCCAGCTGGACATCTGAATTTCGTGATCCTGCGCCTGAGGTAGTAGAGCTAACTCACCCATTTCACAGTGGTCGAAAAGATTTACAGGAGAAATTGATCCAGAAATTGCGCAAAATTCATATTCACAAGAGTGTTGATCCTGACCCTATGTGGTGGTTAGCAGATGAGTTAGAAAAATTAGAGATTTAAGTTTTTTCAAAAATGTGGCTCTCAGTAAACGTCTTGGAATTGTGTGTGGTTGACGTTTGATCTTACCCACATAATCACTCTCGTGGTTTTAGCCCCGGCGATGATTAGTCTTCGGCTTTTTTGTAATAACTGGATCAATTGATAGTGGCACTCATTCAGAGTGCGGTGTGAAGCCGTTTTGCGAACTGCGTCCAGTGAGTAATCGGGACATCCTGAACTATCTCTTCAAATAGTCAAAGCTCAGGGTGCGACCCAAGTCCCTGACCAGTTATCGCCACGGCTAAAGCGCGCTCGACGATGGTTTTGACCAAGATGCAACGCATCAATGCATGATAGTTCTAACCGCAACACGGCAAAAGATGCTGGGTCGGCATTTTTCAAATAATCCAGTGCTGTTGGAATAGGTTCGCCGGGTGGTGGGCTTATTCCGTATGATAAGCGTGATACTTCAGGGACCTTCTCCCATATCTGTTCTGCGTCATCGCCCGTCAGGACGTTTACTTCTGCCTCGAGCCGCATCTGCAAATGGGCTGATGGATCCCATATGTGGAGTGCCGCATAAGGTGTGATGGTCAAGTCTGTGACCTTTTTGGATTGTGAATCGGTATGTATATCCAGAGTGGCCGAACGTTGATCAGCTGCTCGTAACACGACCGTCCGCGCTTGTGGCTTTCCCTCGCTATTTACTGTTGCCAAGGTTGGGTGCCGCGCTGGGGCATGGCGGTCGTCGACACCGCGTATCAGGCGCCTCCAAGTTTCAGCGTATAACTGAGACAGATCATGCGCCCATGAATTAGGATCTGAGTTCATTTATAGATCTCGCGACGATCAGAAAATGTACGTACGCGTCTCCGCCAAGCAAGGTAACTGCCACGCTTCAAATGTTTACGCATCAGTGCCTTTACCTCATCTGGTTCAAGTCCATGTAAGCCGCGGATCTGATCAAAGGTCACATGATCACTCAGCGCCATTTCGATAATTTCGCTGACCAGTACAGGGTTAATATTTTTATTTTTCATAGGAGTGGAGGTGTTTTTCTTGAGCAGTAAGTCAAGTCACGAACAAAGTTCAATATAGCGCAGAAAGCATAGCTAACGGGAGACTTCGGTAAGTTGGCGCCTAATTTTTTTCTTGTGGCTGATAAAATTGGGCCGCTTCATAAGTGCTAAAACGCCAATACTCAAAAGGCGAGGCTGCCTTGGCTGGGCCTCGCCTTCTTTTAATCATTGGTTGCATCATGCATTTATTAAAGAGGGGTCGCCCCTGTTTCCATGCGAATAATTTTTCCGTCTTTAAGCATGCAAACCAGCATAACCGCTTCCTTTGTGTCGTCGGGATACGAATTGAAATTATGTGAGACCATAATTTCACTATTTTCGTAAACACATCGAGACGAATTGGTTACGAAATTTGGGTTTTCCATCATCGTAGAAAACATCGGCCCCCATTCACTTTTGGTGAGTTTTCTACCCGTTTTGTGAAATATAATTTCTGCGTCTTCATGAATGAGCTCAATATAACCCTCGAAATCTCGGGCCTCGATGACTTTTTTTAGTTTTTGGTATAGAGACATTACTGTTCCCCCCACATTCCTGCGAATTCGTATACAACTGCACGCTTTCCACCGACACACCAAGCATCATGATTGGGTGAAATGGCATATGCGTCACCCGCAGTGTAGGTGGCTTCGGAGCCGTCGTCGCAAACACAATGAATAGTACCTTCAACTATGACACCAGTATGCGTGGCTTTGCAGCTAGGCGTACCAACAAGTGGCTTAATGTCCTTTGACCATTTCCACTCTGGTGCAAGCGTCAACTTCATCACTCGCTGACCGAGTACGTTCACGGCCTCCATACGCGCATTGGGCATGTCCTTGGCTTCGTCTGCCTGTGACGCAAAACTTTTCACTTCGATCGGCATATTTTTGGTCCTTATTTTGTAGTTAGTCGAGATATTTGGGATAAACCGAGGCAAATGAGCACTGGCATATTTGCTTCAATTAGCTCTGCGTCACTTAGTGAAAGACTCTCCACTCATGGGTGTCACCACGGTTGTTTCCAAGATAGCGCCTGCTGCGGCTCTTTTGGCTTTAAGTTCCTCGTGGCCGCCAAAAGCCTTCAAAGCTTCGGGGGAGTCAAAATCGATTATAACGGTCAACTTATTGTCGTTTTCTTTTTCGGTGCCTGCGAAAACGAGCTTTCCTCCAAGGGCATTTAGTGCGGCCTCATTCTCATGAAACATGTCTTTCCATGGTTTAAAGCCACGGGCCAAATCCTGCGTAAGTTTTACTATCATAATGGGCTTCCTTTCTCTGGGAGTTATTCACCATGACCTCTGTGGGGCAGGGCGTTAATTTATTGGGGTAAGATTTTAGTCGGCCGGGACTACGTGGTACATTTGCTGCCCTGTGCTCAGCATACCGGTGACTGTCCCAATGAATTTTTGGCCAACATAAGGTTCATACTTCCCGCTGCCAGCAGTCAGTGATCCAATGTATTCCATATCCGGGGTGATCTCGCCAAAGTATATGGCTAAATCTCCGTCGGGATCCATCATGCTACAAACGCCCACACCACCAACTGGCTGCCCATTGGTTGTGAGTGCAACAGATTGAGTGCACTCCGCAGTGACAAGTGATGGAAATCCCTCAGGTGCGGCAGACCAATCCCACAGGTCGGTAGAAGATGCCATCATGATTGAACCGGTGGTGCCTTCGATCATTGCCATCGTTGATGGCGCATTTGCAAGGCCAACCATGTTCCACAGACCTGCGTGTCCGTCTGCTAATAAAGGGCTGGTGCTGCATGCCAAAAAAAGTGCCGTCCATTTTGATAAATTACCCATATTTTGAATTTCCATAATTGAAGGTTTAAGTCGACTTTCTGTTGATATGCCAAGGTCAGAGCGTCTCAATGACCTCACCATTAGCAATCAGAACACTCCCAAATTCAGTGATTGTGCCGACAAACGATTGGAAGTTTTTCCAGCTTTGTCCTGCGACAAGGTGCTGGTCTAAGCCTTCGTCCATTACGTAGACTTCGTTGATAGAATAGAGAACCTGATTGGTCGTGCCCTGACTGGGGTCAGCGATGTTTACAAGCTCATGTGCTTTTGACACGTAATAGTGAACGAGCTGTATTTTGCTATCGTCGTAGCTATGTGTTTCTCGCATCCAAGTGGCATGATCTGATATTGCGGTTTCAACTTTATCTGCCGCATCTAACGGTACTGACAGGGCGAAATTGAAAGTTCGTTGCTTCAGTTTCACGCTCATGTTTTCTCCTATCTTAGCTTGGCTATTCGTAGATATTATCCACTGGTGAAACCTTCACTTCAGCGGTTGAGCTTGCACTAGCAGGGTAGCTTTTCCCGATGATGCCCGATCAGGCTTGCACCCACTCACCCGGCAATCTAGTCTAAAGGTTGAAGTGGTTTTTACAGGGGTACGTTGCAATGCTGGATTTAAGTGAAGAGGAAGATCTGTGTCCCATCGCTTTGGGATCGTACTTGTTTGGCGATAAATGGATCCCGGTAATTATAAGAGACATCGCTCTTTTTGACCGTCGGACATTTAATGATTTATTGAAAAATAATAATGAAAAAATATCATCAGGCGCCCTGTCTTCTCGTTTGCAGAGAATGTGTCAATTAGGAATGCTTGAGGTTTCTGATGATGCATCCCACGCCCAAAAAAAGCTCTATAGTTTGACCGAGGCCGGCATAGCTTTTGTGCCAATTATTTTCAAAATGGCAGCTTGGACAGCGCAATTTAGGAATCCGTCAAAACAGGTTGTCGCGATGACGCGACCATATATTGATAATGACCAGGTCGCCATCAACTCGGTTTTGGAAAATCTTGAGAAAATACATATCTCGAAAACAGTAAAACCAGAGCCGTTTTGGTGGGCGTCAAAAGTTAAAATTTGAATAGGTTTGGTCTATAGCTTCGAAACTCCAGGGCGGGGACTGCTCCCCTTTACACGGCACTTATACCGTGGATAAAGCTTCGCGACCTTGGGTTGGAGGGCTATTCAGGCGGGCAATCCTGTTGGTCAGCAGTGGGATACAAGTTTAATAGACGCAAGAGTGGCGCCCGTCCCAAACCCCGCACACTAGCCGCCAGAATATCTCTCGTAACCGCGCACAAAGACGCAACAATTAATATTAGGCTCCGCACGCGGTGAAAATTTTGACTTTAATGCCTTTGAAGAAGCATGGGCAGCATTTGAAAAATCGCGCGTTTGAACGCGTCAAACTTCTCATTGTTTGATTTGAGTTCGACAAAGGCTTAATCCTGCCCCCGCAACCAATCCAATCAACTTACCTGCTCGTATCGCGCTGTTTGGTCGTGTCGCATCAGCAGGCGCGGCCTTCTGTGTGGTGACAGCAGTGCTATATCACAGCAATTTTGCCGATCAGACACAGATGATCATGTTCCTCAAGAACTTCTCTATCGCAGGTGCATTCTTGATGTTCCTCGCGCATGGCGCTGGCGCTTATGCCTTGGATAAAAACGCCGCCTGATGTTTGGCAAAAGGGGCGGGGGTATGTCCCCGCCCTGTTCCCTCAAATATTTTCACCCAAAGGCCGCATCATAGGCCGTCACGCAATCCTTCGCCAAATGGCCAACTTTGGTTGCTTCATAATCAGGTTTGAACAGGTGTGAACCAAGGCCGAAACCAGTGATCCCTGCGGCCTGCCACGCGGCAAAATCTGCGGGACCAACGCCACCCACAGCATAGGTTTCAACCGATTTCGGCAGAACGGCGGCTAGGGCCTTATAACCATCCACCCCAAGCTTGAAGGCAGGAAAGAGTTTTAACCCGTCTGCGCCGTGCCGCACTGCGGTCAAGCATTCGGTCGCAGTAAATACACCCGGATAAGACAGCATCCCCTGTGCCTTTGTGGCTGCAATCACCGCGGGGTTTGTATCAGGTGATACCACCATTTTCGCCCCGATCTGCGCCAAGCGATCAACTGCTGCCACTTCTAGGACGGTGCCTGCGCCGATAAGGGCGCGCCCTTGTGCATGGGCAACCATGGCCGCGATACTGTCAAACGGGTCTGGCGAGTTTAACGGCACTTCGATTCGAGTGATTCCTGCCGCAATCAGTGCATCCGTTATGGAGAGCGCAGTCTCAGGCCGAAGGCCCCGCAAAATAGCAATAATGTTGCGGCTCATTCTGCGGCCTCTAAAAAGGATCTATACGCGGCTTTTAATCCGCTCAGCGCCATGCCCTCGCCAGAAATTTTGATGACACTTGCCCCTTGGGCAGTGAGGGCCTCGTGATAGGCATCCGCAATGCCGCTCGTCCCAATCACACGGATATCTTGGCCAAGCCAGTAGGGTTTGGCGCCTGCCAGTTCCTGACCGATCAACAGACCAGATAGGCGCGCGCGGGCCGCATTCGTGTCAGCCCCATGGAGCAACCCCTCGGCGCGGATGGAAAAGAGATTGGCCGACACCAATGCAGGATGGGCGATTGCCTCATCCAAAGCGGCAAGAAAGGTGGCGCTGTCCCAGCCCCCGCCGCCCACGGAATGGCGTAGAACCGAGGTCTGCTCTAACAGGCCGAACAATTCCCCTGTCATGAAGGTGCGAAAGCTGACGATCTCGCCTGCGCTGATCTGCACCCATTTGCAATGCGTGCCAGGCAGGCAAAGGATGCCATCAAAATTTGGATGCTCGTCTAAAAACCCTGCGATTTGCGTCTCTTCTCCGCGCATCACATCTGCGGGTCGCTCTTGCTTGATCCCAGGAATAATATGGGCCGCCAAGCGGGGGGCAGTGGTATTCACTTTGACGGCTGCGGCGACAGAGGGCGGGGGGCAAGGGGTCGCGACATAGGGCGCTTCTGCCCATCCTTGGCGTGCGCCCGCCATGCCGCATATCAAAACCGTAGTTTTTTCCGATGCGGGCAAAAGATCGCCCGCCAATTCTACGAGGGCGGCCTCGAACCCGTCAGGGCGAAGGTTGCCCATACCATTGGAGGAGTAACGCTGCGCCAAGACCGATCCTTCGGCATTGATCCACCAAATGCGCAGATGCGATGTACCCCAATCTACCGCCAACCAATTCGATGTCATCGCGTCTCTCTTATCCGATATTCAGTTTTGAATGGCTGCAAAAATCAGCTCGGCAATGCGGGGCATTTGCGTGGCTTCATAGTGGATGCCATCCACGGATGAAACCGTCACCGCGCCTGTTAGATCGACCAAATCCACGCCCTCGCGTGCCGCCATTTCGGCCATGGCGGGCGATAGGCCCACTGATTTCGCAGCGCCGCCACGGAACATTTCCGCCAAAACCCCCCGTTCCTCAATCTGTGAAGGGCAGACAACAATCACCCGCGTGACACCACGCGCAGGCCCGCAGCCAGAGGTGCGGATGATACGCACGAGTTTACCCACAGACTGCGCAATATCGAAAGCATTGACAGAAAAGCGCGGCTTTAGGTCATTGGTGCCAAGTTTCACCACCACTGTATCAATTGGGCTGTGGCTTTCTAAAATCCCCAGTAATGCCGCCGCGCCATTCTTATGCGGCCCTTCCACTGGGTCATCATGCAAAGTCGTGCGACCTGGCAAGCCTTCATCAATCACGCGCCATGTGGCCCCAAGTTTTTGCGCCAAAAGAGTCGGCCATCTTTGCGCAAGGGGATAGCGCTCTGGCTGCCCAAGCACAGTTAAAGGCACAGTGCCATGGGTATTGGAATCGCCAAAAAGCAAAAGGGTTTTGGGGTCTTGTTCCATCTCGTCCCTTTCCCGACTGGCCCCTAGACCAAGGGCACAAATGGCACGCCACAGCCTGCAAGGATGATACAGGCCAACAGAATGCGATAATGGGTCATGTGATCGCTACTTTCTTGTTTTACTGCGCGAAACAATAAGCGCCACTTGGCTGATTGCAAGCAATGGCTGCGGGGTGCTAGGCAAGACGTAGACGTTACAGGAAATGTCAGGGCGCGTGATGGGCGATGCGGCGGCAGATTTTCGCAAATTGTCAGGGCTGATCCGTATCGTTGGCCATCGGGGCGCGCGCGGGGTGTTTCCCGAAAATACAATGCTTGGTTTTGATTATGCGCTGGCCGCAGGTGTGCTGTTGCTTGAGTTTGACGTGGTGCTGACGGGCGATGACATCCCCGTCATTACGCATAATCCCACGCTGCACGCCGCAACTTTTCGGGACGAAGCAGGACATTTCATCACAAATGAGATGCCAATCCGTGATTTGAGCTATACAGACCTCTGTCGCTATGAGGTTGGTAAAATTGATGGGCAGAGCGCTTATGGCGCGGCCTTTCCTGATCAGGCGCAGGTTGATGGGTTACAAGTGGCACGATTGGCCGATTTATGCGCCCTCATTTCGCGGCCTGAACACGCCGCGGCGCGTCTACTTTTGGAGATGAAATCTGATCCCGTGCTTGCCCAAGATACCGCCGCGCGGGCGCATTTTGTTGCGGCAGTTTTGGATGTGATCCGTAGCACCCATGTGATCGGGCAGACCGTCTTGCACAGTTTTGATTGGGCCATTTTGGCGGAGTGTAAGGCACAAGCGCCAGAAATCCCGCGGTCTTATTTGTCGATTTCATCCGAGCCCCAGTTTCAATTGCCGCCTGATATTCCCGCTCATATCAAGGCGAAAGGTGGCGCGCTATGGTGCCCGCATTTCGCGGATATCACCGCAGCAGATGTGGCCTATGCGCAAAGCCTAGGTTTGGGCGTTGTTGTTTGGACAGTAAATCAAACCGTAGATATCGATCGCATGATTGATTTTGGGGTGGATGCGATCTGTTCTGACTATCCCGCCCGCGTGCAGCGCCGCTTGTCGGATAGGGGTTTGCGCTGGCAGTAAGGCCGAAAGCGAAATTTTCTCAATGATTTCAGCGCAAAAACCTGTGCCAGGCCTTGTTTGTGACAGCTTTTTGTTTTTTTTGAAAATAAATCTTCAGTTTCTGATTTAGCCTGCGATTTGAGCCATGACTTTTGGGTCATGGTCTGTCGTTCCGTCCACAGGTCGGGCGGCGCTAAGCGCGAAGCGCGAACATTCGATGAGACTTTGTCGGAGGAGGAGCCGCCAAAGCATCGAAAAGGGAGGGACTAGAAGATGTCAGACGCATCAATTGGAACGCAAGAGCAGCTGCGCGATCCGAATTACACGCCGCCTTTGACTCAGGCGGTGCCACTTGGAATTCAACACGTTTTGGCGATGTTTGTCTCGAATGTGACACCCGCCATCATTGTTTGCGGTGCGGCTGGGTTTGGCTTTGGCTCAAACAGCCCGGATTTTCCGCAGATGATCTATATGATTCAAATGTCGATGTTCTTCGCGGGCATCGCCACTTTGTTCCAAACCATTGGATTTGGCCCTGTTGGCGCGCGGCTGCCGATTGTCCAAGGAACGAGCTTTGCCTTTATTCCGATCATGATTCCCTTGGTTGCAGGTAAGGGCGTTGACGCGATTGCCGTTTTGATGGGCGGCATTTTGGTTGGCGGTTTGTTCCATGCCTTCTTAGGCCTGTTCATTGGCCGCTTGCGCTTTGCCTTGCCGCCCTTGGTGACGGGCCTTGTTGTCACGATGATTGGTTTGGCACTTGTTAAGGTTGGCATCCAATACGCTGCGGGCGGTGTGCCTGCAATTGGAACCGAGGAATACGGCTCCAGTCTGAACTGGCTCATGGCGGGCACAGTGATCCTTGTGACCTTGGGGCTGAAATTCTTTGCGCGTGGGATGCTGTCTGTCTCGGCCGTTTTGGTTGGCCTTTTGGCGGGCTACGCGGTGGCCTTTGCCTTGGGGCAAGTGAATTTGGGCAATGTTGGCCGTGCAGCAAGCTTTGCGATGCCAAACCCGCTCCACTTTGGGTTAGAGTTTTCGGTCGCCGCAATCATCGGCTTTTGTGCCATGTCCTTTGTTTCCGCCGTGGAAACAGTGGGCGATGTGTCAGGGATCACCAAAGGGGGTGCGAACCGCGAAGCGACCGATAAAGAAATCCAAGGCGCGACTTTTGCCGATGGTCTGGGCACGGCTGTGTCTGGCTTGTTCGGGGCATTGCCGAACACATCCTTCTCACAGAATGTGGGCCTGATTGCGATGACGGGCGTGATGAGCCGCGCGGTTGTCACGATCGGCGCGATATTCCTTATTCTTTGTGGCTTGGTGCCAAAGGTGGGCGCGGTGATTTCCTCTGTGCCGATTGAGGTTTTGGGCGGTGGTGTGATCGTCATGTTCGGTATGGTTGTCGCTGCAGGCATCTCGATGCTGTCTGATGTGAATTGGAACCGCCGCAATATGGTGATTTTTGCGATTGCCTTGTCCTTGGGGCTTGGTTTGCAACTTGAACCTGACGCACTGCAATATCTGCCAAGCACGATGAAAATCTTGGCAACCTCGGGCATTTTGCCTGCGGCCCTCATCGCGATTATCCTAAACATCGTGCTGCCCGCAGAACTCAGTGCGGAATCCACGGAAGAGGTTTCTGGCGGCATGTCGGGAAAGAGCTCAAAATAAGCTCACAGATGAGCATGACCTAAAACGCGAAGCGGCAGGGGAAACCTTGCCGCTTTTGCTTTATCTGGCTTGTGCCTTTGCGGGGCTGGTGTAAATTTTCCCCGATGGCGCGACAGTCAGTCTCAAGCGAGGTGCAATCGGGTGGCAGGCACAGGAAAATACCTTTGGATCATGGTTGTGCTGCAGGCGGCGATTTCTGCATCAAGCCTTGTGGTGGAAATTGTCGCAGGCCGTATGATCGCGCCCTATGTCGGGATGAGCCTCTATACATGGACAGCCATTATTGCGGTTGTTCTGGCGGGCTTTTCCGTGGGTCATTGGTGGGGCGGTCGCATCGCTGCGCATGACAGTCAAAATGCATTGCGCCAAACCGCATGGACAATGGTTGCAGCCGCTTTGACCACCGCTGCGGCACGTCTGATGTTGCGCAGGTTTGCAGGGCCGCTGATTTAGGCCTTCAGCCATCCCCTCGCCGCCATCACCGCCCTAAGCATGGTCGCCTGATCCAATGATCTTTCAACCCCTCGATGATGCCTTCGTGGTGCAGATTGTGGCTGATAAGCAGCCGCGCGTTCTGACAGATGACTATGCGCCGATTAGCGCCCTGATCGAGTTTGAGCCCATCTTAAATTAAGCTTGCAACAGCGCCGCGCGCAATGCGGCCTCATCCACGCTGCCGCCCGAAAAATGTGCCCATGCGTGCACGCCTTGATAAAAGAATAATTCCCACCCAGAAATGATTTCTAGACCAAGGGCCGCTGCATCTTTGAGGAACGGTGTCTCAAGTGGGGTATAGACCGCGTCAAAAACCCATTTTGCCTCTCGCATATGCGCAGCCGGCAGCGGGGTGCCGCCATAGCCAACCATGCCAATGGGCGTTGCGTTCACAAGGCCCGTGATCTCAGGTGGCAGATTGGACACCTCGCGCATGGTTGTGACCTTCAATGTCGGAAAGCCACGCGCCAGATCACGCTTTAGGTCATCGGCCTTAGCCAAATCTGTATCAACCAGATGCAACGCGCTTGCCCCCAAATCGGCAAGGCCAAAGGCAATCGCGCGTCCCGCCCCACCTGACCCGATGATCAGCACTTCGCTTGGTGCGTCATCGCCCCGCGTGGCCTGATAGGCGGCCTTAAAGCCCGTGTAATCTGTGTTATAGCCGATGGGCCCTTGAGCCGTGAAAAGAACGGTGTTCACGGCCCCAACCGCGTCCAACACGGGATCGGCCAGTTGCACAAGTGGCACCACTTTTTCTTTATAGGGATAGGTGATGTTGAGCCCTGAATAGCCTTCAATTTGCGCGGTCTCGAAGACCTCATGAAAGGTTTCCTCGCGTTCAGGCGGGATCAAGAGATCATAGCTGACCGCGCGGGCGTTCAGGTGGCCTGCAATTCGGTGCAAACGCGGGGCGCTGGATTGTTTGATATTGTCACCGATCAGCCCCAATTTGAGCGGGGCTTGGTTCTGGGTCGGGCTTAAGGACATATCGCCTCGTCTTTCTCTTCGCGCGTGATTTGGCCATCTCGCCACGAATGGCGGGCAGATGCAACTTTTGTTGGCGCTCTTTTTGGAATGGCGATAGCGTTAGATTTGCGCGATGTGAACAGGTCTGATCCATGCAAAGCAATATTCATGAGAGCGCCTATTCTTGGGGTAGGCTCGCCATCACCTTGGCAATTGCGATGATTGCCAATGTGGGCATGTGGGCCATCATCGTGATCATGCCTGCGGTTGAGGCGGAATTTGGATCGCTGCGCGCGGCCTCGTCCTTGCCCTACACGATGACGATGGTGGGGTTTGGCGCAGGCAATCTTTTGGTGGGGCGCTTGGTGGATCGTTTTGGTGTTACGATTGCCCTCTCTTTGGCAGCCGTCATGATCGCGGCAGGGTTCGCTCTCTCCACTCTTACAAGCAGCATTTACACGCTGTCCCTGATCCATCTGATTTTGGGCCTTGGAACCGCTGCGGGCTTTGGCCCTTTATTGGCGGATATATCGCATTGGTTCTTGCGCCGCCGCGGGATTGCCGTGGCCTTGGTTGCCAGCGGCAATTACCTTTCTGGTGCGATTTGGCCGATGGTTCTTTCTGGGATTTTGGCCGAGGATGGATGGCGGGCTGTCTACCTCACCCTTGCAGTGATTGCGCTTCTGGGGATCATCCCGCTTTCATTTGCGTTGCGGCGCAAACTTCCAGAAACCGCCCATGCCCAGTCCGAGGCAATGTCGCGCGCCAAGGCAAATTCGGTTGGCCTGTCCTCGCGCCAGTTGCAATATCTGTTGGGCTTTGCAGGCGTGGCCTGCTGTGTGGCCATGTCGATGCCGCAGGTGCATATCGTATCTTACTGCGTAGGCCTTGGATATGGCCCTGCGGTGGGGGCCGAGATGCTGTCGCTGATGCTTCTGGGTGGTGTGGTCAGCCGCATCATTTCAGGCTTAGTCGCTGATCGTTTGGGTGGTGTGCGCACCCTCTTGATTGGGTCGGTTCTCCAAATGACGGCGCTGTTTTTTTACCTGCCCTATGATGGGCTTGTGTCGCTTTATGTTGTCAGCTTGATTTTTGGTTTGGCTCAGGGTGGGATTGTTCCGTCCTACGCTTTGATTGTGCGCGAATATATGCCCGCCCGCGAAGCAGGTCAGCGGGTTGGATTTGTGATCATGATGACGATTGTGGGCATGGCGCTTGGCGGTTGGATGTCGGGGTGGATTTTCGATGTGACAGGCAGCTATCAGATGGCATTCATCAATGGTATTTTGTGGAACGGGTTTAATGTGGCGATAATTGCGTGGCTTTTGACGCGCAGTCGCCGCCCGCAAGCCCCTGTTTTGGCCGCAGGCTAGGGGAGGAGGAGAGTTCATGTTCAATGATGATGTTGCCGCCATTTGTCCTGAATGTGCGGCAAGCGATATCGTGATGGATTCGACAAAGATCACCTGTCAATCTTGCGGTCATTTCGAGGCTTTGGGCTTAGAGGCCGAAGGATCAAGCGCGGCGCTCACAAGCCTCTCGCAGGCCTATGCGATTTCCGTTTTGCAACGGTGGAGTTTTGCAGGCTAGCGTTATTGTTGCACAATCGCGTTTTCCCATTCGGCCAAAAAATTGCGCCGATTGAGCGGGTCAAGATAGACCATCAGGGCGGGGCCGATCCGAATAGGCCCAAATCCCGCACTAGACGCAGCAGGCGATGTGTCATTGAGCGGCGGCAGGGGCCAACCATCGGCCCCATCGCGCAGGGCGATACTGAGCAGCGCATCAATAAACGCCCCTGCATCGTTTGGGTTCTGCGCCGTGCTCGGGATCAAGGCGGTGCGCAAAATCACGTTGGAAAAATCGGTCATCCGCAGAATTTGGACACGACCTTCAGATTGATCGGCCAAACTTTCTGCCACGTAACTGCCCAAGACATTATAGGCGAGGGCCAGTTTGCCACTCATCACATCCTCAATCATTTGGCTTGAACAGCAATAGAGCGTGGGGTTGAGACGGCCCATCACTTCGGAGAGTCGCCAATAGGCATCTGTGGCACGGGCTTCCTGCGTGGCAAACAGATAGCCAAGCCCACTGTCCCGCACATCATAGGTGCCGATAGACCCTGCGAAACGTGCTGGGTTGTCGCGTAAAACTTCGATCAAATCCTGCCGCGACTGCGGAATGGATAGCCCTGCAAAATATTCAGTCGAAACCAAGACCACCGCGGGCTCGGTCGTGAATGCGAAAATGACATCACGCCATGTGGCCCAGTCTGGCAAGCTTTGTGTCATGGGCGAGCGATAGCGTTGTGTCAGCCCATCATTGGCCAGTTGGAATTGCAAATCCATCGCCGATGAAATGGCCACATCATAGACCGCGCCTGAACTGATCTCACGATGCAAATCCGCAGAGGAGGCAACCGTATATTCCAAATCTAAGGTTGGATTGGCGCGATGAAACGCTTCGAGATAGGGTGTGAAGACGTCCAAATCAGCGGTGGAGAGTATCCGCAAAACCCTGTCGCCCGTGCCTTCGATGCGTAGGAAATCCTCTGGTTCAAAGGCGGTTGCAGGGCTGATCCACAGACTTAAAGCAAGGGTAAGATAAGCGAGGCGCATGTGCCCTTTCCTTCCTTATTATTTGACAATTCTAAGCGCCCGCCATGGGCGGCCAAAACATCAGCGGCAATGGTAAGGCCCAATCCTGATCCCACAATGTTTTCGGTGTTGCGTCCTCGTTTGAAACGCTGCGTGAGAACTTCGGCAGGGTCATCGCCTAGCCCTGTGCCCTCATCGCGCACAGTGATGTAGCCATAGCCCCCTTTGGTTTCCACGCAAATTGATATGGTGGTGTCTT
This sequence comes from Roseobacter sp. HKCC-CH-9208, assembly GCF_037805125.1. Lineage (NCBI taxonomy): Bacteria > Pseudomonadati > Pseudomonadota > Alphaproteobacteria > Rhodobacterales > Roseobacteraceae > Roseobacter > Roseobacter sp. HKCC-CH-9208. The sequence continues at coordinate 1,029,812 of NZ_JBBLYK010000001.1, read as the reverse complement.
CAGGCGAATATTTGATGGCGTTGTCGAGAATATTGCGTAACGCGCTGTCGAGCAGCACCGCATCACCTGCAACGATGATGTCCTCGGCTTTCAGGTCAATGTCGATATCCTTCATGCTTGCCGTAGGGGTCATTGCAGTCGCCGTTTGGGCGGCCAAACTTTTGAGCGAGATATGATCGCGCAGAAGATCATCCGCGCGGAAGGCCACAGTCGCGTGATCCAAAAGCTGTCCCGCCGAACGGGAGCTTTCATCAATCGCGCGGATCATCTGGCGCAGGCGGTTGCGTTCGGCCTCGCCTGAGGCGTTGCGCAAGGCCAGATCCGCTTGCACCCGAACAGTTGCCAAAGGTGTGCGGACGCGATGCGCGGCCTCTAGAATAAACTCTTCCGAGCGGCGAATGGATTGCCCCAATCGATCCATGAAGCGATTGAGCGCGGCAATGAGCGGCGCCAATTCATCAGGGGCGGGGCGGCGTAAGGGGCGCAAATCGGATGGCCCGCGCCGCGAGACAGCCCCTGCAATCTCGTTTAAGGGCCGCAATGATGTGCGGGCGGCAAAAAAGGACAGCAGCACCGCGACCAAGAAAAAGGCAATCGACAACAGGCCTGCTTGACGCGAGAGGTCAAGCGCGATGGCGGCAATACCTTCGCGGGTTTGTCCGACTGTGACGATCACCAATGTCGGTTGATTTCCCGCCAATATTCGGCGCGAGAGCGTGGCCAGTCGCAAATCTTCGCCGCGATAAGATTGCGTTGCAAAACTGACCTCGCCTGCGCGGGTGTGCGGGTCAGTGGCAACTGGAAGATCTGCATAGCCTGTCAGCAATGCGCCATTCGCGGTGACCCGATAAAAAACCCGATCCTCGCTAATCGCGCCGAGCATGGAAAACGCAGAATAGGGCAGTTCAAGCCGCAATTCGCCCTGCTCGCTGCGCAGGGTTTCGGCGATTGCAGTCACAGCAGCGGCCAAGACGTTATCTTGGGTTTCTTCGGCGGCTTGGCGGGCAAACCCCGCAACCATCCCCCAAGACAGCAATGACAACAGTGCTGCCACAATCGCGAGATAGAGCGTTAATCGCCGACCAATGGAACCTGTGCCCTGTTGCGCCTCGCTCACGGGGTTTTCACCTCCATCCGATACCCAATGCCGCGCACAGTCTCGATGTGAATATCCGTTCCATCAAGACGGCGGCGCAAGCGGCCCACATAGACCTCAATCGCGTTTTCTGTGATCTCTGCATCATAGGAAAACAGCCTGTCCATCAATTGCGCCTTTGACAAAATCTGTCCTTGATGGCGCACGAACACTTCCAAAAGACGCAATTCGCGGCTGCGCAATTCGATGGTATGCGCGCCATGGCGCAGCGTGCCTGCAAGCGGGTCAAAGGTGGTTTGGCCAAGCGCGATATCATTGCGCGCGGCCCCGCCGCGGCGGCGCAAAACGGCGCGGCACCGCGCCTCTAATTCGGAAAAATCGAAGGGTTTCGTGATGTAGTCATCGGCCCCTTGGTCAAGGGCGCCGACCCGATCCGACACTTGGCTGCGGGCGGTTAACATGATCACGGGCGTTTCGATATGGATGCGGCTTTGCGCCAAAAATGCGCGACCATCGCCATCGGGAAGCATCACATCAAGCAAGATCAGATCGTAGCTGGCATCCGCAAGGCAAGCGCGCGCATGGGCCAAATCTGGGGCGTGATCGACCGCATGACCGTCCAAGACCAGACGTTTGACCACCGCTTCGGCCAATTCCTCGTTATCCTCTACAAGCAGATAGCGCATTGGGCGCGTGGCCTTTCCCTGACTATTCCCCATACAGGTGGGCTGATGTTTTCGTCCTGCGTGTCAGGCTCGTGTCAGCTTTCTGTGGTTGGGTGAGACTATGGCGGTGGAGGATCGCCTGTCAAATGGGAGGAATACACTATGAACACCTTTGGGTGGACACGCCGCGCTATGATCGCGGCTGCAACTGCTACGCTTGCATTCTCGGGCATGTCCAATGCGGGCGGGCATCAAATGATGGATCAGGTTCACTTTCTCATCCCCGGCGGTGCTGGCGGTGGTTGGGATGGCACAGCGCGCGGCACAGGCGAGGCGTTGGTCAATTCTGGTCTTGTGGGCAATGCCACATTTGAAAACATGTCAGGCGGTGGCGGCGGCGTCGCCATTGCGCATTTGATCGAAAATGCAGCCTCAAGCGATGGCACATTGATGGTAAACTCAACCCCCATCGTCATCCGCGCTTTGACGGGCGAGATTTCTCAAAGCTTCCGTGACCTGACCTTGATCGCAGGAACAGTGGGTGACTACGCGGCATTGGTTGTAACTGCAGATAGCCCGCTGACATCGATGGAAGATGCATTGGCTTCATACCGCGAAGCGCCGATGGATTTTGCCATTGGTGGGGGTTCGGTTCCTGGTGGGATGGATCACTTGGTCGCGGCGATTGTAATGCAGGCTGCGGACGAAGATCCCACTGCGTTTAACTATATCGGTTATGACGCCGGTGGTGAGGCGATGGCGGGCTTGCTGTCGGGCGAGATTGATGCGCTGTCCACAGGCTTTTCCGAAGCGGTTGCTTTGGCCGAGCAGGGTGAGGTCCGCATCTTGGGCGTGACCGCCCCTGACCGCGTTCCTGCCTATGCAGACGCGCCAACCTTCGCTGAGCAGGGTATTGATGCGCAATTCGTGAACTGGCGCGGGTTCTTCGCCGCACCTGGCATGGCGCAAGAAAAAGTTGAAGCTTACCAAGCGATGTTGGCGGCGATGATGGAAACCCCGGAGTGGGAAGAAGTGCGCGGCCGTATGGGTCTGGTGAATATCTACCGCCCCGGAACTGAGTTCCAAAGCTTCCTCGAAGCACAAGAGCAGCAGATCGGTGATCTGATGCGCGAGTTGGGCTTCCTCTAAGCGGATAAGCGCGTTTTGCGCGATTGATCTATGGATGGGCTGCCTCATTTCGCGGCGGCCCTTCCGTGCAACAGACCCACAAATTTGGCTGAGAAAAAGGGGGCGTTTATGGCCTTAGAACGTTGGATTGCATTGGCCTTTGTGGCGCTATGCTGCATCTATGGCTATGCTGCCTTTTTCACGATGGATCATCTCTTGCCTGCAATTTTGCAGCGCAATCCGATTTGGCCATCAACATTTCCAAAAATCCTGAGTGTGCTTGGGGTGATTGTGGGTTTGGTTGTGCTTTTTTCTGGCAAGTCCGCAAAGACAGCCGAAGCAGATACAACAAAAGAGCAAAGCGCCGAAGATATCGATCACCGCCGTCTTGGGGATTACAATATCGGCCAAGCCCTGTCGCTTTTGGCGCTGATGGTGGCTTATGCGCTCCTTCTGCGCCCAGCGGGGTTTGTGGGGGCGACCATTCTTTTCCTTGCGCTAGGTGGGTTCATCTTAGGCGAGCGGAAATTTCACATTCTTATACCTGTGGCCGCGATTGCCGCAGGCACGATCTGGTATCTTGTGCAGGAGGTGCTGGGTATTTTCCTGCGCCCTTGGCCTGCGTTTTTGATGTGAGGGGGACGCATCATGCTTGAAGGTTTGCTTCTTGGCCTTGCGGCCGCAATAACGCCCTTTCACCTTGCGATGGTCGTGTTTGGCTGCGTGATTGGCACCATTATCGGTATGTTGCCCGGTCTCGGGCCAATGTCGATTATTGCGATTATGATCCCTGTCGCGATTGGATTGGGCGATCCAACGGGCGCTTTGATCTTGTTGTCTGGCGTCTATTATGGCGCGATTTTTGGCGGGTCGACCTCGTCAATTTTGCTTAATGCGCCGGGGGTCGCGGGAACAGTTGCCACCGCCTTTGATGGATACCCGATGGCGCAAAAGGGTCAAGCGGGTAAGGCGCTTACGATTGCAGCCATTGCGTCCTTTGCAGGGGGCACAATCGGCGCGATCTTGTTGATGATCTTTGCACCTGCGCTGTCCTCGGTCGCGCTTTTGTTTCATTCGGCGGAATATTTCGCGCTTATGGTTGTTGGGCTTTCGGCCATTGCCGCCTTTGCGGGCACAGGGCAAGTCGCCAAGGCGCTGATGATGACCATTCTTGGCCTTATCATGGGCACTGTCGGTGAAGGGGCCTTGTCCAATATGCCGCGCTTCACCTTTGGGATCATGGAATTGCAATCGGGGTTTTCTTTCATCACCCTCGCGATGGCCATGTTCGCCCTGCCTGAGGCGCTGTTCTTAGTCTTAAACCCTGCGCGTGGTGCGCAAAGTGGTTCGGGCGGCGAGATCAAAGATCTGCGCATCACCAAAGATGAGGCCCGCCAAATTGCACCCGTCATCGGGCGGCAATCGGTGCAAGGGTTCTTCATCGGTGTCCTGCCAGGTGCGGGGGCCACGATTGCATCCTTCTTAGGCTATGCGGTTGAGCGCAACATCGCCAATGGCGAAGAGCAGGCAGAATTCGGCAAAGGCTCAATCAAAGGTTTGGCTGCGCCCGAGACTGCGAATAATGCGGCTTGCACGGGCTCGTTCGTGCCACTGCTGACTTTGGGTATTCCTGGCTCTGGGACAACTGCGATTTTGCTTGGTGCGTTGATCGCCCTGAATGTCACCCCTGGCCCAAGATTGATGACCGATGAGCCTGATGTGTTCTGGGCGGTTATTATCTCGATGTATATTGGCAATCTGGTTCTTTTGGTTCTGAACCTGCCGCTTATCCCCTATATCGCCAAACTGTTGACGATCCCCCGGGCCTATCTGATCCCGTTCATTTTGTTCTTCACGTTGATGAGCAGCTATATCGGCCAAAACAATGCGACTGAATTGCTGATCTTGGTGGGTTTTGGGGTGGTTGCTACGATCTTGCGCTTTGCGGATTATCCCCTTGCCCCGCTTCTGATTGGGTTCATCCTTGGGACGATGATGGAGGATAATTTTGCCCGCGCTATGCAGCTTTATCGTGGGTTTGGCTTTATCCTCGAACGTCCAATGACCTTGGGGTTGTTGATCCTTGCGGTGGGTCTGATTTTTGTGCCTGCCTATCGCGCCCGCCGCGCGCGCTTGCGTCAGGCTGGTGTTGCAGATGGCGATTGATCAGCGCAAAACATAAGTAATCGGGCGCGGGGGTTATCCGCGCCCCCTTTTGTTGAAAATTGCAAAGGCCCATCGGGTGCGTCCGACCGCTCAACGCATTGTCAAAGAAACCCTTCCCACGCTTGCGCTTGGCGCGGCAGGGGCTGGGCTTTTTTGGCTGATTGGGTTTCCTGCCTATATGCTGACAGGGCCCGCTGCAGCTGTTTCGGTTGCCACGATGTTGGGATTGAAAACTTTAATCCCCTTGCCCCTGCGCGATGTGGTGTTCGTGGTGATTGGCGTCTCGATTGGCGGCACGGTCACACCTGAGGTGATCGAGACTGCGCTGACATGGCCAATATCCTTGGCCATTTTGGCGGTCACTTTGGTTGTGCTGATTTTTTCGCTGCGGGCCATTTTGATGCGCGGTTTTGGCTATGATATGATGACCGCGACCCTCGCCGCCACGCCTGGGCATCTCAGCTATGTTCTTGGGTTGTCGACCTCAATGGGCGTGGATGTGGCGCGGGTGGCTTTGGTGCAGACCACGCGGGTTTTGTTGCTGACCTTATGTGTGCCCTTGCTCATCTCCTTTTGGGGTATGACAGGTACGGCTTATGTCATCGACCACGGGGCCATCAGTCTTTTTGCAGCTGCGGTTGTTTTCACAGCGGCTTTAGCACTGGGTCTCATCTTCAAGCGGATCTCCATACCTGCGCCGCTTTTGTTGGGCGCGATGGCCGCATCGGCCATTGGCCATGGGGCCAACCTAACCCCAGGCAATCTGCCGATCTGGCTCAACTCACTGGCCTTTATGGTGATGGGCTGCTTGATTGGAACGAGATTTCGAGGGCTGAATCGTAAAGGCCTGTTGGGGGCCTTGGCGGCGGGGGCGGTAGGAACACTCGTATCTTGCGCGGTGGCGGCAATTGGCGCCGTCATTGCGGCCAGACTGATCGGGTTGCCCCCTTCGGTGCTGCTTCTGGCATTTGCACCGGGGGGCGTGGAAATCATGGCGGCTTTGGCAGTCAGCACAGGCCTTGAGCCTGCTTTGGTTGCAGCGCATCACGTGGTACGCCTGCTGATTTTGAGCGTGGCTGTGCCACTGCTGATTGTTCGTATTAAGGCCTAAGCTTACGCAAACTACTAAGCCCCCGCTGCGATGGTCGCAGCAACCGCCCTTTGCCAGCGCGCATAATCTGAATTGCGCGTATCCGCATTCATCTTGGGCGCGAATTGACGATCTATGGCCCAAGTTTTTCTGAAGCCTGCTTGGTCTGGGTAAAGGCCTGCCTTGTAGCCTGCCAACCACGCAACGCCGCGGGCGGTCGTCTCGAGGTGCGTGGGTCGATCGACTGGCGCATTCAGAATATCGGCCACATATTGCAGGGCGTAGTCTGACGCGCTCATGCCGCCATCCACCCGCAGAACCGTTTGGCCCGTTTGCGAGGCCGCCATATCGGCAGCCATAGCCTCCATCAGATCACGGGTTTGCAAGCCCACAGATTGAAGCGCGGCGCGCGCCAATTCATTCGGCCCTGTGTTGCGCGACAGACCGAAAACGGCCCCACGGCATTCGGAATTCCAATAGGGTGCGGCTAAACCCGTAAAGGCGGGCACAAGCGTGATGGCTTGGCCTTGATCTGCGGCTTTGGCCATGTCTTGTGTCTCTGCCGCTGAGGCGATGATGCCCAACCCATCGCGCAACCACTGCACCACCGCGCCCGCAATATAGATGGAGCCCTCTAGCGCATAGGCCGTTTGCCCATCCATGCGATAAGCGATAGTGGTCAAAAGTTTATTCTTCGAGGGGACAGCAGTTGCGCCTGTGTTCATCAGCGCAAAGCACCCAGTGCCATAAGTGACTTTGGCCATGCCTTTGTCAAAACAGGCTTGGCCAATTGTTGCAGCCTGTTGGTCACCCGCAACGGCGCGGATCGGAATTTCTGCGCCGATTACATCCTTTGCGGTTGTCCCGAAATGCGCGTCACAATCGAGAACATTCGGCAGAACTGCGCGGGGGATATCAAAAAGCGAAAGGATATCTTCGCACCACTCAAGGCTGTGGATGTCGAACAGCATCGTGCGCGCGGCATTGGTCACATCGGTCACATGGGCCGCGCCCCCCGTCAGATGCCAAATCAGCCAAGTGTCCACTGTGCCAAAGGCCAATTCGCCCGACTCGGCGCGTCTGCGGGCATCTGGGATTTCATCTAACATCCATGCCAATTTGCTGGCTGAGAAATATGGATCAAGCACAAGCCCTGTCTTAGCGGTGATCATCTCTTCATGCCCTGCTGCACGCAAAGTTGCGCAGCGATCCGCTGTGCGGCGGTCTTGCCAAACGATGGCATTGTGTAAGGGCGCGCCCGTTTTGCGATCCCAAAGAAGCACGGTTTCACGTTGATTGGTGATGCCGATGGCCGCAATCGCTGTTGCGGGTGTCGCGGCATCGCGCAAGGCGGATGTGATGCAATTTTGCGTGGTCTGCCACAAATCCATCGGGTCATGCTCGACCCAGCCCGAGCGCGGGTAGTGTTGGGTGAACTCCTCTTGCGCCTGTGCAAGGGCATCAAACACTGCATCGTAAACAATCGCGCGGGTCGAGGTGGTGCCTTGGTCAATTGCAAGAATATGGGTCATGGTTTAGGCCCCTGTCGGACTGTGTGGGATTATATGTGTTGCAAGCCCCCAATCACGGCAACGTGCGGCCAATGGAGCGTCAAGCGGATGATCTGTAAACAGTGCATCAATTTGCGAAAGTGCAGCGATTTTTGCAGGCGCGCTGCGAGTAAATTTTGAGCGGTCGGCCACCAAAAACACGCGCCGCGATTGTGAGATGATTGTCTGGCTGACCCCCACCTCTTGGATGTCGAAATCCAACATATCTCCTTCCGCATCAATCGCTGAGCACCCTATGACCGCAAGGTCAAATTTGAACTGCGCCACCGCATCCGAGGTCAGCTTACCGATCAGCCCCCCATCGGCGCGGCGCAATTGCCCGCCTGCGAGGATGATCTCGCAATTGGGATTGGCGGCAAGGATGGTCGCGACATTGATGTTATTTGTGACCACCAATAGGTTCTTGTGATGCAGCAAATTTTGCGCAACGGCCTCTGTCGTGGTGCCGATATTGAGAAAGAGCGAAATGTCATCAGGTATTTGGGCCGCACAGGCTGCAGCTATGCGTGCCTTTTCGTCAGCGTGTAACCCGCGCCGCATTTCATAGCCGATATTTGATACGCTCGATGGCAGGATCGCGCCGCCATGGACGCGCTCTAATTTCCCCGCATCGGCAAGATCGCTGAGGTCGCGGCGGATCGTTTGGGTGGTCACACCAAAATGTGCGGCCAGCCCTTCGACACTCACTTTCCCCTCGCGCCGCGCGATGTCGAGAATTTCTGGCCAGCGAAAGCTTTGCGACATGCGCGTTCCTTTTCCTTTTCGCGCAATTGCGCGGTTAACAGACCTTAGATGGCTTAAAATCGGGGGTCAATTCTTCGAATGAGGCCAAAAATGAATAATTTTGAAGATTAACATTTTCGTTTGTGTTCGTTTGTGCCATAGCGGCGTTAGGTTTCGGTGGAATGAGTCCCGCAAGAGAGGCGCAATGGATATGACGAGCGAGATTGACGATCTTTTCATCATCGGCGGCGGCATCAATGGCTGCGGCATTGCCCGCGATGCGGCGGGACGCGGCTTGACGGTGCGTTTGGCGGAAATGAACGATCTGGCCTCGGCTACGTCTTCGGCATCGACTAAGTTGTTTCATGGTGGGTTGCGCTACCTAGAATATTTTGAGTTTCGCTTGGTGCGCGAGGCGCTGATTGAGCGTGAAATTTTGCTCAAAGCCATGCCTCATATTTCTTGGCCGATGCGGTTTGTGCTGCCCTATCACAAAGATATGCGCTTTGAGAGCCAAACCCCTACATCGCGACTGTTGGCGCGGCTTATGCCGTGGATGGCGGGGCGGCGTCCGCAATGGTTGATCCGATTGGGCCTGTTTCTTTATGACCACTTGGGCGGGCGGGACATATTGCCTAGAACCTCGGAGGTGGATTTGCGCAAAGGCCCTGAGGGGGCGGCGCTGCACCGTAAATTTTCCAAGGCCTATGAATATTCAGATTGTTGGGTGGAAGACAGCCGTCTTGTGGCGCTGAATGCCCGCGATGCGGCCGAGCGTGGCGCGGTGATCTTGCCGCGTCACAAGGTGGTGACCGCCAAGCGGGAGAATGGCATTTGGAAGATCAGCACCCAGACCCGCGATGGTCAAACCCATCACCATCAGGCACGGATTTTGATCAATGCCGCAGGGCCATGGGTCAGCGATGTGATCGGCCAGAAGATCGGCCAAAACAGCAAAGGCGGCGTGCGTCTCGTGCGGGGCAGCCATATTGTGACCAAGCGTCTTTATGACCATGAGAAATGCTACTTCTTTCAGGGTGAGGACGGGCGCATATGTTTTGCCATTCCTTATGAGCAGGATTTCACCTTAATCGGGACGACCGACAAAGATCACCGCGACCCCGATACCCGCCCCGAATGCAGCACCGAGGAGCGGGATTATATGCTGTCCTTCGTGAATAACTATTTCAACACGGCTGTTACTGCCGAAGATATCGTGTGGTATTATTCTGGTTTGCGGCCGCTCTATGATGATGGGGCGCAATCGGCATCTGCCGCCACGCGGGATTACACGCTGATCCTTGAAGGGGATGGGGAGGCGCCCTTGCTGAATATTTTTGGCGGCAAGATCACCACCTATCGCCGCTTGGCGGAATCCGCGCTTGAGAAAATCGCAGAGTTCACGAAATCCGCGCGCGGGCCGTGGACGGCGGGGGTGGCCTTGCCAGGTGGCGATTTCGAGGTGGGGGATGTGGATCGGTTGATTGCGAGCCTTGCGGCGGATTATCCGTTTCTTACGCCCAAATGGGCCACGCGCCTCATTCGCGCCTATGGGCGGGATGCTTGGGCGATAGTGGCGGGGGCTCAAACATCAGAGGATCTCGGGCGCGATTTCGGCGCAACTTTGACCGAGGCAGAGGTGCGTTGGCTTATAAAACACGAATTCGCGCAAACAGCCGAAGATGTGGTCTGGCGGCGCAGCAAGTTGGGGCTGCGGCTAGACCCATCACAAATAGCGGCTATTGATGCATGGATGCTAAGCGCTGCAACGCAGATGGCGGCAGAATAAGCTAATCAAACAGGGACAGTTGTGCCCTGGTATGTTTGGCGGCACGTTTTGTCTTACGGAGAGATTTGCGGCTTCCATGGCGGGTGAGAACCGCAACCGCGCCCGCCTCGTGATCTGGCGCGCGTCGCTTTGCCCAAATCTGATCTTTGGCCCATTTGGCGCGCGCCGCAGGATCAAAGATTGGGTTGGGGTACGTTCGTCCCAAAATGCCATGCGCGTCAGGATGCAACCACGGGCGGTGCAGGGCATCCCCCGAAAGCTGTGCAAGTTCAGGCACCCAACGGCGGATGAACACCCCCGAGGGGTCTTGATCCAACCCTTGCTTGATCGGGTTATACACTCGGATCGTGTTGATGCCCGTTGTGCCAGATTGCATCTGCACCTGTGACCAATGAATTCCGGGCTCATAATCGGTGAACATCCGTGCCAGATGCAGGCCAGTTTCGCGCCAATGGAACCACATGTGATAGCTTGCAACTGCCATCACCATCGCGCGCATCCGAAAATTCAGCCATCCCCTATGACGCAGGGATCGCATACAGGCGTCCAGAAAGGGCAGCCCCGTTTGCCCAGCTTTCCACGCTTCGAACCATGGATGCCCCTGTGGATCATCGCGCAGGCCATCATAGGCGGGGTGCATATTCTCCCATTCAATCCGTGGTTCGTCTTCTAGTTTTTGCATGAAATGGCAGTGCCAATACAGGCGAGATTGAAAGGCGCGCACGGATCCGCGCCATTCTTTGTGGCTCGATCCTTTGGGGAGGGTGCCTGCGCGGTGTGCGGCGGCTTGTGCGACCTCGCGGAGCGAGATCGTGCCGAATGTGAGATGCGGCGAAAGGCGCGAGCACGCATCAGCGCCAATAAGTGGGCTAGACATTGCCGATCGATAGGGCGCGCCACGTTTGATGAGAAAACTGTGCAGCAGCGCGCGTGCTGCTGTTGATCCGCCGTCTTGCAGATCATCCCCGCCATCAGGCGCAAGGCCCAAATCCGCAGGCGTAGGTAAATCCAAACTGGGCGTTTCGTAAATTGGCTCAAGATGTGGCACTGAATGGCAGGGATCCAACATCTGCCTGTCCCATTCCCCCGCCCATCCATTGCGCGATTTTAAGGTTCGGATCACACCGAATTGACGGGGTTCATGCCACGGGATGGATTTTGATTTGCACCAAGCTGCCACCCTTTTGTCGCGCGCATATGTCCATCCATTCCCAGTTTCTTGATGCGACCAAAGCGCGGCGATCGGTTGTTGGGCTGCTAGTTCGTCTAAGATGGAAACAGCATCCCCCCGTCGGATTAAAAGGGGCTGACCCAAACTTGCTAGTGTATCATGTAGTTCAGCTAACGATTGACGAAGAAACATCCAATGTCGTGCGCTTGCATCGGGTTCAGTCCAAAAATCAGGTTCAATAATATACACAGGCAAGACGGGCCCTCGGGCTGCAGCTGAGGCAAGGCATGCTTGGTCTGTGACACGTAAATCACGTTTGAACCAGACAAGGTGTACGGGCCGTTGTTTCATGTTGAGTTAAAATAGTCTTAGTTTCGGCCGTGTCAGTAATTTGCATGGTCGACAGTAACAAATTTACAGCCTAACAGTAACTGATAACGCAAAATTGGATTGACGATGCCAACTGTTCCAGACCTCCCGCAGAACATTGTAGTCGCTAAAAATTTGCCTAGAGCTCCCGATAATATTAAGGGCCTGGTGTTGATGGGCTTAGGCTTTTTTGTATTCGCTGCTGTTGACACAATGGCAAAGTTTTTGACAGACGGATTCCATCCAATCCAGATTGTTTGGACCCGCCAGCTAGGTCTTGTTTTTGGTGTAATTGTAATATTGCTCTGGCGCGGAACTAAAATCTTAAAAACTGCGAAGCCCAAATTACAATTTTTGCGGGGTGCACTGGCTGTAGGTTCGGCAACCTGCTTTATAACAGGAGTTAGCTTTGTCCCGTTGGCCGATGCAATCTCAGTGACCTTTATAGCTCCGCTGATTGTCACGGTACTTGGCGCATTGATTCTACGTGAAAAGGTGGGCCTACACCGATGGTCAGCTATTTTTGTTGGATTTTTAGGTACACTGATTGTAATTAGGCCAGGCTTAGGGATCGTCCATCCGGCAGTATTTTTGATAGTACTGGCTGCGAGTATGTTTGCGGTTCGCCAAGTCCTGTCCCGTATGATTGCACCCTATGACAATACATACACAACTGTTGCTTACACTGCTCTTGTTGGGGTGGCGGTTATCAGCATACCTCTTCCATTTTTCTGGGCATGGCCAAGCGATAAGAATTCCTTAATCATAATGTTCTTCATGGCAGCGTTTGCGGGCTTGGGCGAGCTTTTGGTGATCCGTGCGCTTGAGATTGCGGAAGCTGTAGTTTTGGCCCCCGTGCATTACTCAATGATATTATGGTCAGTGATGTATGGGTATTTGGTTTTCGCGCAATTACCAGATGGATGGACCCTAATTGGCACCACTTTGATCGTTGCAACTGGTCTTTATACTATGCATCGGGAGCGCCTTGCCGCGCGCTCACGCCTTGCTGCGGTTTAGGCGATTTGCGGCGACAGCCGATAAGGCCAAAAGTCCGCTTGCTACCATCAAGCAGGCCTCAACCCCGCCCCATTGATAGGCAAGGCCCGATAGGCCCGTGCCCAACAATCGGCCTGCCGCATTCGCCATGTAGTAGAAACCAACATCTTGGCTGACCCGCTCGGATTTTGAAAATGCGAGAATGAGGTAAGAGTGCAGGGCTGAGTTCACGGCAAATATCGCGCCAAAGACCAACAGACCCAAGACCAGCGTCACAGTCAGCCAAGGGGCGGGCGCGCCTGCGGTGGAGACAGTAATCGCCAAAAGCGCAGGGATTGGCACAAGCGCCAAGGCCCATTGGCGCGCGCTTGCGGACAGCCGCCCCAAATCATTGGCCCCTTTGCGCAGGATGCGCGGGGCCATGGCCTGAACAGCGCCATAAAGGATGATCCAGACCGCCATGAAGGTGCCAATCATGAAAAAGGCTGCGCGTCTGCTTTCATCGCTGCCATCGGAAAGAACGGCGTAGAAATAAACGGGGATGCCCACCACAAACCACACATCCCGCGCGCCGAATAAAAAGACGCGGGCCGCGGACAGACGATTGATATTTTTGTCTCGCGAGATGACGGTGGAAAACTTGGTCGCTTTGTTCCCTTTGGGCAGGCCGTCCGGCATGAAGAAAAGCAGCGCCACAAGGATCAGTGCCAAAATAGCTGCCATGCCCAACAAGGCGGTGTTGTAGCCATAAAGTGCCAAAAGGCCTGCGCCCAAAAGGAACCCCAATCCCTTTACCGCGTTTTTTGATCCTGTCAGCCAAGATACCCATTTCAGCAATCCAGCCCCTTCGGGTGCCAAAAGTTTGACAGCCGATTTTGAGGACATTTTCGCCAGATCCTTGGCCACGCCTGAGGCCCCTTGCACGGCCATCACATAGGCCACAGATGCGCCGATCGACCACGCAGGATCCAGTGCGGTGAGGGCCAAAAGGGCACCAACCTGTAGGATCAGCCCTGCATATAAGGTGCGGGTCAGGCCAAACCGCGCGGCCAGCCAGCCCGCAGAAAGATTGGTTATGACGCCTGCAAGCTCATAGAGCAAAAACAGATAGGCCAGTTGAACGGGACTAAAGCCGCGCTCGTGAAAGGCCAAGAGAACCAACATCCGAAGCGCGCCATCCGACAGCATAAACGCCCAATAAGCCGCTGTTACGGCGATATAGGCGGGCAGGGCGGATGGCTTTGGCGCGGTCATAGGCTTGCGCCAACCATGCGCGCGACATCAATCAGGCGATGGGCATAGCCCATTTCATTGTCATACCACGCATAAATCTTGGCCTGCGTGCCATTAATGACCATCGTGGATGGCCCATCCACAATCGAGGATCGCGTGTCATTGGTGTAATCCCCACTCACCAAAGGGCGCGCTTCAAAGCCGAGGATGCCGTTCAGCGCCCCTTCTGCCGCACGTGCAAAGGCCGCGTTGATTTCCGCCGCCGTGGCCTCGCGGTCTAGCTCAAAGACACAATCGGTCAGGGACGCGTTCAACAGAGGCACGCGCACAGCGTGCCCATTCAGCTTGCCCTTCAATTCGGGATAGATCAGCGTGATCGCCGTGGCACTGCCCGTTGTGGTCGGGATCAGCGAGTTCAGCGCAGACCGCGCGCGGCGTAAATCCTTGGCTGGCCGATCCACGATGGTTTGGGTGTTTGTCACATCATGGATTGTGGTGATTGAGCCGTGTTTGATGCCAAATTCTTCCATCATCACTTTGACCACCGGGGCAAGGCAATTTGTGGTGCAGCTTGCTGCTGTGACGATGTGATGCGTGGAAGGGTCATAAATCTCATGGTTCACGCCATAGACGATATTCGCTGTGGGGCCATCTTTGACAGGGGCGGAGACAATGACCTTTTTCACGCCTGCGGCGAAATAGGGCGCAAGGGCCGCAGCTGTTTTAAATTTCCCCGTGCAGTCAATGACCACATCCACCCCCTTAAGGGGCAGGTCATGGATGTCTTTGGTACCAATAAAACGAATGCGTTGGTCATTTATGATGACTGCATCCTCAGTTGCTGAGAAAGACGCGGGCCAGCGGCCATGCACTGTGTCAAACTCCAACAGATGGGCGTGCATGGCGGCATCACCGACCGCATCATTGAGCCACGCGATCTCTGCGCCCGCCTCAAGCAAGGGTCGCAGCGCAAGCTTGCCGATGCGGCCCAATCCGTTCAGCGCGTAGACAGTCATATTTCAATCCTCTTTAGAAATCTCTGCGATGTGATCCACCGCCTTTTGCAGCGCCGCGCGTTCTAGGCTTTCAAGGGGCAGGGCATTGAAGGCGGCAATACGATTGCGCAACGCGCCATAGGTTGCCTGAAAAGCCAGCCCCCGCTCAGCAACGCTGCCTTGGGCCTTTACAGGGTCAGGCAGGCCCCAGTGCCCGCTGACAGGCTGCCCCGCCCAAGCGGGGCAATCCTCATTGGCGGCCACATCACAGACTGTAAAAACAAAATCCATCTGCGGCGCTTCGGGCGCTTGGAAAACGCTAAGATGCTTAGAACTGAGAGCAGAGGTATCATGACCTTTCTGGCGCAGCACCTCGAGCGCGAGCGGGTTGAGCGTGCTTTGCGGTTGGACACCGGCGGAGTATACGCGAAACCGATCCCCGCCCATATCGCGTAGCAAAGTCTCAGCCATGATGGAGCGTGCCGAGTTTCCAACACAGAGGAACAGCACATTAAATGGCCTGCCGTCATTCAGCGGGTCGGGCGCACAGTCAAACTGAAGGTTTACCCGTCCACGGCAGCACTCTGAAAATAGAGTAGCCATCATGTCATGGGTGGTGTCCATCGCCACGCGATAGCGCAGCGAAGTGCCTTCGCGTTCTTGCACGATCAACCCCGCCTGATGGAGTGCGCCAAGATAGGCCGACAAAGTCGAGGGTTTAACACCCAAGGCAGCACCAATGTCCCCTGCCGCCACTGCATCAGGATACCGGCGCATCAGCAGGCGAAAAATATCAAGGCGTGGGCCATGGCCCAGAGTTGACAGCTGTGTGACGAGTATATTTTCCATATTTCGTGAATAATCGAAATAATGGGCTGCGCATAGGCCCAAACTGCGCTGTCATGAAAAATTCATGGACAGCGTAATCTAGCCTGCCAAATGGCTTTCACCGCGGGCTTTGGCCAAGGCAATCTGGTGCTGACGTTCGCGGAAACGCGCGCGATCTTCATCGCTGTGCTCGTCCATACATTGATGACAGGAGACGCCTTCTTCGAAATGAGGGTGCCTGCGATCTTCGTCAGAAATCGGGCGGCGACAGGCGCGGCACAGGCCATAAGGCCCCTGTTTAAGGCCGTGACCGACTGAGACGCGTTCGTCAAACACGAAACATTCGCCCTCCCAAAGACTGTTTTCTTGTGGCATTTCCTCAAGATATTTTAGGATGCCGCCTTTGAGGTGATACACATCCTCCACGCCTTGATCCTTGAGGAACGCGGTGGATTTCTCGCAACGGATACCACCGGTGCAGAACATTGCGATCCGCTTGTTGTGAAAGCGATGTTTGTTTTCCTCCCACCATTGTGGGAATTGGCGGAAACTTTCGGTCTGTGGATCAACCGCGCCTTTGAAAGTGCCAATGGCCACTTCGTAATCATTGCGCGTGTCGATCACCGCAACATCAGGGGCCGAGATCAATTCGTTCCATTCTTCAGGCGCAACATAAGTGCCCACGATTTTGAGCGGATCAGTGTCTGGCACACCCATCGTGACGATCTCGCGCTTCAGGCGCACCTTGAGGCGGCCAAAGGGCATTTCGGTGGCTGTGCTTTCTTTCCATTCAAATGCCGCACAACCAGGCAGGTTGCGGATATGGGATAGCACCGCGTCAATCCCCGTGCGGCTGCCTGCGATGGTGCCGTTGATCCCTTCGCGCGCCAAAAGAAGCGATCCCTTGATCCCCTGCGCCTCGCAAAGCCCAAGCAGGGGCGCGCGCAACTCTTCGGGCGCGTCAAATCGGGTAAAGTGATAGAGAGCGGCGACAATATACATGGCTGCGCATTTACGCCCTTGCATTGTGCAACTCAACCCTTAGGTGATGCGGCACGCTGCCCTATACGGAGACCCTGGTATGAAACCCGATACTCACGCGCTTTTGGTGATTGATGTGCAAAATGACTTTTGCGAAGGCGGTGCCTTGGCTGTGCCTGAGGGCAGCGCGATTGTGACGGGGATCAACGCCTTGATGGATGACTATGCCGCCGTGATCCTAACCCAAGATTGGCATCCCGTGGATCATTCCAGTTTTGCAAGTCAGCATGGGGGCGCGCCCCTAGAGATGATTGAGATGCCCTATGGCCCACAGGTTTTATGGCCTGATCATTGCGTGCAAGGCAGCGTAGGGGCGGAATTTCATCCAGAACTTCGCACAACCCGTGCGGATCTGATTATTCGCAAAGGGTTTCGCCCTGCCATCGACAGCTATTCTGCGTTTTTCGAAAATGATCACCAGACCCCCACGGGGCTTGAGGGATATTTGCGCAACCGTGGGATCACGCATTTGACCATGGTTGGTTTGGCGACAGATTTCTGCGTCAATTATTCCGCGCAAGATGCCGCAAAACTTGGGTTTGCGGTCGATCTGCGCCGCGATTTGTGTTGCGCGATTGATCTGGGCGGATCATTGGCGACAGCTTTGGATGACATGGCCGCTTTAGGTGTAATGATGTCAAAGGGCTGATTGATAGAGTTTGACTGTTAACCCACCGAAGGCCACGGGGCGGCTCACCTCTGACCATGTCAGACCTGTGGCCTTGGCCAACCCTTCGTCCGATGTGACCATGCCAAAGTGCCATCCCGTGAACCGTTCGCGCATGACCGCACCAATGGCGCCGTAAAGCCCAAACAACAATTTGCGATTGCCAATCCGCGCGCCATAGGGCGGGTTCAGAATGACCAACCCTTTTTGCTTTGTCGGTGGCTCAAGCGCGCTGAGGGGCTGACAGGCAAAGCTCGTCCATTCCGCAACACCTGCACGCTCGGCATTGGCGCGCGCGCCTGTAATGGCCCCTTGGTCGCGGTCCAACCCGTAAAATTGCACGGCCTCAGCCTCGCGTGAGGAAAAATTGCGGCGGATTGCAGACCAATCAGCAATCTCAAATCCGGCAAGATCTTCAAACGCAAAGCGGCGTGCACGCCCTGCGGGCAACCGCGCGGCAATCTCGGCGGCCTCAAGCAAAAACGTGCCAGAGCCACACATGGGATCAACCACAGGCATCTCGCCATGATAGCCGCAAGCCCGCAAGAACGCGGCTGCAAGGGTTTCTTTGATGGGCGCTTTGCCGATGAATTCCTTGGCGCCCCGTTTGTGCAAGCTCTCTCCAGATGTATCGAGGCTGAGTGTGCAAAGATCATCTTCGATGCGCAGTTTGACAACAATCTGCGCCTCAGGGTTCGGCGTGCTGCCAAGCGCCGCTCTGATTGCCCCCTCAATTCGTTCCGCAGCCGCGCGTTGGTGGTAAATCTTTGATTTGCGGCAGGTGGCCTCAACGCGCCAAGCTCGATCAGGTCGCAAAATGCTGGCCCAATCCAATTTACGCGTGCGCTTGTCCAATTGTGCCAGATGCATCGCGCGGAATTCCGCGATACGGATCAATACGCGTCCCGCGCTGCGCAGCCACAGATTGGCACGCATTGCTTCAGCGAAATCACCCTGACAGATCACACCCCCTGCCACAGATTGCACACCCAAGAAGGATAAGCTGCGCGCCTCCTCGGCGAGGATATCCTCCAATCCTGGGGTGCCTTGCAGGAAAATTTCCATCGCTCTTGCCTTTATGGCCTATGATTTGCTCTAAACGGCGCGAAACACGCCTGCTTGGAGCCTAGCCATGGTCGATATCGCCACCCGTGTCCATAACCATCGCTGGAGGATTGACCCGATCGTGCGCTCGCTGATCGACACGGATTTCTATAAATTGCTGATGTGTCAGTCTGTATTTCGCAATCGGCCCAAAACTCAAGTTGCGTTTTCGCTGATCAATCGTACAACGCGCATCCCGCTTTCGCATCTGATTGATGAGGGCGAATTACGTGAACAATTGGATCATATCCGCACCCTGCGCCTGACGCGGGGCGAAAGCACGTGGCTGCGCGGGAATACGTTTTACGGCAAGCGCCAGATGTTCCGCCCCGATTTCATGGAATGGTTCGAGGCGCTGCAACTGCCCCCCTACCATCTGAAACGGGTGGGCGATCAATATGAGCTGACCTTTGAAGGCGCATGGCCCGAGGTGATGCTTTGGGAAATCCCCGCGCTCGCAGTTTTGATGGAACTGCGCGGGCGCGCTGTCTTGAAAGACATGGGTAAGTTCGAGTTGCAGGTGCTCTATGCCCGCGCGATGACAAAGCTTTGGGAAAAAATCGAAAGAATGCGCGCGATTGAGGGCCTGCGCATTGCCGATTTCGGCACCCGCCGCCGCCATTCCTATCTGTGGCAGGATTGGTGTGTGCAGGCGATGATCGAAGGTTTGGGGGGTAAATTCGCGGGCACCTCAAATTGCCATATCGCGATGAAGCGCGACATTGAGGCCATTGGGACGAATGCGCATGAATTGCCGATGGTCTATGCCGCCTTGGCCCGCGATGATACGGAACTGGCGCGCGCGCCCTATGATGTTCTTGCGGACTGGCATGAGGAACATGATGGCAATCTGCGCATCATCCTGCCTGACACCTATGGCACGGCAGGGTTCCTCAGGAACGCGCCCGATTGGCTGGCGGGTTGGACGGGTATTCGTATCGACTCAGGCCAACCCGAGGCGGGGGCCGAGGCCGCGATTGACTGGTGGAAATCGCGCGGCGAAGACCCTACGCAGAAATTGGTGATCTTCTCGGACGGGTTGGATGTCGACCGCATCGCCGAGCTGCACGCCAAATTTTCAGGCCGCGTGCGCGTATCCTTTGGTTGGGGCACGCTGTTGACGAATGATTTCCGCGGGCTGGTCGCGGAGGATGCGCTTGCGCCCTTCTCACTGGTCTGCAAAGCTATCCGCGCCGACGGCCGCCCCACAGTCAAACTGTCTGACAACCCCGAGAAAGCGATGGGGCCAAAGGATGAAATCGCACGCTATAAGCGCGTGTTCGGGGTGGGAGAGCAGGAACGGGTCGAGGTTGTGGTTTAGGGGAGTATCAGTCTGAGATACTTAAATCTCATTTGTTCCTTAAGATGGTCAATATCGTTTGTGTCCATTTGCTTGAGGAGCATACGATGGCAGGTCGGACAAAGCACAAGGAAATCATCTGGAACTATATACCTTTTTGTCTGTCCTTCAGATAGGGTTTGTAAAGGGGCGCAGTGGTGAACATCCAATGGTATGTTGATAGCTGGCCCCCGATAATTCCAGTCGATGCGCGGATCCAAGCCACAACATTCACAGACCGCTTTTCGAACTGAGAGAACTTCGCGGCGTACCTTACCCGAGCGCTCAATTTTGCGAGACAATACGTAGCGCCTAGTTTCATCAATGTTGCTCGAGTTTGCTTCAGCATACATCATGTCACTTGCAGCCGATCCGCCTCTCTCGATAAGTGTTTGGTAGGCGGCAGGCATCTTTTCGAGATCGTCGCACACCACCTTTTCATTCAAATCCGAAAGGCTATATGTCCGACCAAAGGAATGTCCGGCAATATACCCCGATGGCAAGTCTTCGTCGAAACCCAAATCGATCGTTCCGGTATCAAATAGTCCTGCATACTCGGGCACTCTCTGCGCCATATCCAGAGCCCGGCGCTGCAGCACTTGTCGTCCGTTAAGCCTGCCAAATTCTTTGTACACTGCGGTAGTGCCTTGGTTCATTGACAGAGTAACAGTACGTGTTTGTGGGTTGATTAAGTAGACAACATAAAACCCCTTAGTCGCGGGTTCTGTTTCCAGAGGATCAAAAAAGGCTAACCATGGAACAGCGGCCCAATTACCTGCACCGACACTAGCCTTCAATTTAAGTTCATAAGGCTTTCCAAATAGTTGCTTCTTCGCTTCTGCTGCGACGTCATGGCGAACGAAATTCCCAAAGTCGCTATTTGAAAAGGGCTTCATGCGCTCATGGGCGTAGTCTCTTGCAATCTTGCCGAGCATTTCAGCGAGCATATGTCATACATTTTTATGTTTAATTTATCACATAATGTTGCTTAGGAATAATGCATTTTTAAAAATGGGGGGATCACCTCTCATCCCTCCACCTTCCCGCGTCCTGCTTTAACCTCGGCGCGCAGTTTTTTGCCCTTGATCCGCCGTTCCACCGATCCCTTTGTGGGGCGGGTGGGGCGGCGGGGTTTGGGCGCGACCAACGCCGCACGGATCATCTCGGCCAGTCTTTCGCGTGCGATCTCGCGGTTGCGGGCTTGGCTTCTGGTGTCTTGCACAAAGATCACCACAGCGCCGTCTTTTGTCCATTTCTGGCCCGCGATGCGTACCAAGCGGCGTTTGACGGATGTGGTCAGATGGGGGGAGCGGGCAGCCTCGAACCGCAATTCCACTGCCGTTGAGACCTTGTTCACATTCTGACCGCCTGGCCCTTGGGCGCGGGTGAAGCTTTCGGTCAATTCCCAATCGGCAATGGTGATCTGGTCGGTGATGGTCAGCATCTGGGTCTGCCTTGCGGGTTTGTGCGGGCATCATAGCGGGCAAAGGTGGATAATCCCAGTGGCGATCCTTTGCCCCAAGCCCGTAAGATTTCGCAGATGACGCCCCTTGTTTGAAGGGGGGGGCATCGTTACATGAGGGGCTATGATGAAAAGACCACTCCGCCCTCATCTTGCACAAGCCCCTTGGCCCCCTGTTTTTGGGCGGATTGATTTGTGATGCTGAAGATCATCAGCCTTTTTCTTATTTTTATGGCCGTGCTTGCCATGTTTGGAAAGCTGCGCCTGCCCAAGTTCAAATCGCGCAAGCCGCGCTTTCCCCCAGATCCCCTAAAGCGTGATCCGCTAAAACGTGATCCGAAAGACGAGGACAAACCTCAATGACCGCGCATATTGCCTTGGCTGTTTTGGGCTTGGTGATCCTTGTTCTTGCGGGGGATGCGTTGGTGCGGGGGGCTGTCAACCTTGCGTTGCGGTTGGGCGTTTCGGCCTTAGTCGTCAGCCTGACCGTGGTGGCCTTTGGGACATCTGCGCCAGAATTGTTGGTGTCGATCCAAGCAGTGCTTGGTGATGCACCAGGCTTGGCATTGGGCAATGTTGTGGGGTCGAACATCGCCAATGTTCTTTTGGTCTTGGGGCTGCCCGCAATTATTTCCTGCCTTGATCCCAGTGTCTCGGACACGCGCAAGAATTACGTTTTCATGCTCTGCGCCAGTTTGGTCTTTGTCGTGCTTGCGTTTCTGGGGCCCTTTATCTGGTGGCATGGTCTGATCCTTCTGGCGGTTTTTGCGCTAATATTGGGGGATCAAATTCGTCATGCCTTTGCAGGTGATGCGCCCGAGGAATTACCCGAAGAATTGGAAGAAGCTGATCCGTCCATGCCCTATTGGAAGACTAGCATGTATCTTGGGCTTGGCTTGATTGGTCTGCCTTTGGGGGCGGATCTTTTGATTGACAGCGCCACAGAAATCGCGCGCGCCTTTGGCGTGTCGGAGGTGGTCATTGGCTTGACCCTTGTGGCACTTGGCACCAGTTTGCCCGAATTGGCGACATCTGTGATGGCCGCATTGCGTAAACATGCAGATGTGGCCTTGGGCAATGTAATTGGCTCGAACATCTTTAATTTGGTTTTTATTTTCGGGGTCGCGCCATGGTTTGGCGCCATTCCCGTGGATGGCGAATTCCTGCGCTTTGATCTGTGGGTGATGTTGGGCACTTCGCTGATCTTGCTGCCTTTTGTGTTTTTCCGGTGGCGCATGGCGCGCGCGGTGGGACTTCTCTTTGTGGCGCTCTATATCGGCTATGTAAGTTTCTTATTGCACTAGTCGGAGGTTCACAGATGCCCGCAGCTTTGGTGACAGGCGCAGGTCAGCGCTTGGGTCAGGCAATGGCAATTGCATTGGCGCAGGCGGGTTACGATGTGGCGATCCATTATGCCTCATCCCGCGAAGGGGCTGAGGCGACCGCAGCAGCCGTTCGGGCCGCAGGGCGTCAGGCGGTTTTGGTGCAGGCCAATCTTTTGGACGAGGCGGCGACACAGGCCCTTTTGCCCGAGGCCCGCGCGTCAATCGGGGCGCCTTTTTCGGTTCTTGTCAACAACGCCTCCATATTCGAGCATGATACATTTGGGGGCCTCACCCGCGAAAGTTGGGATCGGCATATGAATTCCAACTTGCGCTCAAGCGTGGTCTTGTCCGAAGCTTTTGCCGCGCAGGCCCCCAAAGCCGTGCAAGATAGCGGCGGTGAGCCGCGCGCAACCTCAGTCATCATCAACATGATTGACCAAAGGGTGCATAAGCTGACCCCTGATTTTGTCAGCTACACATTGGCAAAATCCGCATTGTGGACATTTACCAAAACCGCCGCGCAGAATTTGGCGCCCAATATTCGCGTAAATGCCATTGGGCCCGGCCCAACATTGCGCGGGGGACGGCAGGATGCAGCGGCCTTTGCCCGCCAGAGACAAGCCACAATTTTGCATCGTGGCGCCGATTTGGACGATATCACCGATGCGCTCATCTATCTGGTGAAAGCTAAGGCTGTGACAGGCCAAATGATCGCCGTAGATGGGGGGCAGCATCTGGCTTGGGCGACCCCTGATGTTATAGAAGCAGAATAGGTCTAATTTTTGATTATGATTAGAGTTTTCCACCGCGGTTCCTTAGGTAACGTTTAGGTAAAGTTTAAGTAACGATTTGATCACAAAGCCTCGCTGGAAAAGAAAATAATTAACGAATTCAAATAGTTAAAAAGACGCCTAAAAATTGTGCAATTCACAGAACCCTCCGAAAAACAAAGAAAAATTTCGATGCTTCAAGGGTTTTCCGCAGGTTTATCCACAGGTTTAGTGGACATATTTTCCCTTGAACTTGGCTGCTCTTCGTTGCAGCGCGAATTGGAATCAGGGCAAGCTTTGCGTCATGGATGACATGTTAGGAAACAGCGTGGAAATTAGACCCTCAGGAGATGCGCCGCGGCAGGGGCATGAGGTCATCCGCGACTACCTTAATAGGCTAGATCAAAGCCCTGGCGTTTATCGCATGCTCGATGCGCAGAGCCGCGTTTTGTATGTTGGCAAGGCGCGTGCCCTCAAGCGGCGGGTGTCGAACTATGCGAAACCCTCGGGGCATAGTCCGCGTATCGCGCGGATGATTTCGGAAACTGCTTCGATGATGTTTCTGACCACGCGCACCGAAACCGAGGCGCTGCTGTTAGAGCAAAATCTCATTAAGCAGCTCAAGCCGCGATACAATGTTTTGCTTCGTGACGATAAAAGCTTCCCGAATATCGTAATCGGGGCTGCGCATGATTTTCCGCAAATCCGCAAACATCGAGGGGCGAAGACGGAGAAAGGGCAGTATTTTGGCCCGTTTGCTTCGGCGGGGGCGGTTAATCGCACGTTGAACCAATTGCAAAAAGTGTTCTTGTTGCGCAATTGCAGCGACACGACTTTTGACAGCCGCACGCGGCCCTGTTTGCTCTTCCAGATTAAGCGGTGCTCTGCGCCATGTGTTGGCTATATTAGCGCATCAGATTACGCCGCGAGCGTGGCTGATGCCGCGCGTTTTTTGCGCGGGAATTCCACCGAAATTCAAGAGCAGCTTGGCGTGCAAATGGCCGAGGCTGCCGAAGCGATGGAATATGAGCGCGCTGCAGCCCTGCGCGACCGCATTCGCGCGCTGACGCAAGTACAAGGCACCCAAGGGATCAACCCGCAAACTGTGCGTGAGGCCGATATCATCGCCTTACATATGGAGGGCGGTCAGGCTTGTGTTCAGGTCTTTTTTATCCGCGCCAACCAAAACTGGGGCAACCATGACTATTACCCGCGCTTGGGTGGTTCCGAATCCCCCGATGAGGTGATGGAGGCCTTTTTGGGCCAGTTCTATGATAACAAGGAACCCCCCCGCCAAGTGATCCTGTCGCATGGGCTGGAGGAGGCCGAGCTGATGGAGGCCGCCCTGGGCCAAAAGCGCGGTGGCAAGGTTGAGATCCTCGTGCCACAGCGCGGCGAAAAGGCGGAATTGGTTGAGGGGGCATTGCGCAATGCCCGCGAAAGCCTTGCACGGCGTATGGCCGAAAGCGCCACCCAAGCAAAATTGTTGCGCGGTTTGGCCGATGCGTTTGGCCTAGATGGCGCGCCTGCGCGCATAGAGGTTTATGACAACTCGCATATCCAAGGCGCGCATGCCGTTGGGGCCATGATTGTTGCGGGGCCAGAGGGCTTTCTCAAAAGCCAATATCGCAAATTCAACATCCGCGGGGACGACCTTACCCCCGGGGATGATTTTGGCATGATGAAAGAGGTTCTAACGCGCCGCTTTCAGCGCCTCCTTAAGGAAGACCCTGACCGCAAATCGGATGCTTGGCCTGATTTATTGCTTATCGATGGTGGGGCAGGGCAGATCAGTGCTGTTGCCGAGATCATGGGGGATCTAGGTGTTGACGATGTGCCCTTTATCGGTGTCGCCAAAGGTGTCGATCGTGATGCCGGCAAGGAAGAGTTCCACCGCTATGGGGCGCGTCCCTTTGCGCTTAAGCGCAATGACCCTGTGCTCTATTTTATCCAACGCCTGCGCGATGAGGCGCATCGCTTTGCAATTGGGGCCCATCGCGACAAGCGGTCAAAGGCGATTGGCGCGACCCCGTTGGATGAGGTTCCCGGGATTGGCGCCACCCGCAAGCGGGCGCTTTTGGCCCATTTTGGAAGTGCTAAGGCCGTGTCGCGCGCAGATTTGGCAGATCTAAAGGCGGTAGAAGGAATCTCAGATCGGATGGCAGAAACCATCTATGCCTTCTTCCATGACGGGGCGTGAGCGGATAAGATCAAACCTATGACATGGACACTTCCAAATATTCTGACGGTGCTGCGCCTGTTGGCCGCGATTGCGGTCGGTGTTGTATTTGCAATCTTTCCGCGTCCGATTGCCGATTGGGTGGCGTTGACCTTGTTTATCGGCGCGGCGACCACCGATTATCTGGATGGATATTTGGCCCGCAAATGGGCGCAAGTTTCCCGTTTCGGTGCCATGCTTGATCCGATTGCGGATAAGGCCATGGTGGTGATCGCCTTGGCAATCTTGGTCGGACTGTTTGATCTATCCGTGGCCCTGATCACACCTGTTGTTCTTATCCTGTTTCGCGAGGTCTTCGTCTCGGGCCTGCGCGAATTCTTGGGCGCAGATGCAGGGCGACTTAAGGTTACTAAACTCGCCAAATGGAAAACCATGGTGCAGATGGTTGCGATTGTCTTGATGTTCTTATGGGCGATTGCAGAGCATAACATGCACAATGACCATTCATTTGGCACCTTTGGCTTGCATGTGCTGCGCGATGCTTTGGCGTGGGGTGGCATGGGAATGTTGTGGCTTGCAGCCGTTTTGACCTTTGTCACAGGGTTTGATTACTTCCTCAAAGCCTTGCCATTCCTCAGTGACCAGAAAGGCTGACGGGATGATTGAACTAAGATATTTCGCATGGTTACGCGAACGCATTGGCGCGGATCGCGAGATGATCAACACCGATGCGGCAACAATCGCCGATTTGATTGCTGAGCTGCGTGGTAAATCTGACGCGCATGATTTGGTCTTTTCGGATCTATCCTCTGTCCGCGCGGCGGTTGATCAGGAATTGGTCGATTTGGATCATCCCGTTCAGGGTGCTCGCGAGATTGCCTTCTTCCCACCAATGACGGGGGGCTAGGGCCATGGCGGTAGATGTCCGCGTCCAGTCTGCGCCGTTTGATTTGGGCGCTGAGATTTCGGATTTCGCCGCAGCCGCAACGGGTGCGGGCGCTGTCGTCAGTTTCACAGGTCTGGTGCGCGATTTGCCCGATCAAAGCCTCGCTCACATGGAAATAGAGCATTATGCAGGCATGACTGAAAAAGCACTCGGTGCAATCGCCGCCGAGGCGCAAGCGCGCTGGCCATTGATCCGTGTCTTGATCATCCACCGCTATGGCAAACTTGTGCCGTCAGACCAGATCATGATGGTTGCGACCGCTTCGCCCCATCGCAAAGCAGCATTTGAAAGCGCTGATTTCCTCATGGATTATCTGAAGTCCCGTGCGCCATTCTGGAAAAAAGAAGCGCGCCACGATGGGCGCGCAGATTGGGTAGAGGCCAAAGATGAAGATGAGGCCGCGCTTGCCCAATGGGTAAAATCTTAGATTAAGATTTCTCCAACTTACTGCGCAGATGGTCGTTTTCGCTGCGGGCTTCACGCAACCCTTCCATCGCGGCGCGCAACTCGGCTTCGGTTTGGGAAAGCTGCGTGGTCAATTCGCTTTCGCGCTGTTCGATAAAAGTGATGGCTTGGTCGCGCAATTCTTCGGCTTCGTGCAGCGAAGCGGCGAGGCTTTCCAACTCATTCACATCTGCATCGGATACGCGCGTCAGGCGATGCACAAGCCAATTTGCGAACCACCCAAGGGCAAAAGCGATGATCAAAATGATCGTAATGGCGATAATGAATTCAGTGCGGTTCATTGTTGGGCCTCCTCGCCTGCAGGGGCTTCGGCATCTGCCGCCTCCTCGGGCGTGTCATTTTCGGCTACGGTTCGATCAATCAGTTTAAACTCGATACGGCGGTTTTGCTCGCGGCCCTGTTCGGTGTCATTATCCGCGATTGGGTTGGCCTCTCCATAGCCACGCGCCGATAGGTTCGACACTAGAACCCGCCGCGCCAGAAGGCCGTTTAAGACCGCATCAGCGCGGGCTTGGCTCAATGTGAGGTTCATTTCCTCGCGCCCTTGACTGTCGGTATGACCGCCGATTTCCATATCGACATGGCGGCAATCTGGCAGGATCTCAGCCAAGCGATCTAGGATTGCGCCTGTGCTTTCGTTGATTTCAATCGACCCAGGATCAAAGGTGATTTTCGTCTCTGCCAATAGATCATTGATCCGCGAAAGGCAGGTTTCAGGTGACAGCAATTCGGGTTCAGGCGCAAGGCTTGCATCCACAGTCACGTTGATCTCAAAATCTGCACCGTCAAGTTTATCGGAGAGGAGGAGCGAGGCCAGTTCGATATGATCTCGATCTGCAACACGGCCAGACAATGTCAGTTTTGCGGGGGTGATGAGCAAATCGCCGTCATGCAAAAAGGACAGCGCCTCTAAGCCTGCAAGACTGCGGACTGACCATCCTTCGGGCAAGGCTTCGTCTAAATTCGTGGCGAAATAGACATTTTCGCTGCCGAAAAGCGCCTGCGCGAAAGCTTGGTTCGCGGCTTGCAGGTTTTCATCGGGTAAGCGACCGCGCACCTGAACGGCCCCTGTCTCAGAAAGGCTTGCGGTGAATTCTGGCGATTCTAACGCGCCGCTATCTTGGGGCGGGGGCGGTAGGATGGCGTGCAATGAAAACAGATTGGGAAGGTTGCGGTCTAATTCACCCACCACCCGATCAAAAATACGCTGCGATGTGCCTTCTTTCGCCACAAGGCTGACATCGGCGTCTGAGAAGGTGAGCGTCCCCTCCCCGAGTTCTGCAAGAGCGGCGACCGCCACCTCTATGGCCCGCGCCCATTCTGTGGAAGGCACGCCAAGGCCCACATCACAGCTTTCACCTGTGGCAAGGCCTGCGGCCTCTGCCGCGGTGATAATCCGCGCCGCATTCGCCTCCGTATCTGCGGAGCAAACCTCAAGATTGGCCACATCGCCCTCGCGGATCATACGAAAGGCAAAGGGTGTAATAACGGGACGGGGGGCGGAGATGTCGATAACCACATCCAACCCTGCTTGAGGGTAACTGTTTAAGCGGGATATTGCGCTGTCACGCTCCGCCACGCTATCGGCAACCGCCGTGACATTCACCTTGCCCTGCATCACCGAGATTTTTGAACGTGGAAGCAAGCGCAAGGCGCGCAGCCCGTATTCAAGTGCGGCATCCCAACCTTGCGGAATAGGATAGTCAACGCTTTCCACCAGATTGGCGACTTCGACCCCATTGGTGATATCGGCGATGCGTGCGGCAATGGTTTCGCCATCGGCATCGGTTGGGATCAGTCCAATCATCGAAATGCCGTCACTGTTGCGCAACATCTCGAGCAGGAAATCTGGGGTTGAAATGCCCGCGGGGTCGGCAACGGTGATTTCATCAATCAGCCGGTCATCATCCACGACTGCCGCGGCAAGTGTCAGCGCGCGAAACCGTGCAGCCTCATTGGGGGCCTCGCCTGAAATGTGAACTTGCAGCCCGTCCCCGCGCAACTCGACCCAACTCACGCCAGATTGCTCCAGCCTTTCCTCAACCGCCACAACAGAACGGTTTTCGATGGAGATCGCCGCGGCGATTGCCACGAGGTAAGACAACAGGCCTGCGACCAAAAAAGTTAAAACTGCTGCAAGAGAGAGCGAAATTTTCATATTGGAAATGTGATCCGAATTTATCCCCTGCGGATGGCTTAGAGATTAATCGCCCGAGGATCAATCACAGCCATGCTGCAGCGGCAAGAAATAGCCCAAAGATCAGCCCAGCATCGCGATTGCTGCGAAACAGCGACAGGCAGCGGTCGACATTGTTGATGTCCAACTGCCGCATCTGCCAGATCATATGGGCGGCAAAACCCACAACGCCGCAAAGACCCAATATTAGCGCCGCCCCTGATAGGACAACCATCACAGCCGCCGCCGCGAGGCCCGCGCTGATGATCAAGAAGCCCCAAAGCCACTGCGCCGAATTCTCCCCAAAAAGGCGTGCGGTCGATTTCACGCCCATCAGCGCGTCATCTTCTTTGTCTTGATGGGCATAAATCGTGTCATAAAACAGGGTCCATGCAATTCCTGCGAGATAAAGAAGGATAGGGGCAAGCGATAGATTGCCTTGATGCGCCGCCCAAGCCAAAAGCGCGCCCCAGTTAAAGGCAATGCCCAAAAACACCTGCGGCCACCATGTGAAACGCTTGGCAAAAGGATAAATCGCCACAGGCAAGAGAGCCAGAATGCCCAACCAAATTGCGGCTGCTTGAAAGGTGAGCAGAATACCAAAAGAGATGAGTGCCTGCACAACCGCCCAAATCAGTGCGCCGCGCACTGTCACCTGACCTGATGGCAAAGGGCGCGATTGGGTGCGGGCAACGCCCGCATCAATATGGCGGTCGGTGATGTCATTCCATGTGCAGCCTGCACCGCGCATGAGAAACGCGCCAATAGCGCAGCCAAGTGCAATCCAGAGATCATAGACTGTTCCGCCCGCAGGGTCAGCCGCAACAGAAAGCGCCAAGCCCCACCAGCACGGCAAAAGCAATAACCATGTGCCAATTGGGCGATCGGCCCGAGATAATCGCAGATAGGGCCGTGTTGCGGCAGGGGCGAGATGATCGACCCAATTGCCCTGATAGGCATCGCGCACGCGACCCTCTGGCATTTGGTTATCTGCGCTCATATGATCCCCTTATGTCTCAAGCCGCCAAGATACGCCTTTACCTAGACCAGCCGCTTGCCAAAGCGCAAACACTCTCTCTCGAGCGTGATCAGGCCAATTATCTTTTTGCTGTGATGCGGCTTTCCGTTGGGGCCGAGATTTTGGTGTTTAATGGCCGTGACGGTGAGTTTCTTGCCGAAGTTGTCGAAGCAAATAAGCGCGCAGGACGGCTTTTGTGCCGCGAGCAAACCCGCGTGGTTCAGCTGCCGCCTGATCTATGGCTGATTTTCGCGCCAATCAAAAAAGCGCGCACAGATTTTATCGTGGAAAAAGCGACCGAGATGGGGGCCGCGCGGATCATCCCCGTTCAGACCGAGTTCACCAATTCCGAGCGGATCAGGCAGGATCGCTTGCAAGCCCACGCCATAGAGGCGGCAGAGCAATGTGGCGGCACATTCGTGCCTGAGGTCAGTGATCTGATGCGCCTTGATCGCCTTTTGGCGCAATGGCCTGAGGATCGTCAGATTATTTGGGCGGATGAGGCGCGGGTTGGTGTCGCGGCGGCTTTTGCGGGGCCGCAGCCTAGTCAGAAATGGGCGCTTTTGATTGGCCCTGAGGGCGGGTTTTCCCCGCAAGAGCGCGCAAGCCTGTCGCGCCTGCCTTTTGTGACCCCAGTCAGCCTTGGCCCACGCATTTTGCGTGCGGATACCGCCGCCGTGGCCCTGCTGACGCTGTTTCAATCTCATTTGGGGGATTGGCATGATCCGACCTGAATTGCGCCACGCCTTTGTGCGATACGCAGAGGTGATCGCAGCCTTCTGCGCGGTTAGCTTTGGCCTGTGGTTGATCACGCGCCCGAGCCCAATTTTAGGCATGGTTGGGTGGATGGTGGTTGCCGTGGCAGCAACAACGGGCTTTGTCGCATGGCGCCGCGCGCGGTTTGCATCGTCTGGGCAAGGCGTGGGGGTGGTCAGCCTTGTTGAAGGGCGCATCGCCTATATGGGCCTAATTTGGGGAGGTGCCGTGGATTTGGATGATCTAGAAAGCCTTGGCTTACGGGTGGATAAGGACAATGATCCTGCATGGGTTTTGAAAACCCGCGACAGTGTTTTGACCATCCCCCTTGAGGCAAGCGGCGCAGAGGTTTTGTTTGATGGGTTTTCTGCTCTGCCCAAAATTTCAATGGCAGCGCTGATTGCCGCGCGCGATAGGAAACGCCTTGGTACGCAAATTCTGTGGACGCGTGGCCTTGACACGGATGGTCAGGCGGGCCAGTTCCGCATTGGTGTGCAATCATAATTCAGGCGGGAGCAGCGCCCATGTCGATACCTCAGCAAGGCGGTGGCCCTATTGAACGCGAAAGCCAGTTGGCAGAGTATTTGGCCGCAGGGTGCAAGCGGCGGGATCAATGGCGCATTGGCACAGAGCATGAAAAATTCGGCTATTGCCGCGACACGCTAAACCCGCTGCCCTATGATGGCCCTCGCTCAATCGAAGCGGTGCTTGAGGGGTTGCGCGATAAATTCGGATGGGCGCCCGTGATGGAGGGCGCGCACATCATCGGCCTGACCAAGGATGGCGCGAATGTCAGCCTTGAGCCGGGCGGGCAGCTTGAACTTTCAGGCGCGCCTCTCGAGACAATCCACCAGACCTGTGACGAGGTGAACCAACACCTCCGCGAGGTGCGTGATGTCGCCGATAAGATCGGGGTTGAATTCATCGGCCTAGGTGCGGCCCCGATTTGGCGGCATGAGGATATGCCGATGATGCCAAAAGGGCGGTATCGCCTGATGACAGGCTATATGGATCGCGTGGGCAGCATGGGCAAAACCATGATGTATCGCACCAGCACGGTTCAGGTGAACCTCGATTTCTCCTCTGAGGCGGATATGGTGCAAAAGCTGCGCGTGGCTTTGGCGTTGCAACCTGTCGCGACTGCGCTGTTTGCAAATTCGCCCTTTATTGATGGCAAACCCAATGGGCATAAATCATGGCGCTCCCGTGTTTGGCGTGACCTCGATGCCACGCGAACGGGGATGCTGCCCTTCGTCTTTGAGCAGGGTTTTGGCTTTGAGGCATGGGTGCAATATGCGCTCGATGTGCCGATGTATTTTGTATATCGCGATGGGGTTTACATTGACGCGCTCGGTCAATCCTTCCGCGATTTTCTCAAAGGTCAATTGCCCGCCCTTCCAGGTGAGGTGCCGACCCTGTCTGATTGGGCGGATCATTTGACCACAATTTTCCCAGAGGCACGGGTCAAGAAATTCATCGAAATGCGCGGTGCCGATGGCGGCCCATGGCGCAGGCTATGTGCCTTGCCCGCGTTTTGGGTGGGTTTGATGTATGATCAGACCGCATTGGACGCCGCATGGGATTTGGTGAAGGGATGGGACGCTGAGACCCGCGATGCGCTGCGCGTTGCGGCATCTGTTGAAGGGCTTCAGGCCGACACTCACGGGATAAAGATGCATGAGCTGGCGCGTGAAGTTGTGGCGCTCTCTGAGGCGGGGTTGAAAACCCGCGCGCGCGCGGGCGCGGGTGGGCTTGTGCCTGATGAGACACATTTTCTGAATGCGTTGAAAGAAAGCCTAGACAGCGGCAAAACCCCCGCCGATGAATTGTTGGAACGCTATCACGGCGAATGGGGCGGTGATTTAACGCGGATCTACGAAGAGTATAAATACTGATTAGGATTTCTGGCCAATTTTCGGCTCGGTGCCAGAGAGCAGTCTTTTGATATTCGCGTGGTGTCTGTTGAAAATCAGCGCAGCCAAGATGACCGTGACGACTGCGGTTTGCGGATAACCCAAGATTGCCACGAATACGGGTGATAATACTGCCGCGATCAGCGCGGATAGGGACGAAATGCGAAACAGCGCGGCCACAATCGCCCATGTGGCGCAAGCCGCAATACCTGCAGGCCAAGCAAGTGCGAGGAGCGTGCCGAGAAAGGTTGCCACCCCCTTGCCGCCCTTGAAACCGATAAACACAGGGTAGCAATGCCCGAGAAATGCCGCGCCCCCCGCAACTTGTGCAGCTAAATCGCCAAACAAAGCGCGTGCCACCAAAACGGCAATCGCACCTTTTCCTGCATCAAGAACCAAGGTCAGGAAAGCCGCCAGTTTATGGCCTGTGCGCAGGACATTGGTTGCGCCAATATTGCCCGACCCAATGCTGCGCAAATCGCCCAAATTGAACAGGCGCGCCATGACCAGTCCAAAGGGAACCGAGCCCAAGAGATAGGCCCCGATCCCAACGAGGCCCAATTGGATCAAGTTAAATTCGATCACGATGCGTTCCGTTCATAAATGCATTGGCCGTTGACGAAACTTGCCAAAACCATCCCTTGCAGCCGTGCGCCATCAAAGGGCGTGTTCTTGGATTTTGAGTGCAAAGCGAAGCGATCCAGAACAAAGGGTCGATTTGGATCAAACAGAATGAGATCAGCCGCAGCACCTTCGGCTAAGCTGCCACCTGGGACATTAAAGCGGCGGGCGGGGTTCAAAGACAACGCTTTGAAGAGATCAGGCAGGCTCAGACCCGCCCCTTGATGCAGCCGCAACGCGGCGGGCAAAAGGGTTTCAAGCCCTACTGCGCCACTGGCCGCCGCTTCATAAGGCAGCCGTTTGCTTTCTTCATCCTGGGGTGTGTGCATGGAGCAAATAATATCAATAAGCCCTTCCCGCAGCGCCTCAACCATCGCAACGCGGTCTTCCTCGGCGCGCAAGGGTGGCTTGACCTTAAAGAAGGTGCGGTAATCGCCCACGTCAAATTCGTTCAGCGTCAAATGGTGGATTGAAATACCGGCCGTAACATTCAGCCCTGCCTCTTTCGCGCGGCGCAGCGCGGGTAACGATTTCGCGGTGGAGATCTGATCTGCGTGATAGGCCACGCCGGTCATTTCAACCAATGCAAGATCGCGCTCCAACCCCATACGTTCTGCCATAGGCGACACTGCGGGCAAGCCTTTAAGAGAGGCGAATTTGCCAGAGGTTACAGCCGCCCCTTCTGACAAAATAGGGTCTTGTGGATGGCCCACAATGAGCGCGCCAAGACTGCGGGCGTACACCATGCAGCGGCTGAGAACCTTGCTGTCGCGCAGAACGAGGTCGCCATCGCTGAAGGCCACAGCCCCTGCATCCAAGAGAAAGCCCAATTCCGTCATCTCGCGCCCCTCACGGCCCTTGGTCAGGGCAGCCATTGGGAGGATACGCACGGGGCTTGCATCCTGCGCGCGGCGGCGCACGAATTCCAATGTTTCAGGCGTATCAATCGGGGGGGTGGTGTCAGCACGCGTGACGATGGTGGTCACGCCTCCTGCGGCGGCAGCCGCGCCTGCGCTGCGGAAACTTTCCTTATGACGTTCACCAGGCTCGCCGATTTTGACGCCAATATCGACCAGACCGGGGGCAAGGCAGGATTCGGCGCAGTCAATGACGCGCTCTGCGTTTCGGGTTGTGCCACCCGTTCCGCGCGCCGCAATCATACCATCTTTGACGAGAAGCCAGCCCAAATCCTCGGTGCCTGCCTCTGGGTCTATGAGGCGCGCATTTTTGAATAGTATATTCATGCCTGCGCCCCCTTTTCGGCTCGTCTGGCACGCAAATTCTGCGCCAGCAAATCCATTGCTGCCATACGCACAGCAACGCCCATTTCAACCTGCTCTTGAATTACTGATCGGTTGATGTCATCGGCAATGGTTCCGTCAATCTCGACCCCGCGATTCATTGGGCCGGGGTGCATGACAATCGCATCATCCTTGGCGGCGCTCAGCTTTTCTGCGTCCAGCCCGAAGCGGTGATAATATTCCCGTTCCGATGGGATGAAGGCGCCGTCCATGCGTTCTTTTTGAAGGCGCAGCATCATCACCACATCACAGCCTGCAAGCCCTGCTTGCATATCGTCATACATTTCCACGCCCCATTCGCTGACCCCTGCGGGCATCAAGGTGGGGGGGCCAATTAGACGAATTCGGTTCTCCATTTTGCCAAGCAGCAGAATGTTTGAGCGCGCCACGCGGCTATGTGCAATGTCGCCGCATATCGCAATGTTCAGGCGGTGCAAGCGCCCTTTTGCGCGGCGAATGGTCAGCGCATCCAACAGGGCTTGGGTTGGGTGTTCATGCTTGCCATCGCCCGCATTCAGAACCGCGCAATTTACCTTTTCCGCCA
The DNA here is from genome assembly GCF_037805125.1 of Roseobacter sp. HKCC-CH-9208. Taxonomy (NCBI): domain Bacteria; kingdom Pseudomonadati; phylum Pseudomonadota; class Alphaproteobacteria; order Rhodobacterales; family Roseobacteraceae; genus Roseobacter; species Roseobacter sp. HKCC-CH-9208. The sequence goes on along the minus strand of NZ_JBBLYK010000001.1, from coordinate 994,362 downwards.
AGAGGTTCACGGCGCCCGAATGGGGGTGCCGCACAACCAAAAGATCAGGATGCATCGCGTTGAGCGTCAGCGCCGTATCAATGAGCGTTTCACCCTTTTTCAGGCTAGACGCCGCCATCGCCATGTTCATCACATCCGCGCCAAGACGTTTGCCTGCCAATTCAAAACTGGCTTGGGTGCGGGTGGAGGCCTCGAAAAACATATTGATCTGGGTCAGCCCCTTTAAGGCGTCACCGTGTTTATTATCACCGCGCTCAAGTTCGGCGTAGCGATCGGCAAGATCAAGAATTGTAACGATTTCATCGGGGGCAAGTGTTTCGATACCTAAGAGGTGGTTTTGGCGAAACGACATCGGGCTCCCCCTGATCTGTCTTCCTATTTGACTGCGCCGCTTATAGGCCGTCTTTGGGGGCGGACACAACCCATCCGATAGAGGCTGTTATGGCCCATTTACCTCGCGGCGCACTGGCAGTAGCATTGTGACCATGCGCCATGACCTTGATCAGAAGACCTATACCGATGCGCTTGCCGCGCTCAGTTGGCAGGTGGATTTGGGTGTGAGCGATGTGATTGAAGAAGCGCCGATCAACCGATTTGACCTTGAGCCCGAGGTGAAGCCTGCGCCCGTTTCACCAAAGGTCGCGCAGTCCAAGCCTGCACCAACACCCGCACCGAAAGCGGCCACTGTTTCAGATTTGGCCAAAGCCGCCGATGCCCTAGCACAGGCGGCACCTTCCTTAGATGCATTGCGGGCTGCAATGGCGGATTTCCATGGGCTTGATCTGCGCAAAGGCGCGCGGAATATGGTTTTCTCACAGGGCAACCCTCAGGCCGATGTGATGGTCATTGCCGAAGCCCCAAGCCGTGCCGATGATGAGGCGGGGCAGGGTTTTAGCGATGAGGCGGGCAAACTCTTTGATGCGATGTTTGGCGCGATCGGTCTTTCGCGGTCGGCAGAGGGTCAGAGTGAGGCGCTCTATTTCACGTACGTTTCCCCGTGGCGGATGCCGCAAGATCGCCCAATCACAGAGGCCGAGCATCAGGTGCTGCGTCCTTTCTTGCTGCGCCATATCGCATTATGTGCGCCGAAGGCGGTGGTGCTGCTTGGAAATGCATCTTGCGTTTCAGCCCTGTCACAAACGGGTATCCAGCGTCTGCGTGAATCGGATCATATGCTTGTCGCAGGCGCGCATCGCTGCCCTGCTTTCCCAATTTATTCGCCCGCTCGATTATTGAACGTGCCTTTGCTCAAGCGCGAGGCTTGGGCGGATTTGTTGAAACTGAAAGCGAGCCTTGGGGGCGCGAGATGAGCCGCATTGATGAGACGCGCGACTTTATCCCAATCCGCATTGCGGTTCTGGCCGTTTCTGACACGCGGGATTTGACGCAAGATAAATCTGGCGACCTTTTGGAAGGGCGGATCAAAGCGGCGGGCCATCATTTGATCCACCGCGAGATTTTACGCGATGAGCGCACTGAGATCGCAGAAAAACTGCGCACGTGGTGCGCGGATCCTGCGGTGGACGTGATCCTGACCACGGGTGGCACGGGTCTTACAGGGCGCGATGTCACGGTGGAGGCGCATCGCGATGTTTACGAAAAAGAAATCGAGGCCTTTGGCACCGTTTTCACCATGGTATCGATGCACAAAATTGGCACATCAGCAGTTCAATCTCGGGCAACGGGCGGGGTCTGCCAAGGCACATACCTTTTTGCCTTACCGGGTAGTTCGGGGGCCTGTGCCGATGCGTGGGATGAAATTCTAAAATGGCAGCTCGATTATCGCCATCGCCCCTGCAATTTTGTTGAAATCTTGCCCCGCCTTGAGGAACATCGGCGGCGGAAATAGCCATGCCGAACATATCCCCCATGTGGGGTCACTATGCCGCGCTATTTCCATCGTGCTTTCTTGGTCTATTCTTAGGGTAATCCTTCCCTGCTGAGGCGATACATTTATGAGATTTTTCAACCGTGCATTGACGGGGTTATTCCTAAGCGCTGTGACCTTCGGACTGTTGTCCTTGGCGGTCGGGCTGATCTGGTCATCTTTGCAGGAACGCATGGGCGATCAGGGCAGTCGCCCGCCTGCCCGAGAGCGGGTTTTTGCAGCCGAAGTTCTGACGCTGACCCCGCAAAGCTTGCGTCCTGAACTGACCGCGTTTGGCGAGATTTTGCCGCGGCGCAGTCTAGAATTGCGGGCGGCCATCGGGGGACGTGTGGTTGAGCTTGCGCCCAATTTCCGCGAGGGGGGGCGTGTTGAGGAACGCGCGCTTTTGGTGCGGATTGATCCTGCCGAGGCAGAATGGGCGCGCGACACCGCCGCGGCAGATCTACAGGATGCTGAAGCGCAGGAAGATTTGCGCCGCCGCGCGCTAGAGCGGGCGCGTGATCTTGCGGATCGCGGTGTCGGCAGTTTGGCCGCGGTTGAGGCGGCGGAATTGGCCGTGGCTTCCGCCAGCCAAGCCACATTGGCCCGCAGGCAGGCGCTTGCGGATGCAGAGCGGCGTTTGGCTGATACTGAAATTCGCGCTGGATTTTCGGGGGTTTTGTCAGAGGTTGATTTGGCCGAAGGGCGGCTGTTGAGCGCGAATGAGCAATTTGGCCGCCTGCTTGATCCTGATCAGCTTGAAGTCGCCTTTCGTCTATCGACCGCGCAATATGCGCGCCTGGTGGGCGAAGATGGCCGCCTGCCGCAAGTTGATGTGGAGTTGCGCATTGATCTGGGTGAGCAAGTTCTGACCCTACCTGCACGCCTGACGCGGGAGAGCGGGGCGGTGGGTGAGGGGCAAACGGGGAGGTTGCTCTTTGCCGATGTGCTGCGCCCTGCGGGCTTGCAAGCGGGGGATTTTGTCACTGTCCATGTGACCGAGCCCGCGCTTGAGGGCGTCATGATTGCGCCTGCCACGGCCTTGGCCGATGGCGCGCATGTGCTTGTTTTGGGGGATGAAGATCGCCTTGAGGACGCCGAAGTTACGCTCCTGCGCCGGCAAGGGGATGATGTGATTTTCCGCGCGGATCACTTGGCAGGCCGTGAGATTGTGGCCGCCCGAACCCCCGTCTTGGGGGCGGGGATCAAGGTTGACCCTCTGCGCCCTACAGCCGATGGCAGCCTACCTGAGGTGGTGCAAGACGAGGAGCTAGAGCTTGACCCTGAACGCCGTGCGCGGCTGATCGCCTATGTTGAAGGCAACAGTTTTATCCCTGATGATGTGAAATCGCGGCTTTTGGATCAATTAAACCAACCCCGTGTGCCAAGCGGGGTGGTGGCGCGGCTTGAAGAACGAATGGGGGGCTAACCATGCGTAGCCTTCCGCCACAGGCCTCGGGCATATTGTCTTATTTCACGCGTCACCGCACGGCGGCCAATTTGGTTTTGGTTGCATTGATCGTGGCAGGCTTGTTTGCCCTGCCCAATATGCGTGCGCAGTTTTTTCCCGATGTTGTGGTGGATGATATCGACATCTCGACCCGATGGGATGGGGCAGGGGCTGAGGATGTAGATGCCGCCATTGTGGGCGTCTTGGAACCTGTTCTTTTGGCGGTTGATGGTGTTGTCGCATCCGAGGCCACCGCGCGTGAAGGGGTGGCCAATATTCGTTTGGAATTTGAGCCCAGCTGGGACATGGCCCGCGCAGCAGATGATGTGCAGCAGGCAGTCGATAGTGTCACCGACCTGCCCCAAGATGCCGATATGCCAGAGGTGCGGCGCGGCACATGGCGTGATCGCGTGACTGATGTGGTGATTACGGGGCCCGTGGCACCCGCCCAACTGGGTCGGTTCGCAGATGAATTCGTGGCGCGCCTCTTTGATCAGGGGGTGACACGCACAACCATTCGCGGGGTCGCTGCCCCGCAGATTTTGATCGAAGTGCCAACGGTGCGGTTGATTCAATATGATCTCACGATGGCTGATATTGCAGGTGCCATTGCGGCCGAAGTCGATACCGCGCCCGCAGGGGCGGTTGATGGGGCCAATGCACGGGTGCGGGCAGGATCAGCCAAGCGTAGCGCGGAGGAGATCGCGGCAATTGCCCTTATTCGTGACCCTAACGGGCGCACAGTCTCGATTGGAGATGTGGCGCGGGTGATGGAATTGGCGGTTGACCGTGAAAGTGCGTACTTCGTGGGTGGCAACCCAGCAATGACGGTGCGGGTGGATCGCTCGGATAAGGGTGATGCGATTTCCATACAGTCAACAGTCGAAGACATCGCCACGCAAATGGAGGCGACCCTGCCGCAAGATGTGCAGATTGATCTGATCCGCACGCGCGCAGAGTTTATTTCGGGGCGTTTAGAAATTCTGTTGTCCAATGGCGCGACAGGTTTGGCGTTGGTTCTTGGCTTGTTGTTTTTGTTTCTCAATGCCCGCACCGCTTTTTGGGTGGCAGCGGGCATCCCCGTGGCGATGTTGGCCGCAATTGCGCTGATGTATGCCGTTGGTATCACCCTGAATATGATTTCGCTTTTTGCTTTGATCATCACTTTGGGGATTGTTGTGGATGATGCGATTGTGGTGGGCGAACATGCCGACTACCGCCATCGCGCCCTTGGGGAAGACCCTATCACTGCCGCCGAAACTGCCGCGCGGCGCATGGCAGCGCCTGTTTTTGCCGCGACCCTCACCACTGTTCTGGCATTTGCGGGACTTGCGGCCATTGGCGGCAGGTTTGGGGATTTGATCGCTGATATTCCCTTTACTGTCATCGTGGTGCTGACGGCCAGTTTGGTGGAATGTTTCCTAATCCTTCCCAACCATATGGCGCATGCTTTGGCGGCGAATGCGAAGGATGCTTGGTATGATCGCCCCTCACGTTTTGTGAACCGCTGGTTCGAGAGGCTGCGCGGGCGCTATTTCCGCCCCTTCATCGATTTTGCCGTTAAAGCGCGCTATCCTGTTGTGGCCGTGATGTTGCTGCTTTTGGCCACCCAAGCCGCCAGTTTCTTGCGCGGTGATGTCACGTGGCGCTTTTTCAACGCGCCTGAGCTGAGCTCCGTTTCGGGGAATTTTGCCATGCTTGACGGGGCAGGGCGTGACGATAGCCTTGCCATGTTGGCTGAAATGCAACGCGCGGTTGAGGCCGTTGCAAGCCGGTATGAGGCTGAGCATGGCCGCAACCCAACCTCGTATGTCTTAGCTGAAATTGGCGGGAATACGGGCGGCAGTCTTGCATCTGCCGATGGGAAAGACAGCGATCTTTTAGGGTCAATTTCTATCGAGTTGATTGACCCTGACCTGCGCACTTATTCCTCCTTTGCTTTTGTCGCGGATTTACAAAATGAAGTGCAGCAAAATCCGATGGTGGAAGAGATCAGCTTTCGCGGATGGCGCGGCGGGCCAGGTGGCGATGCGATTGATGTTCAAATCACAGGCGCGGAAACCGAGATTCTCAAGGCTGCAGCAGAGGCCGTCAAAACCGTGCTTTTGCCCGTTGGCGAGGTGTCAGGTTTGGCCGATGATCTGCCCTATGATCGGCAAGAGTTAAGTCTATCTCTAACCCCGCGCGGAGAGGCCTTGGGATTTGAAATTGAGGCTTTGGGGCGGATATTGCGCAATCGCTTGGGTGGGGTTGAAGCGGCAAGCTTTCCCGATGGGTTGCGCACGGCCACGGTGCGGGTGGAATTGCCGCAAGGCGAGTTAACCGCCGATTTTCTGGATCGCATGTTGTTGCGGGCGGATGGCGGCAGCTATGTGCCCTTGGCCGATATTGTTTCGGTTGAGACGCGAACGGGCTTTTCCACAATCCGCCGCGAAAACGGACAGCGCGTGGTGTCAGTGACGGGGGACTTATCCGAAGATGACCCTGCCCGCGCTGAGGAAATCATGGCGCAATTGCGTGATCAAATCTTGCCAAATATTGAGGCGCAATTTGGGGTGACCACGACCCTTTCGGGCTTGGCCGAGCAGGAACGCGCTTTCTTGGACGATGCCCTTGCGGGGTTCTTGGCCTGTATGGTTGGCATTTACATCGTTTTGGCCTGGATTTTTGCAAGCTGGCTGCGCCCGCTTGTCGTGCTGTGCGTGATCCCGTTTGGCCTGACGGGGGCGATATTTGGCCATTGGCATTGGGATGTGCCTCTGTCGATGTTTACGGTTGTGGGTCTGATCGGGATGACGGGTATCATCATCAATGACTCGATTGTTTTGGTTTCAACTGTGGATGAATATGCAAAAGATCGTGGGCTGATCCCTGCCGTGGTTGATGCTGCCTGTGATCGTTTGCGACCCATTCTTTTGACCACCCTGACCACGGTTCTGGGTCTTGCGCCCTTGTTGTTTGAAACATCGTCACAGGCGCAGTTCCTCAAACCCACTGTGATTACGTTGGTTTATGGTTTGGGCTTTGGGATGTTTGTCGTCTTGCTCTTGGTGCCAGCGGTTTTGGCAATACAAGCTGATATTGGAAAGCATGTGCGCAGCTTGCGCCGCGGCTTGGGCCATCGCGAGCGGATTGGTCAAGCAGGCGCCACGCTTTGGCTTGCCTCTTTGGGGGTGGTTCTCTGGTGGGGTTTGGTCATGGGCGGCCCAATCTTGACGGGCGGGGCTTGGGGATGGGGGGCCGCACTCCTACCCGCGAGTGCCCTGACTGCGTTCCTTGTCTTTAGCCTTGGCGTGCTGATCTTTGTTTTGGGGCTTGCCGCAGGGGTCGCCTATCAAAATCGCAAGACCTAACGCGCCACGCAGCCCTCAATCTCGATCGCGCGATGAGAGCCGACAAGTGTGATGCGCAGGTCTGAGCGCTCCATCGAAAAGGGCAGGCCTTGCGGGGGCACCAAATCCGCCGTTGCGGTGATCTGCCCCCCATTGCGCTGAAAGGTGGGCGGCGACATCCAGACATCTGGGAGGGGCAGTTCTAACATCATCGTTTCAGGCGACCCTAAATCGGGGGCGGTGACCTCTACCGACACTTGCAACCCATCTGAAATTGGCCTGATTGCACATCGGGCAGAGCCAACGCCAGCTTCTGCGGCGGGGGTGGGTTGATCTGCCAACGCCTGCAGGATCATCGGATCACGGGCCCCGCTATCTGGTAAAATACCCTCAAGCTCAAGGCTGATTGGCATGCAAATTTCGTCACAAACGCCAATGCTCAACTCTGCCGATAGGGGCATGGGGCCAAGGCCGTGGGGCATTGCAAGCTCAATCGGAAAGACCACGTGATCATGATACCCAATATTGGGCGTGCCCGCTGTGAAGATAACTTCGGGGCGGGGGAAATGCATCCAAGCCGCTGCAATCTGAGCGTTTCTTTCGATCCGCAATTCAGGTGCGAGGCCCCCATCCCCAGGGCTGCGCCAATAGGTTTTCCACCCTTGGGCTAGGCTGATTTCTACGGCGGCCATGTGATGGCCATTTTCCATACGCCATCCAGACAGAAACCGTGCCGTGACGACATCATCACCGTTCAAGGCAACAGTTTGGCCTGACGCGGCGCCCGTGATCCCGCAGGCCATGCAAAACGCAAAAGCGCCCAAAGTGAGGGCGCGCGCGGCGGCATTGCATGGGATGGTTTCATTCATCATAGCCTAAGTGGTTAGCGGCAGACGCCAGGAATGAAAAGTCACGTTTCGGCGAAGATGCGGCAAATTCCGCGCGGTCGCCCCTTGCCCTTGCGACAGGCTCCGCGCATTTTGGACATATGAATGAAATTGAAAATATCGACAGCGCGATCGAGACTTTAACAGGCAAACTCTTGGTCGCTATGCCTGGAATGGGGGATCCGCGTTTTGCGCATGCGGTGGTGTTCCTCTGCGCGCATGATGACGAGCAGGCCATGGGGTTGATCATTAACAAACCTTTGACCGAATTAACCTTGTCTGAGATGTTTGAGCAATTGGGCATTGCTAATGGCTCAGGATCTTTGCCTGATTTACCAATCTGCTTTGGTGGCCCCGTTGAACAGGGGCGTGGATTTGTTCTGCATGAAACCTCTTATGCGCAAGGTGACGCAGGTCATGCGGGACGCCTAGAGGTGGATGACACATTTGCCATGACCGCCACCCTTGATATCCTAGACGATATTGCGCAAGGCGAAGGCCCAGATCAGGCCATTGTCGCCTTGGGCTATGCGGGCTGGGGTCGGGGCCAGTTGGAAAGTGAGATTGCGCAGAATGCGTGGCTGATTTGCGAGGCCGCGCCTGATCTGGTTTTCAACGTGGATATGCCGCGCAAATGGGAAGCTGCGCTTGCAAAATTGGGCATTGATCCGATTTTGTTGTCTGCGCATGCAGGGCGCGCTTAATCGCGCGGGGCGGCAGCCCGCATCAGCCGATCATTGATTGCAAGGCCCAATCCCTTTTGTGGGACAGGCGCGACATCAATCCCAGTTTTGCCGCGCAAAGCCAGTTCCGCATCGGCGTGGTGCAGGATTGAAAACAGTGCCGCAGCCGCCTCCCGCAAGTCGCCCTTTTCCGAGAGGGTGAAATCTGCATCCCCCATCGGGCCAAAGGCAATGCGTAATCGTGTTGGGTCGCTGAGATCCTGATTGATGCGCAGCGGTGCATTGGGGGCGTAATGGCTGCTCATCTGACCAGGTGCAGCTACGCGTCCAGGTGTGAGGTCAGACACAAGCGCCCCAGTCAGCGCGCTGATCTCTTCGCGCGCAATGCCACCCTCGCGCAGGAGTTTTGCGGGTTTCTGACTTGCGTCCACGATGCTTGACTCAAGGCCTACGGGGCAGGGCCCACCATCTACGATCGCCGCGATGCGATTGCCCAACGATCGCGCCACATGTTCGGCCGATGTGGGGGACAAACGCCCTGATCTATTGGCAGAGGGTGCAGCAATTGGGCCACCAAAGCGGCGCAAGATATTTTGGGCCACAGGGTGGTTTGGAATGCGAATTGCCACAGTCGGCAGACCTGCACTGACCAAGGGGGATAGCCCGTGATCGGGGCGCAGGCGCAAGACCAAGGTCAAAGGGCCGGGCCAAAACCGATCTGCCAAGATACGTGCGGTATCGGTCACGTCTGCAATTTGCGCGACCTGTGCGAGGTCAGCCACATGCACGATCAGCGGGTTGAATGTAGGCCGCCCTTTTGCCTCAAAGATTTTGGCACAGGCTTGGTCATTGCGTGCATCTGCGCCAAGCCCGTAGACAGTTTCCGTGGGCAGCGCGACCAATTCCCCTTGTTCTAGCAAGCCACAAGCACGCGCGATCCCCTGCTCATCAGTGGACAAACATGCGGGGCGGTCTTGGGTGGGTGGCACTTGTGACATTGGGGTTCATCGCCTAGGACGGCTGTGGTGTTTGCGCGGCCCGATATAGCTTGGGCGTGCTGTGAAGCCAAGCCGCGCTGCAAAAAGGTGTAACATGATCCACTATCCACACGAGACCCCACCTGCAAAAGGCACTGCGCGGGAAATAGCGGATGGCATCCTGTGGATTCGGTTATCCATGCCCTTGGGCTTGGATCATGTGAATGTCTATGCCTTGCGCGAACCAAATGGCTGGACGGTGATCGACACAGGGCTTGATACAAAACTCAATCGCCGTGAATGGGCCGCGATTATAAAAGATGATCTGCGCGGTGATCCTATCTTGCGGGTGGTTGTCACCCATCACCACCCCGATCATGTCGGGCTTGCTGGTTGGTTTATAGCACAAGGCGCGGAATTATTGATGACCCGCACCGCATGGCTGACGGCAAGGATGCTGACCTTGGACGAGGAGCCAACACCGAGCCCAGAAGCGGTGTCTTTTTGGCGTGGGGCGGGCATGGATGAGGCGCTTTTGAGCAAGCGCCTTGATAACCGCCCCTTTAATTTCTGTGACACAGTTTATCCTTTACCCTTGGGCTTTACGCGTTTGGAGGAAGGGGCGGTGCATCGTCTTGGCGGGCGTGACTGGGTCGTGCATTTGGGCCAAGGTCACGCGCCAGATCATGCCACCTTATGGTGCCAAGATGCGCCGCTTGTTTTGGCGGGGGATCAGCTTTTGCCATCGATATCGCCCAATCTTGGGGTTTATCCTACAGAACCGATGGCAGATCCTGTGGCCGAATGGCTAGAAAGCTGCGCAAGGTTTGAAACCATGGCGCGCGAAGATCATCTTGTTTTGCCAGGTCACAAGCTGCCCTATCACGGATTGCCTGCACGATTGGCGCAATTATCGGACAATCATCACGGTGCGCTTGCCCGGCTGCGTGAACATTTGCGCGCGGAACCCCGCACAGCGGTTGACTGCTTTGCCCCCTTGTTCAAACGCCAGATTGATGAGGCGACTTATGGGCTAGCGATGGTCGAGGCCGTGGCCCATCTCAACCATCTCTATCATCTAGGCGAAGTTGTCCGTGAATTGGACACGCGCGGTGCATGGGTTTGGCAGTTGAGCAGTTGAGGGTGCCGCCCATCTCCCTTGTCACCTTGTGAGATTTTTACAAAGATCGTGTCACAGTGTCGCGTGACAGGGCGCATGAAATTCGGTATGCGCATCGTTAAAGCGACCAGATCAATGGAGACGACCATGGCAAAGAACGAACATAAGCACGGCTCGATGGATATCAGCGAACAGGAGAAAACCTTTGATGGTTTCATGACGTGGAGCATGCGCGTTGGTGCTGTTTCGATCGCTGTTGTGATCTTCTTGGCCCTTTTCGCCCGCTAAGTTTGAAGTCGAACACCGATGGGGTGGCGTTCGCCTCTTACAGTTTTGTGTCTCGCGCTGGCCCTTACGGGCTGCGCGAATCCATCGATTTGGGCCAGTGATGAAGACATTGCGACAGCAAGCTATCGCGAGCCAGGGCCAACGCGCATCACGCTTTTGACAATGCTGCGCAGTGAAACAGGCACGGGTGCGCATAGTGCCCTTGTTGTTGATGATGGAACGCAGCGATTGTTGTTTGATCCTGCCGGCGATTGGTTCCACCCTGCCGCACCCGAACGCAATGATGTGCTCTTTGGAATGAATCCCACGCTCTATGGGTTTTATTTGCAGTGGCATGCGCGCGAGACTCATCATGTCGTGGCGCAAGAGGTTCTTTTGCCGCCAGAACAGGCGCGATTCGTGGCGCAGCGCATTCAGGAAATTGGCCCTGTCCCTAAGGCAAATTGTTCGCGCTCAATCTCGGAATTGCTTGGCGAATTGCCGCAATTTTTCGATTTGCCAGTTACGTGGTTTCCCGAAAAGACCATCGAAAATTTGGCCCGCTATGATGGCATCCGAACCTATGAAATCTGGGATGATGATGACGAAGGGTGACCCCTTCACGCTTTGAGCATAGCGCAAAAGAAAACCCCCGTGCCAAAAGGACGGGGGATATCTTTTTTGAAGAAAACTTCGCATCTGCGAAGGTTCTGCTTAGAGCAGACCCTCACGCTGCGCTTTTTTCCGCGCCAGTTTGCGCGCGCGGCGGATTGCTTCCGCTTTCTCGCGTGCTTTCTTGACGGAAGGCTTTTCGAAATGCTGCTTAAGCTTCATTTCACGGAAAACGCCCTCGCGCTGAAGTTTCTTCTTCAGAGCGCGCAATGCTTGATCAACATTGTTGTCGCGAACACTCACCTGCATGTGGTGTCACCACCTTTCTAAGTTAGAGTTTCAAAGTTGCAGGAAGTGGCCATCTAGCAAGAATCTGCTAAGTTGTAAAGCAACGCAGAAAAATGGAGTGATGCGATGGAAAGCCAAGCCACGACCGAGCTGAAAGCGCACATTGTCACCGCAGCATTGGATCATGTGCCGTTTGATGGGTGGTCTGATGCGGCCCTTTGCGCTGCGTTGAGCGATTGCGATGTAGACACCGAAACGGGTCGCGCGCTTTTCCCTCGGGGAGCGGTTGATTTGGCCTTGGCCTTTCATCGGCAGGGGGATGCAGATTTGCTGCGCGCCTTGCGCAATGCTGACTTGTCTGAAATGCGCTATCGTGATCGCGTGGCTTATGGGGTGCGCCTGCGCCTTGAGGCGGTCGCCGCCCACAAAGAGGCCGTGCGCCGCGGCACCACCTTGTTTGCCCTGCCCATCCATGCCGCAGATGGCGCAAAAGCCATCTGGGAAACCGCTGACAGCATTTGGGAGGGGCTTGGGGACCGCGCCAATGATTTCAATTGGTATTCCAAGCGTGCGACATTGGCGGGGGTGTATTCGGCTACTGTGCTTTACTGGTTGGGGGATCAATCGCCAGATCACGCTGCGACATGGGCGTTTTTGGATCGCCGCATCGATGATGTGATGCAAATCGAAAAGCTAAAGAAATCTGTCAATGAGAACCCTGCGCTTAAGCCCATTATGGCGGGGCCAAATTGGCTACTTGGAAAGATTCGCCCCCCTGCGCGGGTCGCACGAATTGACCTTCCAGGATATATTCGTCCAAAAGACCAACAGTGAAATCTGTTCTGGAGAGCTACATGACCCTGCCTGAAACCATGCGCGCGGTTGAAATCAGCGAGGCGGGCGGGCCAGACGTATTGACGCTGTGCAGTCGCCCTTGCCCCCGTCCCGAGGCTGAACAGATTTTGATCAAAATTGCCTATGCAGGGGTAAACAGACCTGATGCGCTGCAACGGGCGGGGCTCTATGATCCGCCCAAAGGGGCCTCTGACCTCCCCGGTCTTGAGGCCTCTGGCACAGTTGTGGCGGTGGGCGAGGCTGTGTCCGAGTGGAAAATCGGGGATCAGGTTTGCGCGCTTCTGCCGGGCGGGGGGTATGCAGATTATGCGCTGACCCATCAATCCCACGCTTTGCCCGTGCCAACGGGTATGGATCTGCGCGCTGCTGCTGCGCTTTGTGAGACGTTTTTCACCGTGTGGTCAAATCTGTTTCAACGCGCCGCCTTGCGCGCGGGTGAGCGGTTGTTGGTGCATGGCGGCGCATCTGGAATTGGCACAACGGCCATTCAATTGGCGCGTGCTTTTGGGGTGCGGGTTTTTGTGACCGCAGGCCAAGATGAAAAATGCAGAGCCTGCGAAGCCTTGGGGGCGGAGCGGGCGATCAATTACCGCACGGAAGATTTCGTTGAGATCATGCGCGCCGAAGGTGGCGCGAATATCATCCTCGATATGGTGGGCGGGCCATATCTGCCGCGCAATATTCGGGCTTTGGCGGATGATGGGCGACTTGTGCAAATCGCCTTTTTGCAGGGCGCGAAGGTTGAGCTGAACTTTACACAGATGATGACGCGGCGCTTGACGTTGACAGGGTCGACCTTACGGCCCCAATCAGATGCCGTCAAAGCCGCGATTGCGTCTGAGTTGCGCACCCATGTTTGGCCCCTGCTCGAAACTGGCCAAATTGCGCCCGTGATGGATAGCAGCTTTGATCTGACCGAGGCCTCCGCTGCCCATACCCATATGGAGGCGTCTGCCCATATCGGAAAAATCGTTCTCGAAGTTGCGCCTTAAGCCTGTTCCAAGATTTTGACCAACGCAGGCAGACCACCCAAATCGGGTAGGCTGTGATAGCGTGCATGGGATTGAGGCGCGTCTGCCTCCTCCAACGCCCAGATATAGGTTGACGGCACATAGACCCCAAAGGCCCCTGCCTCAAGGGCGGGGATGACGTCTGATTTCATGGAATTACCCGCCATCAATGCCACATCGGCACTTGCGCCATGCCGCGCGAAAGCGCGGGTGTAAATTTCAGGTTTCTTGTCGCTGACAATTTCAACGCCGTGAAAATATTCGCCCAAACCCGATTGCGCCAACTTGCGTTCTTGGTCGAGAAGATCACCCTTGGTGATTAGCACCAATTTGTGGCTTTGCGACAGATCGCGCACCACCCTGTCGGCATGGGGCAGCAGGGTGATGGGATGTTGGAGCATGTCCTGACCTGCGGCCAAAATCTCCCCGATTACTGCACCGCTGACTTTTCCTTCGGTGACTTCAATCGCGGTTTCAATCATGGAGAGCATGAACCCTTTAATGCCAAATCCGTAATGGCCGATATTGCGCCGTTCTGCCGCCAAGAGGCGGTTGTGCAAATCGTCTTCGGCGCAGCAATCCGCCAAAAGTTCTGCAAAGCGCGCTTGGGTTACGCGGTAAAATTCCTCGTTCTGCCAAAGCGTATCATCCGCGTCCAAACCGATTATTTGCAGCTTTTTTGTCATTGGGTTATGCACGACCTCAGGCAGTTGCCTTGTGGCCCCTTTTCTGAATCACCTTGCGGCTTATATAAAGGCACATGGACAATGGCACCATGAGCACGCCAGTTTTAGACCAGATGGCCAGTTTTGGAGTAGATATGCGGCGCGATGGCTTGACGATGATGGCGAAACCTCCTGTGGAGGAAAACGACACCACCGTAATATCCAAAACAAAACCAAAAACGCAGCGGCCCCCGATGTATAAGGTGCTGCTTTTGAATGACGACTATACCCCAATGGAGTTTGTCGTTCACGTTCTTGAGCGCTTCTTCGGTATCTCTCATGCGCAGGCGGTCGAGATTATGCTGACTGTGCATAAAAAAGGGGTGGCCGTTGTGGGTGTCTTCTCTTATGAGATTGCCGAAACGAAAGTGGCGCAGGTGATGGAATTCGCGCGCCGCAATCAGCATCCGTTGCAATGCACCATGGAGAAAGAGGACTGATCCCCAGTCCCGCCGCCGCTTATGACCCCAGACAGATGGATTTCCGCGCTTGAGCAAAACGCGCTCAGCTTGCCGCCTCTTTCGGCGGTTTTGATTTATGGTGCCAGTGGCGAAATGCAACTTGATGTGTTCGGACAGGCCCGTCTGTTGGCTGTGCAAGGGTTTTACCCCGATCACGCCCGCGTTGTGGCCCGTGGAATTGATGTGCATCCTGATCTGCCAGCCGATGCGGTGGATGCGTTTGATCTGGCTTTGGTTGCGGCCCATAAATCAAAAAAATTGACCCTGTCGCGGATTGCAAAATCCCTGATGGCATTGCGCAAGGGTGGCATTTTGATGGTGGATGGGGCGAAAACCATCGGGATTGAATCGATCCTCAAGGCCCTAAAATCAACCTTTGACGGCGTAGAAGTTTTTTCAAAATCGCATGGCAAATTGATTTGGTTCGTGCGCCCAGATGTCCTGCCCCAAACCTGCGCGGAATGGGTTGGCAGCGCCACGAAAACTGAAGATGGCCATATCGTGCCAATTGGCAGCTTCTCTGCGGACGGGCCAGATCAAGGATCGGAAATCTTGATTGCACTGGCCCCTAAACTTAAGGGACGCGTTGCTGATCTTGGGGCGGGTTGGGGATATATCGCCGCGCATATTCTGGATGAACAGGATAGCATTGAAACCCTCGATTTGATTGAGGCCGATCACGCGGCGCTTGAGGCCGCGCGCCAGAATGTCGGTGATCCGCGCGCGCGTTTTTTCTGGGCTGATGCGACAGCATTCAAGCCCGACGCGCTTTATGATGCGATTTTGTGCAATCCGCCTTTTCATACATCACGCGCGGCTGATCCTGCCTTGGGGCAGGCCTTTATTTCGGCGGCAAGTCGCCTGCTTAAGCCTTCAGGACAATTTTTGATGGTCGCAAATCGCCACCTGCCCTATGAATCGGCGCTGAAGGCGAATTTTTCAACGGGTCGCATGTTGGCCGAGATGCAGGGCTACAAGCTCTATCAAGCTGGGAAACCGAAAGCTGCGCGATCTGCGCGATGATCGGCAAAGGGGTTTTGGAATGTCTTTATCCATCCAAGGAAAAACTGCGATTGTGACGGGGGCCGCCAATGGGATTGGCCTTGCGATCGCGCGTCATTTTTCTGACCTTGGCGCGAATGTCGTGTTCACAGATCGCGATGAAGAGCGGCTTTTTGATGAATGTGGCGCCTCAGATGATGAGCGCGCGCCAAATATTCGCGCCTTTGCAGGAGATTTGAGCGAAAAGCTGACAGTGGCCAATTTGATCTCGGCCACGATTGATGCCTTCGATCGGGTCGATATTTTGGTCAATGCGTGCCGCCAGATCATACCAACGGACCCGTTTGATCCTGCCGATACCAGCATTGAGCGAATGTTGCAGCAAAACCTGTTTACATCGCTTCGCCTGAGCCAAGCCGTTGCAAAAAAGATGATTGCCCAAGCCGAAGGGGATGACCGCGATGATGAGACGCGCGGCGCGATTGTGAATATCTCGAACATCGCTGCGATGCGCAGCCATCCTGATTTGATGGGCTATTCGGTGTCGTTAGCGGCGCTTGAGCAATCTACGCGGTCTTTGGCATTGTCCCTCGCCCCAAATCGTATTCGTGTGAATGCTGTATCTTTTGGGTCTGTGATGTCAGCGAGCCTTCAAGCGGGTTTGGCAGAAGATGAATTGAAGCGCAAAGACATCCAAAGCCACACACCGCTTGGCCGCATTGCTTCAGCGCGCGAAGTGGCGGGTGCGGCCCAATTCTTTGCCTCGGATGGGGCGGGATTTGTTACAGGGCAAGTTCTCTGCGTGGATGGTGGGCGCAGCTTGCTTGATCCTGTTGGCGTGCCTTTGCATTAAAAAACCGCGCAACCTTTGGGGCGCGCGGTTTTCAGATGGCAGGCGTTATACCGCCTGATTATTTGTTGTCTTCGTCTTTATCATCTGGCAGGTTAAAGAAGCTGTCCGCATCATAGGTCTTTTCGGTTTCGTCCTCGTCCTCATCGGCGGCAGACGAATTGCCTGAGAGGCTGAATGTTTCAAGACCCGAAATCGCGCTTGGCATTTTTGGCTCTGGATCACCTGCAAGGCTTTGTTCGGTCGAGACCAATTTACGGCGCTCATCATCGGTCATAACCAGACCTTCTTTGGCGCGTTTCGCGTTGGCTGATTGCACGGCAGCATCCAATTCAGACTGCTTGCACAGACCAAGCGCAACAGGGTCGATTGGTTGAATGTTGGAAATGTTCCAATGGGTGCGTTCGCGGATAGCTTGGATGGTTGGTTTGGTGGTGCCAACCAATTTGCCAATCTGGCCATCGGACAGCTCTGGGTGGAATTTGACCAACCAAAGGATTGAAGCAGGACGATCCTGACGCTTGGACAGGGGCGTGTAGCGTGGGCCCCGGCGCTTTTCCTCGCCCAGTGCGGCGGGGTTATGCTTCAGCTTTAGATTATGCGCAGGGTCTTTCTCGCCACGATCAATCTCGTCTTGGTCGAGTTGGTTATTGGCAATCGGGTCAAAACCCTTGACGCCTGTGGCCACGTCACCATCTGCAATCCCTTGCACTTCCAATTCATGCAGCCCGCAGAAATCGCCGATCTGCTTAAAGCTGAGCGTGGTGTTATCCACCAACCAAACGGCGGTGGCCTTTGCCATGATGGGTTTTGTCATTTTTAGCTCCTTTTCGGATGCAATCGGGCGGGCGCTGAAACAACGCTGCGGCGGGGGCCGCAATTCCTCGATTTCGGGGAAGTTGCCCGTTATATAAGGCAGCGATTGGCGCAAGGAAAGAGGGAAACGCGAGATGGGGTGCAGATTGATACGTGCGGGGCTTTTGGCCTTTGCGCTATGTGGCGCGGCACTTTCTGCGCGGGCCGATCAGGCGGGGGTGCTTGACCTTTATGTCTTAGCCCTCAGTTGGAATTCAACATGGTGCGCGATTGAGGGGGATGAGCGTGGGGCGGCGCAATGCGAGACAGGCGCACGCCATGGGTTCACCTTGCACGGGCTTTGGCCACAATATGAGGAGGGGTGGCCCAGTTATTGCTCAACACCCGCGCGCGGCCCAAGTGATGCGTTGACGGCAGGCATGGTTGATATCATGGGAAGCTCAGGCCTTGCCTGGCACCAATGGCTTAAGCATGGGGTCTGTTCTGGCCTGCCTGCTGAGGATTACTTCGCCCTATCGCGCCGCGCTTATGCGGCGGTGACTGTGCCAGCGGTTTTGACCCAACTTAATCGACCTGTGCGCCTGCCAGCCGAAGTGGTGGAGGACGCGCTCCGCGAAGCCAACCCTGATCTCAGTGACAGTGGTGTTGTCACCACCTGCCGCGAAGGTCGCATCGCAGAGCTGCGCATTTGTCTGACCCGCGATTTAGAGCCCCGTGATTGCCCTGCCGATATGGGGCGCGATTGTTCTTTGCGTGAGGCGCTGTTTGATCCAATCCGCTGATGCGTGCTTGCACCTTCGCGGTGGGCATGCATCACTCGCCCGCTCACAGCAATCAGGAGATTCGGCATCATGACCGCCCCCATTTGTGTGGCAATAAACGGCTTTGGTCGCATTGGGCGCACCGTGCTGCGCGCGTGGCTTAAGGGCGGTTGGCCCGAGGTTGAGATTGTCGCCATCAACGACATAGCCCCCCTAAAGACCTGCGCTTACCTGTTCGAATATGACAGCGTCTTTGGCCCTTACGCGGGCGAGGTGAGCTGCGGTGATGGCGCATTGGTGATTGATGGGCGCCCGATTGCCTTTACCTGTGAGCCTGATCTAGCGGCGCTGCCCCTTGCGGGGGTGGACATTCTGATGGAATGCACGGGGCGCGCCATGGATCGGCGGATTGCTGAGGCAGGTTTGCGCGCAGGTGCCGCACGGGTGCTGATTTCTGGCCCCTCCCTTGATGCTGATGTGACGCTGGTCTTGGGGGCGAATGATGCGGCCCTATTGCCCGATGCGCGCATTGTGTCGAACGCATCTTGCACCACCAATGCCACAGCCCCCCTGATGCGGGTTCTCGATGAGGCCTTTGGGGTTGAGACGGCTTTGATGACGACAGTGCATTGTTACACGGGCAGCCAACCCACCGTGGATATGCCGATGGGGGATTTGGTGCGGTCCCGCGCAGCTGCCTTGTCGATGGTGCCCACAACAACCAGTGCAGAAAAGTTGATTGATCTTGTGCTGCCCCATCTTGCGGGGCGGATCACAGGCTCGGCAATTCGGGTCCCAACGGCAAGTGTCTCTTGTATCGATTTGGCGGTCATCACCGAGCAGCGGCCATCGGTTGAGGCGGCGCGCGATGTCCTGCGCGCAGCCGAAGGGCCAATCTTAGGCTATACTGAGGCGCCTGTTGTCTCGACTGATCTTCGGGCGCGCCCCGAGTCGTTGATCGTGCAAGGGGATCAGATCAAACGCTCCAAAGGCGGGATGCTGCGCGTCTTTGGGTGGTATGACAATGAATGGGGATTTTCTGCGCGCATGTTGGATGTGGCGCGCAAGATGGGGGCGCAAGCCTAAATAAGAAAGGAGCGAGGAGCATGGCAGATTGGAAAAACTGGATGCGCGAGGCGAATTATATCGCAGGCGCATGGGTGGGCGCGGATGATGGTGCGACCTTGGATGTTACAAACCCCGCTACAGGCGAGGTGATTGGGCAAATTCCGAAATCTGGCCACTCAGAAACCATGCGCGCGATTGATGCAGCCCATGCAGCTTTTCCCGCTTTTGCGGCGATGGACTTGATGGGGCGCTTGGCGCTTTTGTGGAAATTGCACGATGCGCTGATGGATAACCAAGACAGTTTGGCCGAATTGTTGACCCGCGAGATGGGTAAACCTTTGGCAGAAGCGAAGGGCGAAATTGCCATCGGTGCGCAATATCTGCGGTGGTATGCAGAGGAGGCCCGCCGTGTGAAAGGCGAGATCGTTCCTGCAGGCGTCAATGGTCGCCGTATTTTGGTAACAAAGCACCCTGTGGGTGTTGTGGGCATGATTACGCCTTGGAATTTCCCCTCCTCGATGCTGGCCCGCAAACTTGCGCCTGCTTTGGCGGTTGGCTGCACGGTTGTTGCGAAGCCTTCGGAAGAAACCCCCTATTCAGGCTTGGCTTGGGCAGCTTTGGCCGAGGACGTGGGCTATCCCAAAGGGGTGATTAACATCGTCACGGGGGATGCGCCCGCCATTGGTGGTGCGATGATGGCGCGCCCTGAATTGCGCAAAGTGACCTTCACGGGCTCGACCAATGTGGGCAAATTATTGATCCGCCAGTCAGCTGATACAGTCAAGAAAGTCTCAATGGAATTGGGGGGGAATGCCCCATTCATCGTTTTTGACGATGCTGATCTGGATCGTGCGATTGACGGGGTTATGGCCTCTAAGTTTCGCAATTCTGGTCAGACCTGCGTTTGCGCCAATCGTGTTTTTGTGCAGGCAGGCGTGCATGATGAATTCGTGGCGAAACTGGTTGAGAAAACCCGCGCGCTGAAACTTGGAAATGGCATGGATGCGGGCGTGACCCAAGGGCCGTTGATCAATCAAGCGGCGTTGAAAAAGGTCGAGGGTTTTGTGGAAGACGCCAAAGCCAAAGGTGCCACTGTGGCCACGGGCGGCATGCGGGATCAATTGGGCGGCACATTCTTTCAGCCAACGGTTTTGACAGGGGCCAAAGCCGACATGGAATTTGCTCAGGAAGAAATCTTTGGCCCTGTTGCGCCCGTGTTCAAATTTGAGACAGATCAAGACGGGATTGATATGGCCAATAACACCCGCTTTGGCCTTGCGGCTTATGCCTACACCTCTGACCTAGCGCGCGCGATGCGCCTTGATCGGGATTTGCAATATGGCATGGTCGGGATCAACTCTGGCATGATCACCACGGTTGAGGCGCCCTTCGGCGGCGTCAAGGAATCGGGTCTTGGCAAAGAGGGCGGCAGCCAAGGTGTCGAAGATTATCTTGATACCAAATATGTCTGCATTGACGGGCTCTGATCCCACTTCCCTCGACCTGATGCGTGTGGGGGATTGCGCATAGGGTCGAGGGGCGCGTGGATGCGCATTAGGCATGCATATGCCCTGACCTGTAAAACGACAGTTTAGATTTGAGATTTAGGTTAAAATGATTTCCGCGCGCTCAAGGCCGCGGAAATCGTGCCATCGTCAAGATAGTCCAATTCGCCCCCGATGGGCACACCTTGCGCCAGGGATGTGATTTTCACGTGTCCTTCGCGCGCCATTGGGGCGAGTTCGCCCGCAATGTAATGGGCGGTGGTTTGACCATCAACGGTGGCATTCAGCGCAAGGATCACTTCTTCAATTCCATCTCTTGCGACCCGCTCAATAAGGCGTGGGATACGCAGATCGTCAGGGCCAATATCGTCTAGTG
This sequence comes from Roseobacter sp. HKCC-CH-9208, assembly GCF_037805125.1. NCBI lineage: Bacteria > Pseudomonadati > Pseudomonadota > Alphaproteobacteria > Rhodobacterales > Roseobacteraceae > Roseobacter > Roseobacter sp. HKCC-CH-9208. The sequence continues at coordinate 973,450 of NZ_JBBLYK010000001.1, read as the reverse complement.
CCGATAGCGTGCCACCCAAGACATGATAACGCCCGCCAAAGGCGCGGCCGCGTTCCATCGCCCAAAGATCGGCGACGTCCTCGACCACGCAGATTTGGCCATTGCCCCGCTTGGGGTCGGTGCAAATCGCGCAGACCTCATCGGTGCCGATATTGCCACAAGAGAGGCATTCACGCGCATCACGGGCCACTTCGGCCAACGATTGCGCCAAGGGCGTCATCAGGCCTGCGCGTTTTTTGATCAGGTGCAAAACCGCACGCCGTGCCGAGCGTGGCCCAAGACCAGGCAAGCGCGCCATCAGCGCGATCAATTCCTCTATTTGGCGCGCGCCTTCGCTCATCGAAATCAGAAGGGCAGCTTCATGCCTGCTGGCAGGCCAAGCTCAGCAGTGATTTTTTGCAATTCTTCCTGACTGCGATCAGAGGCTTTTGCTTGCGCATCTTTGATGGCGGCCAAGATCAAATCTTCGACCACTTCCTTGTCATCCCCATTAAAGATGGAGGGGTCGATATCCAAACCCACCAATTCGCCCTTGGCGCTGGCTGTGGCCTTCACGAGGCCTGCACCTGCTTCCCCTGTGACGCGGATTGTGTGCAGGTTTTCTTGCATTTCCGCCATGCGGGTCTGCATTTCTTGTGCCTGTTTCATCATCTTGGTCATATCGCCAAGACCGCCAAGGCCTTTGAGCATATCCATCATCCTTTATGGTTAATCGTCTTCGAACGGATCCCATTCATCTTCGATCTCGGGCAAGGCCTCGACCGCAGCATGGGCCTGAATATCTGTGTGACTGCGAATATCTGTAATTTTGGCGTGTGGAAAGGCCAAGAGGACGGCCTGCATCAGCGGATGGTCTTTGGTCTCTTTTTCAAGCTCGGCACGCTCCGCATTCGCCTGTTCTTCGATGGTGGGTGCGCCGCCCGAGGAGACGACCGAGACCACCCATCTTATCCCTGTCCATTGCGTCAAGCGTTGGCCAAGGCGTGGCCCCAAATCTTCGGGCGCGCGGTCAGTAGGTTCAAATTCAATGCGCCCCGCGCGATAGGAGGCCAAGCGCAAAGTGGTCTTAACCTCAACCAACAATTTGATGTCGCGCATCTCTTCGATCAATGCGACCACATGCTCAAAAGTCGGGTATCGTGCCAGTAGGGCCTCTGGGGCCTCGGAAAGGGCCGCTTGCGGCGCGCCATTTGTGCCGCCTGTGCTGCTTGGAAAGCTTGAGCCTCGCGCGGGTGCGCCATGCGATCCGCCTTGTGTGGGGGCTGGCCCGCGCGGTGGTGCGGCAGGGGGCGGTGTTGTGGATTGCAGCTTACGGATCAAATCATCGGGGCTTGGCAATTCGGCCACATGGGTCAGGCGGATCACGGCCATTTCGGCGGCCATCATCGCATTGGGGGCAAAGGCCACTTCCTCAAGCGACTTCAGCAGCATCTGCCACATCCGCGACAAGGCGCGCATTTGCAAATCCCTCGATAGCGCCACCCCGCGGCTGCGCTCATCAGGCGAAATAGAGGGGTCTTCAGCGGTTTCGGGCGAGATTTTCACAACCGACAGCCAATGGGTGATATCGGCCAAATCCCGCAAAACTGCCATTGGGTCAGCGCCATCGGCGTATTGCGTGGCCAATTCATCCAATGCACCCTTGGCATCGCCGCGCATGATCATCTCAAACAGATCCATGACACGCCCGCGATCTGCAAGGCCGAGCATCGCGCGCACTTGTTCCGCGCTGGTTTCGCCTGCGCCATGGGAAATTGCCTGATCCAAAAGGCTGAGAGCATCGCGCACAGACCCTTCCGCCGCGCGCGTGATCAGGGCCAAGGCTTCGTCCGTGATTTCGGCTTTTTCCAGATCCGAGATTTTGCGCAAATGCGTGATCATCACCTCAGGCTCGATGCGGCGCAGATCAAACCGCTGGCAGCGCGACAATACGGTGACAGGCACTTTGCGAATCTCTGTGGTCGCGAAGATGAATTTCACATGGGCGGGCGGTTCTTCCAATGTCTTAAGCAGCGCGTTAAACGCGCTGGTCGACAGCATGTGAACCTCGTCAATTATGTAAATCTTATAGCGCGCGCTGGCAGAGCGATAATTGACGCTTTCAATAATCTCGCGGATGTCATTCACGCCGGTGCGTGATGCCGCGTCCATTTCCATGACATCGACATGGCGCCCTTCGGCGATAGAGGTGCAATGTTCGCATTGCCCGCAGGGTTCAGTCGTGTGCTTGCCCGCACCATCAGGGCCAATGCAGTTTAGGCCTTTGGCAATAATTCGTGCGGTGGTCGTTTTCCCTGTGCCGCGAATGCCCGTCATAATGAAGGCTTGCGCGATGCGATCGGCGGCAAATGCGTTTTTCAGTGTCCGCACCATGGCCTCTTGCCCGATCAAATCGGCGAAACTTGCGGGGCGATATTTGCGCGCAAGCACCTGATAGGCTTGATCGGTGGTTTGGGTCATAGGGTTTTCCAACGGCTCTTGACGGTTTTTGCTTGGCAGAACGGCGCCCTGCCTGCAGGGTTATTAGCAAACTAGGCGCAGATGAGCGGCGCGGCAACCGCTTCCTGCGCGCAAAGCAAGCGGGGACGCGATGAGCGATAGATCACGGCTTTTGATATTCCTGTTTTTGATCCTGGCCAGCGTCTTTGTCGCGCTGGTTCATCTATGGGCCGCTCTTGTTGAGGGCGGGTTTCGGGCCATCCCGTTATCGGTGGTGTCGATCTTTGTGTTGATCCATTTGCCCGCAACCGCCGCAGGCATTTGGTTATGGCGCCAAGGGGCCTTGGGGCGGATGCGCTATTTGGTGCATGGGCTGACCCTCTATTTTTGCGTGGCCCTGTTCTTCGCGATGGCGGGGAATTTTATTTGGGCTTCACTTGTGAATGGCCTTTATGGTGGGGGCAGCTAAGGTCATGACGCCTCAGGCGGTGTGATCCCAGACCAGTCCCATATGGTGCGCCGCTCATCGGGCATTTTAGGTGAGGAGGGTTTTGCCTCAAACCCATCCAAAAACGCCAAAGGATCGTCAAAAGTCAGGTCAGATAATGTTTCGGGGGTGATCTCCCACCACGCGCTGCGTTGAAGCCGCGTTGCAATCTCAGGCGCAAAACGGGGGCGGATGACGCGGGCGGGGTTGCCGCCAACAATCATGTAATCTGCCACATCGCGCGTCACCACAGAACCCGCTGCAATCACCGCGCCATTGCCGATGGATATACCATCACGCAGCAGCACATCTTGGCCAATCCAAACGTCATGACCGATACGCACAGGCCGCACCGCGCCATCATACCGGGCAGAGTCAGGCAAGGGGGGCAGGTCAAACATCCGCCGCCTGCGGGGTTGATATTGCACAGGCGAGGTTGTCACCCAATGATGCGGATGGCTGGCCCCCATTACGCGGACATTTTCGCTGATCGAGCAATATCGCCCAATCCAACCCGCAATAAAAACGGAATGGCTGTAGGAATAGGCGCCAAGCGGCATCAGACCTCTTGGATTATGCTGACTGTGACGTTCAAACTTGGCGCTTGCATTGTTCAAAACATGGCCCGCGCGCAGCTTAGGGTAAAAACGAATGGGCAGCGCCTCGACCAATGCCAGATCGGTGCAGCGAAAGCGATTCATTGCAGCCTATTCCCCGAAATTCCGTAACCCAAGCCACAGCTTGGTTGCTTTTACGCACCGCCGCAAGGGTTCAGGTGGCACTTATTTTCAAGGGAAAGGTGAGAGGCTGGACAACGACCCAAGCGGGACTCGTTACGGCTGCTTCCTTCCGGATCTGACCGGGTTGGCGAGGAGCCTGTCCGCGCCAACCTCTCAACGCCCAAATAGTCAATCTTGGCTCTTGGTGCAAGGGCTGCACAAAAAATGCGGGCTAAAGCGTCATTTCAAATTGCTCGAACCCTTGGGCCTAGACGCCAGAATAGGCCAGACCATTCAAATCGCGCTCTTTCCCGACCTCCCGCGCAGTAGGGGGTGTCGTGAAAATAGTCATATTCGGTCAGATGAGCGTGTAAATCGGTGGTCGCAAAAAGCGTGGCCTTCAGACGCGCGGACCGCGCCGTCCCTATGATGATCTGTCCCGCAGCCAAATCTCATCCCCTTATGATGGGGGCATCATACAACCATAAGGGTAGTTCTGCGCAATCCTATTCTTGTTGCACCCCGTTCACGTCTCTGTAAGGTTTGGGCGCGAAGCAAGGATCACATCACATGCCCCTTTTACAAACTGCCTCTCCGGTCACCTTTGGTGGATCGAATTTAGATCGTGCGGCGCATTTGCGGGATGATCCTGTGCAATTGGGGCAAATTGCAAAGGCGCATATCTTGGTTCTGTGGCGTGGCAAGGTGCTATGTCAGCGCGATTCAGAAACGGGTCTGGCGTCCTTGTGCTTTTTGCCAAAAGACGCACCGCTTTTTCGAGATCTCGCAGAGGAGGCGCGGTTGTTTTTGGGGCTGTCCGAGGATGGGGCGGCCTATTTTGCGCAAGACCTGAGCGATTGGAATCCTGAATTGCCAGAAGGGGTCAGCTTGAACTCCTTTGTTGATCTGTCCGAGCAGGCCCATCCAGATGCGCCCGAGGGCGCTGTGTTTTTGGAATTGCGCAGCATTATGATCACCCTGCCTCCACGCGCAGCAGAATTGGCGGCAACAGCCCGTGCTTTGTTGAATTGGCACAGCTCGCATCTCTATTGCGCCAAATGTGGAAGCCCTTCGCAGATGGTGCAAGCGGGGTGGCAGCGCAAATGCCCCGCCTGTGGCGCCTCGCATTTCCCGCGCACGGATCCCGTGGTGATCATGCTTGTGACCTATGGCGATCAAATTTTGTTGGGGCGTTCGCATGGTTGGCCCGAAGGGATGTATTCCGCACTCGCAGGGTTTGTCGAACCTGGTGAGACAATCGAGGCCGCCGTGCGCCGCGAAGTGTTGGAAGAAGCGGGGATCACCACATCCGAAGTGCGCTATGTTGCCAATCAACCTTGGCCTTACCCCAACTCTTTGATGTTTGGCTGCCTAGCCACCGCCACAAGCACAAAGATTACGGTTGATCCAAATGAATTGGGCGATGCGCGATGGTTAAGCCGCCAAGAGGCGATGGATGTCTTTTGTGGGTCACACCCAGAAATATCTTCGCCGCGCAAGGGCGCAATTGCGCGGTTTTTGCTGGAAAACTGGCTCGCAGATCGGTTCATATAGGCTGCAAAAGGTGCGCGACTGGGGTGGTCTTTGGCCAGACGCCCTGCCTTCACAGCGCGCAAAGGATCGGCGTATAGCATTGGGGTGATCAGCTATGAAATTCAAAGCGACCGAAGATATTGATGCCCCGCTGGAACTGGTGTTCGAGCGGTTTTGCGATTTTAGGCAGATCGAAGCCGATTTGACGGGACGCGGCGCCAAGCTCGTGCGGGAAGGCGGGTGGTTGCAGCCCCGCAAAGGCACAGGGTGGTCAAGTGAGATCAAATTGCGCGGCCGTGCGCGCCCTTGGAGTTGAAGCCAACCACGTTAAGTGCGCGGCTAGTGATTCAATCTTTGAAACTTGCGCGGGGCCGCGTTTTGCAACGGATGACGGGCTATTTGGTGCGCCGTGGCAATGAGGTCGAGGCGGAATATCGCGCCTACTTGGGCTAGGTTTAGCCTTGCGGCGTCATGGCCTTGCGTTGACGTGCGCGCTCTATCCCCAATTGCCGTTCTCTTAGTATGATGGCGATCCCTGCCGTGATGATGATGGCCGCACCCACCAACATGGTCGTGCTTGGGATTTCGTCAAATATCATATAGCCCACCCCAAGCGCCAAGAGCATCGAGCTATATTCAAACGGCGCTATCAAGGAAGCATCGGCTTCGCGATAGCTTGAGGTGAGCAGAATCTGACCCACGCCGCCTAAAACGCCAGCCAAGATCAAGAGCATCGCTTCGCGGGGCCCAGGGATGACCCACCCCCATGGTAGGGTCAAAAGGGACATTAAGGTCGCCGTGATTGAAAACCAAAAAACGATGGCCGATGTGGTTTCAGTTGCAACCATTTTGCGCACAAACACCTGTGCAAGGGCCGCGCATACCGCGCTCATCAAAACAATCATTGCGCCAAGCGCCTCGGCATGGGTGGTGTCAGCGCCGCCAAGGCTGAGGCGCGGAGAAAGAACAATCACCACGCCAAGCATCCCCAAAGCCACCATGCTGAGGCGAAAAAGCCGTACATCTTCGCCCAAGAACATGGCGGCAAAAACAACCACCAAAATCGGCGCGGCATATCCAATCGCGGTTACTTCGGGCAATGGCAAAAGGCCAAGCCCCGCGAACCCAAGCCCCATCGCACTGGTGCCCACAACCCCACGCCAAACATGGCCCAAGGGCGAGACTGTGCGCAGGCCGGTTGACAATTCATGTCGCATCCACAGCCATGCGATGATCACAGGCAGCGCAAAAAATGATCGAAAGAAAACGGCCTGACCCGGCGGCACATGGTCAGAGGTGGCTTTGATCAACGATGCCATCGCCACGAAAACGCATACAGATGCGATTTTCAGGGCAATGCCGCGAAGGGGGTTCATGAGAGGGGCGCTCGCGCAAATCTTGTGTCAGCGCAAACTTTGCGCGAGGCGCGATGGCAATGCAAGGGCGGATTAGGTCCCGTAGTCGCGGCTCGGATCAGCGGGATAGCTGCCTAAGATCCGCAGCTCGCTGGTGAAATATTCCAACTCTTCCAAGGCCAATTGCACGGCGCGATCATCGGGGTGCCCTTCGATATCGGCATAAAATTGTGTCGCCGAAAAGGATCCCCCAACCATATAGCTTTCAAGCTTGGTCATATTCACACCATTGGTCGCGAAGCCGCCCATGGCCTTGTACAGCGCCGCAGGGATGTTGCGCACACGAAAGACGAAGGTGGTCATCATATGTTCCGCGCGTGGGCGCAGATCAGCCTTTGGCTCCATGATCAAGAATCGCGTGCGGTTGCTGTCTTGATCCTCGATATGGCGGGCCAAAATATCGAGATCATAGATTTCAGCAGCAAGTTCCGAGGCAAGCGCGGCCTTGGCCTTGTCGCCCCATGCAGCAACATCGCGCGCGGCGCGGGCATTGTCGGTGGTTACACAGCCTTTAATGTTGTTTTCTTTCAAGAATTTCGAGCATTGCGGCAAAAGAACCAGATGCGACCACGCTTCTTTTACGTCAGAAATCTGGCTACCTTTGACACCCAAAAGATTGATGTGAACGCGCACAAAGGCCTCGCCCACGATATAAAGGCCACTTTCAGGCAACAGACGATGGATATCGGCCACACGGCCATAGGTCGTGTTTTCTACGGGCACCATCGCGGCTTGAGCATCGCCTTGGCGCACCGCATCCATCGTTTCCTCAAAGCTTGCACAGGGCAGCACATCCCAATCGGGGCGTGCTTCGCGGCAGGCTTGGTGAGAATAGGCACCAAGCTCTCCTTGAAAGGCGATGCGGCGTGGGTTTGCAGTGGCAGTCATAATAAATCTTTCAGATGGGCGTTCTGTCGCGCTTCCTACACCTTGCCATCTTGTGATGGAAGACGATAGATAGCCCTCAACTCGGGCTAGAGAACGGGAACGACATGTTTGATACAATGACCATCACGAAAGCAGGTGCATCGCTTTGCGCAGCCCTGCTTGCACTTCTCCTCGCTGGTTGGGCCAGTGACGGGCTATATTCAGTTGGCACTGCAAGCCATGGTGAAGAACACGTTAGCGGCTATCCGATTGAAGTGGCCGATGCTGGTAGCGCCGAACCTGCCGAAGAGGTGGTTGAGGTTGCCTTTGCCGATGTATACGCCGCCGCAGATGCGGGCGCGGGTGAAGGCCTATTTCGCCAGTGTCAGGCCTGCCATTCGCTGGAGCAAGGTGCCAATGGTGTAGGCCCCCACCTTTATGGCGTTGTTGGCCGCGCCAAGCATTCGGTTGACGGATTCAACTATTCGGATGGCATCCGTGCCTTGGAAGGCGATTGGACACCAGAGAACCTCAATGGGTTCTTGGAAGCACCTCGCGAATATGCACCTGGCACCGCCATGGCCTATAACGGGATGCGCAAGGCCGAAGACCGCGCAAACCTGATTGCTTATCTCGCGACCATCGGCAACTAAGCTCGTCTCGAGAGATTGTATTTTTCAGAAGGCCGCCCTGACACGGGGCGGCTTTTTTATTCACAGATTCGCGCGCAAACTTCATGGGGTCTGGTTCTTTGCTGTGTGATCGCTAAGTTATTAGGAAATGACATATCGCCCTGTATGGGCGCACTCAGAGATAATGGTCGGGAGGTTGCGATGCACGAGAGACGGATGGTGCCCAAATCCTTGGCAACGGGCCTGATGGGGGCCGTGATAATTGGCATGGGTGTCACGCAGGCATTTGCGCAAGACTTGATCGAAACCCACGCCATATCCACCTTCGGAACACCAAAATACGCAGCGGATTTTGAGCATCTCGACTATGTGAACCCAGATGCGCCACAGGGTGGGGAGATGTCTTTTTCGTGGCCCTCGGGCACGTTTGACTCGCTGCACCCTTACACGCGCGTGGGTAATTCGGCGGTTTTGTCCTCGATTTTCTTTGAATCCATGCTGACAGGCACGGCGGATGAAATCGGCGCCTCTTATTGTCTTTTATGCGCAACCATGCGGTTTCCTGAGAACCGTGACTATGTGATTTTCACCCTAAGGCCAGAGGTGCAATTCTCAGATGGCACGCCTGTCACCGCGGATGATGTGCTGTTCTCTTACGAAATTCTGCGCGATGAGGGTTTGCCATCCTTCCGTGCATCTCTGCCCATGACTATTGAAAGTGCGGAGGTTTTGGGCCCGCGCGAGATCAAATTCACTTTCAATCCCGAAAGCCCGCTGCGTGGTCGGATTGAGGCGGCGGGTGGCTTGCCCGTTTTCAGCCGTGCGAGCCATGAGGCATCAGGTTTGGCCTTTGAAGACAGCCGCCTCACGCCCCTCATCGGCTCTGGGCCTTATGTTTTGGGCGAAGCGGATCCGGGTCAACGTGTGGTCTATGTTCGCAATCGGGACTATTGGGGAAATGATCTGCCCATCAATCGCGGGCGAAACAATTTCGATAGCATCCGAATTGAATATTATGGCGATGCGATTGCCGCCTTTGAGGGGTTCAAAGCGGGCAATTACCTGTTCCGTCAGGAATCCAGCAGCCAAACTTGGGCCACGGGTTATGATTTCCCGCGTCTGAATGATGGGATCATTATTCGCGAAGAATTGCACGATGGGTCGACCACTTCGGGTCAAAGTTTTGCGATGAATTTGCGGCGCGAAAAATTCGCTGACCCGCGTGTGCGCGAAGCGATTGCGTTGATGTTCAATTTTGAATGGACGAACCAGACCTTGTTCTATGGACTTTACGCGCCGAATACGAGTTTCTGGGAAAACACCTATTTGGCCGCGCATGGCCTGCCATCTGAAGCTGAGTTGGCGCTTTTAGACCCATTGCGGGATCAACTGCCTGCGCGGGTCTTTACGGAAGATGCCTTTGCCACCCCGCCCTCTGATCCTGATCGCAGTCTCGACCGCCGCGCCGCGCGCCGTGCCTCTGCCTTGCTTGAGGAGGCGGGATGGGTCGTTGGTGATGACGGGATGCTGCGTGACGCAAATGGCGCAACATTGGATGTCGAATTCCTGAATGCCAGTCCGTTGTTTGATCGGATCATCAACCCCTATGTCGAAAACCTACAGGCGATTGGGGTAAACGCCATTTTGACCCGCGTTGACCCTGCGCAATTGCAACAGCGGCAACGAGATGCGGATTTTGACATTATCACGGATCACTTCCCTATGGGCTTTGAGCCGGGATCAGGGTTGCGCCAATATTTTGGGTCGCTTGGGGCGGATGAGTCACTCTTTAACGTCATGGGTTTGGCAGATGAGGGTGTCGATGCCTTGATCGAAAAAGTGGTCGATGCTGAAACGCAGGAGGAGTTGACCCCCGCCGTGCAGGCGCTTGACCGCGTGCTGCGTGCCCATGTCTTCCGCGTGCCGCAATGGTATAACCCCAACCATTGGGTCGCCTATTATGACATCTATCGCTATCCCGATACGCTGCCGCCCTATGATCTTGGCTTCCTCGATTTCTGGTGGGTTGATCCCGCGGCTGAAGCCGCGCTCGAAGAACAAGGCGTGTTGTAAGCTTTATGGCAAGCTATATCCTCAGACGTCTTTTGCTGATGATCCCCACATTATTGGGGATCATGGTGATCAATTTCGCCCTTGTGCAATTCGTACCAGGTGGGCCGATTGAGCAGGTGATCGCACAGCTTGAGGGGGAAGGGGATGTATTTGCAGGCATTTCTGGCGGCGGCGGTGACGCAGGCGCGCAGATGGAGCAGGTCGGCAGCGATTACCAAGGCGCGCGCGGCTTGCCGCCGCAATTTTTGGACCAGCTGAAGCTAGAATTTAACTTCGCGCGCCTTGTTTGCGAAGATGGGTTTACGGGCACCCCTTCGTTGCGTGCGCCAGAATGTGTGGCCGAAGACATCCCCGCGATGGAGCGGTTTTTTCTTATGATGGGGGATTATCTGCGCTTTGATTTTGGCGACAGTTATTTCCGTTCAATCTCTGTGGTGGATTTGGTGATCGAGAAATTGCCTGTCTCCATTACCTTGGGGCTGTGGTCGACCCTCATCGCCTATTTGGTCTCGATCCCGCTTGGCATCCGTAAGGCGGTGCGCGATGGCAGCCGCTTTGATACTTGGACAAGCGGGTTGATCATCGTTGCTTATGCGATCCCTGGGTTTCTGTTTGCGATCTTGCTGTTGGTTTTGTTGGCGGGTGGCAGTTATTTTCAGATTTTCCCGCTGCGTGGTCTGACCTCGGACAATTGGGAAGATCTGAGCCTCTTCGGTAAAATCGGGGATTATTTCTGGCACATCACCCTTCCTGTGCTCGCCTCAACCATTGCAGCTTTTGCCACGCTGACGCTTTTGACCAAGAACAGTTTTTTGGACGAGATCAAAAAGCAATATGTCATGACAGCCAAGGCAAAGGGGCTGTCGGAGGGGCGGGTGCTTTATGGGCATGTGTTCCGCAATGCCATGCTGATTGTCATCGCGGGCTTTCCCGCGGTTTTTGTGTCGGTATTTTTTGGCGGCTCACTGATCATCGAGACGATTTTTTCCCTCGATGGTTTGGGGCGTTTGGGCTTTGAGGCGGCTGTGAGCCGTGATTACCCCGTGATTTTCGGAACGCTTTTTGTGTTTGGGCTGATTGGTCTGGTCGTGGGGATCTTGTCCGATCTGATGTACGTTTGGATCGACCCGCGCATTGATTTTGAGACGCGGGAGGTGTGAGCGCATGATCACGCTCTCCCCTCTCAACCAACGCCGTTGGCGCAATTTTAAGGCCAATCGCCGCGCGCTTTGGTCATTGATGATCTTTCTTGTGCTTTACGGGATTAGCCTGTTCGCTGAAATCATTGCCAATGATAAACCGATTTTGGTGCAATATCAGGGCGGCTATTACACGCCTATTTTCAAATTTTACCCTGAGACAGAGTTTGGCGGCGATTTCCGCACCGAGGCGGTTTATCGTGATATTGAGGTGCAATGCCTGATTATCTCGGGCGGGTCAGACGCCTGTTGGGATGATCCTGAAGGCGTGATTGAAACCGTTCAAACCACAGGGCGTGTTGATGGCGTAGAGGTTGTAAAAGGATGGCTCCTTTGGCCGCCTATTCCCTATAGCTACAATACCGTCAACGATATCGGGCGCGCGGCCCCATCGCCGCCTGACGGGAACCATTGGCTTGGCACGGATGACACCGCACGGGATGTTTTGGCGCGTGTGATCTACGGGTTCCGTCTTTCGGTGACATTCGCGCTAATCGTCACCGCGCTGGCCTCGGTGATCGGAATCGCGGCAGGGGCGGTGCAGGGCTATTTTGGCGGTGTCATTGATCTTATTTTCCAGCGTGTGATCGAAATTTGGGGCGCGACCCCAAGCCTTTATATCATCATCATCGTCGCCGCGATTTTCACCATGGATTTTTGGCTCTTGGTGTTTTTGATGGTCTTATTCGGTTGGACATCCCTTGTCGGGGTTGTCAGGGCCGAGTTTTTGCGCGCCCGCAATTTCGAATATGTGCGCGCGGCCCGTGCGCTTGGCGTCTCGGATCGCGTGATCATGTTCCGCCATGTGTTGCCAAATGCGATGGTGGCCACGCTGACCATGCTGCCCTTTATCGTCACGGGCACGATTGGTTCACTGGCTGCGCTAGATTTCTTGGGTTTTGGCCTGCCCTCATCCGCCCCGTCTTTGGGCGAGATGACCTTGCAGGCCAAAAACAACCTGCAAGCACCATGGTTGGCCTTCACGGCGTTTTTTGCCTTTGCGATCATGCTGTCTCTATTGGTGTTCATTTTCGAAGGGGTGCGCGATGCGTTTGACCCCAGAAAGACGTTCCAATGAGCCTGCTGTCGGTCGAAAATCTACGCATCACCTTTCAGCAAGATGGGCGGCGGATCGAGGCGGTGCGCGGTGTGTCTTTTCACATTGAGGCAGGGGAAACTGTTGCTTTGGTGGGCGAGTCTGGATCAGGCAAATCTTTGACTGCGCTTTCTACTGTATCGCTTTTGCCCGATGCGGCCGAAGTATCGGGCGAGGTGCGCTATCGCGGCGAAGGTTTGATCGGCGCGCCTGAGGCGCGGCTGCGCGCGGTTCGGGGCAATGATATAAGCTTTATCTTTCAAGAGCCGATGACATCGCTGAACCCCCTGCATACCATTGAAAAGCAACTGGGTGAGGCGCTGAGCCTGCATCAGGGCCTGAGCGGTGCAGAGGCGCGGGCGCGCAGTGTCGCGCTTTTGGAGAAGGTTGGTATCCCTAATCCTGCGGCGCGGCTCGGGGCCTATCCGCATCAATTGTCAGGCGGACAACGGCAGCGCGTGATGATTGCAATGGCCTTGGCCAACGGGCCTGATCTTTTGATCGCAGATGAGCCAACCACTGCGCTTGATGTCACCATTCAGGCGCAAATCCTTGATCTTTTGGCCGAATTGAAAAAATCCGAAGGGATGAGCCTTTTGTTCATCACGCATGATCTCGGCGTTGTGCGCAAAATCGCGGATCAGGTTTGCGTGATGCAAGCGGGCGAAATTGTTGAGCAGGGCAAAACAGCGGATGTTTTTGGGGCGCCTCAGCATCCATATACCCAAAAGCTTTTGGCGGCTGAGGCCACGGGCGCGCCTGCCCCTGTGGCAAAAGATGCGCCCGAAGTGATCGCATGTGACGCCTTGCGTGTTTGGTTTCCGATCACTGCGGGGCTGCTGCGCCGCAAAGTGGGGGATGTGAAGGCGGTGGATGCCGCCACTCTCTCAATCCGTGCGGGGGAGACAATTGGCATCGTGGGCGAGTCGGGATCAGGTAAAACCACGCTGGCGCTTGCGCTGATGCGCTTGATCTCGTCACAAGGGCCGATCCGCCTTGAGGGGCGAGACATTCAAGGTTTGAAAAGCGCGGCAATGAAACCCTTGCGCCGCGATATGCAGATTGTGTTCCAAGACCCTTATGGTTCACTTAGCCCGCGCATGACGATTGAACAAATCATTGCCGAGGGGTTGAGCATCCATCACCCTGAAAGCAATTCCGCGCGACAAGACCGCGTGGCTGAGATGTTGCGTGAGGTGGGGCTTGATCCAGCCATGATGCATCGTTACCCGCATGAATTTTCGGGCGGTCAACGACAGCGCATCGCAATTGCGCGTGCGATGGTGCTTGATCCAAAGCTTGTCGTTCTAGACGAACCAACATCGGCACTTGATATGACCGTGCAAGTTCAAATCGTGGAATTGTTGCGCGAGCTGCAAGCAAAAAAGGGGCTGGCCTATTTGTTCATCAGCCATGATCTGCGTGTTGTGCGCGCCTTAGCGCATCGGATTTTGGTGATGAAATCAGGCGATGTGGTCGAGATGGGCGAGGCAGCGCAGGTCTTTGATGCACCCGCCCACCCCTATACGCAATCGTTGCTACATGCTGTTATCAGCCATTAGATGACTGAAGAATGTAGTGCACTGCGCATCTTGCGCAGTGATTTTGACAACAAACCTATAGCCGAAATTTACGGCCCAACTACCATGCAGGCTGTGTCGCGCGCCACAAGCCGTGCGCAGGCGCGGGTGGCTTCATCTTCTGTCATGCCCGCGAATTGCGCCTCAAAGCCACCTTGGCGCTGGGTAACATGGCGCAGGGCCTGTTGCAGCGAAGATTCCGACAGAGCCGTTTGCAGCAGCAAACGCTCAGCGGTGTTCTGGGTGGGGTAACGCCCCAACGATATCGCATAAAGCCGCTCGCCCGTAGACGTGGCACGGGTCACAATTTCGGGCGCAGAAGGCAATGCGTTTTCAGAAAGTGCCGCCGCCAATTCGATTGGGCGTTGGCTTGGCAAAGGCGCCTCTTCTGGCGCAAGCGCGTCCTCATCTAAACTTGCAAGGGCGGGGCTTGGTGCGTCATCCACGATCACGGGTTGGGTGTCTACCTCGCTGATGACAGAGGCCGCCCCTTCGGCACTGGGGGCTGCGGCTATGAGCGCCTCCTCAACTGCCACATCAATCGCGGCGAGTAAGGTTTCACTTGGCGGTGTAATTGGAAGCGGGCGCGGTTGCGGCACTAGGCTGCGCGCAACAACCCCTGAGGGGCGGATCGTGCGTGCAACTGGCCCGCGCTCGTAATCGCTGGCAGGCCCACTCCCGCCGCCGCCTGAGCCGCCTGAATAGACGGGGAAGCCTGCCAATCTCAATTCGGCATGGGCAGGCGCGCGGGCAAAGCCCATATCCAATAACTCCGAGACGCGTTGGTTGCGCCATGCCGTAGATTGGCCGCCAAAGACTGTGGCAATGATACGCACATTGCCGCGCTGGGCGGAGGCCACGAGGTTAAATCCTGCGGCGCGCGTATAGCCTGTCTTGATCCCATCGGCGCCACGATAGGCCGACAAAAAAGCACGGTTCGTGTTGCGCACAGTCGCGACACCTGCATCAGTCGAAAGGCGCGAGAACAGGTTATAATATTCTGGATAGTCATAAACCATGCGCCGCCCAAGCATTGTCATGTCATTAGCGGTCGACAAATGGCCCTCCGCAGTTAGGCCATGGGCATTGCGAAATGTTGTGCGCGTCATCCCCAGGGCTTCTGCGGTACGGGTCATGCGCCGTGCAAAAGCTGCCTCTGACCCCTCAATCGCTTCGCCAATGGCCGTTGCAGCGTCATTGGCCGAGCGCACAGCCGCCGCGCGCACCAAATAGCGTAGGCGAATTTGCTGGCCAGCGCGCAAACCGAGTTTCGAGGGGGGTTCTGCGGCCGCATTTTGCGAAACCGTAACCAAGGTGTCCATGGTAATTTCGCCAAGCCGCACCGCCTCAAAAGCGATGTAAAGCGTCATCATCTTGGTCAGAGAGGCGGGGTGCAGCCGGGTGTCCGCATTGCGCGAATGCAAAACCTCGCCCGTTCGTGCGTCAATCACCATAGCCGCATAAGGCGCGGCCTTTACGGGTGTCGCAGCGAAAAACACAACAATTAAAAGCCCCAAGAGGGCGGAAAAAAACCGATTATATGCCACGAGACCTGCTCACTCTGCCTCAATTAACCGTCTGACGCGGTTGTTGTCCTCCGACAATACGGCAGAAGTTTGAAAAAATCCATGATAAACTATTGGAAGGTTTCAGCTTTCTTGATCACAAGAAATTTGCGGCGTGGTGCGGGCCCCATGCTTGCATTTGCAAGCGTATTTTTCATATTTCATTCGGATTTTTGCTTTCAGCGCGTGACCTTATGTCAAAGGTGGTGTTAGGTATGCGCAATACAACTGTAGGACGATTTGCATGACCGATCCCTTTGATGAGCGCAAAGCCCGCGCTGCCGCGTGGTTTAGGCAATTGCGCGATGATATCGTGGCTGCGTTTGAAGATTTGGAAGACCGCCACCACAGCGCCGATGCCGTGGGACGATTTGATGTGTCGCAGACCAAACGTCATTCTGAGGATGGCAGCGATGCAGGGGGCGGCCTCATGAGCGTGATGCGCGGAGGCAGGGTCTTTGAGAAGGTCGGTGTCAATGTGTCCACTGTGCATGGCACATTGGGCGCGCGCGCCGTAGCGGCAATGTCTGCGCGGAAAGATATGGAAGGCCTGCGAGATGACCCGCGCTTTTGGGCTTCGGGTATCAGCTTGGTTGCGCATATGAACAACCCGCATGTCCCTGCGGTGCACATGAATACACGCATGTTCTGGACGCCGCACGGGTGGTGGTTCGGGGGCGGTTCTGACCTCAACCCTTGCATCGAATATGAGGAAGACACAGCGGATTTTCACGCTGTTCTCAAGGCGCATTGCGACAAGCATGGTGACGACATCTATCCCCGTTTCAAAGCATGGGCCGATGAGTATTTCTATGTGCCGCATCGTGGTCGTGCGCGTGGGGTCGGTGGGATTTTCTACGATGATCTGAACACGGGCGATTGGGAGGCAGATTTCGCCTTTACCCAAGATATCGGTCGTGCCTTTCTACCCGCCTTTTTAGGCGTGGTCGAAAAACGGCGCGAGATGACGTTTAATGAGGCGGATCGTGACGTTCAGTTGATTCATCGCGGTCTCTATGCCGAATATAATCTCGTTTATGATCGCGGCACAAAATTTGGCCTCGAGACAGGCCATGATGCCAATGCTGTTTTGATGAGCCTGCCGCCTTTGGCGAAATGGGTTTAAGTCTCGTTCAAGAGGCGCTGATAGACCGAGATAATCGCATCTGCTTCGCGTTCTAGCGAGAAGTGATTAACCATATGGGCGCGGGCAGCCGCGCCCATTTTGTTGCGCAACGGTGCATCCTGCAAAAGGTGGTCAATCTGCGTCTCTAGCGCCGCTTGATCTTCAATCCCGACCAGATACCCGGTTTCCCCATCGCGGATCAGTTCTTCGAATGCGCCTGCGCGGGTGGCGACAACGGGAACACCACAGGCCATTGCCTCGAGCGGGGTTAAGCCAAACCCTTCATATCGCTGCGGGGCCACAAACAGATCCAGCGCCTGATAATAGGGAGTAATCTCATGCGTTGGAACTTCTGTCGGGAAATGAACCCTCCCTGTAAGACCCGCCGCCGAGATCTTTGCCTTTAGCGCTTTCAGATAGTCTTTATGCCGATCGGTTGCGCGGCCCAAGATAACCGCCTCTGCCCCCTCATATTGGGGCAGAAGGTTGATCATTGCATCCACAAACCGATCTGTCCCTTTTGAGGGGCGAATGCGGCCATAACATCCGATCAATGGCCCTTTGCCAAAGCCAAGCTTGGCTTTCAGCGCGCTGTGATCGGGCGCAGGGCTGAACGCGTGAACATCAATTCCGTGTAAAATCACAGTTGCGGGTCGATCTAAGAAGGCCGCCGTTTTCTGAGACGTAGCGATCACATGATCCATGTGGCCAATCAGCCATTTCGTGTAGCGCGTGTGGTTGCGTTGTGATGCGGAGGTGAACAGCAGTTTTAGGCGCTTTCCAAAAACATGCTTCAGCACGATCCCCGCCAACATTTCATTATTGCGCCTTGCGTGCCAGACGCGCAGGCCATGTGGCCCGTTTTTCGGCATTGTAAGCAGATCATTGAGCGGGATTTGTGGCAAGCCTGCGGGCAAGCCGCGCCCCACGACGGCTATCGCCACCTTTTCAGCTTGATGCGGCACGAGGCGCACAATGGTCGCTGTCACCCCAGACAAGCGTTGCTTGAAATTGGGGGCGAGGATGTCGATTTGATCAATCCGTGGGTGCGCCATGCCCCGAGCGTTACCGCGCAAACGCGGCATGGGCAAGCGCCGCGCGACTTACGCGCGGCGAATTTCCTCAAGCAGAACGTGCACATTTTCAGGATCAGCTTCAGGTGTAATGCCATGGCCGAGGTTGAAAATATGAGGCCCGTTTTTCAGTGCGTCCACAATGCGCCGCGCCTCTTGGCGCAAGGCATCACCGCCTGTGATCATCAGCTTGGGGTCAAGATTGCCCTGCACGCAGCCATCTTTTTGTAAATGCTGGGCCGCCCATGTCGCATCAACACTCGTGTCGAGGGCCAAACAATCCGCACCAACAGCCTTTGCGAAGCCGATATATTTGTCGCCTGCCTCACGCGGGAATGCGATAACGGGCAAGCCTGGAAAACGCTGCTTCATCTCTTGGGTTATCTTTTTCGCGGGCTCTAGCGCATATCGGTCAAAAGCCTCGCCTTTCAGCGAGCCTGCCCAACTGTCAAAGATTTTTACGACCTCTGCGCCGGCTTCGACCTGCTTTGAGAGATATTCGATGGTCGCATCGGTCAGCAGATTGATGAGCGCGTCAAAAGTTGCAGGATCTTCTTGGCGCAGTTTATGTGCGGGCGCTTGGTCGGGTGTGCCGCGCCCTGCGATCATATATGTGGCCACTGTCCATGGCGCGCCTGCAAAACCAATGAGTGTGGTTTCTTTGGGCAATTCTCGCGACAAGATTTTAACGGTTTCATAAACGGGCGCGAGATGGTCGTGGATGTCGTCCTTGCCCTTCAAAGGCTTCAAACCGTCTGGCCCCGTGATTGTAGAGAGGCGTGGGCCTTCACTCGTGACAAACCACAAATCTGCGCCAAGCGCATCGGGGATCAAAAGAATATCCGCAAAAAGAATTGCAGCATCGAACCCGTAGCGGCGGATTGGTTGCAAGGTGACTTCTGCCGCCAAATCGGGTGTGTAGCAGAGCGAAAGAAAATCCCCAGCTTGCGCGCGTGTTGCGCGATATTCGGGCAAGTAGCGCCCCGCTTGGCGCATCAGCCAGACGGGTGGGGTGGGGAGGGTTTTGCCGCTCAACGCGCGCAGAAGTGTTTTTGTCATGGTCGATCCGATTTTCTTGCGCCAAATTTCTTTGGATGTAGGCTCAATCCTGTCCTAACCTGCCCAAGCCATGCTGTCTATGGTTGTCATGTCAAGTTGACAGAGTTAGAAAGAACCCATGAAAAACGAACGACCAACTCCCGCCTCTCCGCTGCGCATTGGCACGCGTGGTTCTCCCCTTGCTTTGGCGCAAGCTCATGAGACGCGCGCGCGGCTTGCGGCGGCCTTTGATCTGCCGCATGAGGCCTTTAAAATTGTGGTTATAAAAACCACAGGTGACACGGTTTTAGACCGCCCCCTCAAGGAAATTGGCGGCAAAGGTCTGTTCACCCGCGAGATTGAAGAGGACCTGCTATCTGGGGCGATTGATATTGCTGTGCATTCCATGAAGGATATGCCCGTGTTGCAGCCCGAAGGTTTGCTGCTTGATTGCTACCTTCCGCGCGAGGATGTGCGCGATGCATTTGTGTCACTTAAATTTGACAGTCTCGATGCCTTGCCTGCTGGCACGAAGGTTGGCTCATCTTCGCTGCGTAGGCGTGCGCAATTGACTGCGCGCCGTCCTGATCTCGAGGTGGTCGAGTTTCGTGGCAATGTGCAGACGCGAATGAAAAAACTGGAGGACGGGGTCGCAGGGGCCACGTTTTTGGCGCAGGCAGGTCTTAACCGATTGGGCATGGCCGATGTCGCGCGTTCTGCCATTTCACCCGAAGATATGCTGCCCGCTGTTGCACAAGGCGCCATCGGGATTGAGCGGCGCGCCAATGATCCCCGCACGGCCGAGATGTTGGCCGCTATTCATGATCGCGACACGGGCACCAGGCTAGCCGCAGAGCGCGCGTTTTTGGCGGGGCTGGATGGCTCATGCGAAACCCCGATTGCAGGTCTGGCCGAGATTGATGGCCCTATGTTGCGGCTGCGCGGCGAGATATTGCGCCCCGATGGCAGCGAGGTTTTAAGCGAGGATCGCAGCGCCCCCATTGCTGAGGCTGCGATGCTTGGCGCGGATATGGCGCGGGATTTACGCGCGCGCGCAGGTGAAGGATTTTTTGACTGGATCACCGCCAAAGCATGAGGCACGCGTGACAAGAGATGAAAAAAGCCCCGCTTCGCAGATGCAAAGCGGGGCTTTTTTAACGGGGCATCGCGCGCCCTAGTCCCAAGAGACGCCTGTCAGATCATTGGCCTGTGTCGGCGAATTTTCCCAAAGACCACGGATGCGCGCATCCGCAACCCCTGTTTTGGCCAACTGAAACAGGTAGCCGTTCACATAATCATCCGCGATCATGCGCTGCATTTGTCCGAGCAAGTCGCTGCGCGCAGCAGGATCGCTTTCCAAGGTCAGCGCCTCGTTCAGCCCAACAAACTCGGGACGGGCATATTGGAAATAGTAATCCTCTCGCGCATAGATGCCGATATCCATCGGTTCGGTATGGCTGACGATGGTGAGATCAAAATCGCGACCACGGAACACCTGCTCTAGCCACTGCGCCCATTCTAGATTGGTGATTTCTGTCTCAATGCCAATCTCACGCAGTTGGGCGGCAATGATCTCTCCACCACGGCGCGCATAGGCTGGCGGGGGCAGCATCAGACGCAATGTCACCCCGTCTAGCCCTGCCTCTTGCAGCAAAGCGCGTGCGCGTTCTGGGTCGTAATTCGATTGCGCGGTCAGATCGACATAGTCGGGATTATGCGGCGCGAAATGCGTGCCAATGGGTGTGCCATAACCAAACATAGCCCCGTCAATAATGTCCTGCCGATTGATCGCGTGCGAAATCGCCTCTCTCAGGCGGATATCATCAAGCGGGCTTTGCTTGTTGTTCATCGCCAAAATTGTCTCGCCTTCGGTCGAGCCGACAATTACGTTAAAGCGTGGGTCTGCCTCGAATTGGGCCAAAGTTTCAGGCGCTGGGAAATTTGGGAAAGCATCGACATCACCTGCCATCAACGCGGCATAGGCGGCATTTGGATCCGTGATGAAGCGGAAGGTTGCGCTGTCGAGCGCGATGGGCGTGCTCCAATACGCGGCATTGCGGGCCAGTTCCACGCGATCTCCTTGCACCCAATCGACAAAGCGGAAGGGGCCTGTGCCAATCGGGTTGGTCGCGTTTGTTTCTGCGCTTTCGGGGGCCACGATCACCGCATCCCCCCAAGCCATCTTGAACAAAAAGGCCCCATCAGGGGCGTTTAGCGTGACCATAACAATGTCAGGGCTTTCTGCGACAACAGAGGCGATACCTGCAAAGAGGGCGGCCTGTGCGTTGGTGGTGCCCTCAGCGCGGGCCCGATCTAGGCTAAAGACCACATCATCCGCATTCATGTCGCTGCCATCGTGAAATTGCACATTCGGCGCGAGGGTGAAGCGATAGGTTAAACCATCGTCAGAAATCTCCCATGACCGCGCAAGCGCAGGTTGCACAGAGCCATCAGGGCCGAACCGCGTCAGGCCTTCAAAAACATTGGCATAGACCACCTCATCAATGGCCGCTGCTGCACCTGCTGTAGGGTCAAGATTTGGCGGCTCAAGCACCATCCCGATTTTGATGCTATTGCCTTGCGCAAAGGCGCATGTGGTGGAAATGATCAACGCCGTTGCGGCGGATGTTAGAAACCGAACCATGTGGCCCTCCCGCGAAAGTTCAGAGGGCCATCGTAGTGCCGCAAGGCTTGGTCTGGCAAGCGTTATGGTTGTATTGCGGCCTGCTTGCTGTGCCTTTTGGCGGAATTGCTATAGGCGGAAGGCTGCGCATACTGTCGCAGAACTGTCATTTCCGACTCGCCCGAATGGTAACGAGAGGTTAACTCTCTGAGTCGGATCGGCACTTGCTGGTTCTGATAAGCCCCTCGACCATAGCGCGAGATAGGCTTTGCGGCGATGCGCTGAGACGAGGGTCGAAATCGGGAGATACGCATATGGTATGCGATACAGCACAGACTATCCTCGCCCTGTCTGCCGAAGAGGTCAGTAGTTTCGTAAAAGAGCAAGCCAGCAGCCGCAAACTTTCGGGGCTGATGAAAGCTTTGAACGATGCGGCCCTTAAGGGTGACAAGATCGCGCAACGCGCGATTGAGCATATGGGTTTTGTTCTTCAGCCCTAAGCTGTTGGCAGCAATTCTGCCAAGGTCAGCGCCATAACAAGCGCGCTGTCTGCCATGTCATCAACCCCAACCCATTCATCGGGTTGGTGGGCAAGCTCCAAAACACCTGGCCCGTAGGCGATGCAGTTTTTCAACCGACCAATTCGGTCGATATGTTTTTGGTCATAGGTGCCTGGGCTGACCACATATTCCGCTTTTTGGGCCAACACGCGTTCGATGGCCTGGCCCACCGATTGCACAAGCGGGCTGCTTTCATCTGTCATGCTGGGTTGCACCTCGAACAGATCGGAAATCTCATAGTCAAATCGGGGGCGGCTGGCTTTGATCTGCTCTAGCATATCGGTCAATTCCGCTTTGACCGCTGCGATGTCCTCTTCAATCAAAAAGCGGCGATCAATCACGATGCGGCAGCGATCTGCAACACATGGTGCGGGCAGGCCAGTGTAATCCTCGGCCTGTTCAGCCTCTCCCCCATGGATTGAATTGATATTCAGCGTGGATTGGCGCGCCTGCGGCGGCACGACTGGCATTGCCGTGGTTTTCCCTGCGAGGAGTGGCAAAAGATGCGTTTCTATTTCTGCGAGAACCGCGCCCATGTGAGAGATGGCGCTGTCGCCCAAGAATGGCATTGAGCCATGCGCGATGCGCCCCTTCGTTTCGACCTGTGCCCACCAAACGCCACGATGGCCAAGGCAGATGCGGTCTTTTTGCAAAGGTTCGGGGATAATGACATGCTGAACGCGGGTAGGGTCAAATCTGCCCTGCTCGGCCAGATAGGCAACGCCGCCAAAGCCACCTGACTCCTCATCTGCGGTGGCAGAGATTTCAATCGCACCTGCGAATCTTGGATAGGTGGCAATAAAGGCCTCAGCTGCGATGATTGAGGCCGCAAGCCCACCTTTCATATCGCACGCCCCGCGCCCGTAGATGCGGCCATCTTCGAGAACCCCACCAAAAGGCGGCTTCGTCCATCCATGCCCAACCTCCACGACATCGTGATGGCTGTTGAAATGGACGGTGTCCCCCGCCGCGCCGCCCTCATAGCGCGCCACCATATTCCATCGCGGATATGTGTCGCTATCGGCAAGCGCCCCTGTGGCGCGGATTAAGTCAACTGTGAACTCCGCTGCCTCCAAGCGCTGTTTAAGATAGCCGCAAATTTCGCGATAGTTTTGGCCGGGCGGGTTGAGGGTGGGGATGCGGATCAAATCTTGGGTCAGTGCGATCAAATCGTCCCGGCGTGTGGCAATCGCAGTCTCAAGCTGATCTTTGCTGTCCATTTTTGTCCCACCTTTTTTCTTTTTCAGCTTGCTGTGGGAATTTACGCATTGCAAGCCCGTGCAAATTTTTGCGCCGTGCCTATATCAAGGATGAGACACGGATCTGGGAGAATAGCGTGTGATTATTCGCATAGCCTTACTGATGGCGGTGCTTTTGACAGTGGTCTTTGTATCGCTCTATTTTTATATGCGCGCAGGCCAGCGTGAGGCCTTAATCGCGGAATGGCAAAAGCGGGATCCGTCTGATGCCGCGAATGAGCATCGTGAGGATTGGATCAATCGCCGTCTGGCAGGGTCTATGCGTAAAATCGCGCTGCGTTTGGCGGTAGTGGTTTATGCTTTGCCACTTGCGGCGCTGTTCCTTTATGTTGGGTTCACCGATCCGTTCGCGCCTTAGGCGGCGCAATGGGAAAATAAACGACAAAGGGGCAGGCGGCGCATGCGTTGGCCACGGATCATAGCATTACTGATATTGGGCGCGCTCCTTGTCGCGTTCTTCCACTATACGCTGCCGCAGCGTGATATTTTGCGGATCACGCAGACAGAAATCATCAGGCAAGATTTCTCAGGCCTCAACCGCATTTTCTACGCCCGCGGCGATACAGGCAGCGCACAACTCGCATCGCGCGATTTGCGTTTGATCAATACGGTCGATACGCAGGGCGAGGTTCACGTGTTCCGCAATGAGGATACGGGCTTTGGGTGGCCTCCTTATTTCAAATTGGACAGCTCAGACTTGCAGGCCGAAGCGGCAAACCTGATTTCGACTGCGGCTGACCCGATTTGGGTGGCGGTAACGCATTACGGATGGCGTTCGCGCATTTTGACGACCTATCCCAATGCTGTGGCCTTGCGTCAGGTGGCAGGGCCCGATGTGATGCTGATCCCATGGATGCCGATTACGATTCTCGTCCTTCTTTTGGTTGTCTTGTTTGCCCTATGGCGCTTGTGGGAGCGGTTTGAAGCCCGCATTCTTGATCCGCTTTATGACAGGGCGGCTGTGTTTTGGTCGAAAAGCCTTGATCGTTTGCGCGGCAAGTGAAGGGTGCGATGATGGATGCATGGGATGAGGTGCGCACGGCCTATCATGTGGCACGACTGGGCACAGTGTCTGGGGCCGCAGATTATCTATCGGTGCATCATGCTACAGTGATCCGGCATATAGACGCGCTTGAAGGGCGTCTTGGGGTGCGGCTGTTCCATCGCCATGCACGCGGCTACACCCCCACCGAGGCCGGGCAGGATTTGCTTGCGACTGCCGCTGAAACTGAAGCGCGGTTTTCACAATTGGCCTCGCGTATTGCGGGGCAGGGCGATACGCTGTCAGGGGAATTGGTGCTGACCGCTCTTGGCTTCGTGGCGCAGTTGTTGATGCCCGCATTGGCGGAATTACAAAACGATCATCCAGATTTGCGCATTCGTTTGGTGACGGATGAGCGCGTCTTTCGGATGGAATTGGGCGAGGCGCATATTGCCATTCGCGCAGGGTCTGCCCCATCGGAGCCTGATAATGTCGTGCAGCCCTTTTTCACGCTCAGGGCGCGCCTTTGTGCAACCAAGTCCTATCTCGAACAGCACGGGCCATTCAGCCTAGAAACAGCAGCGCAGCATCGCTTTGTGGCAACCACTCAAGCCGATAGCCGCGCGCCGTTTTTAAGATGGCTCAAGGATCATGTGCCTGAAGATGCAATCGTGTTTCGGGCCTCCGATTTCGCGAGTGCGATTGAGGCCGTTCATGCGGGGATCGGCATAGGCTTCGCGCCCGCCTTTGCCCTCGAGCAAAATGCAGACTTGGTTGAGGTGATGCCCTCACTGGACGAATGGAATTCTTCTGTCTGGTTGGTCACCCATGTCGATTTGCATCGCAGCCCAAAGGTGCAGCGCGTTTTGGCCTATCTTAAAGATAACGCCAAAAATATCGTAGGGACGGCTTAATCGCGCTGCGTATCAGCCCCATCCAATTCGCGGGCGAGAAAGGCTTCGAACTCGTCTAGGTGGATGGGTTCGAATTGACCAAACCCCTGCATCCAAACACTTGCGGCGCGCAGCGCGTCAGGCTCGAGTTTGCACCACTTGACCCGTCCCCGCTTTTCTTGGGCAATCAGTCCCGCATGGGCAAGGATGGCGAGGTGCTTTGAGATCGCTGCCAGAGACATCTCAAACGGTTCCGCCACATCGGTCACGGCCATGTCATCTTCGAGCAGCATCGACAAGATCGCGCGGCGGGTTGGGTCTGCCAAGGCAGCAAAGGTCAGATCTAGGGAACTGGCGCTCATAATGGCATCCTATCCTGCCTTCCGAGGCAATCGTCAACCATTTGGTTGAATATGGGAAATTGTCGAAAATTGCCGCAGACCGTCTGACGAATGGATTTGACCAACTTGTCGCAGGTCATTTTATTGATTTATATTCAATAGCTTATGCATTTCTCTGCGGGTGCAAAGTTTCGTTGACTCTGGCGCGGCCTGTTCTTAGGTTCCGCGCGACACCCGAGGGGCGTTTTCTGAAGGTGCTTTGCATATGACCGAGCCATCGCCGAATCCTGATCGCCTGAAGGCGTTGGAAGAAAAACTGGCGAGCATTCGGTCGCGCGAAGCTGACAAGAAGCCACCGATGGGGGAGCATTATTCCCAAGCGCAGCACGCGTGGCGGATGGTGATTGAATTGGTCAGCGGGTTGTTGATCGGTGTTGGCATAGGCTGGGGCTTAGATAGCCTCTTGGGCACGCGCCCTTGGCTGATGGTCGTTTTTACATTGCTGGGCTTTGTGGCTGGGGTCAAAACGATGATCCGATCTGCGCAAGAGCTTCAGAACCAAGCCCAAGCCCGCGAAAACGCGGATGAGGGCGGTACAAAATAAGGGGATACACCGTGGCTTCGGATGTAACGAATTCTGATCAGAGCAAGCCCTCCAATTCGGGCAAGCCGATTGCATTTGTCCTTTTGGCCATTGCGGCTGTGCTTTTCGTCTTGGGTCTTCTTGACGATTACGAAGGCGGCTTGTCGATCCACCCGATGGATCAATTCGTCATCTCCCCATTGTTTGGTGACACGCTGAACTGGTACACGCCGACCAATTCCACGCTCTGGATGGCGCTCTGCGTCATAGCGATTGTGGCTTTGATGGTTATGGGCACGCGCGGTCGCGCCGTGGTTCCATCGCGCGGCCAGTCGGTTGCTGAGTTGATCTATGGCTTCGTGCGCAAAATGGTCGAAGATGTTGCAGGCAAAGATGCGCTGCCCTTCTTCCCCTACATTTTCGCCCTGTTCATGTTCATCTTGCTGTCGAATCTCTTGGGCCTGATCCCAATGAGCTTTACCACGACATCGCATATCGCGGTGACCGCGATTTTGGCGGCGGCGGTGTTCCTGACAGTGACCTTGGTGGGTTTCATCAAGAACGGCGCAGGCTTCCTCAGCCTGTTCTGGGTCAGTTCCGCGCCTTTGGCGCTGCGCCCGATCCTTGCCATCATCGAATTGATTTCTTACTTCGTGCGCCCCGTCAGCCACTCTATCCGTCTTGCCGGTAACCTGATGGCGGGCCACGCAGTTTTGAAAGTGTTTGCAGGTTTCGCTGGCGCGATGGGCGCCGCGGCCTTCGCCCCAATCTTGGGCATTGTCGCGATCTACGGGCTCGAAGTGCTCGTATCCGTGATCCAAGCCTACGTGTTCACCATCCTGACCTGCGTCTATCTGAAAGACGCGCTGCATCCGCACCACTAAGCGGATCACGGTTCAGGACATTTATTCAGCCAATTCCAACGTAAGGAGAAACGGAAATGGAAGGCAATATCGCAGAACTCGGTCAATTCATCGGTGCAGGCCTTGCCGCTATCGGCTCTGGCGCAGCAGCGATCGGTGTGGGCCATGTTGCAGGCAACTTCCTCGCAGGTGCTTTGCGTAACCCATCTGCAGCTGCAGGTCAGACCGCAACGCTCTTCATCGGCATCGCGTTCGCAGAAGCTTTGGGGATCTTCGCGTTCCTCGTGGCACTTCTGCTGATGTTCGCAGTCTAAGCCTTTAGCGAACCATCCTTACGGCTGGGTCGCTTTGCGCGCAGCGCGCCACAGCGGCCCAGTGTAATCACCGGTTCCAGGAGGACATGATGGCAGAGACTGCCCACAACGTTGCCAGTGCAGCCCATGGTGGTGAAGCCGCCTCGGGGGGTATGCCGCAACTCGACTTCTCCACCTTCCCGAACCAGATTTTCTGGCTCGTGGTTACACTGGTGGTCGTTTATTTGATCTTGAGCCGCGTGGCGTTGCCCCGCGTTGCATCCGTTTTGGCAGACCGCCAAGGCGTGATTGCAAAGGACATTGCCGCTGCTGAAGAACTGAAGGCTAGAGCTGCTCAAGCGGAAGAGGCCTATAACGAAGCCCTCGCAGATGCGCGCGCGCAAGCGCAAGACATCATTGCCCAGACCCGCAGCGAAATCGCGGCTGAATTGGCGGAAGCCACTGCAAAGGCGGATGCGCAGATCGCTGCGAAGGCAAAAGAATCTGAAGCGCGTATCGGTGAGATCCGCGCAAGCGCTGTGAAAAACATCGAAGCGGTCGCAAAAGATGCGACAGCCGAGATTGTAACAGCTCTTGGTGGCGGCAAGCCAGATGCCAAGGCGCTGAAAGCGGCCATTGCAGAGCGGATGAAAGGATAAGCCATGACACTGCGTTACGCGACATTGGCAACATCTGCCCTGACCCTAATCGCGGCGCCTGCTTTTGCAGCAGGTGGTGATTACGGCTTTGCGTCTTTCTTCAACACCAATTACGTGGTGCTGATTGGCTTCATCTTGTTCTTGGCGCTGTTGTTCTATTTCAACGTGCCTGCGATGATCCTAAAGATGTTGGATGACCGTGCGGAAACCATCCGTTCCGAATTGGATGAGGCCCGCAACCTACGCGATGAAGCGCAAGCCGTTCTGGCGGCCTATGAGCGCAAAAGCCGCGAAGTGGCTGAACAGTCTCAGCGCATTATTGATCATGCCCGCGAAGAGGCCCGTTTGGCTGCCGATGCTGCCAAAGAAGACCTCAAGCAATCCATCGCGCGCCGTCTAAAGGCAGCTGAGGAGCAGATCACGAGTGCCGAAGAAAAAGCGACCCGTGAATTGCGCAACCGTGCTGTGGATGTTGCAATTGCGGCTGCGGCAAAGATTTTGGCCGACAGCACCACTGCAACAGAAGCGAACAAGCGCATTGATGCGGCCATCGCTGAAGTGGAAAGCCGCCTGCACTAAGCAGGTATGCTTGAAAGGTAAAAGTTATGAAAAAGGCCCCCTAAGAGGGGCCTTTTTTTTGTTGATTATGTGGCCTGTGTCATAGATGTCGTTTTCTGTCTTTTTTCGGTCGGGCGGGCGAGGCCGCGCGGCTTGACCTCTGGCAAGAGGGGACAACCACAGATCACGCGCGGGAGCGGATATCATGAAGACACATGTCAAAGCCTTGGTTGTCGGCGGCGGTGCCGTTGGCGCATCTATTGCCTATCATCTTGCAAAAGCGGGATGGCAGGATGTGATGCTGTTGGAGAGGGATGAATTGACCTCTGGCTCGACATGGCACGCGGCTGGACTTTTGCCCTTGTTCAACATGAGCTACGCAACCAGCCATATTCACGACTATTCTGTGAAATTCTATAAGACGTTGGAAGAAGAGACAGGCCTAAACGCAGGGTTTGCTGTGGTCGGTAACTTGCGCATGGCGCAGACCGATGCACGCATGGACGAGTTCCGCCTTTATGCATCAACCGCTGAGACAGTTGGTATCCCCTACGAGTGGTTGACGCCTGCGCAGATTAAAGACCGCTACCCGCTTGTGCGCACCGAAGATCTCAAAGGGGCGCTGTTCCACCCGACTGACGGCTATATCAACCCTGCAGACGTGACCCAAGCTATGGCCAAGGGCGCGCGCCAGCGCGGTGTGATCGTCGAGCGCAAGTGGCAAGTTGATGGCTATGAATGGACAGGCGAGGCATGGCGCGTCACGGTCACCAAGATGGTCGAAAAGGGCGGCAATTTGGTTCCGTCTGAGGAAACCCAAGTGATCACTGCCGAACATGTTGTGACCGCAACAGGAAACCATGCGCAGCGCACAGCGAAATTGTTGGGCATCAAAATCCCTGCCATCCCAGTCGAGCATCAATATATCGTCACAGAGCCTGATCCAGAACTGGTGGCCTTCCGTCAAAATGGCGCGCCTGAGCATCCCGTTTTGCGCGATGCAGATGCAAAATGGTATGTGCGCGAAGAACGCGGCGGATGGATCCTAGGGCCTTATGAAGAAGGCGCACCTGCCTGCTTCAAATATGCTGTGCCCGACAGTTTCCGCGCGGATCTCTTCCCGCTCGATCTGGAGCGGATCGAAGAAGAATATATGTCCATGATCCACCGCATCCCCTCCAGTGAGACAGTGGGTCTGAAAGACGATTACAATGGCCCGATCTGCTACACCCCCGATGGGAACCCATTGGTTGGCCCTGCGCCTGGCCTGCGGAATATGTGGTTGGCTGAAGGTTTCAGCTTCGGCATCACCGCGGCAGGTGGCACAGGCTATTATCTGGCACAGATGATGGTCGAAGGTGAGGCGGAAATCGATATGGCGAGCCTTGATCCCAAGCGCTACGGCCAAGATTGGATGACGACCGAATATGCAGCGCGCAAAAATGAAGAATGCTATGCGCATGTCTATATCCTGCACCACCCTGACGAAGAACGCGAAGCCTGCCGTCCTTTGCGCACAGGACCTGCCTATGATCGTCAAAAGGCGCTTGGTGCGCAATTTGGCTGTGTGAACGGATTTGAACGTCCAAATTACTATGGCCCCGAAGATGCGCCGTCTCATTTCGACCATGATGCGCGCAGTTTCCGCCGCGGCGGATGGTGGAACTTTGCCCGCGAGGAAGCGGAAGCGATCCGTAAAACCGCTGGTCTGATTGATGCAACAGCCTTTGCCAAACATCGTGTGTTTGGGCCTGGGGCGACTGCTTTCTTGGATTGGTTCACTTGTAACGCATTGCCCAAAGTGGGGCGGATTAACCTGACCTATGCGCTGACCGATGCAGGCACGACCCGCACTGAATATACTATCATGCGGATTGCTGAGAATGATTACTACCTCGTCTCTGCAGGCGCGTGGGAGGCCTATGACGGCGATTATCTGCGCAAGGCCGAAGAAGATTTCTGGGCCAAAACCCAAAGCACAGGCAACTGGTTTGCGGTCGAGAATGTGACCACGAAATGGGGTGTCTTTGCCCTTGCAGGGCCAAATTCCCGCGCGATCTTGAACGAGCTTGTGCGTGACGCAGAGCCAGAAACACGCCTCTCGAACAAGCGTTCGCCGTGGCTGTCTGTGCGCGACATCGAGCTGGGCATGGTGCCTGTGCGCGCTGCGCGTGTGGCCTATACGGGTGAGTTGGGTTGGGAATTGCACCATCCAATTGAGATGCAAAATCACCTGTGGGATCAACTTATGGCCGCGGGCGAAAAGCATGGGCTTAAGCTGGTTGGTGCGCGTGCGCAGAACTGGCTGCGTCAGGAGAAATCCTATCGTGCCTTTGGTAATGAACTCGGCCGTGATGCAACGCCGTTGGAGGCGGGTCTAGATCGCTTTGTTGATCTCTCCAAGGAGTTCCATGGCAAGCAAGCAATGCTTGATAAGGGTATCCGCTCTAAATGTGTGACGCTGTTGATAGACGGGCCTCAGGATGCTGATCCATGGGGGCGCGAAGCCTTGTTTGATGGTGAAACCCGTGTTGGGCGTCTGACATCAGGTGGCTATTCCGTGCATTTCGGAAAACAGATCGGCATGGGCTATGTGAACGCTGACTATGCGCAGGTTGGGCAAAAGCTGAAGGTGATGATCATGGGCGCAATTTATGATGCGGAAATTACCGAAGACAGCCCTTATGATCCGAAGAACGTCACGATCCGCGTGGATGGCTAATCCAGTCTGATTGAGACAGGGTTCCTCCCGTGAAGGCCGCCTGCATCCCTTTGGAGATGCAGGCGGCTTTTTTGCTTTTCTGCTCGGCGCGCATTTCATAGGCTGGGTTTATGTCAAAGCCTCGATTCATCCATTTGCGTGTGCATAGCGAATATTCGCTGCTTGAAGGGGCGATGCGGATCAAATCTTTGCCGCAATTGGTGGCCGATGCAGGCATGCCCGCTGTCGCAGTGACTGACACCAACAACATGTTCTGCGCGCTTGAGTTTTCCGAATATGCGGTCAAGGCAGGTGTGCAGCCGATATTGGGGTGCCAGATTGATTTGGCCTATGAGGCGGCAGCGCAGGGCGAGAAACCTCGCCCCCCGCGCGGCATCGTTCTTTTGGTGAAATCGCGTCAGGGCTACTTGAACCTATTAAAGCTGAATTCGCATTTCTACTTGCGCGGCGATGGCCAAATTCCCCATGTCACCCTTGATGAATTGGCGGCGCATAATGAGGGGTTGATCTGTCTTTCTGGTGGCCCTGAGGGGCCGTTTGGCGCGCTGCTCTCTGCGGGGCAAATTGCCAAAGCCGAAGGATTGATGGCACGATTGGCTGAGATCTTTGGAGATAGGCTTTATGTTGAATTGCAACGCCACCCAATTGATCAAGGCCTACCTGAGGCCGAGGCGCTGAGCGAGCCGCATTTGATTGATATGGCCTATAAGATGGGCCTGCCGTTTGTGGCGACTAATGACGTCTATTTCCCCAAACCAAAAATGTATGAGGCGCATGATGCGTTGATCTGCATTGCGCAAGGGGCCTATGTCGATCAACAAGAACCACGCCGTATCCTGACATCGCAGCATTATTTCAAAACCCCCGAAGAGATGGTGACACTCTTCGCTGATCTGCCCGAGGCGATTGAAAACACGGTTGAGATTGCACAGCGCTGCGCCTATCGCGCGCGCACCCACGACCCGATCTTGCCGCGCTTTGCCGAGAACGAGGTGGAAGAACTGCGGCGTCAGGCCAATGAAGGTTTGCAAGCGCGCCTTGCGGTGATCCCGCATGCGGCATCAGTTGAGGACTATCAAAAGCGCCTCGATTTCGAATTGGACATCATCGAGGGGATGGGCTTCCCGGGCTATTTCTTGATCGTGGCCGATTTCATCAAATGGGCCAAGAAGCACGACATCCCAGTTGGGCCTGGGCGCGGGTCGGGTGCAGGCAGCCTTGTGGCCTATGCCTTGACCATCACCGACCTTGATCCTCTGCGTTATAGCTTGCTGTTCGAGCGCTTCCTCAATCCTGAACGCGTCTCAATGCCCGATTTCGATATCGACTTCTGCATGGATCGCCGTGAGGAGGTGATCCAATATGTGCAGGAAAAATATGGTCGCGACCGCGTGGGGCAGATCATCACCTTTGGGGCGCTGTTGTCTAAGGCGGCTGTGCGCGATATCGGGCGGGTTTTGCAAATGCCCTATGGTCAGGTGGATCGCCTGTCAAAAATGATCCCTGTTGAGGGGGTCAAACCCGTGAGCATCGAAAAAGCCTTGGCCGATGAGCCGCGCTTGCGCGAAGAAGCGCAGACCGAAGAAGTGGTCGCGCGGCTTTTGGATTATGGGCAACAGGTCGAGGGGCTTTTGCGCAATGCCTCAACCCACGCCGCGGGCGTGGTGATTGGTGACCGCCCGTTGGACGAGTTGGTGCCACTTTACCAAGACCCGCGCTCGGACATGCCTGCGACCCAGTTCAATATGAAATGGGTAGAACCTGCGGGCTTGGTGAAATTCGATTTTCTCGGCCTGAAAACCCTGACTGTGGTGCAAAATGCGATTGATCTGATCCATTCATCGGGCCGCGATTTGCATGTCGCACCAGATGGCCACGCGCTCTATCAACCGCCTGAGGGGGCAGAAAACCAGATCAACGCGATCCCGTTAGACGATGAAGCGACCTATGCGCTCTATGCTTCGGCCAAGACGGTTGCGGTGTTTCAGGTGGAAAGCTCGGGCATGATGGATGCCCTAAGGCGTATGCGCCCCACCTGCATTGAGGATATCGTGGCCCTTGTGGCGCTCTATCGTCCGGGCCCGATGGAGAATATCCCAACCTATTGCGAGGTTAAGAACGGGGTCAAAGAGCGTGCCTCGATCCATCCGTTGATTGATCACATCCTCGAAGAGACGCAAGGCATCATCGTATATCAAGAACAGGTGATGCAAATTGCGCAGGTCATGGCAGGCTATAGCCTTGGCGGTGCGGATTTGCTGCGCCGCGCCATGGGGAAGAAGATCAAAGAGGCCATGGATGCCGAACGCCCCAAATTTGTGGAAGGCGCCAAGGCAAATGGGGTCGACAAGGCCAAGGCCGAAGAAGTGTTCGACCTTCTAGAAAAATTCGCCAATTACGGCTTCAACAAATCGCACGCGGCCGCTTACGCGGTTGTCAGTTATCAAACCGCTTGGCTTAAGGCGAACCATCCTGTCGAATTCATGGCTGCGGTGATGAATTGCGATATCCATTTGACGGATAAGCTGTCTATTTACAGCCAAGAGGTGGGTCGCCTTGGCATCGAGATCGTGCCGCCTTGCGTTAATCGCTCGCTTGCTACGTTCTCCGTGTCTGACGGGCGCGTGGTCTATGGCTTGGGTGGCTTGAAAAATGTCGGTGTCGATGCAATGCGCCTGATCGTTGAGGGGCGCGGAGATCATCCCTTTGCATCGCTCTTTGATTTCGCTCGGCGGGTTGATTTGAAACGGGTGGGCAAGCGGCCGCTTGAGATGTTGGCGCGCGCAGGCGCCTTTGACGAATTGGATGCGAACCGCCGCCGCGTGTTTGATAGTTTGGATGCGCTGGTCGCCTATTCTGCTGCAATTCATGATCAAAAATCATCAAACCAGACCTCCCTGTTCGGGGAAGGGGGCGATGATTTGCCTGAGCCACGCCTGTCTAATCCGCCAGATTGGTTGCCGAATGAACGGCTTTCCCAAGAGCATCAGGCGGTTGGTTTCTATCTTTCTGGCCATCCTTTGGATGAATATATGCCAAGCTTGAAACGCTCAGGCTGCTTGTCGCTGCGTGAGGTTGAGGCGCGGGTGCAAGGGGGGGCTTTTGTCACCAAATTGGCAGGGGCGGTTGCGGTCAAGCAAGAGCGCAAAAGCCAGCGCGGCACCCGTTTTGCCTTTGTGGGTCTTTCTGATCCAACGGGCCTTTATGAAGTCACAGTGTTCTCCGACCTGCTTGAGTCTGCGCGGCATCTGTTGGAGGCAGGCCAGAATGTGGTGTTGACCGTTGAGGCCACCTATGAAGCGGAGCAATTAAAACTCCTTGCGCGCGCAGTGCAGCCCATTGATGCGGTTGCCGCACAAGGTGGGGCTACAGGCTTGAGGGTGTTTGTCGAGGACGCGACCGCTTTGCCGCAATTGGCCAATGTGTTGGGCGAGGCCAAAAAGACCAATGCATCGCGGGTGACAGGCCCAATTCAATTATGCCTGACAGCCGCCGATCTTCCGGGTGAGGTCGAAGTCCTCTTGGGCGAGGATTACCCCGTCAATCCCGCTATAAAAGGGGCGCTGAAATCTTTGGGCGGTGTCATCGCGGTAGAAGAGGTCTAACCATTCACCAATGGGGCGGCTTTTGATTGGCGGCAGGCATATCGCCTGCGGCTTCACGATCTGCCTCACGCTGCATCAGCATCTCAACACGAGCAGTGAGACGGGTGATTTCCCGATCTTGGCGTGCGACCACCTCTGAGAGGTCATCGACTGTGCGGGTGAGATGGGCCAAATGCATCTCCAAATCATCGCGAGAGGCGCTCATGGGGCCTATGATCCTTGTCTGGGATTCTGTCATTGCGTTCGGATGCAAACTAACCTTTGCAGGGGCCCCATGACCACCCCTCTCTTGCCCCTTTGACGCGAGGGCGCTACACCACGCGCGAGATCGAGGATATGGTTATGGCAAAAGAGAAAAAACAGCCCCGCCCTAAGGCAGAGACGCCGCGTGGATTTCGCGATTACTTCGGCGCGGAGGTGTTGGAGCGGCAAGAGATGCTTGCCAACATTGCCGAAACCTATCAGCGCTATGGCTTCGACCCGCTTGAGACATCCGCCGTGGAAACCGTGGAGGCCTTGGGGAAATTCCTGCCTGACACTGATCGCCCCAATGAGGGCGTTTTTGCTTGGCAGGAGGAGGAAGACGGCGGTTGGGTCGCGCTGCGCTATGACATGACCGCCCCCTTGGCCCGTGTAGCGGCGCAATATCGCAATGATTTGCCAAGCCCCTATCGCCGCTACACCTTTGGCCCCGTTTGGCGCAATGAAAAGCCAGGGCCGGGGCGCTTCCGCCAGTTTTACCAATGCGATGCTGATACGATCGGCGCGGCCAGCGTTGCCGCGGATGCCGAGATTTGCGCGATGTTGTCAGACACGCTTGAGGCTGTGGGTATTCCGCGCGGCGATTATGTGGTGCGGGTGAACAACCGCAAGGTTTTGGATGGGGTTCTGGCGACCATTGGATTGTCATCCGAGGATGAAGCCACCCGCCAAGCAGTGCTGCGCACGATTGATAAATTCGACAAAGTGGGCCGCGAAGGCGTGATCCAATTGCTGACCAAGGGCCGTTTGGATGAGTCTGGGGCTTATATCGATGGTGTGGGTCTTGATGCGGCAGCGGCCGATCAGATCGTGGCATTCCTGTTGGCGCGCGCAGATAGCAATGCCGAGACCTTGGTGATGCTGCGTAAGCTGATTGGCACATCTGCGCTTGGTGAGGCTGGGGTGGCCGAACTTGAAACCATTGCCACGCTCCTTGATGCGCAAGGCTATGGCCCCGACCGGATCGTGATTGATCCTTCGGTGGTGCGTGGCCTTGGCTATTATACGGGCCCCGTGTTTGAGGCGGAGTTGACCTTTGAGATTCTGGATGACAAAGGCCGCCCGCGTCAATTTGGGTCTGTTGCAGGCGGCGGACGTTATGACGATTTGGTCAAACGCTTCACAGGCCAAGATGTGCCTGCAACGGGTGTTTCCATCGGGGTTGATCGCCTCTTGGCCGCATTGCGCGCCAAGGGACGGATCAGCGGTGCAATGCAGGGGCCTGTCGTGGTGACGGTCATGGATCGCGACCGCATGGCGGATTATCAAGCCATGGCGACTGAGTTGCGCAATGCAGGCATCCGCGCCGAGGTTTACTTGGGCAACCCTAAGAATTTCGGAAATCAGTTGAAATACGCCGATAAACGCGAAAGCCCTGTTGCGGTCATCCAAGGTTCGGACGAGGCCGCGCGCGGCGTGGTTCAGATCAAGGATCTGATCTTAGGGGCCGAGATTGCAGCCAATGCAAGCCTTGAGGAATGGAAGGCGCAACCTGCACAGCGCGAAGTGGCGCGCGGTGATCTGGTCGCTGAAATTCGCGCCATATTGGAGCGTCAGGGATGAGCCAAAAAGCGGCCATTCGTTCGGAAGCGGAGCGGTTCTTTGTGGCATTCCAAGCCGCGGGCGCCGTGGCTTTTGAGGCCGATCATTTGCTGCCTGCTGATACGCTGCTTGATCTGTATGGCGAAGATATCCGCGCTCGGGCCTATGTCACGCATGACCCCAATCGCGGCGAAATGATGCTACGGCCCGATTTCACCGTGCCCGTGGTGCAGCGCCATATGTCGGACGGGGCGGAGCCCGCGCGTTACAGCTATATGGGCGAGGTTTTCCGCAAACAGGAGGCCAGTCCCGCCCGCGCGAGCGAATATCTGCAAGTGGGATATGAGCTGTTTGATCGTGATGACCCTGCGCGCGCGGATGCCGAAGTCTTTGCCCTCTTTACCACGTTGCTTGCCCCTTATGGCCTGCGTGCCGTCACAGGGGATATTGGCGTGGTTTTGGCCGCGATATCTGCCCTTGATACAACCGAGCGGCGCAAACGCGCCTTGCGGCGTCATGTGTGGCGCCCGCGCCGTTTTCGGCGCTTGCTAGATCGTTTTTCAGGCCGCAGCGATGCCCCTGCGACCCGCGCAGCATTGATTGCCCAAATGGCGGATTTGGGGCCTGAAGCCATGATTGATGCCACTGAAAATTGGAGTGGGTTGCGCAGCCCCGCTGATGTCTTGCGCCGTATGCGCGCTTTGGCTGAGGATGATGATGCGCCCAGTATTTCGGCGGCGCAGGCCGAAGCCTTGGAGCGGGTTTTGTCCTTGCGCGAAACCCTGCCGAACGCAGTTGCACAATTGCGGGATTTGGCTCTGGATTTACCGCAGATCGACAGCGCCATTTCAGGCTTGGTGCGCCGTATTGAGGCGCTGTCCGCCGCAGGTGTCGCCGTAGATGACCTATGGTTCGAGGCCTCCTATGGGCGGACGAATATGGAATATTATGATGGGTTTGTGTTCGGCTTTTTCAACGAAACTGACCCGCATATGCCCCCCGTTGCCACAGGTGGACGCTATGATGCGCTGACCAAAATCTTGGGCAATGGCCGTGAGATTGCCGCCGTGGGCGGGGTGATCCGTCCTGAATTGCTGCATGGCCTCTCGCGTCAGGGAGGTGGCATATGACTTTGCGTATTGCGGTGCCGTCTAAGGGGCGGTTGATGGAAAAAACCTTTGATTGGTTTGCAGCGCGTGGGGTTGAGATGCGCCGCGCAGGCTCAGAGCGCGATTATGCCGCCGAAGTTTCGGGGGCGGATATGCAGTTGATGTTGCTGTCTGCGGGAGAAATTCCGCGCGAAATGGCGGCAGGCCGCATTCATTTGGGCGTGACGGGCACCGATCTTGTGCGTGAGAAGATCCCAGCATGGGATCAGTCGGTGGAAGAATTGGCCGAGCTTGGATTTGGCTTTGCGGATTTGGTCTTGGCCGTGCCGCAATGTTGGATTGATGTGGATTGCGTGGATGATCTTGATGCTGTTGCCGCAGATTTCCGCGAGGCCCATGGGATGCGTTTGCGGATCGCCACGAAATACCATCGTCTGGTGCGGGACTATCTGCGCGCTGCAGGGGTTGCCGATTATCAATTGGTTGACAGCCAAGGCGCGACCGAGGGCACCGTGGCGCATGGCACGGCGGAATTGATCGCTGATATCACCTCAACAGGGGAAACCTTGCGAGCCAATAACCTGAAAATCCTGTCGGATGGGATGATCTTGCGCAGCCAAGCGATGCTGTTTCGGGCGCGCGGCGCAGATTGGACGGATGGGGCCCGAGCCGCCCTTGATGGGCTGAAAACCAAGCTTTCGATCTAAAGAACGCCAATTTCGGCCAAAGCGGTTTGCAATTCACGCGGCAAAGTTTCTTCTTCTGCGCGATTGGCGTTTAAATCGCGGGGGCTGTCTTCGGGTTTGAGGTAGCGCCACCCTTGAAACGGGCGTTTGGGCGTGGGTGTTACGCGGGTGACGTCTTGTTCCAAAACGATGCCGCAGCGTCTGATCCCATCGCCGCGATCAACCTCCTCTAGGGCCAAGATTTTTTGGCGGCACAGGATCAATCCTTTGAACACCCAATAAAGCGACCCGCCTGCAAGAATTTCTGCCTCACGCTTGGGCCACATCCGTGTCACATGGCGCGGCAGGCCCGATGGCCCCAAAGCGCGCGGGTTCTTTTGCCAGTTCAAAAGATCCTGCACCTCTTCGGCGCCGACACATAATTTGACCAGATTTATGGTGCTGCTCACATCTATTCCCCAAAGTCCCTCGAGATATTTTATGCTATTTTTCGCAAGGTTCAAGTTGACCGCTTGCGACAAGGCCCCTAGGTTGTGTTTCCCCATCTGATCGTGAAAGTCTGCGCTATGTCTCGTTTTTCTGCCCCAATTGCTGAACAAATTTGGGATATGAAATATCGCCTCAAAGAGGCCGATGGCACACCCATTGACCGCACTGTCGAGGACACATGGCGGCGGATCGCGCGGGCTTTGGCCTCGGTGGAGAAAGATCCCGCCTATTGGGAAGAAAAATTCTACGAAGCCCTAGAGGATTTCAAATATCTACCCGCTGGTCGCATCACGGCAGGTGCGGGAACGGGGCGCAGTGTCACGCTTTTCAATTGCTTTGTCATGGGCACAATTCCCGACAGCATGAGCGGCATTTTTGATATGCTCAAAGAGGCGGCTTTGACGATGCAGCAGGGGGGCGGGATCGGCTATGATTTCTCGACCATCCGACCCAAAGGCGCGGATGTTAAGGGGGTGGCCGCGGATGCCTCTGGCCCGCTGAGTTTTATGGATGTTTGGGATTCCATGTGCCGCACGATTATGTCCGCTGGCTCGCGCCGCGGCGCGATGATGGCAACAATGCGCTGCGACCACCCAGACATCGAAGATTTTATCACCGCCAAATCTGATGCGGCGCGGCTGCGGATGTTCAATGTCTCTGTCCTCGTCACCGATGCCTTTATGGAGGCGGTCAAAGCGGACGGGCCTTGGGAATTGGTTTTTGATAACAAGGTTTACCGCACGGTGCAGGCGCGTGACCTGTGGAACCAGATTATGCAATCGACCTATGATTACGCTGAGCCAGGTGTGATTTTTATCGATCGCATCAACCAATCCAATAATCTGGCCTATTGCGAAACTATTGCGGCAACCAACCCGTGCGGCGAACAACCTTTGCCGCCCTATGGGGCGTGTTTGCTCGGCTCTGTTAACCTTGCGCGGCTTGTGCGCTCGCCCTTTGAGGCGGATGCGGCCCTTGATCTTGATGCGCTTAAGGTTTTGGTGCGGGTCGCTGTGCGGATGATGGATAACGTGGTGGATGCCAGCCGTTTTCCCCTCGAGGCGCAGGCCCGTGAGGCCCAAGCAAAGCGGCGCATTGGTTTGGGTGTGACGGGTTTGGCCGATGCCCTTTTGATGCTTGGCCTGCGCTATGGGGCCGATGACGCTGTGGCGCAATCCGAGATTTGGATGAAGGAAATTGCCCATGCGGCCTATTGGGCTTCGGTTGAATTGGCGCGAGAAAAAGGCGCATTCCCCTTATTTGACGCCGAGGCGTTCTTGGCGTCCGGGAATATGGCGCAAATGGATCAAGATTTGCGCGAGGCGATAGCCAAAGATGGCATCCGAAATGCGCTTTTGACCTCGATTGCGCCCACAGGCACCATCAGCCTTTATGCGGGAAATGTCTCCTCTGGGATTGAGCCCGTTTTTGCCTATAGCTACACGCGCAAAGTGTTGCAGCGGGATGGGTCACGCAGCGAGGAGGAGGTGACCGATTACGCGGTCAAACTTTGGCGCGAAAAACAGGGTGATGCAGAATTGCCTGCGTTTTTTGTGAATGCCCAAACCCTTGCCCCTGCTGATCACGTGCGCATGCAGGCAGCCGCGCAGAAATGGGTGGATAGTTCGATTTCGAAAACCATCAACGTGCCGCAAGATATCAGCTTTGAGGCTTTCAAAGATGTCTATCTGCAGGCTTATGAAACGGGCTGTAAGGGGTGCACCACTTATCGCCCCAATGATGTGACAGGCAGTGTCCTGAGTGTTTCTGAGGCAGAAGCAAAGTCAGATGGCGCCACCGCGCGCGAGGCCTCTACGGGCGAAGTGGTTTATATCTCCGAGCCGCTAGAGCGGCCGCAGACCCTAGAGGGCAATACCTATAAACTGAAATGGCCCGATAGCCCGCACGCGATTTATATCACGATCAATGACGTAGTGCTCAGCGGTCATCGTAGGCCGTTTGAGGTGTTTATCAATTCCAAGAATATGGAACATTATGCGTGGACAGTGGCGTTGACGCGGATGATGTCGGCTGTCTTCCGCCGCGGCGGTGATGTGAGTTTCGTGGTAGAAGAACTCAAAGCCGTGTTTGATCCGCGCGGGGGGGCATGGATTGGGGGTAAATATGTGCCCTCGATCTTAGCGGCGATTGGCGGTGTTATCGAACGGCATCTGATCTCAATTGGGTTTATTTCGGGCGAGGGGATGGGGTTGAAAACCGACCCCACCGCCGAGGTTTATGATTTGGGTGCAGGCCGCACAGGGGCGGCAGAGTGTAATTCCTGTGGGTCGTCTGCGATGCGGATGAGCGAGGGGTGCATGACCTGCACCGATTGTGGCTATTCAAAATGCGGCTAAGGTCCTGTGGATAATGCACCACAATCATAAACAAATTTTATACACAATTTTATTATTAACTGCCTTGTGAACGCGGCTGCCGTAATCTGGCCCCGTCAGGTTTATTGTGCGCTCGCCTTTGGCGAGAGTGACGTTTGCAAGGATTTTTAATAATGCGATTTGGTTCCAAAGCGCGTCAAAGGGGATTCACAGAACGAATCACCCATGCTAGCTTGCCTCCCAAGCCGAAACATAAACGGCACGCATTGAGGCAAGTAAGGCAGGCATCGCATGAGCATGGGGTTGCGCGGTGCGTTCATCATTTCTTGGGCGCAGACGCGGATCGAGGGAGACTCGGACTATAACAAGAAAGATCTGGCTGAAGGGATGAGTTGGAGCTGGCACGGTCGTGCCTTCCCGCTTGAAGGCAAAGACGCCGCCCTTGTTCTGACATCCAGCCGTGATCTTCTCCAACTTCGTGCCAAAGCGGCGCGGGTCGTGCATAAGTTCATGCAAAGACCCGCGCCCCTGCCTCACTTGTCGAGCGACTTTGACGATCCCCTGTATCGTGATGTGATGGTGCTGTCCGATGGTGTGCGGTTTTTTAGTGCCGTTCCCCTTACCCTTGAGGATAGCCGCGAAACGGTGTTGCTCTTTCCCGATGGCATGCCACCCTCGCGCCAACATTTGACAATCATCTCTTTGGGCGGCGGGTGTTCCGCGCGCTTTCGGCGCCAAGGCCCTATTGTTTGCTTTGTCAAAGGCACGCGATTGGCGGCACTGAAAGGGGAAATTGCGGTCGAGGATGTGCGGGCAGGGGATTATCTTGTCACCCGCGACAATGGTCTGAAAGAAGTCCTATGGGTGGGCCAGCGCAGCCTGTCAGGCGCGCAACTTTTTGCCATGCCACATCTTTGCCCAATTCGATTGCCGCAGGGTCTTTTTGGGAAAGGCAAACCTGAACCCGATCTCTTGGTGTCCCCTGATCATCGCGTGTTGATTAAATCGCCCGAGGCGCGGGCGCTTTGGGGCGAAGATGGGGTCATGATGCGCGCACAGGATTTGGTAGGGGATTTGGCTGCGCGGGTGGATCACCGCGCGGCCTCTGTCACATATTTCACGTGATGCTTGAGGGGCATCAGGTCTTGATTGCAAACAGTGTCGCGGTTGAAAGTTTCCACCCGGCTTATGCGGCACTGCCCGAGGACGAGATGGATGCCGATGCGGCCGCCTGCCTAGATGACCGTTATGAACGTCACCTATATCTTGCAGGGCATCCCGATCTTTTTGGCCCCGCTGTGCGGCGGATGTTGGGCGCGGCGGAGGCCGCGATTTTATCCGCGCATCTAGGGCCATCGCGTGGGATTTACGGCTTAAGCTAGGCTTGAATTCCCCCATGCGCTTGACAGCGCGAGGAATCCCCTATAGCCCGCGCGTCACTGAGGCACCGTTTGCGGTGCTTCTTTTCATTGGTGTTGGTGGCCCCCGCAAGGGAATGCCTGTCGGCCAAAGCGAAAGCAGCGGCAAAGGACAACGCCCTTCATAGCTCCGATCTGGGGCGTTCTAACGAAGGAGATCAGCCGTGACCAAACGCACGTCTGCCAAGTATAAAATCGACCGCCGCATGGGCGAAAACATTTGGGGCCGCCCCAAATCCCCAGTAAACCGCCGCGAATATGGCCCAGGCCAGCATGGTCAGCGCCGCAAGGCGAAACTGTCTGACTTCGGCACGCAGTTGCGCGCCAAGCAGAAGCTGAAGGGCTATTACGGCGATTTGACCGAAAAGCAATTCCGCCGCATCTATGCAGAAGCAGAGCGCGTAAAAGGTGATACAGGTGAAAACCTTATCGGCCTGTTGGAGCGCCGCTTGGACGCCGTTGTTTACCGCGCGAAATTCGTGCCAACCGTTTTTGCGGCCCGCCAATTCGTAAACCACGGCCATGTTTTGGTGAACGGCAAGCGCGTCAATATCCCATCCTATCGCGTGAAAGAGGGTGATGTTGTTGAGGTGCGTCAGAAATCTAAGCAATTGGCAACAGTTCTGGAAGCTGTGCAATTGGCAGAGCGTGATGTGCCTGACTATGTCGAGGCCGACCATTCCAAAATGACCGCGACTTTCGTGCGCACTCCTGGTTTGGGCGATGTGCCATACCCTGTCGTGATGGAACCAAACCTCGTGGTTGAATTCTACGCGAAGAACTAATCTTCGCCGCCACAAGTTCAGAAGATCAAAAGCGCGCCCCCTGTGGCGCGCTTTTTTGTGACTGTTCCTCTGCAGGGTTCTTTGCTTATGCTCTCCCTTGCGGGTGACGGAGAAGTGAGGAGGGGGGGCGTATGGCCACGCGGAAAAACCCAATCATTTTGGATGAGGCAGCGGAGAGCGTTGGTGGCGCATCCCCCGTGGACGCGCCTGCGATTTTTGACGCGCCATCCGCCGCGCCCGATGAACCGCCCGCGCCCCAAAAGATGTCAGGTGCATCGCGGTTTTTGCTCTGGTCGGCGGGCGGCCTTGCCAGTGCTCTGTTGATCAACGCTGTTTGGGGTTTTGTTCTTGATATGATGGCGCGCGGCACAATCTGGGGGCAGGTGGCCCTTGCGATTGTGGGCCTGTTTTTCGTGGCTGTGATCGTCTTTGCGATCAGCGAATGGCGGGCCTATGCGCGGCTGTCGCGCATGACGGCTTTGCAGGCTGAGGCCCAATCGGCCTTGACCGCCCAAAACCTAGCACAGCTTTCCGCTTTGATCCCCAAACTGCGCGCGCTTTATCGCGACCGCATGGGCGTGCAGGGCGCAGCAGACCACCGTTTGCAGAGTGTCGAGGATGTGCTTGATGCAGATTTGCGAATGGGCGTGATTGAGACAGCGTTTTTGGAAGGGCTAGATGCACAGGCCCGTGCTGAGGTGGCCCAAGCCACCCGCCGTGTTGCCAGTGTCACGGCCCTCGTCCCGATGGGGTCGCTTGATATGGTCATCAGCTTTTGGATCAATCTGCGGATGATCCGCCGTGTGGCCGAGATTTATGGCGGGCGTGCGGGCACGTTTGGCGCCATGCGCTTGGCGCGGTCAGCGATTGCGCAACTTGTGGCGACAGGGGCCATTGCCATTGGGGATGATTTGCTCAGTTCTACTTTGGGCGGGTCATTGGTAGGGAAATTATCGCGCCGCTTTGGTGAAGGCGTCTTCAATGGGGCGATGACCGCGCGGCTTGGGGTAATTGCGATGCAGCTTTGCCGACCTTTGCCCTTTCACGCCTTACCCCGCCCAGCTTTGCGCAGTGTTTTATCCGAGGCATTTTCTGGGCTTTTCACGGGGTCAAAGGGCTGATCGCGCAAAGCGCAGCTTTACCCCGCGCGCCTGCAGCGATATAGGGCTAAACATGAGACGGATGAACACGCAGATTTCCCTACGAATTATCTGCCCGGCGCTCTGATCAGCAGGGCCGCCGGGACTAAGGTGTTGAGCTATCGCGCCGCTCTTTCCCCTCTCATTGGTCATGGCTTGCCATAACCCGTTTCAGCCAATAGGACGTCCTTCCCATGTGTGCCGATCTTCCCGATTATAAAGACACGTTGAACCTTCCCCAAACTGATTTCCCGATGCGCGCAGGCCTGCCACAGCGCGAGCCTGATTGGCTGGCCCGTTGGGAGAAAATTGGCGTTTATCAACGCCTGCGCGACAAGGCGGCAGAGGCGGCTAAGGCAGGCGCGCCACGCCCACCATTCGTGCTGCATGATGGCCCCCCCTATGCCAATGGTAATCTGCATATCGGTCACGCACTGAACAAAGT
Organism: Roseobacter sp. HKCC-CH-9208; assembly: GCF_037805125.1. NCBI lineage: Bacteria > Pseudomonadati > Pseudomonadota > Alphaproteobacteria > Rhodobacterales > Roseobacteraceae > Roseobacter > Roseobacter sp. HKCC-CH-9208. Next base: position 928,457 of record NZ_JBBLYK010000001.1, on the reverse strand, counting down.
GCTGAAGGATATGGTTGTGCGCAGCCAACAGATGATGGGCCATGAGGCGCGCTACATTCCTGGTTGGGATTGTCACGGCCTGCCCATCGAATGGAAGATTGAGGAGGCCTATCGCGCCAAAGGCCAAGATAAGGATAAAATTGACGTTGTCGATTTTCGTCAGGAATGCCGCCGCTTTGCCGAAGGGTGGATTGATGTGCAGCGCGCGGAGTTCAAGCGCCTTGGCGTAACAGGGAATTGGGACAAGCCATACCTCACCATGGATTTCCACGCCGAGGCGGTGATCGCGGGCGAGTTTATGAAATTCCTGATGAACGGCGCGCTTTACCAAGGCTCGAAGCCCGTGATGTGGTCGCCCGTTGAAAAGACCGCATTGGCCGAGGCGGAAGTGGAATATCACGACCGCCAGACCGATGCGATTTGGGTGCCGTTCAAGGTGCAGAATTCTGGCGTGCTTGGTGGTGCTTTTGTCGTGATCTGGACAACCACCCCTTGGACGATTCCGCAAAACCGCGCGATTTGTTTTGGCCCTTCGATTTCCTACGGGCTTTACGAGGTCACCGCGACCCCTGACGAATGTTGGGCCAAGGTTGGTGATCGGTATCTTGTAGCTGATAAACTGGCCGAGGATGCGCTTGGCGCGATGCGTCTTGAGGCGGGCCACTACACGCGCCTGCGTGACGTCAGCGCCGATGAATTGGCCACGCTTGTCACCCATCACCCGCTGAATGGGGCTGAGGGCGCGAATGGCGAATGGGATTTTGAGGTCAAACTTTTTGCAGGCGACCATGTCACCGATGATGCGGGCACGGGTTTCGTGCATACCGCGCCAAGTCACGGGGATGATGACTATCAAATCGGCCTCAAGCATGGGCTTGAGATGACCTATAATATTCTGGATGACAGCAGTTTCCGCGCTGATCTGCCTTTCTTTGCAGGGCTTCGCGTCATCGAAGAAAACGGCAAGGCGGGTAAGGCCAATAAGGCCGTGATCGACAAGCTGGTTGAGGTTGGCGGCCTGCTGGCCCGCCGCCGCATCACCATCTCGGACGCGCATAGCTGGCGTTCAAAAGCGCCTGTGATCCGCCTGAACCGCCCGCAATGGTTCGCCGCCATTGATCGCGAGATTGGCGGGGATGACAACTATGGCAAGACCATCCGCGAACGCGCGCTGCGCTCGATTGATGAATTGGTGACATGGACACCGCAGACCGGGCGCAATCGTCTGCATTCGATGATCGAGGCGCGGCCCGATTGGGTGTTGTCGCGGCAACGTGCATGGGGTGTGCCGCTCAGCTGTTTTGTCAAAAAAGATGCACAGCCAAGTGACCCCGATTTCTTACTGCGCGATGACGCGGTGAATGCCCGCATCCTTGAGGCCTTTGAGGCTGAGGGCGCAGATGCATGGTATAAGGAGGGGGCCAAAGCCCGCTTCTTGGGCAATGAATATGACCCAGATGCCTATGAGCAGGTCTTTGATATCTTGGATGTTTGGTTTGACTCTGGCTCGACCCATGCCTTTGTCTTACGGGATCGCGAGGATGGCTCAGAGGACGGGATTGCCGATCTCTATCTCGAAGGCACAGACCAGCATCGCGGGTGGTTCCATTCCTCGATGTTGCAGGCTTGCGGCACAATCGGTCGCGCGCCCTATCGCGGTGTTCTGACCCATGGCTTCACGCTGGATGAGAAGGGCATGAAAATGTCCAAATCCTTGGGCAATACGGTCGCGCCGCAGGCGGTTATTGACCAATATGGCGCCGATATTCTGCGGCTTTGGGTGGCGCAATCCGATTACACGGCGGATTTGCGCATCGGGCCTGAGATCTTGAAGAACGTGGCCGACAGCTATCGCCGTTTGCGCAATACGATGCGGTTTATGCTTGGCTCCTTGGGTGATTTAACGGAAACCGACCGCACAGAAGCCGCTGATATGCCCGAGTTGGAGCGGTTCATCCTGCATCGTTTGTCAGAGTTGGATCGGATCGTGCGCGAAGGCTATGCGAAATATGATTTCCAAGGCGTGTTCCAAGCGCTGTTCAATTTTGCGACCACTGATTTGTCGGCCTTTTACTTCGATATCCGCAAAGACGCGCTTTATTGTGATGGTGATACTGCGCAACGCCGTGCGGCGCGCACAGTTTTGGATCACCTATTCCAACGCCTGACCACTTGGCTTGCGCCAATTTTGACCTTCACCATGGAGGAGGTCTGGCTTGAGCGGAACAAAGACCCTGAGGCCTCAGTGCATCTGGTGGATTTCCCCAACACCCCTGCGGCGTGGCATGATCCAGACTTGGCCGCGAAATGGGCGATGATCCGCCGTGCGCGCCGCGTGGTGACAGCCGCGCTTGAGGTGCAGCGCCGTGACAAGGTGATTGGGGCCTCCCTAGAAGCCGCGCCTGTGATCTACGTGGCAGATGCCGCAATGCGCGCAGCGCTGCAATCTGTGCAGTTCGAGGATTTGGTCATCACCTCTGCGGTCACGCTGAGCGATGAGGCGATGCCCGCGGATGCCTTCACCTTGCCCGAAATTGAGGGGGTTGGTGTGGTCTTTGCCAAAGCGGATGGCGAAAAATGTGCGCGCTGTTGGAAGATCCTGCCTGATGTGGGCAGCCACAGCCATGCCCATGTTTGCGGGCGCTGCAACAGCGCGTTGACCTGAAAGGGTTAGGTTCCTTTTTATGTTCAAGAAATGAGGGACGGATCATGTCGGAAAATGCGCCATATACACCGCCAAAGGTTTGGGTTTGGGACAAGGAAAATGGCGGCAAATGGGCGGGTTTGAACCGCCCAATTGCAGGGCCTACCCATCACAAGGATTTGCCACGGGGCGATCATCCGTTTCAGCTTTATTCATTAGCCACCCCCAACGGGGTAAAGGTCACGGTGATGTTCGAGGAATTGCTCGCCGCGGGTCATGCGGCGGAGTATGACGCTTGGCTGATCCGTATCCTGGATGGCGATCAGTTCGGTTCCGGCTTTACTGATGTGAACCCCAATTCGAAAATTCCCGCGCTGATGGATTATTCTGGCCAAACCCCTGTGCGCGTTTTTGAATCGGGCGCGATTTTGATGCATTTGGCCGAAAAATTTGGCGCCTTCTTGGGCCGCCCAGAGGATCGGCCAGAACTCTTGTCGTGGCTCATGTGGCAAATGGGAAGCGCGCCCTATTTGGGCGGCGGTTTTGGGCATTTCTATGCCTATGCCCCATTTGCGCAAGAATACCCGATCAATCGTTTCGCGATGGAGGTGAAGCGCCAATTGGATGTGCTTGATCGTCATCTTGCAGGGCGCGATTGGATGGTGGGGAATGAGATAACCATTGCCGATATTGCCATTGCCCCATGGTATGGTCGCCTTGTGCGCGGTGAGGCCTATGACGCGGGTGAGTTTCTCTCTGTGCATGACTATAAAAATGTGGTCGCTTGGGCCGAGCGGTTCTATGCCCGCCCTGCTGTGCAGCGCGGTGCGATGGTCAACCGCACCTATGGCCCGCTTGAAGGGCAATTGCACGAGCGTCATTCTGCCGATAATTTCCTGAACCGCACGCAGGATAAAATCGACGGGTGATTACTCCGCGAAATGCACCTCGGCTGCGCCCGCCTGCATAACAGGTTGGGCGCGGTCAAAACGTAAGTACGCCAGTGCTTGATCCCCAGAAATGCTATGAAGCTGCCCGACCTCGCGGCCGTTCGCGGTGATGAGGTCGCCTTCCGCAGCTGTGCCGCTGACCGTAACCCGCGCCAGCCCTTTGCGCAACTCGGTCTTGTGTTTCATCCGCGCTGTCACCTCTTGGCCGACATAGCACCCTTTTTTGAAATCCACACCATTTAGCCGCTCAAATCCAAGTTCTAGGATATAGCTGTCATTGGGGATCAGTTCGCGCCCATGCTCGGGGATCAAATGGGCAATGCGCGTTGTTTTCCATTCTGCTGCATCCCATAAGTTGGGCAAGCCCGACTGGCCATAGGCGCGCCAACCAAGGGCAGGGTCACGCGGATCAGCATATGCCCCTTGTGGCAGGGTGCCATGCCCCACGGCCACTGTCATATCCGAGAGGGTCAGTGCTACATCTGCGCGCAGCTTATACATCGACAAGCGCTGCATCAGCGGTGCGGCCAAATCACCGTCCACATCAAGCAAAACGCGATCGCCGCGGGTCAGCATCAAAAAATCAGCCAGATACTTCCCTTGCGGGCTCAGGATCGCGCTGTAGCGCAGCCCTTCGGCATCTTCAGGGACGGCATTGGTGGTCAAACCTTGCAAGAATTTCTCGCGGTCAGACCCTGATACCTCAATGATTTTACGATTTTGTGGCTGCTCTTTGGTCATGGCGCTTTTTCCCTTGTCTTGACCAGAGAGCTAATCATTCTTGCGCTCTTGCCAAGGCCGTCAGAGTAATTGAAATTGCACCAAGACGCAAAAGCCTGTGCCTTGCTTTTTGCCGATTTCAACAAAGGGACACTTCCATGAGCCTTGCCAACGGTCGTCACTATCTTGCCATTCCTGGCCCTTCGGTCATGCCTGATCGCGTATTGCAGGCCATGCATCGTCCCGCGCCGAATATTTACACGGGCGAGTTGGTCGAAATGGTGCATGGGCTGATCCCTGATCTCAAGGCGGTTGGTCGTGCGCAAAAGGCGAATGTGGCGATTTATATTGCCAATGGTCATGGTGTCTGGGAGGCGGCGCTGTGCAACACGCTGTCGCGGGGCGACAAGATTTTGGTGCTTGGCACGGGGCGCTTCTGCCTTGGATGGGGCGAGTTTGCGGCGGGTCTGGGTATTGACTGCGAGATCATTGATTTTGGCCCTCAATCCGATATCGACATGACCCGTGTTGCTGAGGCCTTGGCGGCAGATAAGGCTCATGAGATCAAGGCCGTTCTCGCGGTGCAGGTGGATACCTCTAGCAGTGTGCGCAATGATATTTTGGCCTTGCGGCAGACCTTGGATGCAGCGGGGCACCCCGCGCTGTTATTCTCTGACAACATCGCCTGTCTCGCCTGTGATGCGTTTGAATTTGACGCATGGGGCGTGGATGTGATGGTCACAGGCAGCCAAAAGGGTTTGATGACCCCGCCCGGGATTGGGTTTGTCTATTTCTCGGAAAAAGCGGATCAAGCGCGGGGACGGGCCAATTGTGTGACGCCCTATTGGGATTGGCGGCCCCGTGTGAATCCGACCGAATTTTACAAATATTTCAACGGCACTGCGCCGACCCATCACCTCTACGGGTTGCGTGTGGCTTTGGACATGATCTTGCATGAAGAAGGGTTGGAGGCCGTTTGGGCGCGCCATGCGACTTTGGCCCGTGCCGTATGGGCGGCCTTAGATCGTTGGGGTGCGAATGGCCCTGTTGCGGCCAATATTGCGGATCCTGCTAAACGCTCGCATGCTGTGACCACCGTGGATATGGGCACGGGGAATGGCGCGAAGATGCGTGATTGGATGACAGCAACGGCAGGCGTGACACTGGGCATCCCGTTGCAGGGGTTGCGGCCTGACCCTGCGCGAGCAGTTGATTTTTTCCGTATCGGCCATATGGGGCACGTGAATGCGCATATGGTTTTGGGCCTGTTGGGCAGTTTGCAAGCAGGTATGAAGGCGATGCAGATCCCGCATGACCCAACAGGGTTAGAGGCCGCGATTGAGGTCATTGGCGAAGCAGGCTGATCTAGCCGAAGGTGGCAAGCGCCTTTGGCAATTCTGCCTCAAGATGTGCCAACATCGCGGCATCCCCGCATGAGATGCGGATTGTGCGATTGAGCGGGGCAATCGCGGGCATGCGGAGAAATACGCCGCGCTTGGTTAACTCGTTGAGAAGCGCCTCTGCATAGGCGCCATCGCGACCGCAATCCACCGCCACGAAATTCGTGGCCGAAGGCAGCGGCGTTAAACCATTCTCTTGCACGATACGGGCAATCTCGGCGCGGGCTTGGGTGATTTTCTGAACGGTTTGATTGAGGTAATCTTGATCCTTCAGGGCCGCCAAAGCGCCCGCTTGTGCGATACGCCCCATCCCAAAATGGTTGCGGATTTTGTCAAACGCACGGATCAGCTGGTAATGGCCGATGGCATAACCCACGCGAAGCCCCGCAAGACCATAGGCTTTGGAGAAGGTGCGCATTCGGATCACACGGGGATGGCTGACATCCATCGCAGGAATGGCCTCTTGCGGCGCTGTATCGGCATAAGCCTCGTCCAAGATTAGCACCGTCTCAGGGGGCAGCGCGGCGATAAGCCGTTCGATTGCCTCGGCCTTGTGCCATGTGCCCATAGGATTGTCAGGATTTGCAAGATAAAGCAGCTTTGCGCCGGTCGCCCGCGCCGCCGCAAGCAGTGCTTCAGGGTCTTCGTGATCGTCTTTGTAGGGCACAGTCGTAACCTGCCCACCGAATCCCGCGACATGGTAAAGAAAAGTGGGGTAAGCCCCAAGCGAGGTAACGACAGCATCCCCCTCGGCCACCAACAGCCGCACCAAATATCCAAGTAACCCGTCTATCCCTTCGCCCACCACGATGTTTTCAGGCGCGACCCTATGGAGCGCTGCAAGGGCATGCCGCAAATTATGGAGTTCAGGATCGCCATACATCCACACATCGCGCGCTGCGGCCTGCATTGCGGCGATCGCCTTGGGCGAAGGGCCAAAAACACTTTCATTGGCGCCAAGCCTTGCGACAAAGTTAAAGCCTTGCGCGCGTTCTTGCGCCTCGGGGCCGACAAACGGGACTTTTGCGGGCAGGCTATCAATAAGCTTGGTGTAGCGTGGGCTGGTCATGAAATGGTTTGGTCCTCAGGCCCCGTATGGAACCCAAACGGTTTTGACTTCAGTTGCTTCTTCCAAAAATACCACGCCCTCACAAGCGGGATTGCGCCAGTCGGGACTTTTGCCCTTAAAGCCTGCCAGGCCCCAACTGCGTTTGAGGTTGAGAGAGGCCTTAGTGTCCATGAGATGCGCCTCTATATTTGCATTGAAATTCCAGATTGCATCAACGGCCATATGCGCTGCTAAATCTGTGGCCATCTCGGATGGGTTGCCCGTCACAATATTGATCACGCCTGCGGGCACATCGGATGTGTCGAGCACTTGATAGAAATCGGTCATCGCAAGACCACCTTCCAAACTGGGCAGGAGAACCACGCGGTTCCCCATCGCGACCGCAGGCGCAAGAAGCGAAATTGCGCCCAAGAGCGGGGCGTTTTGCGGGGCTATGATGCCAATCACCCCGACCGCCTCGCGTAGCGCCATCGCCAAGCCGCGCAACGGCACGGCCCGCGCTTCGCCTGCGAATTTGTCGGCCCATGCGGCATAGCTGAACAGGCGGCTTAGGCTTGTTTCAACCTCCGCTTTGGCGGTGGCTCTGGATTGTCCTGTGAGATCACAGAGACGTTCCGCAAATTCCTGTCCGCGCGCCGCCAAATTCTCGGCGAGGTAATACAGGATTTGCGCGCGGCTATGGGCTGGCATCGTGCCCCATCCTGACGCGGCTTCCGCAGCCTCAACGGCGTTGCGAATATCCTTGCGGTTGCCGCGGCCCAATTGGCCAAGCATGTCACCCGATTTTGACCAAATTGGAATGACATGGCCGCCATCAGGGCGGGCTTGTTTGCCGCCAATGTAAAGTTTGGCGGTGCGGTCTATCGCGGGTGTATTGGCTTGCTTGGGCGTTGCAGGGGCGGGGTGGTGCACTGGTTTTTCAATTTTGGTCAGGGGCAGCGGTACCTTCATATAGGCGCGCAGCCCCTCAACCCCACCTTCACGACCAACCCCTGATTGACGCACCCCGCCAAAGGGCGCAGCAGCGTCAAACATATTGGTGCCATTGACCCAGACAACACCCGCTGCCAATTTCGGGGCAATATCAAGCGCAAGGCTGATATTCTCACTCCAGATTGACGCGGCAAGGCCGTAACGCGTGTTATTGGCAAGGCTCACGGCCTCCTCAGGGGTGCGAAACCGCGCGGCCACAAGAACGGGGCCAAAAATTTCTTCCTGCATCAGGGGGTGGGCGGTGCCGAGATCAGTGATCAGCATCGGCGGCAAAAAGCAGCCTGTCTCAGGCAAGGCACATTCAGGGCTGAATGCATCAACACCCGACACCATGTCGCGCACGCGCGCGGCTTGGCTGTCATCGACCATCGCACCGATGTCGATGGATTTATCCAGCGGATCACCCACGCGCAGTTTTGCCATCCGCGCGCGAATTTTGGCATAGACCTCATCGGCCACGCTGTCCTGCACCAACAGGCGTGACCCCGCGCAACAGACCTGCCCTTGATTGAACCAAATCGCATCAACCAAGCCCTCAACAGCGCTGTCGAGATCGGCATCATCAAAGATGATGAAAGGCGATTTACCACCCAATTCGAGGCTGAGTTTCGTGCCTGATCCTGCGCGGGCTTGATAAATTTTGCGCCCAACTTCGGTTGAGCCTGTGAAGGCCAATTTGTCGATACCTGCATGCGCGGCCAAATAGGCACCCGCTGTGCCATCACCTGTCATGATGTTCACAACACCTTTGGGCAGGCCAACCTCCTGACAGATTTCTGCGAATAGAAGGGCGGTCAACGGGGTGAATTCCGCAGGCTTCAACACAACCGTATTGCCCGCGGCCAAGGCAGGGGCAATTTTCCAAGCGAGCATCAACAGCGGAAAGTTCCAAGGGATGATTTGCCCACAAACGCCAAGCGGTTGATGGTCTTCGGCAACAGTTCCGCGCAATTGGGCGAGGCCTGCATGATAGTAGAAATGCCGCTGAGCAAGCGGAATGTCGACATCGCGTGCCTCGCGGATTGGCTTGCCATTGTCGAGAGTTTCGAGAACTGCAAAGAGGCGACTGTGTTTTTGCAAGGCTCGCGCCAAAGCATAAAGGTAGCGCGCGCGCGCATGATCGCTGAGCCGTGACCATGGCCCAAAGGCCTTTCGCGCCGCGCTAATGGCCGTGTCTATCTCCGTTTCAGTTGCTTGCGCGACATGCGCCAAAACCTCGCCACAGGCAGGGTTGCGGGTTTCCAAATGATCTTGGCCTTTAGTGAAGCTGCCATTGATGAAATGTCCAAACTGGCCATGATGCCCCGCAATCCATGCGCGCGCCTCAGTATCGGCTTCGGGCGCGGTGCCATAGTCCATGGTTTCGAAAATTTCGGTGATATTCATGATCTGCCTCAGGCCATCGGGTGATTGTAACGGGCGGAATAAGCACCCGTGGCTTGGTGTTCGAGTTGGCGTTCAATATCGCCAAGGAGAGAGGACGCGCCAAAGCGGAAAACCTGCGCGGACATCCAAGCTTGTCCCAATTCTTCTTTCATTAGCGCCAGATAGGTCAGCGCGTCCTTCGCTTTGGAAATGCCACCTGCGGGTTTGTAGCCGACCTTAAACCCTGTGCGCGCCTCATAAGCGCGGATTGCGCGGATCATGGTTAGGCTGACGGGTAGGGTGGCATTGACCGCTTCCTTACCTGTTGAGGTCTTGATGAAATCTGCGCCCGCCATCATGCAAACGAGGCTTGCGCGCGTGACATTGCGCAATGTTCCAAGTTCGCCTGTGGCCAAGATCGCTTTGACATGGGCCGCGCCGCAAGCCGTGCGAAACTCTCGCATCTCGTCATAAAGCGCCTGCCAATTCCCCTCGAGGATATGGCGGCGCGAAATCACAATATCGATTTCTTGCGCGCCCGCGGCAACGCTTTCCTTGATCTCTGCCACGCGCAGATGAAAGGGCGACAACCCCGCAGGAAAACCGGTGGATACCGCTGCCACAGGGATGCCGCTGCCCTCCAGCGCCTTAAGCGCGGGCTCGACCATGTCGTGATAGACGCAGACCGCCCCCACTGTGATCTGCGGCAGTCCCAGACGCTCTAGAATATCTGCGCGCACGGGCTGCTTGGCCTTTTCACAAAGCCGCGCCACACGCGCTTTGGTGTCATCGCCTGACAATGTGGTCAGGTCGATCATCGTTACGGCGCGGGCGAGCCATGCTGTTTGATATGCTTTTTTCACGCTGCGCCGTGTGCCAATTGTGGCTGCGCGCCGTTCAATTGCAGATCGATTTGCTGTAGCACGCGCAACCCAATCAAGGTCGAGCGCCATTCCCTCGTTGCGGGGGAGGTGCAATTGCGGCAGCTGCGCATGGCCCGTCTGGTGGCCCGTTGCGGCAAAAGTTTTGGTGGTTTGGGTCATGTTTTGGCGTCACTCATACAGTCAGCTCTTACGCTTACACGCGCGGCGATGCTTGGCAAGGTGGTGACAGGGGTAGAATTGAGCGTTAAGGGAGAGACAACGCTTTAGCCCAAACTTTTGAAAGCCCTGCCCGATGCCCTTTGATCGCTCGATAAAAATCGCCCCGTCTATTCTCTCTGCGGATTTTGCCAATTTTGGTGCAGAGATCCGCGCCATTGAGGTGCAAGGGGCGGATTGGGTGCATATCGATGTCATGGATGGGCATTTCGTGCCGAACCTCACCTTTGGCCCGCCTGCGGTGAAGGCCTTTCGCCCTCATGTGAAAACGGTCATGGATGTGCATCTGATGATCGCGCCTGTTGACCCCTATATTGATGCCTATGCGGATGCAGGGGCAGATATTTTGACCGCGCATATTGAGGCGGGCCCGCATATTCACCGCACGCTGCAGGCCATTCGTGGTGCAGGCATGAAAGCTGGGGTGGCGTTGAACCCTGGAACACCCGCCGACAGTGTCGCGCATCTTTTGGATTTGTGCGATTTGGTTTGCGTTATGACGGTCAACCCAGGCTTTGGTGGGCAGAAATTTATTGATCTGACGGACAAAATCTCGCGTCTGTGCGCGATGATCGGGGATCGTCCGATCCATATTGAGATCGATGGGGGTGTTGATCCTGTAACTGCACCATTGGTGGCTGCCGCGGGCGCGGATGTGTTGGTCGCAGGCTCAGCCGTTTTCAAGGGCGGCTCGGTTGATCGCCCTGAGGTTTACGGCGATAATATCGCGTCTATCCGAAAAGCGGCCGCATCCGCGCAATAAAAAAGGCGCGCAAAACTGCGCGCCTCTGGATTAGTTTGTCTGAAAGAGGGGCTATGCTTTATTGGGGCCCGCCTCAAGCACATCTTCTAAGGTGCGCAGGCCTGTGCGGGGCGCTTGGACCAACACCGACATATTGCCAGGCTTGTGTTGGTTGTTGAGCATTTTGTTATGCGCATCGGGCAACTCGGCCCATGGCATGACCTCGGACATACACGGATCAAGACGGCGCTCGCACATTAAGCGATTGGCGGCTGCAGCTTGCTTGAGATGGGCAAAGTGGCTGCCTTGCAGGCGCTTTTGATGCATCCACATATAGCGCACATCAAAGGTGCAGTTGAACCCTGTTGTGCCTGCACAGATAACAACCATGCCGCCCTTTTTACACACGAGAGTCGAGACGGCGAAGGTCGATTCACCTGGGTGCTCAAACACCATATCGACATTCACGCCTTTGCCAGTGATGTCCCAAATTGCTTTGCCAAAGCGGCGGGCCTCTTTCAGCCACGCGTTATATTCTGGGGTGTTCACCTTGGGCATTTGACCCCAGCAGTCAAATTCCTTGCGATTGATCACACCTTTTGCGCCAAGGCTGAGGACGTAGTCGCGCTTACTTTCATCTGAGATGACGCCAATCGCATTCGCGCCTGCGGTGTTGATCAACTGAATGGCATAGACACCAAGCCCACCTGATGCCCCCCAGACCAGAACATTCTGGCCAGGTTTTAACTCATGCGGGTGATGGCCAAACAGCATACGATAGGCCGTGGCAAGGGTCAGGGTGTAACACGCGGATTCTTCCCAAGTCAGGTGCTTGGGGCGTGGCATTAATTGCTGAGCCTGCACGCGGGTAAATTGGGCGAAAGACCCATCGGGGGTTTCATAGCCCCAAATGCGCTGTGTCGGCGAGAACATTGGATCACCGCCATTACATTCTTCGTCATCCCCGTCATCTTGGTTGCAGTGGATCACGACCTCGTCCCCAACTTTCCAAGATTTCACTTTGTCGCCAACGGCCCAGACAATGCCTGCGGCATCAGAGCCTGCGATGTGATAGGGGGCGCCATGCCCATCGAAGGGGCTGATCGGTTGACCCAAGCCCGCCCAAACGCCGTTATAGTTTACACCCGCAGCCATAACCAAAACCAATACTTCTTGGCTGTCGATGCTGGGTGTTTCTACGACTTCAAGCTGAAACGCTTTGTCGGGCGTGCCGTGGCGCTCTTTCCGGATAGCCCATGCGTGCATTTTTGGCGGCACATATCCCATCGGAGGCATCTCGCCCATATCATAGAGGTCTTTTTCGGGCGCCTCGTAATAGAGGGGCGTCTGATTGCTGTCCAAAGCCATTGGGGCCTCCGTAAATTGCGCCCCAAGGGGCGTGTGGTGCTGCGATGCGGAATCGCTGATGTGCTATTGCAGCATTGAATAGCAAGGGCTGCGCAACAATTCAAATAAAAATACAAATTTGAGAAATAAAATGTCTCACGAGGCATGGCGGATCGCCATTTTAGTCGCATCAGCTTTGCGAGATCATAGGTAGATTTTCTTCAATATATTGATTTTATTGTAAATTATTGTGGGCTGATGAGTACGCGCCTTCATTCTGCATTGCAGCGAATTGACAGAGACATAAAGTTTTCCATATACCTCTATTTGAGTAAGGATATTGCTAAAGACGAATCTGGAGGGCGCTGATGGCCGAGATGCAGAAAGATAAGCCTTGGTTGATCCGCACCTATGCGGGTCATTCTACGGCCGAAGCCTCGAACGCGCTGTATCGGAGCAATCTGGCCAAAGGCCAAACGGGCCTATCCGTTGCCTTCGATTTGCCGACCCAAACGGGATATGACAGCGACCATGCGCTTGCGCGCGGTGAGGTGGGTAAGGTCGGCGTGCCTGTCAGCCACTTGGGCGATATGCGCACCCTGTTTGAGAATATCCCACTGGAGCAGATGAACACCTCAATGACCATTAACGCGACTGCGCCGTGGCTTTTGGCGCTCTATATCGCCGTGGCTGAGGAGCAGGGCGCCGAGGTGGCGGCCCTACAAGGCACAGTGCAAAACGATCTCATCAAAGAATACCTGTCGCGCGGGACATATATTTGCCCCCCTGCGCCGTCTCTGCGGATGATCGCAGATGTGGCTGAGTATTGTTATACGCATGTGCCAAAATGGAATCCGATGAATGTCTGCTCGTATCACCTGCAAGAGGCGGGTGCGACACCTGAGCAAGAACTGGCATTCGCCCTAGCGACAGGGATTGCGGTTCTTGATGCGCTAAAGCCCCGCGTTGCAGCAGAAGATTTCCCAGCACTTTGCGGTCGCATCTCGTTTTTTGTGAATGCGGGCATCCGTTTTGTGACCGAGATGTGCAAGATGCGCGCTTTTGTTGATCTTTGGGATGAAATTTTGGAACAGCGCTATGGGGTGGAAGACCCTAAATTCCGCCGTTTCCGATATGGGGTTCAGGTGAACTCTCTCGGCCTGACAGAGCAGCAGCCTGAAAATAATGTCTACCGCATCCTGATTGAGATGCTCGCCGTGACATTGTCGAAACGCGCCCGCGCGCGGGCGGTGCAATTGCCTGCATGGAATGAGGCCTTGGGCCTGCCGCGCCCTTGGGATCAGCAATGGTCGATGCGGATGCAGCAGATCATGGCCTATGAAACCGATTTGTTGGAATATGGCGACCTTTTTGACGGCAACCCTGTGGTTGATGCTAAGGTCGAGGAATTGAAATCAGGTGCGCGGGCCGAATTGGCCAATCTCGACTCGATGGGCGGCGCGATCATGGCTATTGATTACATGAAAGCGCGTTTGGTCGAAGCGAATGCTGACCGTGTGGGGGGGATTGAGCGGGGCGAGACCACTGTTGTCGGCGTCAATCGCTTTACGCAATCAGAGCCTTCGCCTTTGGTCGATGAAGAGGGCGGGATCATGGTTGTTGATCCTGCGGTTGAGGCCGATCAAATCGGGCGCCTTACTGCGTGGCGCGCCGCGCGTGACAGCGCCGCTGTCGAGGCAGCTTTGGCGCGATTGCGCGATGATGCAACCGCAGGGCGCAATGTCATGCCCGCCTCGATTGACGCCGCAAAGGCGGGCGTGACGACTGGCGAATGGGCCGAGGTCATGCGCGCCGTGCATGGTCAATATCGTGGCCCAACGGGTGTTTCGAAATCTGTGTCGAACAAAACCGAAGGTCTGGAGGATATCCGTGCTGCCGTGGATGCACTCAGCGATAAACTGGGCCGCCGTCTTAAGTTTATGGTGGGCAAGCCCGGGCTTGATGGGCATTCCAACGGGGCAGAACAAATCGCCTTCCGCGCGCGCGATTGTGGAATGGATATCAGCTATGAGGGTATCCGCCTGACGCCCGAGGAAATCGTTCAAGCGGCCCTTGCGGAAGAACCCCATGTTATTGGGCTGTCGATCCTATCAGGCAGCCATGTGCCCCTGATCGAGCAATTAATGGGGCACTTAGAGGCTGCAGGATTGGGGCATTTACCTGTGGTTGTCGGCGGCATTATCCCAGAGGCGGATGAAAAGCGCCTTTTGTCTATGGGCGTGGCGCGGGTTTATACACCCAAGGATTTCGAATTAAACCGCATTATGTTTGATATCGTTGCCTTGGTTGAGCCCCGTTCCGTTGCGGCCGAGTGAATAATAACGCGCTAGATTTTCAATAATTATAGCGCGCGCATTAAATATATTCTTGTTGCCAATATAAAATAACAGGCTTGATCCTTCTGCCAGTTTGAAATTCCAAACGGGTTGGAGGCATTATGTCTATTGATCTTTCAAAAATGTCGAAAGATGAGCTTGTCGCACTTCAAAAAGATGTCGCAGCGGCAATTAAAGACTTTGATAAACGGAAAAAGAAAGAAGCCCTGATTGCAGCCCAAAAAGCGGCGCAAGAATTTGGGTTTAGCCTTGAAGAGTGTTGGGCGGTCGTAAAGCGGGTGCGAAAGTTGCGCCACGCTATCGTAACCCAAGCAATCCTGACCAAACATGGACGGGCCGTGGCCGCAAACCCCTTTGGGTTGTGGACGCGTTGAACTCTGGAAAATCTTTGGATGATCTAGCGATCTAAAATGAATAAAGCCGCCCAAAAGGGGCGGCTTTTTCTTTTAAATGGCAACCACATCTAAAGGTGGAAAGCCATTAAATCCTACGGATGCATAGGTTGATGTATAGGCCCCGCAGGCGCGGATAATTATTTTATCTCCGCCCTTCAGCCCAAGCGGCAATTGCACCGGCCGCTTTTCATAGAGAACATCCGCGCTGTCACAAGATGGGCCTGCAAGAATGCAGGGGCCCGTGACTTCATGGTCGCGCTCTGTGATGAATTGATAGCGGATCGCCTCATCCATTGTCTCGGCAAGGCCTGAGAATTTGCCGATATCAAGATAAACCCAACGGCATAGGTCATCGCTTGATTTGCGCGAAACAAGCAGCACCTCTGCGGCGATCATGCCCGCCTCACCGACCAGACCGCGGCCAGGCTCGGCCATGATCTGCGCCACATCCCCAAAGCGGGCGTGAACCTGATCCATAACGGCGCGGGCATATGCGGTGGGGTGTGGGATGTCATCGCCGTAAAAGGCGGGGAAACCGCCCCCGATATTCAGCAAGTCCAAACCATGCCCAGCGGCTTGTGCGGCGTGCCAAACGGCGGCGATCTGATCAAGCGTATCAGCCCACATCATCGGATCACGGGTCTGGCTGCCCACATGGAAGGACAGGCCGCGCGGGGTCAAACCAACGGCGTGGGCGTGCTCGATCAGGCCCAATACAGTTTCGCGGCTTGTGCCAAATTTGCGTGTCAGCGGCCAATCGGCACCCGAGGCTTCGACAATCACGCGGATATAAACCTGGGCATTCGGGGCATGGGTCGCAATTTTGTCCAACTCTTCCACCGCATCGGCGGCAAAGAGCGTGATCCCTTGCGCATGGGCATAGGCAATATCGGCAGGGCGCTTAATCGTGTTGCCATAAGAGATATGCGCAGGCCGCGCGCCATGGGCCAAGCAGGCCTGAATCTCGGCGCGAGACGCCGCGTCAAAATGCGCGCCAAGACCTACAAGACGGGCCAAGATTTCAGGCGCAGGATTGGCTTTGACCGCGTAATGAATATCCGCATGGCCCAAGCCCGCTTTGAGTGCGTGATACTGTGCTTCGATCCGCTCAAGATCCAGAACAAGGGTTGGGCGATCAAAGTTTGTGCTGCGGATATAGCCCAACAGACGGGCATTGGGATCAACGGGTTGAGAAATAGCTGCGCAAACCGAAGGCTCGGCAAATGTAGCATTCATAGGCATCTCCAATAGACATGGGCCGAAACTCGACCAGACGTTCCAAGGGAGACGTTACCGTCGCTACATTAACCGCGTGGGTGCTAGCCCACCTCGCCAGAGGCGCGTGCGTTGGCGTCTGTGCGCGGGCGTGTGCATCACCTGCGATCAAATAGCAAGAAGTTTTTTGCAGCCCGCCTCACAAACCATGGCTGCGGTCGTAACCATTGGCGGGGCGGGGGGTAAAATCAGCGGTCAACTCGCTGTCAAACACCTCCACCAACATCGGGTGGCAGGTGGCGCTGTCAGAGGAATGCTCCGCCCCGCAATCCCCACCCGGACAGGCAGAGAGCGCACCCAAAAGATCGATCTCGGCAAGGAAATCGAGATGATCCCCCGCGCGCGCGGGCGTGGCCTTCATGAAATATTGGCCCGTATCACGGGTGAACCCTGTGCACATAAACACGTTGAGCACGTCATGCACCGCCATCTCGGCCTCGGTCAAAGATAGGCCGCGATGTGAGGCCAGCGCGCGGGTCAGGTTGGAATGACAGCAGTGGTGATACTGCCCGCCAGACAGCAGGTTATGCGTATAGGGGTCGCAGCGCGTGCCGATCACATCATGCACCGCGCCGCCAAAATCATCGCGCCCATACCACGCCAAACTGTCCTCAAGGATCAGGGCCATGGCGCGCAGATGCGGAAGGTTGGAATAAAGCGTGTGGCCCGTGCTGACATGGCTACCATGGATGGCGCGGGTTTTGCCCGAAAAGAACCGCTCGGACAGGTCATGCGCATTCCATAGGTTGAGATCCCCCACCTGTGCCCCTTGCGGCAGGGAGATGCGGAAGGATTGCCCTGCCTTCACCTCGAAACAGGCCGCTTCGCGCGGGGGGATCAGCACCTCGGCCGTTTTGCGCCAATGCTTGCGCGCGCGCGCCATACGGACGGGGTCGGGCGCGGGCAGGCTGTCGGTGGGATAGCAGATCACAGGCGCCACCGTGCGGCGCGCCTCGGCATCGTTTGGGGCCGTTATATGGTCTGTCATAGTGCTCCCTCCTGCATTACTTGGGCAGTTGTAATTTCACAGTGCAATTCTCCGTCTCAAGTGGAGAAGTGGTATTTGAGCAAGAAGGCGCTTTTTATGCGATGTTGAGCTACGCGGATTTGATTTATGTGATTTCGGATACCTATGAGCGGCCACAAATTTATTTTCTGTCAACATAGTGCTGAAAACTAAAAGGGCCTTTGGGCCCCTTTTTCTTTCACCTCATAACTGCCGTTCCACCATCATCTTTTTGATATTGGCGATAGCCTTGGCGGGATTTAGGCCTTTGGGGCACGTTTTGGTGCAGTTCATTATCGTGTGGCAACGATAGAGTTTGAACGGATCTTCCAGCTCGTCCAAACGCTCGCCCGTGGCCTCGTCACGGCTGTCGATGATCCACCGATAGGCGTGCAGAAGCGCGGCTGGTCCAAGGTAGCGATCGCCGTTCCACCAATAGCTAGGGCAGGAGGTGGAGCAGGAAGCGCACATCACACATTCATAGAGCCCATCCAGTTTTTTGCGGTCTTCGATGGATTGGCGCCATTCCTTTTCAGGGCGCTGCGTTTTCGTCTCAAGCCAAGGCATGATCGAGGCGTGCTGCGCGTAGAAATGGGTCAGGTCGGGTATCAAATCCTTGACCACGGGCATATGGGGCAGCGGATAGATTTTCACATCGCCCTTGATCTCATCCATGCCATAGATACAGGCCAGTGTGTTGATCCCGTCAATATTCATCGCGCAAGACCCGCAAATTCCCTCGCGGCACGAACGGCGGAAGGTGAGCGTTGGGTCGATCTCGTTTTTGATCTTGATCAGCGCGTCCAAAACCATCGGCCCGCAGTTGTCCATATCCACCCAATAGGTGTCGACACGGGGGTTTTGCCCGTCATCGGGATTCCAGCGGTAAATCTGGAATTTGCGCAGGTTTGTAGCCCCCTCGGGCTTGGGCCAAGTTTTGCCCGTTGTGATCTGTGAATTCTTTGGAAGTGCGAGTTCTACCATGGTCGTCTCCGTCTCACTGGCTGCCCGTTTCGGGGTAGAGGGGTGTTTCGGGCGCTTGGCCCGTCAATCTGATAACGCAGGTGGTGTAGACATCTCCGGGGTCTCGCCCTGCGAGGTAGTCTGAGGAAAGGCCGATTTGCATACCCGCAGATGTGCCGCCAGTGCCAACACCGACCGCAATCTGGGTTTGCGGTCGTGTCGCCGCGTCTGCGCGTTGGCGGCATTGTGCTTCGGCCTGCGCCAATGTGGGCGGTGCGGGGGGCGTGCATGCGGCCATCAGCGCCACAGCAAGGAGGGGCCTAGTGCGTATCATGGCCTGCAGTCCCACCGCATTCTCCCTTAGTAAACCCGCGCTTTCGGGGCAATTTTCTTGAGGTCAATCCCGCCTTCTTCATGCGTGGTCAGCGGGTCAAGATGAACGGGGCGATAATCGAGCGCCACTTTTTGATCCTCAACCACCGCAAGGCTGTGTTTGCGCCATGTTTTGTCATTGCGGTCGGGATAATCCTCATGCGCATGTGCACCACGGCTCTCTTTCCGCGCCTCAGCCGAGACGATGGTGGCCAAGGCGTTTGGCATCAGGTTGGTCAGTTCCAATGTTTCCATCAGGTCTGAGTTCCACACGAGGCTGCGATCGGTGACTGATAGGTCATCCATCTTGGCGGCAACCGCCTCCATTTTTGCGCACCCTTCCGAAAGGGTCTTATCGGTGCGGAAAACAGCCGCATCGGCCTGCATGGTTTTCTGCATCTCAAGGCGCAATTCGGCTGTGGCGACCGTGCCCTTCGCATGGCGCAACCCATCAAAGCGAGCCAAAGCTGCATCAAGGCTGGCTTGGTTCAACGCAGGGTTAGGGGTGTTAGGATCGACAACCTTGCCTGCGCGGATTGCGGCAGCACGGCCAAAGACTACAAGGTCGATCAGCGAGTTTGATCCAAGGCGGTTGGCACCATGCACCGAGGCGCAGCCTGCCTCACCCACGGCCATCAGGCCAGGAACCACCGCATCGGGATTGTCCTTGGTGGGGTTCAAGACCTCGCCCCAGTAATTGGTGGGGATGCCGCCCATATTGTAATGCACAGTCGGCAGCACGGGGATTGGTTCGCGTGTTACGTCCACGCCTGCAAAAATCCGTGCGCTTTCCGAGATGCCGGGCAAACGTTCTGCCAAGGTTTCGGGCGGCAGGTGGTTGAGGTGCAGGAAGATATGATCCTTTTCCTTACCAACGCCACGGCCTTCGCGGATTTCCATTGTCATACAGCGTGAAACCACATCGCGTGACGCTAGATCCTTGTAGGTTGGGGCATAGCGCTCCATGAACCGCTCGCCCTCTGAGTTGGTCAGATAGCCGCCTTCGCCGCGCGCGCCTTCCGTAATCAAGCAGCCTGCGCCGTAAATCCCCGTGGGGTGGAATTGAACGAATTCCATGTCCTGCAGGGGCAGACCATGACGCGCGACCATGCCGCCGCCGTCGCCTGTGCAGGTATGCGCTGAGGTTGCGCTGAAATAGGCGCGGCCATAACCGCCTGTGGCCAGAACGACCATCTTGGCATTGAAGGCGTGCAGCGTGCCATCGTCCAATTTCCAAGCCAGAACGCCTTGGCACTGACCGTCTTGAGACATGATCAGATCAGTTGCGAAATATTCGATGTAGAAATTCGCGTTATTCTTCAACGACTGGCCGTAGAGTGTGTGCAAAATCGCGTGACCTGTACGGTCTGCGGCGGCGCAGGTGCGCTGCACGGGCGGGCCTTCGCCGAATTCGGTGGTATGGCCGCCAAAGGGGCGTTGATAAATCTTGCCTTCTTCGGTGCGCGAGAATGGAACGCCGTAATGTTCCAACTCATAAACCGCCTTGGGCGCTTCACGGGCGAGGTATTCCATCGCATCCGTATCGCCAAGCCAGTCCGACCCTTTGACTGTGTCATACATATGCCACTGCCAACTATCAGGCCCCATATTGCCAAGCGAGGCTGCGATGCCCCCTTGTGCCGCAACAGTGTGAGAACGGGTTGGGAAAACCTTGGTCACACAGGCAGTCTTAAGACCCTGTTCTGCCATACCCAAGGTCGCACGAAGGCCCGATCCGCCCGCGCCAACAACGACAACGTCATAGCTGTGGTGATGAATTTCGTAGGAAGCGGTCATGTTCCGTCTGCTCCTGTTTGTCTGTTCAGAACGCGAGTTTTGCAATCGCGAAAAGCCCGATCGCCATCAGCCCGTAGGAGATGATCGAAAAGGCGATGAGAAGGCCTTTGCGGGTCAAACCGCCGGTGTAATCCTCAACCACCACTTGGATGCCGAGGCGAAAATGGTGCAGGCCCACGATCAACATCAGCGCGATAATCAGCGCGCGCAGCGGATGACCGAGGGCTGCGATCACCGCGTCAAAAGGCTGGCCCAAAAGTGGCCCGAAGGTGAACACGAAAAGCGGGGTCAGAACCATGAGCGCCACCGAGGTGAGGGTCATTGTCCAAAAATGTTCTGTGCCTGAGCGGGCAGATCCAAGGCCGATCACGCGTTTGCGGTCTGTTGCGAATTTCATAACCTATGCCTTTCCTGCCTTAGACAAAGATGAGGGTGAGAATGGTCAGCGCCACCGCGCCCACAATCATGGCCCATCCCATGCGATCTGCTGCCTCAAGCTCTAGCCCGCGACCAGTGTCCCAGATCAGGTGACGCAGCCCGCCAAGCGTGTGATACCACAGCCCCAATACGGAAAGCGTCATCACAACATCTCCAAGCAACGATGTCATCAGCCCGTCTACGAGATCGAAATAGGCCTTCCCTGTCGCTGCGGCAAATAGCCACCAAACGATAAGCAAAGCCGAGCCAAGCATCGCGATACCCGTGATGCGGTTTAGGATTGATGTCGCGGAATTGAGCTGTTTGCGATAAATCTGCAAATGCGGCGACAAAGGGCGACTGCCCCGATTTACGTCTGCCATTCTGGGAACCCTCTCAGGTTGTCTTGGTCTGGTCGTCTGTTCAACGACCATCCATACCCGAATTTTCGCCCCTGTCACGGGGAGAGTGAACGCTAACAGGTGAATTAAGGGCAGAATTAGGTGATTTATTGCCGCAGTTGACCCTTTGTGATCACATTTAGAAATCCTGTGATCACTAAATTTCTATGGAATCTCAGCGTGGCATGAGTGTCCAGTAATCCAGATCAAGCAACACATGGGGCAGATATTTTCCTGCCTCATCGCGCAGCTGTCCTGCGGTGCCTGCCGCGCTGGTGGCAACCAATCGAAGGCGCAGCGCGCCGATATCTGGCGATGCAGTCTCAGCTTTGTCCAACACTTCAGACCATGCGCGGATTGTCGTGCCTGCAAAGCATGGGTTGGCATGGGCGCCCGCGTTTATGCCTGCAATCATCTGCGCATTGGCCAAGCCATTAAAGGACAAAGCCCGCGCCATGGAGATGACATGTCCCCCATAGATCAATCGCTGGCCGTCATCGCGGAAGGTCGCGTCAAAATGCACTTTGGCCGTATTCTGCCAAAGGCGGGTGGCCATCATATGTTCGGCCTCCTCGATGGTGACGCCGTGCACATGGTCGATCACCTCGCCAATTTCATAATCCCCCCAAAGATGCGGCTCTCCTGCCAGAGTGGTCGGGTAATTGGCGAAGGTAAGGCCTTGGGGAATAGCCAAATCGTCTGGTGCAATGACCTTTGCCAAATCTGGGATCACGGTTTCTGGTGCGGCGGCATCAAGATTGTTTTTGCGCACCATGACCCAACGCACATAATCAAGCACCACATCGCCATTTTGATTGCTGCCTTGTGTGCGCACATAGACCACGCCAGATTTACCATTGGAATTTTCTTTGAGGCCAATGACCTGACTTTTTGAGGTCAGGCTGTCACCTGCGTAAACGGGCTGCAAAAACCGCCCCTCAGCATAGCCCAAATTAGCAACGGCATTGAGCGAAATATCTGGCACAGTTTTGCCAAAGACGATGTGGAAGGTGATCAGGTCATCCAATGGGCTTTGAGCTAGCCCGCAGGATTGGGCAAAAGCATCAGAGGAATGCAACGCGTGGCGTGCAGGATAGAGCGCGTGATAGAGAGCCCGCTCTCCACCCGAAACTGTGCGTGGAACGGCATGCTCAATCACTTGGCCGAGGCGATAATCCTCGAAAAAATTGCCAGAATTGGTTTTCATGCCGCCATTCCTTTGCGTGTTTATTGCTGACCGAGTTTCATATCGGCGTGATAGGCATCTGCGATTGTCTTCGTCACTGCCTGCGCGCAGCGCATTTTGTTGGTGCTTGGATCAAAGGCGTAAGATGGGCTGCCATAGAGCACCCATCCCTTCGCTAGCGCATCTGACACTTTGTGGCAGAAGGCCGATGTGTCCTCTTCGGTAAGAAGTCTATAAATTACGTTTGCCTCAGCCATAGGGGAAATACCCCAGTAATGTGTGGATATAGCCCACAATTCCCATCACGATGATCCCGATGACAAGGGCCAAGATGTCCTTGACGATACTTGGATTGGCGGGACGCACCCAATCGCGACCTTGGCGGTTGATGATGATGACTGAGGCCACGGCCCAAGCCAACATTCCCCCAAACAAAATGATTGAGGCCAAATCGTCATTCACCAAGATATGGGCAATAGCCCAAGCCTTAATCGCAGACAGTTGTTTGTGGCGGATGCGGGCCGAGAGGGTGCCCGACATGTGCGAAAGCGCGAACAGCCAAAACGCGATCAGCACCAAAAGATTGTTGATATGGGTAAAGAAGGCTGGGGGTGACCAAATCTGCACAACGGGTGCTGCACGATAGCCGATGATCATCAGCACAACACCTGCAAGCATCGCAAAGGTCAGGATCAGCCGACCTTTAGGATCCCCCATGTTGGCACGAAAATCAGGTGCAAGCCGTTTGACCCAATGCCCGCCCGCGAACAGGACAAGCCCAAGGATGAGAAGGAGATAGCCCATTAAATTTGCTCCAATTCTGCAATTGCTTCTGCTTTTGCAAGCATGGCACGGGCTGTCTCGACATGGAGGTTTTCAACGATCTTACCATCTACAACCGCGACTGCCTCGCCACGCGCGATGGCGGCATCATAGGCGTCTATCTGTCGGCGGGCGAGGTCAATTTCAGGCTCAGACGGAGAAAAGACCTTATTTGCAATCTCAAGCTGCGCGGGATGGATCAAGGTTTTTCCATCCATGCCCCAATCGCGCCCCTCAAGGCATTCGGCATGAAGACCATCTTCATCCTTGAAGGCGTTATAAACCCCATCAATACAAACAATTCCATGGGCGCGTGCGGCCATGAGGCAGGATTGCAGCGCGAAATGCATCGCGCCTCTGGTGCGCGATCCTAGATCCTTGGCCAAATCATTCGTGCCCATGATAAAACCCGCCATGCGCGGGGCTGCGGCAATTGCGGCGGCATTCAAGATGCCCAGTGGCGTTTCCATCATCGCCCAAATCTGGGTATCCCGCGCTGCGTGTATTGTGTCGAGTAGGGCCGCAACCGCCTCAATATCCGCGGCGGTGTTCACTTTTGGCAGTAAGATCGCTTCAGGGCCAATCGCGGCAAGAGCCACCAGATCGTCCTTGCCCCAGACTGTGTCGCTGCCGTTGATCCGCACGATTTGTGCGCGCTTGCCATAGCCGCCCTGTTGCAGGCGATTTTTAAGAATGTCACGCGCTGCTATTTTCTCATCAGGGGCGACCGCATCCTCAAGATCAAAGATAATCGCATCAGTTTGAAGCGTCTGCGCCTTTTCCAAGGCACGTTCCTTAGAGGCAGGAATATAGAGAACGGAGCGATAAGGGCGGGCGCTGCGTGCGGATGGATCGGACATATGGCCCCCTTTGGGCTGATTGATTCTGCGTTGCAGCATAAAAAGCAGGATGGGCGTGCGACCGCAAGTTACGTTTTGACGCATCTATAAGAAATTTTATTACGCACGCCTTGCTGGTCAGAATAGCCCATCGTAAATTAACTTCACGCCCGTCAGCACCAATGCGACATAGGTGATCCCAAAAAATAGCCGCTCTGGGATGGCGTGATGGGCCTTAACACCCACCCATGTGCCGAAAATGGCAACAGGGGCAAGCAGCGCCACATCGCCCATCAAGTCCCATGAGAAGAGGCCAAGATAGGCGTAGCTTGCGAATTTCATCAGGTTGATTGCCCAAAACACAATAACCGTGGTCGCTTGGTATAATGTCTTTCCCACATTACGTTGCGACAGCATAAACACTGCTACCGCAGGCCCGCCTGCGTGGGAAATAAAGCTTGTGAAGCCTCCTGCGATGCCCGCGATGATGCCATCCCGACTTGAGAAATCGCGCGCGCGCGGGGAAATCCACCCCCGCGCGCGCGCCAATTGAAACAGGGGAAAGAGCAATGCAATCGCCCCAATCATGAGGCGCAGCGCATCAGCTGAGATGATTTTGAACAGTAAGATCCCAGCGATACAGCCAAAGACAGACCCAATCATAAGCACCCGGGTTGAGGGGCCATCCCATTGCTTCCAATAGGGTTTGAGGGCTGAGAAATCCATGATGATCAGAAGGGGCAGCATAAGGGCCAAGGCGTGGGTCGGCTCGAGAACGACAGCGAGAATCGCTGACGAAACAAACCCAATGCCAGACCCAAATCCGCCCTTTGAAATGCCTGCGACAAAGACCGCAAATGCCGCCAGCAGCCATAGCCATCCCTCTAGCATTTTGCCCTCTTTGTTCGCTGAATTATGACCAAAATACAGTGTTTTGAGTGAAGGGAAACCCCCGATGCTCGGGCCGCATATGGTGCGTCATGCGCTTTGTGCCGCAGCGCAGAGACTTGCAACGAGGCAGGGGCGGATGTAGGGGTCGCTTCAGTTTCAACACGGATCCGGAGACATTTCTCATGGCCAGACCTAAGATTGCACTGATCGGCGCAGGACAGATTGGCGGCACGCTTGCCCATCTCGCGGCGCTAAAAGAATTGGGCGACGTTGTCCTTTTTGATATCGCCGAGGGCACCCCGCAGGGCAAAGCCCTTGATATCGCCGAATCTGGGCCTTCTGAAAAATTCGATGCCAAGCTCAAGGGCACGAATGATTACGCCGATATCGCGGGCGCTGATGTGTGCATTGTGACTGCAGGTGTTCCTCGTAAGCCTGGCATGAGCCGCGATGATCTTTTGGGGATCAACCTCAAAGTCATGAAATCTGTTGGCGAAGGCATTCGCGATCATGCGCCCAATGCCTTTGTGATCTGTATCACCAACCCATTGGACGCAATGGTTTGGGCCTTGCGCGAATTTTCTGGCCTGCCGCATGAAAAGGTTTGCGGCATGGCAGGCGTTTTGGACAGCGCGCGCTTCCGCCATTTCTTGGCGGAAGAGTTTGACGTGTCCATGAAAGACGTCACAGCGTTTGTTTTGGGCGGCCATGGTGACACGATGGTGCCTTCTGTGCGCTACTCAACAGTTGCAGGTGTTCCTTTGCCTGACCTGATTGAAATGGGTTGGACAACGAAGGATCGCTTGGATGCCATCGTGCAGCGCACCCGTGATGGTGGGGCTGAAATCGTGGGTCTTTTGAAAACGGGCTCTGCATTCTATGCGCCTGCGACATCCGCGATTGAGATGGCCGAAGCCTACCTTAAAGACCAGAAGCGTGTTTTGCCATGCGCGGCCTATTGTGATGGCCAGTTTGGCCTGAAAGGCATGTATGTTGGTGTTCCCACAGTCATCGGTGCAGGCGGTGTTGAGCGCATCGTTGAGATCAAGCTGACCAAAGACGAGAAAGCGATGTTCGACAATTCTGTCGCTGCCGTGAAGGGTCTTGTGGATGCTTGTAAAGGCATCGATGAGAGCCTCGCTTGATCTAAGTGAAGAATTCCAAAACTTATCTAAAAGGCGGCGCTTTGCGCCGCCTTTTTTGGTTTTGATGAATGGTGAGTCGGCAAAGTTAATACACTCTTAAAGCGAGTAGGCCGCGGCCCTGCCTTGGAAACCCGTTTGTGATCACGCTTATTTTTTCTGTGATCACAAATGTCGAATTTTGCGCTTAAAACTAAGCTGTTGGGCAGATTGCCGTTTATTTTATGCGGCGGGATGTGCTTACACGCCGTGAAACGACAGCAACACACGGGACAGTTTCATGAACATTCATGAATATCAAGCGAAAGCCTTGCTTCGCCAATACGGCGCACCGGTCAGTGATGGCCGCGTTGTTCTAAAAGCCGAAGAGGCCAAAACCGCAGCGGGCGAATTGGATGGCCCGCTTTGGGTGGTCAAGGCGCAGATCCACGCAGGCGGTCGTGGCAAGGGTAAGTTCAAAGAATCCGATGCGGGCGAAAAAGGCGGCGTACGCCTTGCCAAGTCGGTCGAAGAGGCCGCAGCCGAAGCCAAAAAGATGTTGGGCCGCACCCTTGTGACCCATCAAACTGGCCCGGTCGGCAAAGTTGTGAACCGCATCTATATCGAAGATGGGTCGGGCATTGAGCGCGAGCTTTACCTCGCCCTTTTGGTGGATCGCCAATCGAGCCGTATCTCCTTCGTCTGCTCCACTGAGGGCGGCATGGATATCGAAGATGTGGCCGCAAAGACACCAGAGAAAATCCTGTCTTTCGCTGTTGATCCTGCCACTGGATACCAAGCCTTCCACGGGCGCCGCATTGCCTTTGCGGTTGGCCTTGAAGGCAAGCAGGTCAAAGAATGCGTAAGCCTGATGGGCATCCTCTATAAGGCCTTCGTTGAGAAGGATATGGAGATGTTGGAAATCAACCCGCTGATCGTGACGGATGAGGGCAGCCTCAAGGTGCTGGACGCGAAAGTTGGTTTTGATGGCAACGCCATTTATCGCCATGCAGATATTGCTGCGCTGCGTGATGAGACCGAAGAAGACGCCAAAGAATTGGCCGCATCCAAATTTGACCTGAACTACATCGCGCTTGATGGCGAGATTGGCTGTATGGTCAACGGCGCGGGTCTTGCAATGGCCACGATGGATATCATTAAGCTCTATGGCGCTGAGCCCGCGAACTTCCTTGATGTGGGCGGCGGTGCAACCAAGGAAAAGGTGACCGAGGCGTTCAAAATCATCACCTCTGACCCCAACGTAAAAGGTATTCTTGTGAATATCTTTGGCGGCATCATGCGCTGCGACATCATCGCCGAAGGCGTTGTGGCCGCAGTGAAAGAGGTGGGTCTGCAGGTGCCACTGGTCGTGCGCCTTGAAGGCACAAACGTGGAGAAGGGCAAGGAGATCATCAACACCTCTGGCCTCAATGTGATCGCGGCTGACAATCTGTCGGACGCGGCCCAGAAAATCGTTAAAGCGGTGAAAGGCTGAGCTTATGGCTGTTCTTGTCGATGAAAATACAAAAGTCATTTGTCAGGGTTTCACGGGAAGCCAAGGCACATTCCATTCTGAACAGGCGATTGCTTACGGCACAAAAATGGTTGGTGGCGTGACCCCTGGTAAAGGCGGTCAGACCCATCTTAACCTGCCCGTTTTTGACAGCGTGCATGAGGCGAAAGCCAAAACCGAAGCAAACGCATCGGTGATCTATGTGCCACCGCCCTTTGCGGCTGACTCCATCCTTGAGGCGATTGATGCTGAGATGGAATTGATCATCTGCATCACCGAAGGCATCCCTGTGCTGGATATGATGAAGGTCAAGCGTGCTTTGGAGAATTCATCTTCCAAGTTGATCGGGCCAAACTGCCCCGGTGTGATTACACCTGACGCCTGCAAAATCGGCATCATGCCGGGTCATATCCATCGCCGTGGGTCGGTTGGTGTGGTGTCGCGCTCTGGCACCTTGACCTATGAGGCGGTGAAGCAAACCACAGATGTGGGTCTGGGTCAGTCCACTTGTGTTGGCATCGGGGGTGACCCCATCAAAGGCACCGAACATTTGGATGTGTTGGAATGGTTCTTGGCGGACGATGAAACCCAGTCGATTATCATGATCGGTGAAATCGGTGGTTCCGCGGAAGAAGAAGCGGCGCAATTCCTTAAAGACGAAGCCAAGCGTGGCCGCAAGAAGCCTGTGGCGGGCTTTATTGCAGGGCGCACGGCCCCTCCAGGCCGCCGTATGGGCCATGCTGGCGCAATTGTTGCCGGCGGCAAAGGCGGCGCAGAAGATAAGATCGAAGCGATGAAATCCGCAGGGATCGTGGTGGCAGACAGCCCCGCAACCCTTGGTGAAGCAGTTCTCAAAGCAATCGGTTAAACACAGTTGCCTCGCGCGCTCAATTTGATCGTGCGGGGCTATTCCATTTCTCAGGTGCGGTCATGACTGAACAAAGCCCGAATGATATCTTCCACGCCTCAAGCTTTATGCAGGGGCATAATGCCGAATATCTCGAACAGCTTTATGCGCGTTATGCGCAAGACCCAAATTCGGTCGAAGAAAGTTGGCGGGCGTTTTTTGCTTCGCTTGGCGATGCACCAGCTGATGCAAAGGCCGAGGCCGCAGGCCCCTCTTGGGCGCGTGGTGACTGGCCGTTGCAGCCTGCCGATGATTTGACCCGTGCGCTCACGGGCGAGTGGCCTGCCGCAGCGGTCGAAGTCAAAGGCGCAGAAAAGAAAATCCGCGAAAAGGCGGCAGATGCAGGCATCGAGTTGACCGATGCACAGGTGCAGCGCGCAGTTTTGGACAGTATCCGCGCGCTTATGATCATCCGTGCCTATCGTATCCGTGGTCATTTGATTGCCGATATCGATCCGCTTGGCATGCGTGACCAGACCCCCCACCCAGAACTTGATCCGCGCAGCTATGGTTTCACCGATGCGGATATGGATCGTCCGATTTTCATCGACAATGTTTTGGGCCTGCAAATGGCCTCAATGCGCCAGATCATGGAGATCGTGAAGCGCACCTATTGTGGCACATTCGCGCTGCAATATATGCACATCTCTGATCCTGAGCAGTCCAGTTGGCTCAAAGAGCGGATTGAGGGTTATGGCAAAGAGATCGCCTTCACCCGCGAGGGCCGTAAGGCCATCTTGAACAAATTGGTCGAGGCCGAAGGTTTTGAGAAATTCCTCCATGTGAAATACATGGGCACAAAGCGTTTCGGCCTTGATGGTGGCGAGGCGTTGATCCCCGCGATGGAGCAAATCATCAAACGTGGTGGCGCGCTTGGCGTGAAAGAAATCGTGATTGGCATGCCCCACCGCGGGCGCCTCAGCGTTTTGGCCAATGTGATGGGCAAACCTTACCGCGCGATTTTCAACGAATTCCAAGGCGGCAGCTTTAAGCCTGAAGATGTCGATGGATCAGGGGATGTGAAATATCACTTGGGCGCGTCTTCGGATCGCACTTTTGATGATAACACTGTCCACCTTTCCTTGACCGCGAACCCAAGCCACCTTGAGGCGGTTAACCCCGTTGTTCTGGGCAAAGTGCGCGCCAAGCAAGATCAGTTGGGCGACACAGAACGTCACCAAGTTTTGGGTATCCTTTTGCATGGTGATGCGGCTTTTGCGGGGCAGGGTGTGGTTGCGGAAGGCTTGGGGCTTTCGGGCCTGCGCGGCCACCGCACAGGTGGCACAATCCATATCGTGGTGAATAACCAAATCGGCTTTACCACCGCGCCCCATTTCAGCCGTTCTTCGCCCTATCCGACAGATATTGCTTTGATGGTTGAGGCGCCGATTTTCCATGTCAACGGGGACGATCCCGAAGCCGTTGTTCATGCCGCAAAAGTTGCTACGGAATTCCGTCAGAAATTCGGCAAAGATGTTGTGATTGATATCTTCTGCTATCGCCGCTTTGGTCACAACGAAGGCGATGAGCCGATGTTCACCAACCCGATGATGTATAACCGCATCAAGAAGCACAAAACGACCTTGCAACTCTATACCGAGCGTTTGGTGCAGGACGGGCTGATCCCCGAAGGTGAAATCGAAGATATGAAGGCGGCCTTCCAAGCCCGTCTGAATGACGAGTTTGAGGCAGGTAAGGAATATAAGCCTAACAAAGCGGATTGGCTT
Organism: Roseobacter sp. HKCC-CH-9208; assembly: GCF_037805125.1. Taxonomy (NCBI): domain Bacteria; kingdom Pseudomonadati; phylum Pseudomonadota; class Alphaproteobacteria; order Rhodobacterales; family Roseobacteraceae; genus Roseobacter; species Roseobacter sp. HKCC-CH-9208. The sequence continues at coordinate 898,138 of NZ_JBBLYK010000001.1, read as the reverse complement.
GATGGCCGTTGGAGCCATCTCAACCGCGAGGGCGAGGATTACCAACGCGGTGAGACAGCAATCAAGCCCAAGACGATGAAAGAGGTCGGCAAGGCCTTGGTGACCGCGCCCCAGAACTTCGTGCTGCATAAGACTGTGGCGCGTCTTTTGGAAACGAAACAAGAGATGTTCGACACGGGCCAAGGGTTTGATTGGGCGACTGCCGAGGCTTTGGCCTTTGGCAGTTTGCTGACCGAAGGATATCCAGTTCGCCTTGCAGGCCAAGACAGCACCCGTGGCACATTCAGCCAGCGCCATTCGGGCCTGATCCATCAGGAGAGCGAGGAACGCTATTATCCTCTCAATAACATTCGTGAGGGCCAAGCGCGCTACGAGGTCATCGACTCGATGCTGTCCGAATATGCGGTGCTGGGCTTTGAATATGGCTACAGCCTTGCGGAACCGAATGCCTTGGTCATGTGGGAAGCGCAATTTGGCGATTTCGCCAATGGCGCGCAAATCATGTTTGACCAATTCATCTCATCGGGCGAAAGCAAATGGTTGCGGATGTCTGGATTGGTGATGCTGTTGCCGCACGGGTTTGAGGGCCAAGGCCCCGAGCATTCCTCCGCGCGTCTTGAGCGGTTCTTGCAAATGTGTGGTCAAGACAACTGGATTGTGGCCAATTGCACCACACCCGCCAATTATTTCCATATCTTGCGCCGCCAGATCCATCGCAGCTTCCGTAAGCCATTGGTTCTGATGACGCCGAAATCCCTTTTGCGGCATAAAAAGGCCGTCTCACGTGCGGAGGAGTTCACAACAGGGTCTTCCTTCCACCGCGTGCTGTGGGATGATGCCCAATATGGCAATTCGGATCTCAAGCTGAAATCAGACGATAAAATCCGCCGTGTCGTGATCAGTTCAGGCAAGGTCTATTATGACTTGCTTGAAGAGCGCGATGCGCGTGGTCTGGATGATGTCTATCTCTTGCGTCTTGAGCAGTTCTATCCATTCCCTGCGATGTCGCTGATGAAGGAATTGGAGCGCTTTAAGACCGCAGAGATTGTCTGGTGTCAGGAAGAGCCGAAAAACCAAGGGGCTTGGACATTCGTTGAACCAAATCTTGAATGGGTTCTGACACGGATTGGCGCAACCCATAGCCGCGCCACTTATGCAGGCCGCGCCGCTTCGGCTTCGCCTGCGACTGGCTTAGCCTCACAACATAAAGCACAGCAAACCGCGCTCATCAATGAAGCGCTGACGATCGAAGGGTAAAGACAATGGCGACAGAAGTCCGCGTGCCCACTTTGGGCGAATCCGTGACCGAGGCCACCGTGGCAACTTGGTTCAAAAAACCAGGGGATACAGTCGCGCAGGATGAGATGCTGTGCGAATTGGAAACCGATAAAGTGACTGTTGAAGTTCCTGCCCCCGCCGCAGGCACATTGGGCGAAATCGTTGCGGGCGAGGGCGAGACGGTTGGCGTTGATGCCTTGCTGGCCACAATTGCGGCCTCGGGTGCAGGCACCACTGCTGCTGCCCCTGCCGCAAAGCCAGCGGCCGCTGCGTCTTCGGGTGCATCGGTCGATATTATGGTTCCCGCGTTGGGCGAGTCTGTGACCGAAGCCACCATCGCCACATGGTTTAAACAGATCGGCGATACGGTCGCACAAGACGAGATGCTGTGTGAATTGGAAACAGACAAAGTGTCGGTCGAGGTTCCCGCCCCCGCTGCAGGTGTTTTGGCGCGCATTGATGCGGCCGAAGGTGCGACTGTAAATGCAGGTGGGCAGCTTGGTGTCATTTCCACCGATGGCGCGGCTGTCGCCGCCCCTGCCGCAGCACCCGCTGCGGCCCCTGCTGCCGCTGCACCGACAAGCAGAGGTCGGGATGTAGAAGATGCCCCATCAGCCAAGAAGCTGATGGCGGAAAAAGGCATTGACCCCGCGGCTGTTCAAGGCTCGGGCAAGGATGGACGCATCATGAAAGAAGATGTTTTGAAGGCCGCAATTGCCCCCGCTGCCGCGCCTGCTGCTGCCCCTGCCGCCGCTCCGCGTGCGCCTGTGGCCGCAGAGGATGCTGCCCGCGAAGAACGGGTCAAAATGACCCGTCTGCGCCAGACGATTGCAAAGCGTCTGAAGGATGCGCAAAACACCGCAGCGATCCTGACCACCTATAACGAGGTGGACATGACTGAGGTGATGGCCCTGCGCAACGCCTATAAAGACGAGTTCGAAAAGAAGCACGGCGCGCGTTTGGGCTTTATGTCCTTCTTCACCAAGGCCTGTATCCACGCCTTGAAAGAGGTGCCTGAGGTGAACGCTGAAATCGATGGCACCGACATCGTCTACAAAAACTTCGTTCATATGGGCATCGCGGCAGGCACGCCGCAGGGTCTGGTTGTGCCAGTGATCCGTAACGCCGATCAGATGTCTTTTGCCGAAATCGAAAAGGCGATTGCCGAAAAGGGCAAGCGCGCGCGCGATGGCAAGCTGTCTATGACCGAGATGCAGGGCGGCACGTTCACCATTTCGAATGGTGGGGTTTACGGCTCGCTCATGTCCTCGCCCATTTTGAACCCGCCACAATCGGGTATTTTGGGGATGCATAAAATCCAAGACCGCCCCATGGTCATTAATGGCGAGATCAAAATCCGCCCGATGATGTATCTGGCGTTGTCCTATGACCACCGCATTGTCGATGGCAAAGGTGCGGTGACCTTCCTTGTCCGCATCAAGGATGCACTGGAAGACCCACGCCGTTTGTTGATGGATCTCTGATCCCCACAACGACTTAGAACACGACCGCGAAACGCCCCCGTTCTGGCTGCATAGGATGGGGGCTTTTTGCTGCCTAATACCCTGCCACGCGATCCACCAGATGCAAGAGGGCCTCGCCCGCCTCACCACGGCGGATATTCTCGGCAATGGTTTCCGATGCCGTCTCGGCCCTTGTGGCAGAGGCGATATGCGGGGTTACAGTGACCCGTGGATGGCGCCAATAGGGATGTGAGGCAGGCAGGGGTTCGATACTGAAAACATCCAAAGTGGCCGCTGCGATCTTGCCTGTATCAAGGGCGGCCAAAAGCGCGGCATCCTCGATCAAACTGCCACGTCCTGGATTGATGATCTTGGCCCCATGGGGCAGGGCGGCGAGGGTGGTTTGATTGATCACCCCGCGCGTGGCGGCGGTGTCGGGCAGAAGTGTTACCAAAATCTCGGCATGGCGCACTGCATCGAAAAGCCCGTCTTCACCATGATAGCAGGCGATGCCTTCGATTGATTTGGGGCTTCGCGACCAGCCTGCGACATCAAATCCAATCCGCGCAAGGCTTTGCGCTGCAGCCGCGCCCAATACACCAAGACCCAAGATGGTCACCTTGCGATCCCGCGCCAAGGGCGGCACCAAATTGGGGCGCCAGACCCCATCTTGTCCTGCAAGGAAATCGTCAATCATGAGGTGATAACGCAGCACATGACCCGTGACGAATTCGAGCATACCTTGCGTTAGGCCATAATCGACCATGCGGGCAAGCGGCATGGTGATTGTTTCATTGCCGACAATATCCTCAACCCCTGCCCAAAGGCTCAGCACGGCCTTTGCGCGGGTGAAGGGGGTAAAATCCTGTAGCCCCGAATTGGGGGCGTAGATGATATAATCCGCCTCAGCTGGGTCAGCTTCAGTGGTTAGGCCCGTGGTATCAACCCCTGCCTTCTGCAACGCCTTGCGCAGTGCGGGTTCATATTCCGCCCATTTTTCAGATTTTGCAGCGAAAAGGATGGTGGGGGATGGCATGGCCTGCTCCTGATATATGAGATGCGATTAGGGCTATCAGAGGGCGCAGGGCGGGAAAACCCGCCAATTTCACTTTAGCGTGGACGATGGATATGGGCCGATTGTACCAAACCAAACGCTGCTAAAAGCACCATCATTGCTGAGCCGCCATAAGAGACGAGCGGCAAAGGCACGCCCACCACGGGGGCCAACCCCATGACCATTGCCATATTGATCGCGAAGTAGAGGAAAAAGGTTGCTGCAATCCCAATGCTAAGCAGCGAGGCAAAGCGATCTTTGGTGGAAAGGGCCGTCCAAATACACAAGGCTACAATCAGTAGATAGATAAACAGGAGGGAGGATGCACCGATAAAGCCGAATTCCTCAGCCAAGGTCGTGAAGATGAAATCGGTGTGTTTTTCGGGCAAAAAGTTTAAGCGGCTTTGCGTGCCTTCCATAAATCCCCGTCCAGAAAACCCGCCCGATCCAAGCGCGATCTGACTTTGGGTGATGTGGTATCCGGCGCCAAGCGGGTCTTGGGTTGGATCGAGGAAGGTGTCGATGCGGCGGAATTGGTAATCTTTGATCAATTGCCATGATGTGCCGCGTGATGCGAACACAGCAAAGACCGCGCCCACGCCCGCCGCAATCAACCCGCCAAAATAGGCCCAGTGAACGCCCGCGGCAAAAACCACCGCGCCACCGCCCAAAAGCAGCAGGAGGGCTGTGCCCAGATCGGGCTGCTTCAGGGTCAAAAACACAGGCACCAAGATCAAGAGCAGTGGCGGCAGGATATAGAGCGGATGCGATTTCTTCGTGGTATCGAGGCGCGCATAATAGGCGGCCAAGACCATCACGATGGTGATTTTCGCCAATTCGGAGGGTTGCAAGCGGAACCCACCAAGGTCAATCCATCGTTGTGCGCCCATACCGACCGTGCCAAAAAACTCGACCACGAGCAGCAACACAAGCGAGAACGCATAGCCCAACCATGACACCATCCGCCAAAAGGCAATTGGGATTAGCGCGATGATGAACATTGCGGCCATGCCGAGCGCGAAACGCTGCACTTGCGGAATGACCCAAGGTCGTGTTGAGCCCCCCGCAACTGAATAAAGCATCATAAACCCGATGCAGGCCACAAGGGTCAGAAGTAACACAAGCGGCCAGTTGAAATACAGCACCTTGCGCCACCCGCTTGGCATCGTATTGATCTGGTAGAGTGAAAAACTCATGCGCGGCTTGTCCCTGTGGTGCCAGATGTTGGGGCATCTGGACTGCCGCGCCGCGGCAAAAGGGTCATGGCGGCATGGCGCTCTTGCACTGCCGCCCGCTGGTTTGCGGGATAGGCGTGCAACGGGGGCAGATCATCAAACATCGCATAAAGCAAAATGTCGCGCGCAAGGGGCGCTGCTGCCGCCGACCCGCCGCCGCCATGTTCCACAATCAGGGCAATGGCATAGCGTGGTGCGTGTGCGGGGGCATAGCCCACAAAAAGGGCATGATCGCGCCGCTCCCACGGCAGGTCTTCATTGCGGATCACGCCTGCGGACCGCTCGGCGGCGGTGATATTGCGCACTTGGCTTGTTCCTGTTTTGCCCGCAATCAAATAGTCCTGCAAAACAGTGCGGCTGCCTAAGGCTGTGCCGCGCGCGCCATTGGAGACTTCAAACATCCCATCGCGAATTTTTGTCAGATTGGCAGGATTTACATCCAAAGGCATGATGGCAGGGTAATCAGGCTCTACCCCGTCCACGCTGCGAATAAGACGCGGATTAAGGTTTAGGCCAGAGGCAAGCCGCGCGGTCATCACAGCCAGTTGCAACGGTGAATTAAGAACAAAGCCCTGACCGATTGACGCGTTGAGCGTGTCGCCCATCACCCATGGCTCGCCACGGTTGGATAATTTCCAATCCATCGTGGGCGCAATGCCCGTGGCTACGCCTGAAAGGGGCACATCATGGCGCACGCCGCAGCCCAGCCGTTCGGCCATGGCTGAAATGGCGTCAATGCCCACGCGTTGCGCAAGATCGTAATAATAGACGTCGCAGCTTTGCGCGATGCTTTGCACCATATCTATCCGACCATGGCCACCCCGCTTCCAGCAATGAAAGCGTCGATTGCCCAACTGTAGGGATCCACCACAAAACACAGTGTCGGACGGATCAATTAACCCTGCCTCTAGCGCGGCCAAGGCCACGACCATTTTATAGGTCGATCCGGGCGGGTAGAGGCCCTGCGTGGCTTTGTTGGCCAAGGGGCGGTAGGGGTCGGTGTTGAGCGTTTCCCAGATGGACGAGGGGATGCCGCGCACAAAGAGGTTCGGATCATAGGTGGGCGCTGACGCCAAGGCGAGAACGTCGCCATTTTGGGTGTCGATCACCACCGCGCCCGCGCTTTCGCCTTCAAGCCGCGCTTCGGCATAGTTTTGGAGATAGGCATCAACTGTCAGTTGCACATCCGCACCAGGTTGGGCCTCACTGCGGTCAAGCTCGCGCATCACGCGACCTGCGGCGTTCACCTCGACCCGCTTGCTGCCTGCGCGCCCGCGCAAGACATCCTCAAGCCGCGCTTCGACATTGTAGCGCCCGACTTGGAAATCGGGGATTTGCAGCACGGGATCCGTGTCCCCTGTCGTCTCAAGATAATAGTCCGAGACGGGCCCCACATAGCCCACAATGTGAGAGAAATCTGCCCCAAGCGGATAATCCCGCGACAATCCCACATCAGGCGTGATCCCTGGAAGTGCGGGGGCATTGACCGAAACCAGAGAGAACTCCTCCCATGATAGACGATCTGCAATGGTGACAGGCACGAAGGGCGGGCGGGACATCATCTCGTCACGTGCCCGATCTAGTTTCGCGCGGTCGATATTCACAATGCGGCTTAAGCGCGACAGCACCAAATCTATATCCCCCGCATCCTCGCGCACCATCGTGATGCGGTAATTGGGCGAGTTGTCGGCCAGAACTGTGCCATGGCGGTCATAGATCACCCCACGCGCAGGGGGTAACAGGCGGAGGTTGATCCGATTTTCTTCAGCCAAAAGCCGAAAATCATCAGCCCGCTCAAGTTGCAAATAGCGCATGCGCCCTGCCAGCACGAGGCAGGTGGTGCTCATAAGCCCACCCAAAACCAACGCGCGGCGGGACATTTGCGCGTTATTATCTTGGTTTTTGCGTTTCTGACTGCGGGCCATGGTTAAACATTGTCTGGGTCTGCGGCGGATAGTCTATCCAACCCGAGCAAGTATTTCGAGATCACAACCAGCGCGGGGTAAGCTGCGATGGTCACAATCGCGCGCAAGGCCACCTCGCCAAAGGGGGGCTGATCCGCCAAAAGCAATGTCAAAAGCACCCGCTCGGCCAAAGTAACAGCCAAGATCACGGCGGTCACAGTGCCGAACTCGCTGAGAAACGTCATGTTTTCGATTTGCGGCTGGCGTTTGCGCAGACTTTCGGTGGCTAAGACTATCAGCAGCGCGCCCAAGCCGACAGGCGCATGGGTCAAAAAGTCTGAGATTAAGAAAACGATGGCAATAGCCCCAAGCGGGACAACATTGGGATGCCTGAGCAGCCAAGCAAGGGTTAGCGCCGTGATCAAGTCGGGGCTTGGCAGACTACCTTCGTCAAAACCTAAAGGCAGGATTTGCCAAAGAAGGATGAACAGGCAGAGCGCCAGATAATAAGCGCGATAAATCCATATGCGGAGGGTCAAAGGGTCGGTCATCTGCCATCCCCCTCCGTGTCTTGTGCTGCGGCGGTTTCTGGCACGGGGTCGGCTTCGATCTGATCCCCTGTTTCCCCATTTTCGGGCAAGGGAGGGCCGATCAACGTGTCGCTGTCATTGAGCGGCACAACATCGGGGTTGCGCATGACCCGCAGGAAATTCAGCCGACCAAAATCAGCAGCAAGGCGTGCGCGCAGGTCGCGTTCTGGGTCAACGACCACTTGGCCAACCAAGAGCCCCGCAGGGTATAATCCGTCCGCCCCCGATGTCACGATACGATCCCCTGCGGCGATGTCTTCGGGGGTTTCGATGAAATCAATAAGCGGGGCGGCGCTGTTGTCGCCTGTCAGCAGGGCCTGCTGACCAGACGGTTGGATCAATACAGGCACGCGGCTGTTGCTATCAGTTAACAATAAAACGCGCGCTGTGCGTTCTCCAAGGCCCGCGATCCGTCCGACCAAGCCAAGCCCGTCCATGGCGGCCCATCCGTCTTCCACCCCATCGCGCGCGCCCACATTCAGCAGAACTGAGCGGCGGAACGGCGATCCGCTATCAGCCATAACAATCCCTGAAATCCAAGTCAGCGATGGGTCAGGCTTAACGCGGTTCAAATCCAAGAGGCGGGCATTTTCTTGTTCAAGCTGAATCGCCGCCTCACGCCATGCGCGCATCTGTTGCAACTCGCGGCGCAGCTGTTCGTTCTGTTCGTAGAGGTGCGCGTAAGATTGGAAATCATCGACCATCCGCGCAAGCCCAGTAACGGGTGCCATAGCCCATTCCATGTTGGGAACGATGCGATCTACCACAGCGGCGCGGATGCGTTCTGCGCGCGGGTTGTCAATGCGCCACAGCAAGATGAACCCGAAAAGGACGATGATCAGAATGACCACCAAAAGGCGGCGTGTTGGATTGGCGAGATTTTCCTCGTGTCTATCCCGTGCCATATCCGCATAACCTTGTCATCTCGCCTCAGCCTCTCTGCCCGTAGACAGGAGACTGACCCAATCACGACTCGTAATCAATGGCGTGGCGGAGTTGCTTTTCATATTCAAGTGCCTTGCCCGTGCCAAGTGCGACGCAATTGAGGCTTTCATCCGCAACGGAAATGGCGAGGCCAGTCTGTTCACGCAGCGCCAGATCAAGTTCGCCCAAGAGTGCACCGCCACCTGTTAGCATAACCCCGCGATCTACGATATCAGCCGCCAAATCTGGTGGTGTCGCTTCAAGCGCGCTCATCACCGCCTCGCAAATCTGTTGCACAGGTTCAGACAGCGCCTCGGCCACATGGGCTTGGTTCAGTTCAATCTCTTTTGGAACCCCGTTTAAAAGGTCACGGCCACGGATTGCCATAACTTGCCCTTTGCCATCACGCGGCATGATTGCGGTGCCGATGGTTGTTTTGATCCGCTCAGCCGTGCTTTCCCCAACAAGCAAGTTATGCTGACGGCGCAGATAGGAGATGATTGCCTCATCCATGCGGTCGCCGCCGACCCGAACAGAGCGGGCATAGACCACATCTGCAAGTGACAAGACCGCCACCTCTGTGGTGCCGCCGCCAATATCAACAACCATGTTGCCCGTTGGGTCTGTGATGGGCATCCCTGCGCCAATGGCGGCTGCGATGGGTTCTGAGATCAGGCCCGCCTTGCGCGCGCCTGCGCCCAACACGGACTGACGAATTGCGCGCTTTTCAACGGGGGTGGCCCCGTGCGGCACGCAAACGATAATCTTTGGCTTAGTGAAAGTTGTGCTTTTATGCACTTTGCGAATGAAATGTTTGATCATTTCTTCCGCAACATCGAAATCTGCAATCACCCCATCCCGCATCGGACGGATCGCCTGAATGGAACCAGGGGTGCGGCCCAGCATCAGCTTGGCATCCTCGCCAAAGGCCAGTGCCTTTTTCACGCCGTCCTTGACCTGATAAGCCACCACGGAGGGTTCGTTAAGAACAACACCCTTGCCACGCACATAGACCAGCGTGTTTGCGGTGCCCAAATCAATCGCCATATCGGCAGTGAATAGTCGTCCAAGTCCAAAGGCCATAATGTGGCGATCCCAAATAGTCATCCTACGCAGCCGAGGTTGACCCGTTAGCAGCCGATCATCCTCTGAACCGCATATAGGCAAAGGCCCATGGTAAGGTAAAGAACAATAAGGGCGTTTTTACCAAACCGCCGATGGTTGTAGCAAAAATCCGCCCCAAATGTGGGGCGGATTTTAGGATTGGCTTAGTTTGCGTCCCGATAGGAAACCTCCTTGCGGTCGCCGCCCGCTTTCCCACGCCGCAGGATCAGACGATTGAGCGCGTTGATATAGGCCTTCACGCTTGCCACAACGGTATCGGTATCTGCTGATTGCGCGGTTGCAATGCGTCCCTCTTCTTCCATCCGCACCGAGACGGTGGCTTGCGCATCGGTGCCTTCGGTCACCGCATGCACTTGGTAAAGTTGCAAACGGGCCGAATGTGGGAAGGCTTGTTTGACGGCATTAAAGGCGGCATCCACAGGGCCATCACCCGTTGCCACAACAGTTTTTTCTTCATCTCCCACACGGATCACCAGATCCGCATTCTGGGGGGCTTCGGTGCCGCAGATGACACGCAGGAATTTCAGTTCCAGATGGTCAGAGGCATCAATGGCGCCTGCATCTGTCACCAAGGCGATGATGTCGTCGTCAAACACTTCTTTCTTGCGGTCTGCCAATGCTTTGAAGCGCACGAATACATCGTTGAGCTGATTATCGGCCAATTCAAAGCCCAAATCCCTGAGCTTTGCGCGCAAGGCCGCGCGACCAGAGTGCTTGCCCAGTGGCAGCGATGTCCCAGAGAGGCCGATATCCTCGGGGCGCATGATTTCGAACGTGTCGGCCGATTTCAGCATTCCATCTTGGTGGATGCCCGATTCATGCGCAAAGGCATTTTTACCGACAATCGCCTTGTTGAACTGCACAGCAAACCCTGAAACTGTGCTAACGCGGCGCGAGATGTGCATGATTTTCTTAGCATCCACGCGGGTGTGATAGGGCATGATGTCATTGCGCACGCGCATGGCCATCACGACCTCCTCAAGGGCGGTGTTTCCTGCCCGCTCACCCAAGCCGTTGATGGTGCATTCAATCTGACGCGCCCCGCCTTCCACTGCGGCCAAGGCATTGGCGGTCGCCATGCCGAGGTCATTGTGACAATGGGTGGCGAAGATGACATCCTCTGCGCCAGGCACATCCGCGATAAGGCGTTCAATCAGGCGCGCGCTCTCGCGGGGGGCTGTGTAGCCGACTGTGTCGGGGATGTTGATGGTGGTCGCGCCTGCCTTGATGGCAATTTCTACAACGCGCTTGAGATAATCCCATTCGGTGCGGGTGGCGTCCATCGGCGACCATTGGATATTGTCGCAAAGATTGCGCGCATGGCTGACCGTCTCGTGGATGCGCTCGGCCATTTGATCCATCGAGAGGTTCGGGATCGCGCGGTGTTGGGGCGAGGTGCCGATAAACGTGTGGATGCGCGGGCTTTTGGCGTGGCGAACCGCCTCCCAGCAGCGGTCAATGTCTTTGAAATTCGCACGCGCAAGGCCGCAGATCGTGGCATTTTGGGTTTGCTTGGCAATCTCGGAGACAGCCGCAAAATCACCTTCTGAGGCAATTGGAAAACCAGCCTCGATGATATCAACACCCATCTCGTCAAGAAGGGCTGCGATCTCGAGCTTTTCAGCATGGCTCATGGTCGCGCCTGGGCTTTGTTCGCCATCGCGCAATGTCGTGTCAAAAATCAAGACGCGGTTTTTATCGTTCGTCATTGGGTTCTCTCCCCAGCCAGTCTTTTGCGGCCCTGTGCATCTGCAAAGCGGCCTTGTCAATCAATGATGCTTTGTTTTGGTGAAGCTTTCGGCGCTAAATCCCCCCTGAGCGGTCGCGCCGACTGGCACGCTCAGAGGCGGCTAAGAAGAAGCGCTAGCAATGCGTTTAGGCCGCCTGCTGGGCGGCTGTGCATCGCTGTCATATGTATCGCAGTCTTGGTCATGATGCGCAGACTATGCCGCGCAAGATCAGGGATGAAAACCCCCTTTTTCACCCCAATGTCAAACTTGCCCCGCCTGCGCCGCCCCCTACATCACGCCCTATGACAGAGAATAGATTTCAGCGCGTTCTCATTGTGGGCGCATCAGGTGGCATCGGGCGCGCATTGGTTGCCCATTATCGCGAAAGTGGTGCTGAGGTGTCTAGCCTGTCGCGCCGCGAGGACGGCTTTGATCTGACCGCGCCTGCCACAGTCGAGGCCCATTTAGCGGCACAAACTGGCCCATTTGATTTGGTCGTTGTCGCCACAGGGGCGCTTGAGATTGACGGCAAAGGCCCTGAGAAATCTTTAAGCCACGTCAATGCAGACGCGCTTGCGCGGCAATTTGCGATCAACGCCATTGGCCCCGCTTTGATCTTGCGCCATGTGCCGCGCTTGATGGATCAGCAGGGCGCGGGCGTCTGTGCCGTCTTGTCCGCGCGGGTGGGATCGATCGGGGATAACCGCGCCGGCGGGTGGTATGGCTATCGGGCGGCAAAGGCTGCGGTCAATCAGATCGTGCGGACAGGGGCGATTGAATTGGCGCGCAGTCACAAAGGCGCGGCCTTGATTGCCCTACATCCTGGCACAGTGCGCACAAAATTCACCGAAAACTATCTTGGGCGCCATCCTGCCGTTGCGCCCGAGGAGGCCGCCGCGAATATCGCGCGTGTTTTGGCAGGGATCGGCCCCGCGCAAACAGGCCAGTTTTTCGATTGGAAAGGCGAGCCTGTGCCATGGTGAATTCCCCGCCCCGCTTGATCCTGATTTTAGGGGATCAATTAAGTCCCGCTATCGTGGCGTTGCGCGAAGCAGATAAATCCCGCGACATCGTGGTCATGGCTGAAGTGTGGGATGAAGCGAGCTATGTGCCGCATCATCCCAAAAAAATTGCCTTGATCTTTGCAGCAATGCGCAAATTCGCGCAAGAATTGCGGAATGATGGCTGGTCTGTCGCATACACCCGCCTTGACGATGCGCAAAATGCGCAATCCTTGGTGGGTGAAGTCATCCGCCGCGCTGCTGAAACCGGCGCACAAGAGGCGATTGCCACAGCCCCTGCCGAATGGCGCGTGATTGCCGCCTTGGAGGATTGCCCAATCCCCGTTCATCAATTTCCTGATGATCGTTTTTTGTGTCATGCCTCAGAATTCGCCGATTGGGCCGAAGGGCGTAAAGAATTGCGAATGGAGTTTTTTTACCGCGAAATGCGCCGCAAAACAGGGATTTTGATGGCGGGTGATCACCCTGAAGGGGGAAAATGGAACTTCGACCATGACAATCGCGAACCGCCAAAGGAGGGGCTGTCCAATCGTATGCCCCCGCAATTTGAACCAGATGAAACCGTCCTTGAGGTGCTTGATCTGGTTGAGTTGCGATTTGGCGCACATTTTGGCCGCTTGCGCCCCTTTTGGTTTGCGACAACCCGCGCCGAGGCTTTGGTCGCGTTAGAAGATTTCATCCAGAACCGCCTCCCTGATTTTGGGCGGTATCAAGATGCAATGGTGCAGGGCGAGGCGTTTCTGAACCATTCGATCTTGTCGATGTATTTGAACATTGGGCTGTTGAATTGGCGCGAGATTTGTGAGGCGGCTGAGGCAGCCTACCGCAAAGGAACGGCGCCCCTAAATTCGGTCGAGGGGTTCATTCGCCAGATCATTGGTTGGCGTGAATATATTCGCGGCATTTATTTCCTTGAGGGGCCAGATTACACATCGCGCAACGCGCTTGGGCATAGCCGTAGCTTGCCTGCGTTTTACTGGTCGGGCGATACGGACATGGCCTGTCTGCGGGATGCGATCCTGCAAACGCGTGACCATGCCTATTCGCACCACATCCAACGCTTGATGGTGACGGGGAATTTTGCGCTTCTTGCGGGGGTTGATCCCAAAGAGGTGCATGAATGGTATCTGGCGGTTTATGCCGATGCCTTTGAATGGGTCGAAGCTCCCAATGTGATTGGGATGAGCCAATTCGCCGATGGCGGCATTGTGGCCTCAAAACCATATGTCTCGGGCGGCAATTATATCCATAAGATGTCAAATCATTGTGGGCGTTGCGCTTATAAGGTGAAAGAAAAAATTGGGGCGCAAGCCTGCCCCTTTAATGCGTTCTATTGGCATTTCTTGATCCGAAACAAAGAAAAATTCGCAAAAAATCCGCGTATGGCGCAAATGTATCGCGTTTGGGCCAAGATGGATGCCGATACATGCGCCGCAACCCTTGAGACAGCCGAGGCCAATTTAGCGCGGATTGATCAATTGTGAGGATCATTTTGGGGCTTCCCAAACCCGTGGGATTTTGCACATAGCTTAATGGTGCCTCCTGCCGATCATTGGGATCGGGGCAGGGTGGTGCGATGGGTTTCTGACATGATGGATGTTTACGCTGCCCCTGCGGCATTCACCGAGGCTGAATGTCTGCGTATTTTGGATCAGATCGCGTCTGCCCCTACCCGCGATGCGAAACTGGTGGGACTAGCGCAGCACCATAATGTGCGCCGTGCGGATCTGGTTTGGTTGGACGAGGTCGAGGGATGCGAATGGGTGACCGAGCGCGCGATTGATCTTGTGCGCGTGGCCAATCGTGAGATGTTTGATTTCGACATCACCGATTTTTCCGAAAGCCCACAGGTTGCCCGATATGACAGCAGCCGCGAAGGTCATTTTGATTGGCATTCCGATATTGGGGATGGCCGATTGGCCGCGCGGCGCAAATTAACCATTGTCATCCAACTTGATGCAGGGGTGGGATATCAGGGCGGGGATTTGCAGATCATGCCAAGCAACCACACTGTGACTGCCGCACGCGGGCGTGGGGATGCGGTGATGTTTCCGTCTTTCATGTTGCATCGGGTGACGCCCGTCACCAAAGGCACGCGCCATTCGCTGACCTTGTGGTGTCACGGCCCAAGCTTTCGCTAATGGGATTTCGCAACATCTCACCCGCAGCGATATGGACAAATCTGATGGGCTGTGAAACACGGGGCGCTTGAAACACAGGAGATTTCGAGCATGACAACAGTCACCCGTTTTGCGCCGTCCCCAACTGGCTATTTGCACGTTGGCAACCTGCGCACGGCTTTGTTCAATCACCTGATTGCGCGGCGCACAGGCGGCAAATTTATCTTGCGCCTTGATGATACGGATCCCGAACGCTCAAAGCAGGAATATGCGGATGCGATCCGCGAAGATTTGGAGTGGCTGGGCCTGACTTGGGATCAGGAGGAGCGCCAATCGGCGCGGCTTGATCGATACGAGGCCGCCGCCCAAGACTTGCGCGACAAAGGACGATTTTACGAGGCGTTTGAAACGCCCACAGAACTCGACCTTAAGCGCAAAAAACAACTGAATATGGGGCAGCCGCCTGTCTATGATCGCGCTGCGCTTAAATTGAGCGAGACCGAGCGCGATGCATTGCGCGCGGAGCGTGGTATGGGCGTTTGGCGGTTCTTGTTGGATCAAGAACGGATCGAGTGGACGGATGGCATTTTGGGCGATTTGTCGATTGACGCGGCCAGCCTGTCTGACCCTGTTTTGATCCGTCAAGATGGGCAGTTTTTGTATACATTGGCCTCGGTGGTCGATGACACAGAAATGGGCATCACCCATGTTGTGCGCGGGTCGGATCACGTGACCAATACAGCGACACAAATCCAGATTATGGCTGGCCTTGGCTTTGCTGCGCCTAACTTCGCGCATCATTCACTTTTGACAGGCCCGCAGGGTGAGGCGTTATCGAAACGACTTGGCACTTTGGCCTTGCGCGATTTGCGCGCAGCAGGAGTGCATCCTATGGCGTTGTTGTCGTTGATGGCGCGGCTTGGATCCTCCCAACCTGTTGAGATTGCAAGCAGTCTTGATGAGTTGGCTGCTGGATTTGATTTGGCGCATTTTGGCGCGGCCCCGACAAAATTTGATGTTGATGATTTATATCCGCTGACCGCACGCATTCTGGCAGCGCAAGATTTAAGCGTGGTGGCAGATGCGGTGCGGGCTGCGGGGGTGCCAGATAATCTCGCACGCCTATTCTGGCAGGTGACGCGTGAAAACATCACCACGCTGCATGATCTGGCGGGGTGGTGGCAGCTGTGCCGTGATGGTGCGGCCCCATTGGTAGACGCAGAGGATCAAGCATTCATTGCCGAGGCCCTCGCCCTGCTTCCTGAGCCACCTTACGGGCCAGAGGCATGGTCGAATTGGACGAACGCGGTGAAAGACGCCACGGGACGCAAGGGGAAATCCCTTTTCATGCCGCTGCGCAAAGCTGTGACAGGGCGTGAGCGCGGGCCTGAAATGGCCGATCTTTTGCAGTTGTTGCAAAACAAGCCCACGCTGTAAGCGCCTGTTGAAAGCACTGCCTTTTTCATGCCACCCTAATCACCATTGGGGTGGCAAATAGAAAGGTTCAGGTTCTCGTGAACGCGCAAGCCGCAAAACCGCCAAAATTCCCCGAGATTTGCCAGACGGGTTATGCTGGACTGGTTGTGCGCTTTGGCGATCAATTGAGCGAAGCAGGCAATCGCGCAAGCCTTGCCTTCGCTGCTGAGGTGACTGCCGCAGGTCTGGCGGGGGTTTTGGAAGTCTCAACCGCCCTGCAATCTGTCCTTTTGCGGTATGACCCGCTGCTTGTATCCCCTGAAGCACTCCGCGAGGATCTCGCGGCGGTTCTTAAGCAGCGCGATTGGTATGCTGCATCCCTGCCTCAGGGGCGCGCGCTTTGGGAGGTGCCTGCCTGTTTTGGCGGTGCATATGGCCCAGAATTCGAACAGGCTTGTTCGCTCGCAGGTGTCAGTCAGGCTGAGGCGGTTGCAGAATTGTGTGCAACCCCGCTTCGGGTTCAGGCAATCGGGTTTGCGCCGTCACAGCCCTATTTGGGAGAGTTGCCACCCAATTGGGACTTCCCAAGACAGGCAACCCTAAATCCGCAGGTGCCAAAAGGGGCGTTGGTTGCAGCAATTCGCCAGATTGTTCTGTTTTCCGTGCCATCGCCAACGGGCTGGCTGCATATTGGTCAAACGGGCCTCAGCCTGTTTAACCCCGCGCGTGACCCCGCCTTCATGTTGCGGGCGGGAGACGAAATTGCACTTCGGCCTGTTTCTGAGGCGGAATTTGAGACGTCATGTGCCGCCGCGCCATATGGCGGTGCTGTACGGCGGGCTCTGCCATGACGGCAACTTTTCTTTTTCACCAAGCAGGGCCTGCCGTGACTGTGCAGGATTTGGGGTGGCACGGCTATGTCGCCCAAGGTGTGTCGCGCGGCGGGGCGATAGATATAGCAGCGATGGCAGAAGGCGCGGCCTTGTTAGGGCAATCGCCCAACTTTGCAGCGTTAGAGATGGCAGGGTTCGGCGGTGTCTTTAGCGCCACCCGCGACTGCGTCATTGCGCTGACGGGGGCCGAGATGCGCGCGGATTTGGACGGGCGTGCTTTGGCATGGAATGCAACCCATGCTGTGCCTGCGGGCGCGAAACTGAAGATCGGGCCGGTCATGCGCGGAGTTTATGGGTATCTGCATATATCAGGCGGATTTGAGCCACCATTGATCTTGCAGGGGCGCGGAACGCATTTGGCCGCATGCCTGCGCGCGGCAATTTGCGTGGGGGCGGAACTGCCCTTTGGCGCATCCTCCGCGACCCGAGCAGGCCTGTCCCTAAATGTGGCAGATCGCAGTGCGGGCGGTGTCATTCGCATTTTGCCGACCCTACAAAGTGATATGTTCGGAGCTGATCTGTTAGCGGCGTTTCAAAATACAAGTTTCACGCGCGACCCGCGCAGCAATCGGATGGGGGTGCGCTTGGCCGCGCCCGATGCGCCCAATTTCGCACCTGAGGCCGCGCGCAATATCCTTTCTGATATTGTGATGGAGGGGGATATCCAGATCACAGGCGATGGAACACCTTATGTTTTGATGGCCGAAAGCCAGACGACAGGGGGCTATCCACGGATCGCGCAGGTTCTGCCTTGTGATTTGCCGCGCTTGGCGCAACTCTCAAGTGGGGCCGAGGTCAGGTTTCAGATGATCAGCCACGGCGAGGCGGTAGAGATTGAGCGCACCGCACAGGCTGCGCGCGCGCAACTTGGGGCCATGTGTAAGCCAGTTTTGCGTGACCCGCGCGAGGCAGGTGATCTTCTGGCAATGCAATTGATCAGCGGTGTCACCGCTGGGGAGGACGAGGGATGAAGGTCGATCTCAATGCCGATTTAGGCGAAGGTTTTGGCCCTTGGCCAATGGGGGCTGATACGGCGATGATGGATGTGATTTCATCGGCCAATATCGCCTGCGGCTTTCACGCGGGCGATCCCGATCAGATGCTAAAATCCATGGCAGCTGCAGTGGCGCGTGGCGTGGGCTTAGGCGCGCATCCGGGGTTTCCTGATTTGCAAGGGTTTGGACGGCGCCCGATGCAGATGAGCCATGCAGAGGTGGCCAATATGGTAACCTATCAAACAGGCGCTGCCATGGCGATGGCGCGCGCGGCGGGGGGGCGCTTGCGCCATGTCAAATTGCATGGGGCCTTGGCCAACATGGCGGCTGATGATGCGGCCCTTGCACGCGCCGCCTATGAAGGGGCGTTGCGGGCGGATCCTGACCTGATCGTTATGGTGATTGCTGGCACAGATCAGGAAGAAGCTGCCCTTGCCATCGGTGCCCCAATCGCGCGCGAGATTTTTGCGGATCGGGCCTATTTGCCAAATGCCCGCCTGCAAGATCGCAAAATTGCAGGCGCGGTGATCCATGATCCAGAGCAGGTCGCGACACGCATTTTGGCGATGTTGCAGGAGGCCGCGATTATTGTCGAGGATGGAACCCGCATCCCCACACAAATTGATACAATCTGCCTGCATGGGGATACGCCGCAGGCGGTTGAGATTGCCCGTAATTTGCGCACGCGCCTTGAGGCGGAGAATATCCAAATCGCGCAATTTTAATTGCTTCTGCGAAGGTTCTGCCGTTTTTTGTGGCGCAATAGTCGTAAATGTTGCGATTATTCTTGATGCCCTGCGCGGCATTAATTATGCTAGATGCATATACAGGGAGACATTGCGCCACTTGCGCAAGGCCGAAGGAGCAACCGCCCCGGTAAACTCTCAGGCAAAAGAACCTGTATGTGCGAAAACTCTGGAGAGTGATGCGGTGTTGCGCATCCGCCGAAGGGATAACGATCTCAGGCGAAAGGACAGAGGGGGCATCGACAGCCGATTTTTCGGCGTAACCGATTCCGAGTACATCTCGGGGTGTTGGAGGGTTGATGACCACGGGGCTTTTGGAACTGCCACTTAAGGGGCTTCACGCAGAACTAGGCGGAAAATTCGTGCCTTTTGCGGGCTACTCTATGCCCGTGCAATATGCTGCGGGCGTGATGGCCGAACATCTTTGGACGCGCGAAAAGGCGGGACTATTTGATGTCTCGCATATGGGGCAGGTGCGGCTGCCCTTAGATCAAGCTTCGGCACTTGAGCGGATCGCGCCCATTGAGGTTGAAGGCCTCGCAGAGGGTCGCCAGCGCTATGGTTTCCTCACCAATGAGGTGGGTGGTTTGGTCGATGATTTCATGATCGCGCGCTATGAAGATTGTTTCGTTATCGTGATCAATGCCGCCCGCCGCGCCGAGGATTTGGCACTGTTTGAGAAACATTTGACGGGCTTTGAGGTCATCATTGACCGTGCCCTTTTGGCTTTGCAGGGGCCACTGGCCGAAAGCGCGCTTGCGCGTCTGCTGCCTGATGTAGCGACACTGCGCTTTATGGATGTGCGCAGATTGACATGGCAAGGTTCGGAGCTGTGGCTGAGCCGTTCTGGCTATACGGGCGAGGATGGGTTTGAGATTTCCGTGCCTGTGCCCGTCTGCAATGCCTTCGCCCGCGCTTTATTGGCGATGGATGAGGTTGCGCCCATTGGTTTGGGGGCGCGTGACAGTCTGCGGATGGAGGCGGGCCTGCCCTTATATGGCAACGATCTTTCCGAAACCATTTCCCCAGTTGAGGCAGGCTTGTCTTGGGGTATTTCCAAATCACGCCGCCCCGATGGGGCCAAGGCGGGCGGGTATTTGGGTGTTGGGGTAATTGCCTCTCATCTTGCGGGTGAAGCTGCGCGCAAACGGATCGGTCTTGTGCCAGAGGGGCGCGCGCCGATGCGCGGCGGTGTGCCCCTGTTTTTGTCAGAGACAAGCCAAACACAAATCGGCGAGATCACTTCGGGTGGGTTTAGCCCAAGCCTGGGTCACCCGATTGCGATGGCGCTGGTGCAATCTGACACGGATGCAGATGCGCCAATCTGGGGCGAATTGCGTGGCAAACGACATCCTATGCGGCAGGTTGATCTGCCATTCTTCAAAACATCCTACAAACGATAAGACAGGGAGACATCCAAATGCGTTTCACAGAAGAACATGAATGGTTGTTGGTCGATGGTGATCTGGTTGTGGTCGGCATCACCGAACACGCGGCCACTCAGTTGGGTGATGTGGTTTTCGTAGAATTGCCAGAGCTTGAGACTGCAGCCGCGAAGGGTGATGAGGTTGTGGTTATTGAATCTGTCAAAGCGGCCTCTGACATCTTGGCCCCGCTGGATGGTGAGATTGTCGAGGTCAATGACGCCTTGGTTGATAACCCCTCTTTGGTCAATGACGATCCCACCGGTGAGGCGTGGTTCTTTAAGATGAAGGTAGACGATCTCTCTGCGGTCGATGCCTACATGACCGAGGATGAATACAAAGATTTCATTGGCGAATAAGCCCCCCGAGCAGGTGTGAGACATGACAAAGTGGATGCGTGAAACCTATGATCCGACTGATTTTGGCAATCGCCGCCATATCGGGCCTTCCCCTGCCGAAATGGCAGAGATGTTAAAGGTGATCGGTGCACCAGATTTGGATGCGCTGATTGATGAAACATTGCCGAAGGATATTCGTCAGACCAAGCCACTTGAATGGGCGGCAATGTCTGAGGCGGAATTGCTGGCGCATATGCGCGAGATTGCAGCCAAGAATAAGGTCATGGTTTCGATGATTGGGCAGGGGTATTACAACACCCATACCCCGCCTGCGATCCAACGCAATGTCTTGGAAAACCCTGCTTGGTATACGGCCTATACCCCCTATCAGCCTGAGATCAGCCAAGGCCGCCTTGAGGCCCTGCTCAATTTCCAGACGATGGTTGCTGACTTAACAGGGCTTGAGATTGCCAATGCTTCGCTTCTTGATGAGGCCACCGCCTGCGCCGAAGCGATGGTGATGGCCGAGCGCGTTGCAAAATCAAAGGCGCGTGGTTTCTTCATCGACCAAAATTGCCACCCGCAAAATATTTCCGTGATGCAGCGCCGTGCAGAACCTTTGGGGATTGAGGTGATTGTGGGCGATCCGAAGGATATGGACGCAAGCACGGTCTTTGGTGCGATTTTCCAATATCCAGGCACATTTGGGGATCTCCATGATCCATCTGCGCAAGTTGCGGCCTTGCATGCTGCAAATGCCGTGGCGATTGTTTGCACGGATTTGCTGGCCCTAACAGTTCTGCGCGAGCCTGGGGCGATTGGCGCCGATATCGCGGTGGGCTCAGCGCAACGCTTTGGTGTGCCGCTGGGATATGGTGGCCCGCACGCAGCATTTCTTTCCTGTCGCGAGGCCTATAAGCGGGCCATCCCGGGTCGGCTTGTTGGCGTATCGGTCGATGCGCAGGGGCGCCGTGCCTATCGGCTGTCCTTGCAGACGCGCGAGCAGCACATTCGCCGCGAGAAAGCCACCTCGAATGTCTGCACTGCGCAGGCGCTTTTGGCCGTCATGGCCTCGCTTTATGCGGTGTTCCACGGCCCGCGCGGATTGCGCGCGATTGCGCAGCGGGTGCATTTGCACGCAGCGCGTCTCGCCAAAAGTCTGGAGGCGGGCGGCTTTGCGCCGCTGACGCAAAGCTATTTTGACACGATCACAGTCAAGGTCGGGGCCAAACAATCGCGGATCATGGCCGCGGCTGTGGCGCGGGGGATCAACCTGCGTGATGTTGGTCAAGATCGGATTGGTATTTCCGTGGATGAGGTGACAACCGAAGCCCATTTGGCCGCGGTCTGTGAGGCGTTTGGCACACCGCTTTTGGATGCGGTTGAAGCGCCATCTATCCCTGACGCGCTCTTGCGGGAAACAGAGTATCTCACCCATCCGATTTTCCACATGAACCGCGCGGAATCCGAGATGATGCGGTATATGCGCCGCCTGTCGGATCGTGACTTGGCACTGGATCGTGCCATGATCCCGCTTGGCTCTTGCACGATGAAGCTGAACGCCGCGGTTGAGATGATGCCAATCACATGGCCCGAATTTGGCGGGCTGCACCCTTTTGCGCCACAAGATCAGGCCGAGGGCTATGCGCAAATGCTGGCGGCCCTGTCGGATTATCTGTGCGAGATCACAGGCTATGATGCGATGTCGATGCAGCCCAATTCGGGTGCGCAAGGTGAATATGCAGGCCTTTTGACCATTGCCGCCTATCATCAGGCGCGCGGGGATCATCATCGCAAGATCTGTCTGATCCCTGTTTCCGCACATGGCACCAACCCTGCCTCTGCACAGATGGCGGGAATGGATGTGGTTGTGGTCAAATCTGCGGAAAACGGTGATGTTGATCTTGAAGATTTCCGCGCCAAGGCCGAGGCGGCGGGTGATCGTCTGGCCGCTTGCATGATCACCTATCCGTCCACCCATGGCGTGTTTGAAGGCACGGTGCGCGAGATTTGTGAGATCACTCATGCCCATGGGGGCCAAGTCTATCTGGATGGTGCGAACCTCAACGCCATGGTGGGCCTGTCCAAACCCGGTGAGATCGGGGCAGATGTGAGCCACTTGAACTTGCACAAAACCTTCTGCATCCCGCATGGTGGTGGCGGGCCGGGCATGGGGCCGATTGGCGTGAAGGCGCATCTTGCCCCCTATCTGCCGGGACATCCAGAATTGGACAGCGACCAAGGGCCTGTGTCGGGCGCGCCCTATGGTTCGGCTTCGATCTTGCCGATTTCTTATGCCTATATCAAATTGATGGGTGGGGCAGGTCTGACGCAGGCCACCAAAATCGCAATTCTCAATGCCAATTACATCGCCAAGCGCCTATCGGATGCCTATCCGATCCTGTTCACAGGGCAGGGCGGGCATATCGCGCATGAATGCATCCTTGATTGCCGCCCCTTTGCCGAGGCGGGCGTGACGGTCGATGATATCGCCAAGCGTCTCATGGATAACGGTTTTCACGCGCCCACGATGAGTTGGCCTGTGGCAGGCACATTGATGGTCGAACCAACCGAAAGCGAAACCAAGGCGGAGATTGACCGCTTCTGCGATGCAATGCTCGCTATTCGGGCGGAGATTGCCGATGTCGAGGCGGGCAAAATCGCCGCCGAAGACAGCCCCTTGCGCCATGCGCCCCATACGGTCGAAGATTTGGTTGGCCCATGGGAGCGCGCCTATAGCCGCGAGGTGGGCTGCTTCCCTGCGGGGGCGTTCCGCGTTGATAAATATTGGCCGCCCGTGAACCGCGTGGACAATGTCTATGGCGACAGGCATCTGATTTGCACCTGCCCGCCCGTCACAGATTATCTGGACGCGGCGGAATAGGCCCTAACCCCCGAAGCGGCGATACAGCTGATCGAGCGTGTAGGTTTTGGCTGCTTCGGGATGTGGGTCTGAGACAATATTTGGGTCTGCGGGCAGACAATTCTCGCCGCAGACCTGACGCATCACGCCCCTCTGGCCATCAATAAACCATAACCGCCCCGCAGGGGTGGCGACCCATCCATTCGTGCCACGGCTCATATCGCTCTCAACATCAATCGTGGAGGGCACCTCATTATCATAGCGCGGATCAAAAGCCGCATGGGTGTGCCAAGAGGATATAATCCGCATCCCCGCAGGCGCATCCATCATCGCGCAACTGTCACGCCCGCCCCAACTGGATTTCGAACTGGACAAGCGCCCCGCTTGATTGCGCAGGACGTAGCCACAGACCTCGCGGTTATAGGTGATGGAATGACGGTTCATGGAGTGCATCAGTGCCATGACCAATTGCTGTTCATCCGCATCTTGCGTATGGGCGGGCAGGCCGAGGCACAGGCCAACGAACAGACTTGCAAGGGTCAACTTCATCTTGGGCATGGGCGGTGCTCCCTGAACCAGTTGCCTATGAAATAAAGGAATTGGGGCAGTAAACCAGAGCTTAGGTTTGGGAAATCTAGGAACTCATGTCGTGTTTCTTAAGATTGGCGAGTGTGGGGTCTGCGCTCACGGAGTTGAAAATGAATGCAGCGTTCGGGTTCATCGTCAGAATTCACCCGAGAGAAAGCCGCCCCGTAGCGGGGCGGCTTTGTTATCTCACCGCGCGAATTTCTTGTATTTCACCCGTTTCGGCTCAAGCGCATCTGGCCCGAGGCGGCGTTTTTTGTCTTCTTCGTAATCGGAGAAGGCGCCTTCGAACCATTCCACATGGGCCTCGCCTTCGAAGGCGAGGATATGGGTGCAGATGCGGTCAAGGAAGAAGCGGTCGTGGCTGATCACCACGGCGCAGCCTGCGAAATCCGTCAGCGCGTCTTCGAGCGCGCGCAGGGTTTCCACGTCCAAATCGTTGGTCGGTTCGTCCAACAGAAGAACATTTCCTCCTGATTTCAAAAGTTTGGCCATATGCACGCGGTTGCGTTCGCCCCCTGACAGAAGGCCCACTTTCTTTTGCTGATCTCCGCCTTTGAAGTTGAAGGCCGAGCAATAAGCGCGGCTGTTCATCGTGGCATCGCCCAGTTCGATGATCTCGGCCCCGCCCGAAACCTCTTCCCAAACTGTTTTTTCTGGATCCAGTGCATCGCGGGATTGGTCGACATAGGACAGCTTGACCGTATCGCCATATTCAAGTGTGCCCGCGTCAGGCCCTTCTTGGCCCGTCAGCATCCGAAACAGCGTGGATTTACCCGCGCCGTTTGGCCCGATCACGCCCACGATCCCGCCAGGCGGCAAGCTAAAGCTGAGATCTTCGATCAATAACTTGTCGCCATAGGCCTTGGTCAGGTTTTCGATTTCGATCACCTTTTGACCCAAGCGTGGCCCATTGGGGATGACGATCTGTGCGCGGCTGATTTTATCGCGCTCGGATTGGCCCGCCAATTCTTCATAGGCGTTGATACGGGCCTTTTGCTTGGCCTGACGCGCCTTTGCGCCCTGTCTGATCCATTCCAATTCGCGCTCAAGAGTTTTCTGGCGCGATTTATCCTCGCGGGCTTCTTGCTCAAGGCGTTTGGCTTTTTGCTCCAGCCAGCTTGAGTAATTGCCTTCGTATGGAATGCCGCGGCCGCGGTCGAGTTCGAGAATCCAGCCTGTGATGTCGTCCAAAAAGTAACGGTCATGGGTGACGATCAAAATCGTGCCTTTGTAGTCGATCAAATGCTGCTGCAACCAAGCGATGGTTTCCGCGTCCAAGTGGTTGGTCGGTTCGTCCAACAGCAGCATATCAGGCGCTTCAAGGAGCAATTTGCACAGCGCCACGCGGCGGCGTTCCCCGCCTGAAAGATGCTCTGGCATGGCCTCATCGGGCGGGCAGCGCAAGGCCTCCATGGCCACATCAATCTGGCTGTCGAGATCCCACAGGTTGTTGCTGTCAATCTCATCTTGTAGCGCGGCCATTTCATCGGCGGTTTCATCCGAATAGTTCATGGCCAATTCGTTAAAGCGATCAAGCTTGGCCTTTTTCTCGGCCACACCCAGCATGACGTTTTCGCGCACTGTGAGGGTTTCATCGAGTTGCGGCTCTTGAGGCAGATAGCCCACCTTTGCGCCTTGCGCGGCCCATGCCTCGCCAGAGAAGTCCCTGTCCCAGCCCGCCATAATCCGCAGCAATGTGGATTTACCTGCGCCGTTGACACCGACCACACCGATTTTCACACCGGGCAAGAAGCTGAGGCGGATATTCTCGAAGCATTTCTTGCCACCAGGATAGGTCTTAGAGACACCGTCCATGTGGTAGACATATTGATAGGAGGCCATGCGTGCGTTGTCCTTTGAGAGTAGATTTTGTCCTCTTCTAATGGGGATGGCTGCTTTCGGCAATCGCTTCGCCTGCTTTCCTTGCGGCTTTGCTTCGTGATAGAGGCGAAGGTGGACGTCTGATTTGTCGTGGAAGTTTACCCTGTGTTTCGCCACACCTTGCCTTTTGCCCCTGAGGCTGCACGCATTGGCCTCTTTGGTGGTTCGTTTGATCCGCCACATGCGGGGCATTTGCATATCAGTCGTGAGGCGCTCAAGCGGCTGCGGTTGGATCAGGTTTGGTGGTTGGTCAGCCCAGGTAATCCGTTGAAATCTCGCGGGCCTGCGCCCCTTGATGCGCGGATCAACGCCGCGCGGGCCTTGCAAGCGGGCCATCCGAAACTGCGGGTCACGGGTATTGAAGCGCAGCTTGGCACAAGGTTCACCGCGCAGACCTTGCGACAAATGCAGGCGTTTTATCCAAAGCTGCGGTTTGTGTGGATGATGGGGGCTGATAATTTGGCCCAGTTTCACCTGTGGCAGGATTGGCAGGAGATCATCTCAAGCCTACCGATTGCTATTTTTGCGCGCCCGCAAGCGGGGTTGCCTGCCCGCTTCTCGAAAGCTGCGCGCGCCTACGATGCCGCGCGGGTGGCGCCTGAATTGGCCTATAGCTTGGCCGATTACGAAGCCCCAGCTTGGACTTATCTTACCCTACCTTTGCGCAGTGAAAGTTCATCGCAATTGCGCGCAGCGGGTGTATGGTCTTGAGAAACCCGTTCGGGCTTGGCTTACCGCGCGGCAAGATTGGCAAAGGATAACGAGGTGGGCAGATGATCACGCGGCGCGGGGTTTTGGCGGGTGGTATCTCGGCTGCGGCAAGCGCGGCCTATGGGCAGGCCCCGTTGTCTTCCCTCGTGCCGATGCCGCGTCCGACCGCGCCCACCCCCGCAGGGGCCGCAGGTCTTGAGAACCTTATTGCCGCAAGCCCCTATCAAGGCGCGGTGGCCGCTGTTGTGGCCGATGCGCGCACGGGCGAGATATTACAGGGCCATAACGCCAGCGCAAACTTGCCCCCCGCAAGCACGATGAAGGTTTTAACCACGCTTTACGCGTTGGACGCCCTTGGGGCAGGCTATCGATTTGCAACGCGGGTTTTGGCCACGGGAAATTTGCGAAACGGGCGGCTTGAAGGGGATCTTTGGCTGTATGGCGAGGGGGATCCCCATTTGGACACCACGGGGCTTGCCACGCTGGTCACGGGCCTGCGCGATATAGGTCTGCGCGAGGTGACAGGCGCGCTGCACCTCGTGGATACATCCCTGCCGTCCATTCCCCTCATCGATGTGACACAGGCCGATTATGCGGGGTATAATCCTGCAATCTCGGGTCTGAACTTGAATTTTAACAGGGTCTATCTGGCATGGGAGCAGGGGACGAATGGCCTACAGGTTGGGCTTGATGCCCGCGCGGATGACTTGCGCCCTGCGGTTTTGGGAATTGGCTTGTCAGTCGCGGATCGCGCGGCCCCTGTTTTGGACTACCGCGCGGAAACGGCAACGGCGCGCGAGGGTTGGTCGGTGGCCAGATCGGCCCTTACGGGTGATGGGGGGCGCTGGTTGCCTGTGCGCAATACGGCCGCCTATGTGGGTGAAGTTTTTGCCTCCCTTGCGCGATCCTCTGGCATCGTACTGAGCAGGGTGCAGCGCGCAACTGCCGTGCCGTCTGAGGCTGTGGTTCTTTCGGAAATTTCAAGCGCGCCGCTTGATGCGATGCTGCGCTCTATGCTGCGCTATTCGACAAATCTCACGGCTGAGGTCGTAGGATTGCGCGCAACACAGACCCTAACGGGGGCGGCCAATCCAAGTTTGCGCCAATCTGCCGATCACATGGCGGCACGGCTTGAAGGGCGCTATGTGTCGGGGCGGGCTGAGTTACATGATCATTCTGGCTTGCAGGATTTAAGCCAGATGACGCCTGTGCAAATGGTGCAGGCTTTGGTGGTGGCGGGGCCAAGGGGGCGCTTGCGAAACCTGTTGCGGGCGCATCGCGTGAATGACGAGGTGCAAGCCCAAATTGGCACGGCCGAGATTGTGACGAAGACAGGCACGTTGAATTTTGTCTCAACCTTAACCGGCTATATCGAGGGTCCCAATCGGTCCTTGGCCTTCGCTATTTTTAATGCAGATTTGCCCCGCCGTGCGGCGCTTGGCCCTGATGAGCGCGACCGCCCCCCCGGTGGGCGGACATGGATAGGTCGCGCCCGCACATTGCAAAATGATATGCTAGTGTCATGGCTGCGCGGCTTTGGGTGACATTTACCGATCAGGCGGTGTCCAATCTTGCGGCGGAACTTTGCGCCGCTTCAGTCTCAGCGCAAGGCCGATGGCCACACCCGTAGCGATTGCAACGGTTAGATCCGTGAAGACCGTCAAAACCAGCGTCAGCACAAAGAGGCCACGATCAGAGACGGGCCCCGCTGTTACATAGCTGCTCCAATGATGCGGTTCGGACATATTCCAAGCCGTCAGCAACAGCAGCCCACCCAAAGCGGGCAGGGCCAAGTAATTTGCCAAAGGCGCTGCAAAAAGAAAGACCAACAAGATGACCCCCGCATGCACCATCCCCGCAACAGGGGTTGTGCCGCCTGCGCGAATATTGGTCGCCGTGCGTGCAATTGCACCCGTTGCGGGAAGCGATCCAAAGGCCGCACATGCCAGATTGGCGACACCTTGTGACATCAATTCTGCATTTGGGCGATGCACATTCTTGGTCATCCGGTCTGCGACCATCGCCGATAGAAGCGATTCGATCCCTGCCAGAAAGGCGATGATGAGGGCAGAGGGCAGCAATTCCACTATGCGCTCATAGGTGATCTGCGGCAGGGTCGGCCACGGGAATTCGGTGGGTAATGCGCCAAAGCGACTGCCGATTGTGGCCACATCAGGTAGGGACATAAACGCCAGTCCAGACGCCCCCGCGACAGCTAAAATCAAGCCCGGGAAGCGTGGAAAGAACCGCCGCAACAGGACGATGGCCGCCATGGTTGCAAGGCCAATCGCAAAGCTTGGCAGTGCGATTTGATCACGCGCCTGCCAAATAGCGGCCAGTTTTCCCAAGAAATGCGCGGGCGCATCATTTAAGGGAATTCCCAAAAAATCGGGCAGTTGGCTTGTGGCGATAATCACCGCAATGCCAACGGTAAATCCGTTGATCACGGGTTCTGGCATATGCGCGATGAGGCTGCCTGCACGAAACAGTGCAGCGAGCGATAGGATCACGCCCGCGATCAGCGTGGCCAATACCAAGCCATCCATCCCATGTTGAGAGATGACATCATAGACCACAACGATGAACGCGCCTGTTGGCCCGCCAATTTGCACATGACTGCCGCCAAGGGCAGAAATGAGGAACCCGCCCACAATCGCGGTGATCAGCCCATGAATGGGTTCTGCACCCGAGGCGATCGCAATCGCAAGGCACAGGGGAATGGCCACCATCGCCACAGTGACGCCTGCAAAAACGTCACGCGTTGCTGCCGCTGCCGTATAGCCCGGCCACGTGCTTAGGATTTGTGGTTTCATGGTGCCGCCATCGAATCGCGGCGAAAATTGCCGCCTTAAAGTGTAACATGCCGCGCGCGTGCGCCGCGTTCAATCGCTGCCGCCGCAAGACGATCAATGTCCAATTGATAGCGGATTTCCATTAGCATACGCAGTTCCGTTTGCCCCAATAACCCATCTGCGGCGGCCACATCGCAGCACAGCGCATATGCGGTTTCATGGAGCTTTTCTGGCAAGGCTTGGTTCACTAGACCAAACAGCGCATCCAAGCCATCTTCCTCTTCGAACAGGTCGAACACAGTTTTTGAGACATTTTGCATCCGATCTGCATCGTAATTGGCAAAGACTGGCAAGTTATTCACTAAGGCCTCAATGGTGACCAGCTCAGCGGTGCCGACTGACTCATCCGAGAGCGAGACTGCCATCATGAGCGCAACGAGCGCGTCTTGCGCAGAAAGGGAGGTTTCAGAGCTCATGCGGGATCCTTTCAGGGTTCTGTTTTGGGTTTAGATTATTGACCCCGCTCGGTTGCCGCAATAGGTGCAGGGGCGATGCGGCCACCCGATGCCGCGCTTGTGATGGATGAAGCCAAATGTCTGATTTTCGTGATGCCGCCCTCAGTTCCAAAGCTTGGCCTTTTGAGGAAGCGCGCGCGATTTTGAAACGGTATGAAATAGCCCCGCCTGAAAAGGGCTATGTGCTGTTTGAAACGGGCTACGGCCCCAGTGGCTTGCCACATATCGGCACATTTGGCGAGGTGCTGCGCACCACAATGATCCGCCGCGCCTTTGAAGCGATCAGCGACATTCCAACGCGTCTCATTTGTTTCTCGGACGATCTTGATGGGATGCGGAAGGTTCCGGGCAATGTGCCTAACCAAGACATGCTGCGTGAGCATCTACAAAAGCCGCTGACATCAGTGCCTGATCCGTTCGAAGAATTTGACAGTTTTGGCGACCATAACAACGCCATGCTGCGGCGGTTTCTCGATACATTTGGTTTTGAATATGAGTTTTATTCGGCGACCGAATTCTATCGGTCAGGCCAGTTTGATACCGTTCTAAAGCGTGCTGCGGAGCGCTATGACGATATCATGAAGGTGATGTTGAAATCGTTGCGCGAAGAACGCCAACAGACCTACTCCATCTTCTTGCCGATCCACCCTGAAACGGGCCGCGTGCTGTATGTGCCGATGAAAGAGGTGAATGCGCAGAACCATACGATCACCTTTGATGATGAGGATGGGCGTGAATGGACGCTGCCCGTGACGGGCGGCAATTGCAAATTGCAGTGGAAGCCTGATTTTGGCGCGCGCTGGGCGGCGTTGGGCGTTGATTTCGAAATGTATGGCAAAGACCATTCCACAAACACGCCGATTTATGACGCGATTTGTGAAATCTTAGGCACACCTGCGCCGCATCATTTCACCTATGAATTGTTCTTGGATGAGACAGGGCAGAAAATCTCGAAATCGTCTGGCAACGGGATTTCGATTGATGAATGGCTCAGCTACGCCTCGACCGAGTCCTTGAGCTATTTTATGTTTGGCAAACCCAAAACCGCCAAGCGGCTTTATTTTGATGTGATCCCCAAGGCCGTGGATGAATATCACCAACAATTGCGGGCTTATCCTGATCAGGACTGGGCGCAGAAATTATCCAACCCTGTGCATCACATTCATAACGGCACTGTGCCTGCCTCCGATATGGTGGTCAGTTTTGCGATGTTGCTCAATCTTGCCTCTGTGGCTGGGGCGGAAGACAAGGAAACCCTATGGGGGTTCATCCGCCGTTATGCGCCTGATGCCTCGCCTGAAACCAATCCAGATATGGATCAAGCGGCGGGTTTTGCGGTGCGGTATTACAATGATTTTGTGAAGCCAGAAAAAACCTTTCGTCTGCCCAATGACACAGAGCGCGCTGCCCTTGGGGATCTTGTTGCGCGGCTCAAGGTCTATGATGGGCCGATTGAAGATGAGGCGCTGCAAACGCTTGTCTTTGCGGTTGGCAAAGATCATGGGTTCGAGCCGCTGCGCGATTGGTTCCGCGCACTTTATGAGGTGTTGATGGGCGCAAGCCAAGGCCCGCGCTTTGGCGGGTTCATCGCGCTTTATGGTGTGAACGAGACAATCGCGCTGATCGAGGCAGGATTGCGCGGCGATTTGGCGGCATGAGGCGCAATTGACCTTTACCTTTTGCCCCCTACCTCTTGCCAGCAAGGGATAGAGGTCAAAGGTCATCAGGCGTGATCCGTCATTATGTCATCACTTTGATTCTGGTTCTGGGGGTGGGCTTGGCCGGTGCGCCGCGCTCGGCGCTGGCGCAGTCTGCACCTGAGATTGATAATCGCGTTGAAGCGACCATTGCCGCCCAGCTTGAAGCCTTTCGCGCCCAAGACATCCCCCGCGCATGGAGCTATGCAAGCCCCCTTATTCAAAATTTATTTGGCGATCAGGATCAATTTGCCCGCATGGTCGAGCAAGGTTATCCCATGGTGTGGCATCCGCTGACCTATCGGTTTGGTGCGGCGCGTATGACCCAAACTGGCGTTTTTCAGCAGGTCGAAGTAATTGATCGCGATTGGCAAAGCCATCTTTTGATTTACGAAATGGTCCAGATTGCGGGTGATTGGCGGATCAATGGTGTCCATTACATGCCGCAGCCGCCCGCCTCGGTCTAAGGATTAAGATGTTTTTAACACGTTTGACGTGGAACCCCTCCGCAACGCATCTATCAAACCAATATTTTACATTCTGCGAGGTTCGGTTCAGGGCTTTGCGGGACACCCAAAACCCTGTGACGCTTGCCGTCACGGAAAACAGCCCGCAGCAGGTTTGGGAGGTGGATTTGCGCGATTGGCTGCCCTTTGAGGGTCAGGCGCGGGTTGCGGCCTCTGCCCTGCCTGAGGGGCTGTTGCGCAACAGCGGCAATGTTGTCCAATACGTCACCCCCTATGCCACCACGCGGCATCGGGTTGGGCGCGGCTCAATTCGCCTGAACTGGCCTCAGCCTGTGCGTGGCACATTGCAATTGACCGCGCGCTGTGACACGCCCTAAGGCCGCAGATCATCGGGGGTAAGGTGAAAGGCCTGACCAAAGCCGCCATTTAAAAACGCGGCTTTGACGGTGAATTCCACCATACGGAAATCGCCAAAATCAAAATAGAGCTTTGCTTTGGGATAGGCGGCCAGATAGGCCGCCTTTTTTTCGGCCTTGTCACAGGGCAGGGCATAGGTTTCTAAACTCAGGCGGGGATGGGTCAAAGGATCGCCGCGATCATGCACAGAGCCGATCAACAGCCCACAGTTTGGCCGCTCTGCCAAGGCGCGACTATGCGCGGAGAGATCTGAAATAAGACTAAGAATTTGTGCTGTCTCAGGCAGCCAGACATAGGCGACACGGCTGAGAGTGGGCGCACCTGTCTGCGGGTCAGTGACCCCAAGCGCCGCATAGTTATGGTCTGCCAATATCCCACGGGCCAATGCGCGCGCCGCATCGTCGGTCGGGCGTATGGGGTTTGTCGCTTTTTCCATTGGCCCGCGCCTTTCGCTTGCAAGTTTTGCCTCTGCGCGCCACGGTCTGCGCAGCACAGGGAAAAGAATGGAGACCCGCATCATGGCATTGATCCGCCCGCTTGAGGAAGAGGAAATGGAGCGCGATCTGGCAGATCACGTTCAGTTTTTCAAAGGGCCGTTGGGGGTGATCCCAAATTCTGTGCGCACCATGGCACATCGTGCGCCAATCGCGCGGGCCTTTACCGATTTGAACGTGGCGGTCATGACGGATTACGGCGCAGTCACGCCTGAATTCAAACGCCTGCTTGGGTATGTGTCCAGTCAGGCATCAGGCTGCCTGTATTGTCAGGCCCATATGATCTTGGCCTCCGAGCGGTTTGGCGCGTCAGAAGATCGGTTGAACGATGTGTTCACCTTTGAAGATAGCCCCCATTTTACCGAGGCCGAGAAAGCCGCCTTGGCCTTTGCGCAGGCGGCAACCCTTGTGCCAAACGCGGTGACACAAGAAATCGGCGCACGCCTTAAGGCGCATTGGGGCGAGTCTGCTGTGGTCGAGATCATGGCCGTTGTCGCGCTGTTTGGGTATCTTAATCGTTGGAATGACAGTATGGGATCCGCCCTAGAAGATCTTCCAATCAGCAAAGGTGAGGCGCGTTTGAAAGACGCCACTGGGTGGAGTGTCGGCAAGCATGTCTGAGCGCCCCCAAGCCCCGCATCAGATGAAGATCGTGTTGTTCCAACCTGAGATACCCGGGAACACGGGCACGATTGGGCGCACTTGCGTGGGCTTGGATATGGAATTGATCTTGATCCGACCCTATGGGTTTGAGCTATCGGAGAAATCAGTGCGCCGCGCGGGATTGGATTATTGGAAACATGTGCGCCTGACAGAATATGATGATTGGGAAGCGTTTATCGCAGCGCGCAGGCCGCGCGCGGATCAGTTGTTTCTCTTTGAAAATGATTGGGCGCAATCGGCCTATGAGGTCGAATTTCCCCAAGATGCCTATTTGGTTTTTGGCCGTGAGACGACAGGGCTGTCTCCTGAGATTATCGCAGCCCATGCGGATCGGCTTGTCTCCTTGCCGATGTATTCCCCGCATATTCGCTCTTTGAATCTGGCGAATATCGCTTGCGCGGCAGCCTACCAAGCCTTGCGCAGTCACGCCTTAGCGTAAAGCGGTCAGCAGGGTTTGCGAGGGTTGGCCTGTGATGGGCCATCCTCTTTCAGCCTCAAAGGCGCGAATGGCGGCTTCGGTTTGGCGGCCAAATACGCCATCAATCTTGCCAATCTGATAGCCACGCGCCTTAAGGCCCCCTTGGATAGCGCGGCGATCTTCGATCAGCAGTCCATATTGATCTGGTGGGAATGGCGTTGATATAGGCCCCGCCCCAGTCAGCCGCCCTGCGAGGTAGATGACACCAAGCGCGTAATTATCCGATGCATTATATCGCAAGAGCGCGCTGAAATTGGGCGAAACGAGGAACCCAGGCCCGTTTGGCCCTGCAGGCAGCAGCAGGGCGGGATTGCCCAAATTGCGGGTGGGCGTCACCACAGGCACCACGCCGCGCGCAATCCAAGTGGCAAGCGTGCTTGGCGCGCCGCGCCCAGAAGGCCCCGAATATCCTTGGGGCAGGCGCACCTCGCAACCCACGCCAAATTGGCTTTGCCATGCGCCCCCTTCGCGCAGATAGGCGGCGGTTGAGGCCAAGGCATCTGTGGGATCAATGCTCCAAATATCTTTTTTGCCATCACCATTGAAATCCACCGCATGGGCCGCAAAGGTGGTGGGAATGAATTGGGTATGCCCCATGGCCCCTGCCCATGATCCTTTGAGGTTTTCGGCGGCTGTATGGCCTTGCTCTAAAATCCGCAGAGCAGCAAAAAGCTGCGCCTCGAAAAAGGCCGCGCGCCGTCCGTCATAGGCAAGGGTCGATGTGGCTGAGATCACGGGAATATCCCCGCGATTTGTACCAAACTCGCTTTCAACGCCCCAAATTGCCGCCACCACTTCGCGTGGGACGCCGTATTGGTCTTCGATGCGGCGCAAGAGGCGCGATTGATTGGTAAAGGCTGCGCGGCCCGAAGTCACCTTGGCCTCAGAGGCGACAAGGTTCAAATAATCCTCGAAACTGCGAGAGAATTCTGCCTGATTGCGGTCGCGGGTCACGACACCTGGCAAATAGCCTGTGCCACGGAAAGCTTGCGAAATGGTGACGGGGTGTATTCCCCGTGCCTCTGCGCGAGATTTGAAATTGGCCACCCATTGGGCATAGCCCGCATTTGGGGTTGGTTGCAGATCAGGCGGGGTTGGGCGCAAGAAGTTTTGACCTGCTTGGGTCAAGCCATCCAACGGGTTTGGCACGCACCCGCCAAGCAGGGATGCGCCCGTGGTTAGCATCATCATGCGTCTGGTGAGGGTCATGCTCGCGGCCTCTTGTTCTTATGCGCGTCCTTCTACCAAATTCTTCGCGCAAGGGCGATAAGAATGCGGGATGATGATCCACAAAAATTGGCAGATGTACCGTTTCAGAGGCCTTTGTCGGCGCGGTTCAAAAGGCGAGCTTGGGCTGTGAGGGCGCGCAGGGTGCCGCCCTATCTGCGGCGCTTGACCCCACCCCGTTGCCCAGGCCGCCCTGCGGTGCTGCGTCCTTTTGCGGCGCTTGCCGCCTCGACCGCTTCATCCACGGCAGATTGGCGGGCCAGCGGGTCATCCGCCACAGCCAGTTCCACCGCCTCTAGGCGCTTGACCTCATCGCGCAAGCGCGCGGCCTCTTCAAATTCCAAATTCTCTGCTGCTTTGCGCATCTGTGCGCGCAGCCCATCGAGATGGGCAGCCAGATTTGCACCGACCATAGGTTTGTCGACTTTTGCGGTGACGCGGCTCATATCCACATCGCCTTGATACAGCCCCGCCAAGATATCCTCGACATTCTTCTTCACTGTTGTGGGGGTGATCCCGTGTTCCTCATTATAAGCGATCTGCTTGGCGCGGCGGCGATCCGTTTCCGCAATCGCGCGTTCCATGCTGCCTGTGATCCGGTCAGCATACATGATGACACGGCCATCCGCATTTCGAGCGGCCCGTCCGATGGTTTGAATGAGCGAGGTTTCAGAACGCAAAAAGCCCTCTTTGTCGGCATCCAAAATTGCGACAAGCCCACATTCGGGAATGTCCAATCCTTCGCGCAACAGGTTGATCCCGATCAGAACGTCAAAGGCGCCAAGGCGCAAATCGCGCAAAATCTCGAT
The DNA here is from genome assembly GCF_037805125.1 of Roseobacter sp. HKCC-CH-9208. Lineage (NCBI taxonomy): Bacteria > Pseudomonadati > Pseudomonadota > Alphaproteobacteria > Rhodobacterales > Roseobacteraceae > Roseobacter > Roseobacter sp. HKCC-CH-9208. Next base: position 862,279 of record NZ_JBBLYK010000001.1, on the reverse strand, counting down.
CCGTTCGATTGTGTCGATATCGCTATGCATATAGCGCACGCGGACGCCTTGTTCATGGAGATATTCGGTCAAATCTTCGGCCATGCGCTTGGTCAATGTGGTGACAAGCACACGCATGCCCTTGGCCGCGACTTGGCGGATTTCATCCAACAGGTCATCCACTTGCGTCTCAATTGGCCGGATCTCAATTTGCGGGTCTAACAGGCCCGTTGGACGGATCACTTGTTCGGTAAAGACGCCGCCTGCCTGTTCCAATTCCCAAGTAGCAGGGGTGGCCGAAACAAAGATAGATTGTGGCCGCATCGCGTCCCATTCTTCGAATTTCAGCGGTCGGTTATCCATGCAAGAGGGCAGTCGGAACCCGTGTTCGGCTAAAGTAAATTTGCGCCGATAGTCTCCGCGATACATGCCCCCGATCTGCGGAACAGTAACATGCGACTCATCGGCAAAGACGATGGCGTTATCTGGAATATATTCAAACAAGGTGGGGGGCGGCTCGCCCGGGGCGCGGCCTGTCAAATAGCGCGAATAGTTCTCAATACCGTTGCAGACGCCTGTGGCCTCAAGCATTTCGATGTCGAAATTTGTGCGCTGTTCAAGGCGCTGTGCCTCAAGCAGTTTCCCGTCAGCCACAAGATGATCCAAGCGCTGGCGCAATTCTTCTTTGATGGCCTTCACCGCCTGTTGCATGGTTGGGCGTGGGGTGACGTAATGCGAATTGGCGTAGATACGGATTTTGTCGAATTTATCGGTGCTTTGACCCGTCAGCGGATCAAATTCGGTGATGCCTTCGAGTTCCTCGCCAAAAAACGAAAGACGCCATGCCCGATCTTCGAGGTGCGCAGGCCAAATTTCCAAACTGTCGCCGCGCACCCGGAATGAGCCGCGCTGAAACGCCTGATCATTGCGCCGATATTGCTGTGCAACCAAATCGGCCATGACCTGCCGTTGATCATAGTCTTGTCCTGCGAATAGATCGACTGCCATAGCCGTATAGGTTTCGACCGAGCCAATGCCGTAAATACAGGACACCGATGCCACGATGATCACATCGTCTCGTTCCAACAACGCGCGGGTGGCGGAATGGCGCATTCGGTCAATCTGTTCGTTGATCTGGCTTTCTTTCTCAATGAACGTGTCCGTGCGCGGGACATAGGCCTCGGGTTGGTAGTAATCGTAGTAGCTGACGAAATACTCGACCGCGTTATTGGGGAAAAAGTTTTTGAACTCCCCGTAAAGCTGAGCTGCCAAGGTCTTGTTATGGGCAAGTATGATTGCGGGGCGCTGTGTTTCTTCAATCACCTTGGCCATGGTAAAGGTCTTGCCCGTGCCAGTTGCGCCCAACAAAACTTGGTTGCGATCCCCATCTGTTACGGCGGCTGCAAGCTCGGCAATCGCGCTGGGTTGGTCGCCCGCGGGGATAAACTCGGTCTGCATCACAAAGCGCTTGCCGCCTTCGAGTTTTTCGCGTGCCAAACGATCGCTATTGGCGCGTCCCTCGCGCGGGGACGCAGCGCGTGGCAAATCGGGCATAGAGCTTGGCGAATTGTTATGCATTTTGGCCCTTCCACAGGTCACACGCATGGTCTGTGCGCAGGGTCTATCCTATCGCGCTGCGCGCCAAGGACAAGCGATAGAGGGCTCATTCATTGGGGCGCTGTGAGGTTTCCAAAAAGTTAATCAACTCAGAACAATTTGTCGCAAATTTATACAACTTTAAGGAGAAATTTTGATTACATCCGAGAGAAAATTTCCGTAGCTTTTTCTTGCAAGCAGCAAATTGATTGTCGGTCGGGATCGCACCACCCACCCCTCGCTCCCTAGATCTCGGCCGGCAATTCAATTTTGGGGTATTTCCTGATGCCCGCGCTCATCTTCATCTTGCAACTTCCGCGCGTTTTGCCGATATGTGAACCAGTTTTGATGGCTGAGCGATACCCCGAACGCTCAGAACCAATAGAATGACGGAGCAAGCCATGGTCGCGCGCATTTACAAACCCGCCAGAACCGCAATGTCCTCGGGCACTGCAAAAACCAAGGATTGGGTTCTAGAATTTGCTCCTGAGAGCGCGCCCGAGATTGATCCACTGATGGGGTGGACATCAAGCGGCGATACGAAAGCGCAAGTGCGCCTTTATTTCGACAGCCAAGAAGCGGCCGAGGATTACGCCCGCGCCCATGGGATCGAAGCAGTGGTGTTGCGCCCCAAATCGCGCAAGCCAAATGTGCGCGCAGGCGGCTATGGCGAGAATTTCGCCACCAACCGCCGCACGGTTTGGACGCATTAACCCAACATCCCCCTTTGCCCGTTTACGCAGGCCCTAAGATTGGGTAATCAGCCCGTATGCGGTCCCTTAGCTCAACTGGATAGAGCAGCTGACTTCTAATCAGCAGGTTCGGGGTTCGAGTCCTCGAGGGATCGCCATAAAAATAGGTGGTAAAATCGATGACGGGGCCTGAATTTTTAAATTCAGCGAGACGCTCAGCGAGACAAGATGGCGTGGAATCGCGTAATTTGACGTCAAATTGCGACCCACCGTTCTACGCGCACGCGGCTGCGTGTTTGCTCCCGCGCGCGTGCGCGTTGCTCCCGACCGATGAGCTATCCTACTCTCCTGCTTGATCGACCTATGGGCAAGGGTCCAAGGATGATCTGGACCATCGCTGGTGCGACGTCGCAGCTTTTTCAATAGCGTTGTCCAGCGTGACTTCTTCCGTAAACCCATAGCCCATCAAGGTTAGTTTTAGACTGCCACAGCGTTCATCAACAACGCCAACCAGATAACACTCAAGATCGCTCCAGATCATGTAGCGATGAAAATCCCCGGGTTTTCCCACAGGCGACACGCATGTGTCGCGCCTATTTCGCCGCTTTTGTCTGTGCCATGGCCTCGCGCTGGGCGTTCTGCCAATCGGGCGCAATCCAAGGATCGAGGTTCTCGGACGCCAGGCGCGCGCGGCCAAGGATGTGATCGGCCGCCTTTTCGCCCACCATGATCGAAGGCGCGTTGAGGTTGCCATTGGTGATCTGGGGAAATACCGAACTGTCGGCCAGGCGCAGCCCATCGACGCCGATCACCCGCGCCTCCGGGTCGACGACCGCCAAAGGGTCGTCGGCACGCCCCATGCGACAGGTGCCGCAAGGGTGATAGGCGCTTTCGGCATGGTCGCGGATGACGGCATCGAGGGCTTCATCGCTTTGCGCCTCCGCCCCCGGCTGGATCTCGTGATCGACGAAACCCGCCATCGGTTCGATCGCGAAAATCTCGCGCGTCAGCCGTATGGCGGTGCGGAACTCATCCCAATCCTCGGGGTGTGACATGTAGTTGAACAAGATGCGCGGGGCTTCGCGCGGATCGGCCGAGCGCAAGCTGACCGCGCCCCGGCTTTTCGAGCGCATGGGCCCGACATGGGCCTGAAACCCGTGGCCTTGGGCCGCCGTCTTGCCGTCATAGCGCACGGCGATGGGCAGGAAGTGATACTGGATATCGGGGTAGGAAATGCCCGCGCGCGACCGGATGAAGCCGCAAGCCTCGAAATTGTTCGACGCGCCCAAGCCCTTGCGGAAGAACAGCCATTGCGCACCGACCAGCGCCTTGCCCCAGAGCGACCAATAGGGCGCAAGGCTGACGGGTTTTGTCGCGGCGAACTGGATGTAAAGCTCCAGATGGTCTTGCAGGTTTTGGCCCACGCCCGCGCGGTCGGCGATCACGGGGATGCCGTGGTCTGCCAGATGCTGGGCAGGGCCGATCCCGCTTTGCATAAGGATCTTGGGGGAGTTGATCGCACCTGCCGACAAGATCACCTCGGCACGCGCGCCGATCACCTGACCGCCGACAAGCCGCACGCCGGTGGCGCGGCCATCTGCGATTTCGATCCGGTCCACTAGCCCGCGCGCAACGCTGCATTTTCCCGTCTTGAGCGCAGGCCGCAGATAGGCCTTGGCGGCTGACCAGCGTTCGCCCTGCCAGACCGTCATCTCGAAGGCGCCGAAGCCTTCTTGCCGCGCGCCGTTATAGTCGTCGGTCGCGCCATAGCCCGCATTGGCGCCCGCTTGGATGAAGGCATCGAACAGCGGGTTCTTGCGCGGCCCCCGCGTGATGTGAAGCGGGCCGTCATGGCCGCGATAGGCCGCATCGCCCGCATCGCCATGCCAGGTTTCCGCGCGTTTGAAATAGGGCAGCACATCGGCGTAAGACCAGCCGTCCGCTCCCATTTCGGCCCATGTGTCATAGTCATGGGCATGGCCGCGCACATAGATCATGCCATTGATCGAGGAGGACCCGCCCAGCACCTTGCCGCGCGGGCAGGCCATGACTCGGCCGCCCATATGCGGCTCTGGCTCGGTCACATAGCCCCAATCGTAGCGGGACATGCCCATCGGGTAGGACAGGGCCGCGGGCATATTGATGAAGGGGCCCCAATCGCTGCCGCCATGTTCGACGACGATCACGGAATTGCCCGCTTCGGCCAGCCTGTAGGCGATGGCGCAGCCCGCGCTGCCCGCGCCGATGACGACGTAATCGGCTTGCATCGTTTCCGCCATCAATAGGCCGCCTCCACCGGGGTCATGCCGACATAGACGGTCTTGAGCTGGGAATAGGCCTCGATCGCGGCACGGCTGTTTTCGCGCCCCACGCCCGAGCCCTTGACGCCGCCGAAGGGCACTTCGACCGGCGTCAGGTTGTATTGGTTGATCCAGACCGATCCCGCCTCGATCGCGTGAACGACGCGGTGGCCGCGCGCGAGGTCACGGGTAAAGACCGCGCCTGACAGGCCCAGATCGGTGGCATTGGCGCGCGTGATGACCTCTTCCTCGGTGTCGAAGTCGAGGACGGACATGACAGGGCCGAAAATCTCTTCGCGCGCGATGGTCATCTCGTCGGTGACATCGGCGAAAACCGTGGGCGCAACGAAGGCACCGGGCCGGTCGAGCCGCGCGCCGCCCGTAATCAGCCGCGCGCCCTCGGCCTTGCCGATCTCGATGTAGCGCAGGACGATGGCAAGCTGTTCCTCGCTGACCATGGGGCCGAAAGTCGTGGCCTCCTCGCGTGGGTCGCCGATGACGGCGCGGGCCAGACGGGCGGTCAGACGCGCTAGGAATGCGTCCTTGATCCCTCTGTGCACGAAGACGCGCGTGCCGTTGGAGCAGACTTGGCCGGTGGCGAAGAAATTGGCGTTGATCGCGGCCGACACGGCACTTTCCAGATCGGCATCGTCGAAGATGATCAGGGGCGACTTGCCGCCCAGTTCCATCGTGACATGCTTCATCTGCGCCGCCGCCCCGGCATAGACCTTTTTGCCTGTCTCGGCCGATCCGGTGAGCGAAACCTTGGCGACGCGGGCATCCTCGACCAGCGCGCGGCCCACGCTTCCCGCCCCTTGGATCACGTTGAAGACACCGGGCGGTGCGCCCGCCTCGATCAGGATCTCGGCCAGTTTCAAGGCAGATAGCGGGGTTTGTTCGCTGGGCTTGAAAACCATCGTGTTGCCGCAGACAAGTGCTGGCGCCGCTTTCCATGCCGCGACTTGGGTGGGGTAATTCCACGCGCCCAGCCCCACGCAGACGCCCAAGGGGATGCGCATCGTATAGGCCCAATCGGCCCCGAGCGGCACATGCTCGCCCGTCAGCGTGCCCGCTAGACCGCCGAAATATTCCAGCGCATCGGCGGCCGATGTGGCATCGGCCACAAGCGTTTCCGAGATCGGCTTGCCGGTGTCGAGTGTCTCAAGCTCCGAAAATGCGCGGTTGCGGTCGCGGATGATGTCGGCCGCGCGGCGCAGGATGCGGCCACGTTCCACGGGCATCAGCGCCGCCCATGGCCCTTGGGCCGCTTTGGCGGCGGCAAAGGCCGCTTCGATCACCGCCGGTGTCGCCTCGTGCAGCTTTGCGATGGTGTCGCCCGTGCCGGGAAAGATCACGGGTAGGGCGGTGCCCTCGGTATCCTCGAGATAGGCGCCGTTCACGAAATGGCTGGCTTTGGGTTGGGCTTGCATCATTCCCTCCCTTTTTTTGGTTCGGGGGCTATTCGCCCCGGGGGTAGCGTTGATTTTCTTCAAGGACATTCAGGTCCATATGGTTGCGCATGAAGCGTTCGGAGGCGGCGCGCAGCGGCTGGAAATCCCAAGGATAATAGGCGCCGTTGCGCAAGCTTTCGTAAACGACCCAGCGGCGCGCCTGGCTTTCGCGGACGGCGGCGTCGAAGGCTTCGAGATCCCAGCGGCCGGCGGCCATGACGCGAAACCGTTCCAGCGTAGCGGCATGGGCGGGGTCATCGGCAAGGTTCACGCGTTCCTGCGGGTCGGCCCCAAGGTCGAACAGCTGCTCGGGGTCGGCGGCGCAGTTGGTGTATTTCCAGCGGTCTTGGCGCAGCCCCACCAGCGGCGTGATGCTGGCCTCGGCGGCGTATTCCATCGCGACGGGGCTGGTCCGGCGGCGGCCTTGGGTCAGCGGCAACAGGCTTTCGCCATCCGTCCAGGGCATGACATCGGCCATCGACACGCCCGCCAGATCACACAGCGTTGGGCACAGGTCGATGGTCGAAACCGGGTCATCGACGCGGCGCGGGTCAAGACCGGGGGCCGCGATCATCAAGGGCACGCGGGCCGAACCCTCGTAGAAGTTCATCTTGAACCACAGGCCGCGTTCCCCAAGCATATCCCCATGGTCAGAGACAAAGACCACGATCGCCTCTTGCCGGGTCCGTTCCAGCACGTCCAGCAAGCCGCCGATTTTATCGTCGAGATAGGAGATATTGGCGAAATAGGCGCGGCGGGACCGGACGATGTCATCCTCGGCGATCTCGAAATTCCGCCAATCATTCGCATCGAAAATGCGCTGGGCGTGGGGGTCGTGATCCTCATAGGGCAGGGCGGGCACATCTGGCATCAGATGCGCGCAATCTTCGTATAGATCCCAGTATTTGCGCCGGGCGACGTAGGGGTCATGCGGATGGGTGAAGCTGACGGTCAGGCACCAGGGCCGGTCGTCACGCCCCCGCGCAAGGTCATAGAGCTTTTGCTCGGCGGCAAAGGCGACCTCGTCGTCATATTCCATCTGGTTGGTGATCTCGGCCACGCCTGCGCCGGTCACGCTGCCCATGTTGTGATACCACCAGTCGATCCGCTCGCCCGGTTTGCGGTAATCGGGTGTCCAGCCGAAATCGGCGGGGTAGATGTCGGTGGTCAGGCGCTCTTCGAACCCGTGCAGCTGATCGGGGCCGACGAAATGCATCTTGCCCGACAGGCAGGTCTGATAGCCCGCCCGGCGCAGGTGATGCGCATAGGTGGGGATGGAGGAGGCGAATTCCGCCGCATTATCATAGACCCCCGTGCGCGACGGAAGCTGGCCGGACATAAAGCTGGCGCGGGCGGGCGCGCAAAGGGGGCTTGCGGTGTAGCTGTTGGCGAAGCGTAGCGAGCGGGCGGCCAAGGCCTTGAGGTGCGGGGCGTGCAGCCAATCGGCCGGGCCGTCGGGAAAGAGCGTCCCGTTCAGCTGGTCGACCATCACGATCAGGATATTGGGGCGGCTCATGGGCGCTGTCCCGTGGCAAGGTCGAGATAGGTCTCGAGCGTGGCGATGGCCGCACCCGCGTCGGGTGGTCCGGCATCGGCCAAGGCGTGGCGGATATAAAGCCCGTCGATCAGCGCCGCTGCCGTGCGCGCCAAGCCGACCGGATCATCGCAAAGCGGGCGCGCGGCATGGATCAAATTGGCGACAAGGCGCTGTTGATAAATGCGCAAAAGCCGCGCGGCCTGTGGTTGGGTTTGGGCCAGCACGTAGAAATTCAACCATGCCGCCACCACCTCGGGCTGGAAATTGCGTCCGCCGAAGCTTGCCTGCACCAGCGCCGAAAGCCGCGCGCGGGGGGTGTGGGCGGCGGCAAGGGCGCGCCGCGCCTTCAGCCCGAATTCGGAAAGAATCGCCCGCATCGCGGCAAGCAACAGATCATCCTTGGAGCCGAAATAATGATGCGCCAGGGCCGAAGAGACCCCAGCCGCCCGCGCGATCTGGCCCATGGTCACATCCAGCGACCCTTTTCGCCCGATCTCGCCAATCGTCGCCTTGACAAGCGCGTCTTTCCGAAGTGCCATCATACCCGTTCGCGGCATGGGGTTCCCTTATTGATTGTATCGCCGCAAGAAACATAATTTTAATTGACTGGTCAATCAATAAAAAGACCGGAACAGGGAAATTTCGAAATGACCATCCCTACGCGGACCGCGTGCAGCCTGTTGGCCTTGGGTTTGAGCGCCGGATCGGCGCTGGCCGGCGGGCATGGCTCTTTGCTGTTTGGTGAATTTGTCGATTTTTGATCGATCGATGTAGCAAGATACGGTGGGCATTTATCAGCGAGACTTTCAGCGAGACAAATTGGGGTAAGTTTGCGAAGCATAGCGTGGTTTAGTGCTTCTTGAAAATCTGATTTATTCAGAATATTTGGATTATAATGCTTACTTGTCCTTTAGCTCAACTGGATAGAGCAGCTGACTTCTAATCAGCAGGTTCGGGGTTCGAGTCCTCGAGGGATCGCCATTAAATCAATAACTTAGATAGAGCGCGTGCACTTAATGCTAATGCCACCTAAATCCCTGATTGCCGTCGGTGGTGAAAATCTCATCGACTCCATCCAAGATCAAAGCGGTAGTGCGCCTGATGGTTACTTTCACAACCTAGGCGGCTCACCCTACAACGTAGCCGTCGCCCTTGCGCGTCAGGGAATAACTACTCATTACATCACGCCGATTTCGTCCGATGCATTCGGCGACCGCTTGGCGGCACATCTACAAGATCAGGGAGTTGTCACCTCTGGACCACGTCTTGCGGCGCCGACTACGCAAGCAATCGTCACGCTCGAACAAGGGGTGCCAAAATACCAGTTTTTGAGAGATGGTACTGCTGAACGCATGGTGACCACTGAAATCTTGCAGTCAGCCTTTCCTGCCGCTGCAACGCATTTCCACATCGGGTCATTAGCTCTGGCAGACGGTTCAGATGCAGCTGTTTGGGAAAAGGCTTTCATTGATGCCGCGAGACTTGGCATCTGCACCTCTCTCGACCCAAATGTGCGTGCTTCGTTGATCACTGATCCTGTTAGCTACAGGAAACGAATTTCGCGACTATTAACCAACTCAAGCATCGTCAAACTTAGCGATGAAGATTTAGACTGGCTGTACCCTGGCCTGGACTATTTAAATGCCATTACAAAACTGCGCGAGCAAACTACAGCTAAACTAGTTGTTTTGACCAAGGGCCCGGAGGGCGCTGAAGCTTGGACTCCTCAACATTACCTGAGCCTTGCCAATCCCCAATTCAGTGGACTGGTCGATACCATAGGCGCTGGCGATACATTCATGGGCACCTTGCTTGCTGGTTTGGCCAACAATGATCAATTGACATCTAACGCCCTTGATCAGATTACGTCAGATAATCTTGCTTCATTAATAAAACGTGCGATATACGCCGCGTGTCTTAATTGTACTAAAGAGGGCTGTGATCCGCCTTTTGCAGAGCGGTTAGAGCAGGCCTTGTTAGAAGAGAGACTATGAAGCTTTATCTCGACACCGCTGATCGCCAAGAATGGCGTGACCTAATGCCAACGCAGATATTTCGAGGCATTACGACGAACCCGATATTGGCGGCACGCGCAGGTCTAGATTATCCGAATGTCGATTGGACGAGTATGGCGGCTGAGGCCGTGGATCTAGGCGCTGTGGAGCTTCATGCGCAGGTTTTTGGTCCGATAGAAGGATACGTTGACTGGGCCGGCCAGCTATATGAGGCAGGCCGGAAGTCAGGCATCGAAACAATTGTGAAAATTCCACTAGTAGAGGCAGCAATTCGTGCCACGCCAGGCATAAAAGAACTGGGAGGACGGATTTTGATGACTGCCTGTTATGATGCCAAACAAATGTTCGTGGCCCAGGCTCTGGAAGCGGATTTTATTGCTCCATACTTTGGCCGGATGATGGAGGCCGGGGTAGACGCAATGGGTCATCTAGCGACGATGGCGCAAATGAATAACGGATGCGAAAAACCCTGCTCTGTCCTAGTGGCGTCATTGCGTTCACCTGACCAGATGGTGTCGCTTGCCGATATTGGGCATGACTGCTTCACAATTGCGCCTAGTGTCGCTCGTTCACTCTTGGAGTGCGGTCTAAGCGTCGCGGCATTTGAAGATTTCGAAGCCATAGCAAAATCGGGTCTGACCTGATTGCTCTTGCCATAATATTTTCAGCCTAAGAGCCTGAGCAGGAACTAACTTGGAAAGTACATCTTAGCCAACCCCTCTATTTATGTTATAATATAACATTGATATAGAGTGCCATATGGGTGCCAAAAATGGTCCGGTGTTACTTGGCTCAATTCGGGATATTGATAAGCTAGGGCAGGGGGCGGGGACCCCATATTCAGACCGCGCGCCTCGGACCGCGGGCCTTGGTCATGGGTTGGTAGATTTGAGCAGCCTAATCTGACTATCCCAATTTAATTGTTAGTGCATATTTGGCGTACTTCTGGCATTCTACAACAACGGAGCTGCAAGAGAAGTTTTAGAAGTCAAACAGAAATGCGCAATGAAACGAGAGCGTGGTGACTTTTCAGGTTCGGTAGCAGTAATTGGAGGGCATGATCACGTTCATGCTCTACGTAGATTGCGCGAGGAATACCCTGACATAAAATGGCAAGCCGTCACATTGCCACCGGATTCAACTCCTTGCCTGTTTTTACATGAAAATCGATCAATGCCTGAAGGCTCGTTTCGCATCCAAACTGATATAAACGAAAACACTCCTGCAAAAGTTGATATAATTGGTGGACCGTTTTCTGGCGTTATTTATGCCATTGAGGAGCTAATTTCTCAAGGCGGCTCTGACAAAGCGCGCATGGCATTACCTTCGGAGACTTTTGAAGACGCGCCGGGTCTAGCATATCGCACTTTTTGGACTTGGGATCATTCCACGAATTGGGAGCTGTCTCAGATTGGCCAACAGGAAATAGGCGTTTTTAATCCTTATGGTAAACCACCTGGGGGCTTTCTGCGCGACTATAAACGCTGTGTCGATTTCTGCTCGAAAAACCGTATCGCTGCGATTGTTATTTATGGCTTCCTGCGAGACAGTCATGGCGGCGTTGAAGCCGCTAAGGAGTTATGCAGCTATGCCAAAGAGCGCGGCGTGCGCATTTTGCCCGGTATAGCCATTGGTTCGTATGGCGGCGTCTATTGGGAGGGGGACAATCAATATAATCTAGCCACATGGCTAAAGAAGAACCCGCAAGCTGCCGCGACGCTGGAGAAAGGCGTCGGTTTTCAGATTTGTGACCTTGCCTTCCCTCTCAACTTTCCACGTTCTGATTATACGCTTTCTGCCTGCCCCTCTGCACCTGAAACCATGGCTTGGATGGAAGAGGGCGTTAGCTGGCTCTGCGAGACTTTTGAAGTAGGTGGTATAAACATCGAGGCCGGAGATTATGGTGTTTGTGGATGTTCTCGATGTGTCGCGCGTCGTGCTAATGAGAAGGAAGCCGCTCGTCGTCGTGATGTGCATGGCGATTACTGGTCGCATACGGATATGGCAGATAATTTTCCTCGTCTATTTAATGCGGCTCGCAAAGCACGACCTGACACCTGGATATACTCGGAGATCCAATGGGACAATCTGTTAGATCCCGTTTCGTTGGAGGCGCAGCGCAGATTGCCAGTTGGCGGTATATATCAGCACACTACCAATCGCACCTATTGGAAACGGATCTCCGCCGAGCTGACAAAAAGCTACGTTGAAGAACTTCCAATGCAGCCAAATGTGCTGCGCTGTCAATTTGCTTGCCAGTGGAACGGTGACGAACGTACGGAACGCTATGCGCTCAATGCGCCAGTCTTCGCAGAAATGGCACAATTAGGTTACCGCACCGGGATGACGGGTCTGACCATCTGGGGTGAGCCATCGCCATGGTATGCGACGGTCGAACTATCGTATTTGGCATTTGCCCGTTTTTCATGGGATCCTTCGCTGCAGTATGAGGAGTTTATGAGCCGTGATGTCGCGCCACTATTCGGCGGTATGGAAGCGGCAGAAAAATTTGTGACCACCGCTAATGAAATAGATGCCAATCAGCGTCTTCCTTTAGAAAGGCTCGAGGCGCTTCAGAGAGTATGCTTGGAGCATCGTACTTCAGGTGAAGCGGGCAGGCGTTGGCTATCGCTGGAAGAAACAATTTCAAGACGGATTTACATGGGGGAATAAAAATCAACGCACTAGTTTGCTTTGAAAGCCTCTCAGAAAATCGGCAGCTGTATTTATTGCGGCAGCCATATCCTCTTCTGTAACAGACTCAAGTGGTGTGTGGCTCCTACCTTCTTTGCAGCGGACAAATAGCTCGGCAAAACTAGCACGAATCACGCGGAGCGTCCGTCATGGGCGGCATAGGGCGAGGTCTATGTGACATCTCTGCGATATGCTGAATTTCCTCGCCCGCGCGCTGATATCCGCTCATCTGGCGGCCAAACCTTAAAAAAATCCTGCTTTTCGGTTCCTAGGCGCGTATGAAAGGCTTATACAGTTTTGCAACACACATGCGCTTGCGGGGAGGCATGACATGATAAGATCAGAGCTTGTGCAAAAACTTGCGGAGGAAAATCCGCATCTTTATCAGCGCGATATTGAGCGGATTGTGGCAGCAATTTTTGACGAAATCATCGAAGCCATGGCGCGAGGAGATCGGGTCGAATTGCGCGGCTTTGGCGCGTTTTCGGTGAAAAAGCGTGATGCACGCGTGGGCCGTAATCCGCGGACGGGCGAGACTGTATCAGTTGAAGAAAAACATGTTCCCTTCTTCAAGGCGGGCAAATTGCTGCGTGACCGATTGAATTCGTAACGAGAACTGCGCGAGGGTAAGGCGTGATCCGAATAATAAAGCTGAGTTTCATTCTCTGTGTCGCGGTAGTTTTGATTGTTCTGGCGATTGCCAATCGCGATCCGGTGGTGATTAATCTTTTACCTGCCGATTTGGCGCTGTGGCTGCGGATAGATTTGTCTATATCCCTCCCTCTGTTCTTGATCATTTTCGGTGCGATTACCGCAGGTTTGGTTCTAGGCTTTGTTTGGGAGTGGCTACGCGAACACCGGCATCGTGCGGATGCATCGCGCGCGAAGCGTGATGCGACACGCCTGTCGCGGGAATTGGAAACCCTCAAGGGCGAGGCACGGGCGAAAGAGGGTCAGGATGACATTCTTGCCTTGTTGGAGGATGGCAAGCCCTTGCGGCTTGGTTGATCCCTGATGAGCATTTCCATTAAATTTTGTGGCCTTTCTCAGCCTGCCGATATTGTGGCTGCGGCCGAGGCGGGTGCGCGCTATGTGGGTTTTGTATTTTTCCCAAAATCACCCCGTTCGGTTAGCCTGACACGGGCCCGTGACTTGGCGCTTGCCGTTCCTGTCGGCGTGGCCAAGGTGGGTTTGGTGGTCGATCCAGAGGATGCCTTTCTAGATCAACTTCTGGCCGAAGTGCCGCTGGATATTTTGCAATTGCACGGCCATGAAACACCTAACCGTGTGGCGGAAATCCGTGCGCGGACGGGCCTGCCTGTGATGAAGGCCATTGGTATCGCAGAAGCGGATGATTTGGGGCAGATTGCGGATTACGCGGCGGTCAGTGATCAATTGCTAATTGATGCCAAGCCGCCGAAAAATGCTGATCTTCCTGGGGGGAACGGTCTTTCTTTTGACTGGCGGTTGTTAGCCGGACGCAGATGGCCTGTGCCATGGATGCTGGCAGGTGGATTGACGCCTGACAATGTGCGGCTTGCCGTGCAAATGACAGGCGCGCAGCAGGTTGATGTTTCATCAGGCGTGGAAAGTCGGGCGGGGGTAAAAGACCCTACCCTGATCCATGCTTTTGCCGATGCGGTGAACGGGGGCTAAACCTTGCCCCTTTCTCTTGCTCAATTCTTGCGCCCGCGTTAGGCAGTGGGTCGAATGTGAAAAAAGGTGCCTCTATGCCCGATGATATCTTGAACAGCTTTATGACTGGCCCTGATGAAAGCGGCCGCTTTGGTCAATTCGGCGGGCGGTTTGTGTCAGAAACCCTGATGCCGCTGATTTTGGAATTGGAAGCCCAATATGAACGCGCCAAAACAGATCAATCCTTCTGGGATGAAATGCATGATTTGTGGACGCATTATGTCGGCCGTCCGAGCCCCCTCTATTTCGCAGAACGCCTGACCGAGCATTTGGGCGGCGCGAAAATCTATCTCAAGCGAGATGAGCTAAACCATACGGGCGCGCATAAAATCAACAATGTGTTGGGTCAGATCATTTTGGCCCGCCGCATGGGTAAGACACGGATTATTGCGGAAACAGGTGCGGGCCAGCATGGCGTGGCCACGGCGACAGTCTGCGCAAAATTTGGCTTGAAATGCGTGGTCTATATGGGCGCGCATGATGTTGAACGCCAAGCGCCCAATGTGTTCCGCATGAAACTGCTTGGGGCCGAGGTTGTGCCTGTGACGTCAGGCCGTGGCACTTTGAAAGACGCGATGAACGATGCCTTGCGCGACTGGGTGACGAATGTGCGCGATACATTCTACTGCATCGGCACGGTCGCAGGCCCGCACCCATATCCCGCGATGGTGCGTGATTTCCAAGCGATCATTGGCAAAGAGGCCCGCGAACAGATGTTGGCCGCCGAAGGCCGTTTGCCAGATACGATCATTGCGGCCATTGGCGGCGGTTCAAATGCGATGGGGCTGTTTTACCCCTTCTTGGATGACAAGGAGGTGCAGATCATTGGCGTTGAGGCCGGTGGCAAAGGCGTCAATGACAAGATGGAGCATTGCGCAAGCTTGACAGGGGGGCGTCCGGGTGTGCTGCATGGCAACCGCACCTATTTGCTGCAAGACGAAGATGGACAAATCCTTGAGGGTCATTCGATTTCGGCGGGGCTCGATTACCCTGGCATCGGGCCTGAGCATTCATGGCTGCACGATATCGGCCGTGCTGAATATGTCTCGATCACCGATAGCGAAGCTTTGGAGGCGTTTCAGCTGTGCTGCCACCAAGAGGGCATCATTCCCGCGCTAGAGCCAAGCCATGCTTTGGCCCATGTGATGAAAATCGCGCCGACCCTGCCAAAGGATCATTTGATCTGCATGAATATGTGTGGTCGCGGTGATAAAGATATCTTCACAGTGGCCCGTGCCTTGGGATGGGAGATGCAGGGCTAATCCCCACATCTCTCCGCATTTATGCCCGCTCTGCGCCTAAACCATCGGTTCGGGTGTCACTCGATCTGATGCAATTCTAATACGTTCAGCGGAATAATTTCGAGCGCACGCATATGGGTTGCGTGTAGGTTCACCTTTGGCGCAACGTCCTCTTCATGAGCCTGTAGGAACCGCGAGGCGCATAGGCACCAGCGATCGCCCTCCTTTAAACCAGGAAATCCATATTCGGGGCGGGGCGTGGTTAAGTCATTGCCCACATATTTTGAAAAGGCCAGAAATTCGCGGGTCATGACCGCGCAGACAGTATGCGCGCCGAAATCATCATCGCTGGTGTCGCAGCACCCGTTGCGAAAGAAGCCCGTCATTGGATCACGGCCGCAGCTTTGCAGCGACGCACCAAATACGTTTACGCTTTTATCCATGGTCTATCCTCATACGCGCCAAAGGTCTTGCGGGAGAGGGATGGGAACACCCAAGGCGCTAAGTTATCGAAACCGATCAACCAGCTTCTGTAACGGGCTTCGGCTGTCTTGCGGTGTCTCTACTGCCTCCGCAGGGGGTGGGGCCGTGTCGCGTGATTTGCGCCTCGGCGCTGTTTCGCGAACGGGTGTGGTGGTTTGTAAGGCCACAGCATTTTGGAACTGCGCGCCATTGTCCCCAGCAAGGGCTTTGGCCCCATCCGAAATGCTCCGCAACATCAGCTCGAGCCAAGACTGATCGGCCTTGGAGAAATCTGACAAAACATAGGCTGCGACCCGATCCTTGTGGCCTGGATGACCAATACCAAGCCGCACCCGTTGATAAGCCTCACCAATATGGTCATGTAGTGACCGCAGACCATTATGCCCTGCATGTCCCCCAGACGACTTAAGCCGAAGTTTCGATGGGGCAAGGTCAAGCTCGTCATGAAAAACTGTGACATCTTGCGCGGTCAGTTTAAAAAACCGCATCGCCTCGCCCACGGATTGCCCCGAGCGGTTCATATAGGTTTCTGGCTTGAGCAAGATCACCTTTTGGCTACCCAAAACCCCTTCGCAGATTTGGCCTTGAAATTTGCTGCGCCACGGAGAGAACCCATGATCTGCGGCAATATGATCCAAGGCCATGAACCCGATATTATGACGGTTCTGGCTATATTTCGCGCCGGGATTTCCAAGACCAACCCAAAGTTTCATAGCCGCTTTGATACTCCGATTGCCCGTCCCGTGAAAGGGTAGTCTATGATAAAGTAAAGGCGCGAAGAAATCTTCGCGCCTTTATCAATTCGTCAGAAGATCGGCCTGATTATTCGGATTCTTCTTCTTCTTCTTTGCCTTCAGCAGCGGCTTCGTTATCTGCGCTTACCAGACCCGATGGGGCGGTGATATTGGCGATCACAAAATCGCGGTCGATTGTTGGTTTAACGCCTTCTGGCAGGGTAACGTCAGAGATGTGGATCACATCGCCAATGCCGCGGCCTGTCAGGTCAACAGTAATCCCCTCAGGGATGTCACCTGCAATCACCGAAAGCTCAACCTCGGCACGCACGACTGTCAAAACGCCACCGCGTTTGATGCCAGGTGCGGCTTCATGGTTGATAAAGTTGACAGGGATGAACAGCTTAACACGCGAAGTGCGGCGTAGGCGCATCAAATCAACATGGGTCGGCAGATCTTTTACCACGTCGCGCTGCACGCCACGGCAAATCACGCGCACATCTTCTTGACCGTCAACCTTGAGGTTGAACAGGGTCGCGAGGAAGCGGCCCTCTTTGAGGCGCTTAAGCAATTGGTTAAAGGGGATTTGAATTGCAAGAGGGTCAGCCCCACCGCCATACACAATACCGGGCACCTTGCCTTCACGGCGAGCTTGACGAGCGGCCCCCTTGCCTGTCCCCGTCCGTGCCTCGGCGATAAGATCAGGAATCTCACCAGCCATAGCTATATCTCCATATGTTATGGGCCGCCTCCAAGGGTGTCGGGCCCGTGAAACCGCGCTCTTACAAGCATTTTCGGCCTTTGACCAGAGCTAAATCCGCCATTTTGTACATATATCGCTTGAGCCATTCCAATCGGCGGGGTAGCGATTTCAGCATGCATGCGCTCGCCAAAATTAGACAGGATCTTTCGCTGACCATCAGGCCTGTATTTGGCTTTATGGTTTTGGGAATCTTTTGGGGCTCTTATGCGGCGCTTGCCCCGCAAATCAAAGCGCAGATTGGGGCCGGTGATGGGCTCTTTGGCACGCTTTTGCTGATGTCTGCTTTGGGGCTTGTCACCGCAATGTGGTTGGCGCCGCGGGTAGATCGGCATTTGGGAAAATGGGGGCTGCCCCTTGGCGCGGGTCTATTGGCCTTGTCGTTTGCGGTTTTGGGTGCGGCAAGCCGCCCCTTGGAATTTGGCATTGGAATGGTTTTAGCGGGGGCGGCTTCGGGGCTGACGGATGTTATTATCAATGCCCGCGTCTCAGAGGCAGAGGCAGCCTTTCGGCGTCCGCTTATGTCACTTAATCATGCGATCTTTTCTTTCGCCTACGCGCTTGCTGCATTGAGTGCAGGCACGGCGCGGGAATTTGACGCCTCTGCCTTGCAGGTGTTTTTGGGGTTGGGGGTCATCGTTGCTTTGGCACTGCCCATTTTGCGCAGCCCATCTTTTTTTGTAGGTGTTTCGGGAGATGGCGAAACGGTGCAGGGCGTTGATTTAGTGCCGTTCTGGTCGGGTTTGGTGATCTGGCCTGGATTGGTGGTAATGTTTGGCTTCATGTCAGAGGCCGCGATGGAAAGTTGGTCTGCCTTGCACATTGAACGCTCGCTAGGTGGGCGGGCTGTCGAAGGCGCGATTGGGCCTTTCATGTTGGGCCTAACCATGGGGATTGGCCGTCTTGCAGGGCATTTTCTAACGCAGGCGCATGATAGGCTGCGTATGGTTTCGCGCGCGGCGTTGGTCTCGGCGGCGGGGGCGGTGATCGCCGCCTTAGCAGTGTCGCCTGGGATGGCCTATACAGGATTTGCAATCCAAGGACTGGGCGTGTCGATTATTGCGCCTTTGGCGCTTGGTTTGGCGGGGCAACTCGCAAGGTCTGGGGAAAGAACACGGATCATCGCCCGCGTGTCTGTCATTGGTTTTGCGGGGTTTTTGCTCGCCCCTGCAACAATGGGATGGATGGCAGAACTGGCCAGTCTGCGGGTGGCTTTTGGCATGATTGCAGTGATTTTGCTCATCATCCCGCTGATCTGCACGCGTGCGCTGCGCCCCCTCTCACCTGCGCGTGGCGGACAAGAGGGGCGCATCAGCGGGGTTTAGCCCCACTCGCCGCTAAAGTGTTTAGGAACAAGCAGGTTATGACGGCCAAGCGCCTTCACATCACGCTCGCCGCACAGTGCCATCGTGCTGTCGAGTTCCTTATGGATTACTTCCAAAGCGCGGGTGACGCCTGCTTCCCCCATAGCGCCAAGCCCGTTGACGAAGGCGCGCCCGATGTAGGTACTCTTCGCCCCCATGGCTAAGGCCTTAAGGACATCCTGCCCAGATCGAATGCCACTGTCGAGATGGACTTCAATCTTGTCGCCAACCGCTTCCAAAATTGGCTCCAACATACGGATGGAGGAGAGGGCCCCATCCAATTGCCGCCCGCCATGATTGGACACAACAATGGCATCGGCGCCAACTTTTGCAGCCATTTTTGCATCTTCAGCATCCAAGATGCCCTTGATGATCACAGGGCCATCCCACATTTTTCGGAATTGTTTAATGCGCTCCCAATCAAGGCTTTGATCAAAGGCTTGCGCCGTCCACGAACTGAGCGAGGAGGGGTCATCAATCCCGTCCACATGACCCACAATGTTGCCAAAGAAGCGCCGCTTGGTGCCGAGCATCCCAAGGCCCCATTGCACTTTGGTCATCATATCAGCCACGGATTTCACAGTGAATTTGGGCGGCGCTGATAGCCCGTTTTTGATGTCTTTGTGACGTTGACCCAAAAGCTGCAAGTCCACTGTAATCACGATGGCCGAGCATTTTGCCTCTTTCGCGCGCTGAAACAGCCGCGTCATGAAATCATCGTCTTTGAGCGTGTAGACCTGAAACCAGAAGGGTTTGCTGGTATGTTCCGCCACGTCTTCGATAGAACAGATCGACATAGTCGAGAGGGTGAAGGGCACGCCGAATTTTTCTGCGGCCCGCGCCGCTTTGATCTCGCCATCAGCGCGCTGCATACCCGTCAGCCCAACAGGGGCCAAGGCCACGGGCATCGCCACATCATGGCCAATCATGGTCGAGGCTGTGCTGCGGTTTGACATATCGACCGCCACCCGTTGGCGGAGGCGGATCAGGTCAAAATCGGATGAGTTTTCGCGGAAGGTCTGCTCTGTCCAGCTGCCCGATTCAGCGTAATCGTAAAACATCTTTGGCGTGCGCTTTTGATGCAAGCGGCGCAGGTCTTCGATTTCGGTGATGACGGGCATGGTGGCACTCCTCCGCAAGGCTGGTAAGGAAGTCTTACCAATTCTTGCGAAGGCCCGCAATCATTTGGCGCGATGCGCCCCATCGGCCAAGGATTTCACAAAGGCGGTGATCTCTGGCACGGTTTTTCCCTGCTCAATCAGGCTGACAATCGCTGACCCCACGACCGCCCCATCGGCAACGCCGGCAATCGCTTCGGCGGCCTCAGGCGTTTTGATGCCAAAGCCCACAATCACGGGCAGATCGGTCTGGGATTTGATCCGTGCCACCTCTGGCCCAACATCACCCGCCTGCGCATTGGCGGCCCCTGTGATGCCCGTGATCGAAACATAGTAGATAAAGCCTGATGTGTTTTCCAACAGCTTGGGCAGGCGTTTGTCATCACTGGTCGGTGTCGCAAGACGGATGAAATTCAACCCTGCGTTTTGCGCGGGAATGCACAGCTCGCTGTCTTCTTCGGGGGGCAAATCAACGATGATCAAGCCGTCAATGCCTGCCTCCTTGGCTTGCTCCAAAAAGCGATCCACACCACGGCTGTAAATCGGGTTGTAATATCCCATCATCACAATCGGCGTGTCATTATCGGTTTTGCGCAACTCACGCGCCATTTGCAGCGTTTTGTCGAGGGTCTGCCCCCCTTCAAGAGCGCGCTGCCCCGCAAGCTGAATGGTCGAGCCATCCGCCATTGGATCGGTAAAGGGCAGGCCCAATTCGATGATATCCACACCCGCCGCAGGCAGGGCTTTGATCAACTCAAGCGAGGCGTCGTAATCAGGATCGCCCGCCATGACATAGGCGACAAAGGCCTTCTTGCCCTCTTGGGCCAGCCGCGCAAAAGTGGTGTCGATCCGTGTCATAGATGCCTCCTGCGAAATCGTTCGTTTGGGGTTTGCGGCAAATAGCGGCGGAAATCAATGGGGCCTGACGGGTTCGGGCCATTGCCCCGCCGCGCACTTCGCCCTAGAAGGCAGCCAACGCGCATCACGGAGGTCGCTGCAATGGGTTTCAAAATGGGAATCGTGGGTCTGCCCAATGTTGGGAAATCCACGCTGTTCAACGCCTTGACCAAAACCGCAGCCGCTCAGGCCGCGAATTTCCCCTTTTGCACCATCGAGCCGAATGTTGGCGATGTAGCCGTGCCTGACCCGCGCCTTGAGAAATTGGCCGCGATAGCAGGCTCAAAACAGATCATTCCAACCCGTATGACCTTTGTCGATATTGCGGGCCTCGTGCGCGGGGCCTCTAAGGGCGAGGGGTTGGGCAACCAATTCCTAGCCAATATCCGCGAGACCGATGCCATCGCCCAAGTGTTGCGCTGCTTCATTGATGATGATGTGACCCATGTGGAAGGCCGCGTTGACCCCGTGGCAGATGCTGAAACCATCGAAACCGAATTGATGCTCGCTGATCTCGAAAGCATCGAGAAACGCCTGCAAAACCTGACCCGCAAAGTGCGCGGTGGCGACAAAGAGGCGGTGCAACAAGAGCGCCTTTTGAAAGAGGCGCAGGCGATGCTAGAGCAGGGCAAACCCGCCCGCATGGTCGAGCTGGCCGAGGATGACGCGAAAGCGTGGAAGATGCTACAACTGCTGACCACAAAGCCCGTGCTTTATGTTTGCAATGTGGACGAAGCCTCTGCCGCCACGGGCAATGACCTCTCCGCGCGGGTTGAGGAGATGGCCAAGGCGCAAGGGGCGGCATGTGTTGTGATCTCTGCCGCGATTGAGGAAGAAATCAGCCAATTGCCCGCTGAGGATGCCGCCGTGTTCTTGGGCGAAATGGGGTTAGAGGAGGCAGGTCTCGACCGCCTTATTCGCGCGGGCTATGACCTTCTGGCATTGGAAACCTATTTCACCGTTGGCCCGAAAGAGGCCCGCGCATGGACGATCCGCCACGGCACCGCCGCGCCACAAGCCGCAGGCGTGATCCATGGCGATTTCGAGCGCGGCTTCATCCGCGCCGAAACCATCGCCTATGAGGACTACGTCACCTTGGGCGGTGAGGTTGCGGCCAAGGATGCAGGCAAAATGCGGGTCGAGGGCAAAAGCTATATCGTCAAAGATGGCGATGTGCTGCATTTCCTCTTCAACGCCTAATCCCGCCGCGCCACGCCCGTGACCCCTGCGTCGGCAAAGGCAAGCACGATCCAGCCAAAGCCTATCAAAATCGGCTTGGCGACCCAAAGGACGTCACCCGCAAGCCCCAGATTGGTTGAGGGTGTCCAAGCCTGCGTCTGACCAAAATCAAGGATTGGGACGACCAAATCCGCCACCCAAACATAGCGGTTGAATGTTTCCCAAGACTGCCCTTCAGGGGTGGCCTTCCATGACTCTGCGGGATTGGTCGCAGCATGTATTTCCGCCCAATTGTCGGATGTCAGGATCACATCGGAATTCGGCACCATATCGCCTGCTTTCCAAGCGAATTGGGCAAGCATGGTGGCGATCAGCCAAAATCCGACAAGCCAAGGCACGCCTCGATCAACGACTCTTCCGCTTGCGTCAGGTCGCCCCCGACCAAATCTTGCCAAGCCTCCACCAATGGTACCCCGATAAAACCTAGTTTAGCCGGATCAGCTTATGTCTGTCGCCACGCGCGCGGCAAGGGCTTTGCCCATGCCCCATCGCATTTCGCACGATTTCCCCCCTTGCCCCTGCGCGCCCATGTCGTTAGACGGGTCGGCGGAGACGTGGCCGAGTGGTCGAAGGCGCTCCCCTGCTAAGGGAGTAGACGGGAAACCGTCTCGTGGGTTCGAATCCCATCGTCTCCGCCACAAACCTAAGCAACTGAAATATAAGTTATTTATGGGTCGAAAGATCAGAAAAACCACCTACATTCACCACCCCTGCTATCTGTTTCTCAGGTAGTGTCGTTTTGTCGGTTATCGGGCGTTGTTGCGTATAGGTCACATACCTTGGAATCAGGAGCGCCTTCGACCCCTCGGCCACGTCTCCGCCGACCCGTCTAACGACAATCAATAACTCTGCTTATTCGGAATAACCCCACGCACACCACCACGAGGATTATCTACATCTCCATCTCTACGGGGGATCAGATGCACGTGGACGTGGAAGATCAATTTTTTGCAAGTGTATCAAGTAGCTTTTGCTTTCACTTGGTTTAACAATGGTAGCCACGTCTGTGTTATGCTCGTACTCGAAGTTGGTGTTATTGCGACTATGGAGTGGAACGCTGATGCGATTACGTTCATTTGTTTGCTCAATAGCTATTTGGGCTTTAGCTGGTTGTGTGTCTAGCGGCGTAGATGGCCTGAACGGTGCAGAAGTAAACGAAATCTCAGGAAATCAACCTTATTCGATATCGACATCTAGCGATCACGCACGTGTCGGTGACACATCACAGAGGTTTGAGCTAAGACATGGTGATTGCAGAGGCTATGACTGCGATAATGACCGTCAGCGCATTGAATTGTTACAGTCCTATCAAGCTGAAAATACATCTGTTGGCGAAACCATTTGGTATGGTTGGTCAATATACCTTCCAGAAGATTTTCAAGACATATCACCAGCTAATACTCTCATGGGCCAAGTTAAACTTAAGGACTGGAGAGGCCCTATGTGGTCACTCGAAATCAAGCGTGGCGCATTAAGTTTGGTGATTGAAAATGCTCCAAATTTTGGAACATATTGCCCAGTTGTATGGCTATCGCAGATGCGTGGTCGCTGGACGGACATAGTTGTTAAAGCTGACTATCGCTTGCGTCCTCAGGAATCTAGAAGTCTCGAATTTTGGGTAAACGGTCAGCGTAGTCGCTGTGGCTGGTCAGGCCCATTGATTAGCCAAGAAATGCTGGATCTATCAACTACCGATAGACTCTCGTTCCGTTACGGCATCTACAACTCCTACGTGAGCCGATGGCTTTCAAGAAATGCGACAAGGCGTGTGACTGCGGATCAGTTTGTCGATTTACATGAAGATAGTGGTCACATCGCCAGATCGCCAAGCAATACTCCCTTCTTGTATGATTGGGGCGTAGAGCTGCCAACTTTTGTGGCCTATTACGATGAGGTTCGTGTTGGCTCTTCACGAGAAGCAGTGGATGTCAGAATGATCTACGACAATAACTGAAAAGGTCTAGGGCATTTGAATTGACAAAACTCCTTGGCCCAGACGACATGAGCTTCTTTCCGATCCATGAATATCGGGAGGTGTTGTCACCTGTGGTCGAACCTGCTGATGACGCAACGAAAGAAGTAATAAGCAGACATCTATCCGATTTAGGATTTGTAAACACCAGACCGTCAAGTTTGAGAAAGCTGTCTGTATTACTCTGTAGCCTCCAGATGCGTATCAGAAGGCGGTTAGTCAGCCTCCTGCCTCTCTGCTCATTTCCATCGTAGGGGCGGCCTTATTTCCATTGAGAGGGGGCCTCAGGATAGATTACATTAACGCACCTGCTGCGACCCAATACTGATCCATCAAAGTCAATCAGCCGTATTTCTCACATAGCAACACGGGAAGCACAGCAATGAACCAAGCTAAACTCAAGCCATACCTTGTGGATTATCTAGATGCTCAAGGCCAAAAGATTGATGGGCAGCTAATATATGCTCGTGATTCAACTCAAGCTTCGATGGCTGTGCTGAACATCCTGCCTGAAGCAAGAACTGTGGTATCTGTTCAGCGTTCTATCTGATTAATTACAAAAGTTTACACATGGCTATATTCGCCCTATAGTTGTAACGCTGGCGTGACACTGACGCTGCGTGGTGGTGCAGCCCCCCTCCCGCTTCCTAGCAGAGAATGACCCTCTGTTACGTCAGCAACTTTACCCGTTAGCCTCTCTGCTCATTTCCATCGTAGGGAGGGTCTTATTTCTACTGATAGGGGGGCTAAGGTAGGACGCTGCTGTATATTGGTTTTCTAAGCCACTGATAACAAATAGAGCGGTGACTTGGAGATCAAACGTGGATTTTCGGTGTCTTTTCTGTTAACATGGATGTGGAAGACGGCCTCTGCTGAACCGACACTCCAGAAGATGGCCTGTCCCTTATGTGGTCTAAGCATACCGTCTTCCACCCCTTTCATGTCCTTTGAAAATACCCTTCAAGTCATAGA
Source organism: Roseobacter sp. HKCC-CH-9208 (assembly GCF_037805125.1). Classification (NCBI taxonomy): domain Bacteria; kingdom Pseudomonadati; phylum Pseudomonadota; class Alphaproteobacteria; order Rhodobacterales; family Roseobacteraceae; genus Roseobacter; species Roseobacter sp. HKCC-CH-9208. The sequence goes on along the minus strand of NZ_JBBLYK010000001.1, from coordinate 837,540 downwards.
TCGCCTCATGTCCGATCGAACTTCGGAAACATATACGTCTGGTTGAACTAAATGGAAAGGAGGCCACCACTGACCCCTCTTTCGCATTGCTTTTTTCTCACGCATGATCACATCATTTGCGACAAAAAATAGATTGGGGCCGCGATTGCAAAAGTCGCACAGGCCGCTTTGGACAGGCACACGGCGCAGGCCAACGGGCCTTTGCCGCTGGTCATTTCACCGAACCATCCCAAAAACGCACCGACTGCATAGCCTGCTGCTTCGCGTTTCAGCTGTTGTTGTTTGATTGATACCTGTGACTGGGCATAACGCGCTTTTAGATCAATTTGGCCTTTTTGCGCCATGTCACGGGTCATTGATTGGTCATTCATCCTCGCCTCCTAAATCATGTCAGTTCCGCTGACTTAGTGCAGTGGCGCGAAAGGCAAGGCGTAAGGTCAATCTGCGCACAGTTTTGCAGTTAAGACACCAATGGCAGTGCCCTTAGCCGTAGGGTTTGTCCTCGCTTTGCGACAGCCTTTTGCGATTGGTTGAATTTGATTTGGTCGCAAGGATTGCGCGCCGCTTTGCCTGTCCATGTGACGGCGGATTAAGCCCTTGGCATTTGCAGGGTCTTTGCGCCTATAGTTGGGACAAAGATCCTCGACAACAAAGGCCCGCACCATGAAGCTAGAATTTCACCATATCAATTTCGTCTCCGAAGATGTGGATAAGTTGCACGCGTTCTACACTGATGTTTTGGGTCTAGACGATATCCCAATCCAGTCCTTCCCCCGCCCTGAGGCAACATCGCGAAGCGGTTATGACGGTAAAATTCGCTTTGCCACGGATGGGCAGATGCAGATGCATTTGGCCACGAAGGATTTATCTGTTGCCTTTCGCAATGATGAGGTGATCAACCCTGTCGAACGTGGGCATATTGCCTTTCGCACAGATGACATTGCAGCCTTTATGGCGCTGCTTGACCAACGTAACATTCCTTATTCCGATTACGGGACAGCCTTTGCTAAAGAATGGCATCAAGTCTTTTTCTATGATCCCGAGGGCAATGTGATCGAGGTGCACCAAGCCGTATGATGGGGGGTTTGTGGCTTCTGTTTGGGGCGGCCTTCCTCGCGGCTAGCCTAATCCCTGCACAATCTGAGGCGGTGTTGGTTGGGCTAATCCTTGGCCAGACCTATCCCATCTGGGTGTTGGTTTTGGTCGCGGGGATTGGCAATGTTTTGGGCTCTTGTGTCAATTGGGGTTTGGGGTGCGTTGCGGCAACCCAAGCCGATAAACGCTGGTTTCCGATATCCCGCGCCAACTTAGCCCGTGCGCAAGAACGCTATCAGCGTTGGGGTTGGATCAGCCTTCTGGCCTCATGGGTGCCGATTATTGGTGATCCCATTACCCTTGCTGCAGGGGTGATGCGCGAGCCTCTTTGGCGGTTTGTATTGGTTGTCGGCATCGCCAAATTTGGTCGATACATCGCTTTGGCGACTACTGTTTTGGGTGCTGTGCGCTTCTTTTGAGCATGGGTCTGAACTAAGCGCGTTATTAAGGTGATCCAGCAAATAAGGCGGGGCGTGTGACGGCGTACGAAGTGGGAAAGTCGCCCCATACGCTGTTTTCGTTTTGATGGTTAAAAGCGGAAATTAGGCAAATCAAAAAAATTATCATTTTGATCTTTTATGATAGGTAGTAATTTTATAGGCTCGTCTCAAGCAGCGCTGCCCATTTAGTAGTTTGGGGCGGCGTTTTGGTTTCGTATGTTAGTTGGTGAGGGTAGTTTGATGTCAAAGCAGATGGCGCTGGTCGATCTTAATCTATTGGCCGAAACAAGCCGATTTCCAGTTTTGAAAGGTTTCATGCGTTCGCCAGCGCATTGGGAATTGCTGTGCAATATCTATGTCCTAGATGGCGATGAAACCTATGGCATCAACGACTATATCGACATGTGCAAAACGGGCAGTGTGACCCGATTGACGCTATCCAATTTCCTGCGCGCGCAAATTTCGAATGGCGCTTTGGAGGTGCAATTTGGCGCCAAGAAAAGCCGCAAAACCCTGACCTTGTCCAACAGCCTGAAGGCAGAGGTCGAGAACTATTTTGCGCTGCGCACTCGCTTGATGAAAGAGCAAGCCTAAGCCAAAACGCGCCCTGAACTGCGCCGCAAGTCGCCTTTGGTAGGCGCAGTGTCGCAGCATTGAGGGCGCAGATTGGCGAAATAGGTCTTTCACATGCCCCATGGCAGGGTTTATCAGCGTGATAGCAAACGCAATTGGCCGTGCCTATCTTGCGGATATGAATCTTGGGCTATCATTTTGGGGGATGGTTGGTGATGACCTCTTTTTCAGGACTTTCAAATAAACTCACTGGGTTGATACGGCGCAGCTTGATAGCGGCGGCCGTTGGCTTTGCTGCGCTCCCCTCTATGTCTCATGCGCAAGAGGTGACGTTACGACTTCACCAATTCTTGCCCGCACAATCCGTTGTGCCTGCGCAGATTTTGGATGTCTGGGCCGATAATGTCGAAGCGGCCTCTGGCGGTCGGATTGAGATTGAACGCTATCCATCTATGCAGCTTGGCGGCACGCCGCCTGAATTGATTGACCAACTCCGCGATGGTGTGGCGGATATTGTTTGGACTGTGGTGGGCTATACCCCCGGCCGCTTCCCCACCACTGAGGTTTTTGAGCTGCCCTTCATGGTCGAAGATGCGGCAGCGGCCTCATACGCCTATTGGGCGATGTTCGAGCGGCACATGGCGCAAGGTGAATTCGCCGATTACCATGTTTTGGGGACTTGGGTGCATGGCCCGGGCGTGTTCCACGCCAATGCGCCCATTTCAGTGCCCAGTGACCTTGAGGGGATGAAAATCCGTGGTGGCTCGCGACTTGTGAACCAACTGCTAGAGCAATTGGGGGCCGAACCAGTTGGTATGCCTGCCCCCGCTGTTCCCGAGGCTCTTTCGCGCGGCGTGATTGATGGTGCGACCTTCCCGTGGGAGGTTACATCCTCTGTGCGCGTGGCTGAGTTGATCTCTTATCACACCGAATTCGAAGGGCCTGCCGTCTATAACCTCACCTTTGTTATGGCGATGAATAAGGATGTTTACGCGGGGCTGCCCGATGATCTGAAGGCGGTCATTGACGCAAATTCAGGGCTAGAGTTCTCCGTTTTTGCGGGACGCACACAGCAAGCCGCAGATGTGCCTGCACGCGATATTGCCGTGGATTTGGGAAACGAAATCATCACGATCCCAGAGGCGGATGCAGCCCAATGGCGCGATCTTGCCGCGCCTGTATACGAGGCATGGGTGGCCGATATGGCGGCGCAGGGGCGTGATGGCGCGGCTCTGATTGATGAGGCGCGCGCCTTGATGGCCGAATATGAGGCCGCAAACCCCTAAGCCCAAGTGGAAGGGGATATGCGCCCCATGTTGGACAGGTTCTTTCATCGCGTGGCGATTGTAATGGCCCTCGCGGGGGGCATTGTTTTATGCGCTGTGATTGTGATGGTGGGCCTGTCCGTTTTTGGGCGCGCCTCTAGCGACCTTGCTCATGGCCTGCGTGATAGTCTGCCTTTCGCACAAGCGCTGATTGATCTGGGCCTTGGGTCTATTCGTGGTGATTTTGAATTGGTCGAAGCGGCCCTAGGATTTGTCATTTTCGCCTTCATGCCCCTTGCGTCTTTGCAGCGGGCGCATGCACGGGTTGACCTTTTGACCCCCTATCTGCTCCGCAGCGTGAAGAGGGGAAGTAATCACTTGAGCGCATGGGGATTTGCCACGGCATTTGCCGTCATGGCGGCCATGTTGTCAGTGGGAACATGGTCAAAATATCAATCAGGTCAGACCTCGTTCATCCTCGCCATTCCCGTATGGATGCCGCAAGCGGCGGCTGTCATTGCGGCTTGGGTGGCGGCCATAGTCGCGCTCTATCTAGCGATGCGCCAATTTGGGCAAGGGTCGCAAGATGAGTGATGTTTGGATCGGCATCCTGTCTTTTCCGACCTTGCTTGCGCTGATTTTTCTGCGCATCCCGATTGGGTTGGCAATGTTTGGGGTTGGCTTTTTGGGCCTGTCTGCCGTGCAGGGGGACGCCAGTTTGGCCTTAGGGCGACTGCGCAGTGAAAGCTACACGATATTCTCAAATTATGCGCTCTCCATCATCCCGATGTTTCTATTGATGGGCCATTTCGCCACTTTGGGTGGAATGAGCCGTGCGCTTTTTGATGCGGCGGCCTCTTTCTTAGGGCATCGGCGGGGTGGGGTGGCGATGGCTGCGATTGGGGCCTGTGCGGGCTTTGGGGCCATTTGCGGCTCCTCCCTGGCCACAGCGGCCACGATGGGGCGGGTTGCCTTGCCCGAACTGCGCGTCAAGGGCTATTCGGGGGGGCTTGCCACCGCTACATTGGCGGCAGGGGGCACCTTGGGCATTTTGATCCCCCCCTCCATCGTTTTGGTGATTTATGCGATCCTGACGGAACAAAATATCGCTAAGCTTTTCGCCGCCGCGCTGATCCCTGGGGTTTTGGCGGCCCTTGGGTATATGGCGGCCATTGCGATTTATATGCGCCGCCACCCTCAGGAAGGCAGGCTGAGCCCGCGTGCCCCTTGGGCGATGCGCGCGCGGGCTTTGCGCGCAACTTGGCCTGTGTTGGCAGTGTTTTTGGTGGTGGTGGGCGGCATTTATGGGGGCATTTTCACCCCCACCGAGGGCGCTGCAATCGGCGCGCTTGGTGCGGGTGGTGTGGCTTGGGCGCAGGGCGGTTTGACGCGCGAAACCCTCGCGCAAAGCCTGCTGCAAACGGCAAGTTCGACCGCGATGATATTTTTCATCATTCTAGGCGCTGCCTATTTCAATGGGTTTCTTGCCCTCACCCAAGTGCCGCAAGGCTTGGCCGAATGGGTTGGGGGGCTGGGATGGAACCCCTATGTGATCCTCTTGCTGATCTTGTGCCTTTACCTGCTGTTTGGCTGCGTCATGGACAGCTTGTCGATGATCCTTCTCACGATACCGATTTTTTTCCCTGTCATCTTATCCCTTGATTTTGGCCTGTTGGATTTCACTTTGCTACAGCTTGAGGCTGTGGCCGAGATTCTGCGCGGTGATCTCTCTGGCTTTGCAGCGGATCAATTGGCCGAGGCGCGGGCCGCCTTGGAGGCAGGCCTCCCCCTTGCCCAAGATACGGCGCGGGCATTGGGGATCAATTTGACAGAGGCGCGTGTCGCGCGGATGGAGGCCGAATTGGTGGCTATTTGGTTCGGCATCCTTGTGCTGATTGTGGTGGAAACGGGGTTGATTACGCCACCTGTTGGGATGAACCTCTTTGTGATTTCCGCAATGGATCGCGACACGCCTGTCTCGGCCACCTATCGGGCGGTTCTTTATTTTGTCACCAGTGATCTGTTGCGCGTGGCCTTATTGGTGGCCTTTCCTGCGATCACTTTGATCTGGCTGATCTAAGCCTTGCTCGTGCCGCGCTGCGGGCTAGGATAGCAGAAATCTGAAAAACTTCGGCAGGGAGAGAGACAGCAATGGCAAAACTTGCATTTTTGGGCTTGGGCGTGATGGGCTATCCGATGGCGGGCCATCTGCAAAAAGCGGGTCACGAGGTGACAGTCTATAACCGCACCACCGCCAAGGCAGAGAAATGGGCGGCGGAGTATGGGGGCGGCTTCGCCACCACCCCGCGCGCTGCCGCCGAGGGCGCGGATGTGGTTTTGTCTTGCGTGGGCAATGACGATGATTTGCGGGCCGTTGTGCTTGGGGATAAGGGCGCTTTGGCAGGTATGGCCAAGGGCGCGCTTTACGTGGATCACACGACAGTTTCCGCGATTGTCACGCGTGAGCTTGGCGCAACCGCAGCCGCATCTGGTGTGGGTTGGGTTGATGCCCCCGTCTCAGGGGGGCAGGCAGGCGCAGAAAATGGACAACTTGCCATCATGTGCGGTGGTGCGGATGCCGATTTCGCCCGTGCAGAGAGCATCGTTGCCGCCTATTCCAAGGCGACAGTCCATTTCGGGGAATTGGGCAATGGCCAAATCACCAAAATGATCAATCAAGTCTGTATCGCAGGCGCCATTCAAGCCGTTTCTGAAGGGCTGTTCTTCGCGATGCAGGCAGGTCTTGATGCGAAAAAAGTGGCCGCCCTTGTGTCGCAAGGGGCGGGCGGGTCATGGCAATTGGCCAATCGCGCCGAGACAATGGTGGACAATAAGTTCAATCACGGCTTTGCGGTGGATTGGATGCGCAAAGACCTCGCCATTGCCTTGGGGCAGGCCAAGGAATTGGGCATTTCACTGCCTGTGACCGCCATGGTGGATCAATATTATGGCGATGTGCAAGCTTTGGGGGGGGGACGTTGGGATACGTCTAGCCTGATCCAACGCTTCCGAAAATTGCATGATATGGATATCTAACGCATGGAACAGTCGGCGGCCCCCACAGATCTTGAGGGGTTTTTGCGGGATATCTTTGACGCGGCAATTGCCGCCGTTGATCCGCGTGCAATCCTTGCCCCTTATTTGCCTCAACGCCCAAAGGGACGCGTGGTGATTATGGGGGCGGGTAAGGCCACAGCGCGGATGGCGCAGGCGGTTGAGGCCGCATGGGGGCCATGCGAGGGGCTTATTGCCGTGCCACATGGCGCAAGCCTGCCTTTGCAGGGGATCGAGGTGGTGGAAACCGCCCACCCCGTGCCTGACGCGGCCAGTGAAGCCACGGCGGTGCGTCTGCTTGAACTGGCGCAAGGCTTAGGCGCGGATGATCTTGCGCTGTTTCTTATCTCTGGTGGGGGATCGGCGCTGTTGGCCGCCCCTGCCCAAGGGGTTCGTCTCGCTGATAAGCAAGCGGTGCATCGCGCGCTTTTGCGCTCGGGCGCGTCCATTTCGCAAATGAATATTTTGCGAAAGCACCTCTCTGCGATCAAAGGCGGCCATCTGGCTGTGGCGGCCCATCCCGCGCAGGTGGTGACCCTCTTGATCTCGGATGTGCCAGGCGATGACCCCGCGATTATTGCATCGGGGCCGACTGTCCCCGACCCGTCAACCATAGATGAGGCGCGCGCCATTGTGGGGCGTTACGCCCTTGATCTGCCGCCAAGCGTATCGGCGCGCCTTGCGTCAGGGCAGGGCACGCCGTCCGCGGATCACCCTGTATTCGGGGCCGCACAGACCCATATGATCGCAACGCCCATGGCGGCGTTACGCGCCGCGCAGGCCCGTGCGAAGGCGCTTTGGCCTGATCTGAGCGTGGTGATCTTGGGTGACGCTTTGGAGGGGGAAGCGCGCGATTTGGGTCAAGCAATGGCAGGGATCACGCAATCCATCTTGCGTCACGGCGTACCATTTTCGGCGCCTGTGTTGCTATTGTCGGGCGGGGAAACCACTGTCACCATTGGGCAGACCAAGCCCGGGCGGGGTGGCCGCAATTCCGAGTTTCTTTTGTCTTTTGCCACCTATGCCCCCGAAGGGGCTTATGCTTTGGCCTGTGATACGGATGGGATAGATGGGGCAGGCACCAATGCGGGTTCGATCTGGTCGCCGCGCGTGGCCCGCCAAGGCTCAGATCTCGACAAACGCGCCTTTCTTGCGGCCCATGATGCATTGCAGTTTTTTGAGATAGCAGATGGTGTTGTAACCACTGGCCCAACCCATACCAACGTGAATGATTTTCGGGCCATCCTGATCCCTGCGGATGCTGCGCTATGATTGCCCTTGATGGCCTGAATTTTACGGCCCTTTCCGACTTTGACGCGATTTTAGATGTGCGCAGCCCGTCTGAATTTGCAGAAGATCACATCCCCAATGCCATCAGTTGCCCCGTGCTGTCCGATGAGGAGCGCGCGCGGGTTGGCACGGTTTACAAACAAGACAGCCCCTTTGCCGCGCGCAAGATCGGGGCGGCCTTAGTTGCGCGGAACGCGGCGCATCATATTGAAACCCAACTGTCCCATCATGACGGCGCATGGCGTCCCTTGGTTTATTGTTGGCGTGGGGGGCAGAGATCCAATTCTTTCGCAACCATATTGCGCCAAATCGGATGGCGGGCAGAAGTGGTTGAGGGCGGCTATCGCGCCTATCGCAGATTGATCGTGGCACGGCTTTACGAACAGCCTTTGGGGCTGCGGATCATTCGCCTTGATGGCAATACGGGCAGCGCCAAGACGGAAATCTTGAACCGCCTTGATGCGCGCGAGGTGCAGGTGTTGGATCTTGAAGGCATTGCGCGCCACCGCGGTTCGAGCTTGGGTCAAATGGCAGGGGTGCAGCCGAGTCAAAAAGCATATGAATCTGCGATTGCCGCAAAACTGGGTCGCTTTGACCCGTCCCGCCCCGTTCTAGTTGAGGCAGAGTCTGCGCGCATCGGCATGTTGCGCATACCGCCCATGTTGTGGGTCGCGATGCGCGACAGCCCGCGTATCATGCTAGATATCAGCCCTGCTGCCCGCGCCACCTATCTGACCAAAGCCTATGCAGATTTAACCGCAGATCAGGCGGAATTTGCCGCGCGACTTGAGCATTTGCGCGGGCTGCAAAGCAACGAACGCCTTGATCAGTGGCAAGATATGATCCGCCAAGGGGCGTGGCCTGATTTGGCGCTTGAGTTGATCAAGCATCATTATGACCCTGCCTATGCGCGCTTGCGCAGCACAGAGGCAGAGGGGTCGCAGATGATGCGCATCACAAAAGGCAGCCTTGGCCCCGCAGAGATAGCCCAAATCGTGGATGAGATCGCAGCCGCGCTTTAACGGCGGCGGTCGCGTCTGGTGCTCATGGGTTGGAAGGCAACGCCAACATGGGCCTCGCAATAGGGTTTACCCTGTTGCACAGGCAGGCCGCAGAAATAAAAATTCTCTGTGGCGGGGTCGCCAATGGGCCATTTGCAGGTGCGCTCGGTCAATTCCATCAGGCTGATCCGCTTGGCGTGGTTTTCCACTTCTTTCACCTTGGCCAAGGCCTCGGGGCTGATTTCATTTGCCGAAGGCTGCGGCGGCAATGGTTGACCTGCGGGAACAATCGGTTTGCGCAAAGGCGTGACATTATTCGCGCGTGGCACAGGGGCTGTGGCAGGGGCTTCTGCTGCGGGGCGCGGCTTGGGGCTTGGTTTCGTCTCAGCGGCTGTGTCGCGCTTTGCATTGGCGCGCGCCGTTGCGGCGTTTGGCTCGGCAGGGGCCTTCGTCTCTTTGGGCGCTTTGGCCGTGCTTGCAGGGGTGGTGGTCGAGCGGTTCGACAAACCCAAGCGATGCACTTTGCCGATGACGGCGTTGCGCGTCACCCCGCCCAACTCTTTGGCGATTTGGCTTGCGGATTGCCCTTCGGCCCACATTTTCTTGAGTAGCTCTACGCGCTCATCGGTCCAGGACATCACGTCCCTCCTGCATCAGATATGGCTTTGTGGCCCTTGCGGCCCATCCTTACACAGCGCAATCGCGCCAGTCATAAAGATAGGGATATGGGCGTTTTACACCCGAAAGTGAAGCCCTATTCTAACTGTCCCACTCGCCAAGACAAGAGGCGAAGCGGTGGCGAAAGGGTCAAGGCGGCGGCGACCTTGTCAAAGCATGGGGGGTTGAGATGCGGCAGGGGCTGCTCTACCTGTTGGGGCATCGATAAAGGGCGGAGAGCAGGCAATGTCAGCAGAAATGGGCGCGCGCCGATTTGGTCGGATGAATTGGTTGGGTCTTTATACCTTGATCTGGCGCGAGGTGATGCGCTTTGCCACTGTGTGGAGCCAAACAATTCTCGCGCCTTTGGTGACTGCCGCCTTGTTCATTGCGATTTTCTCGCTCGCCATTGGTGCAAAACGCGGGGATGTGATGGGGGTGCCGTTTGTGCATTTCATTGCGCCGGGGATATTGATGATGACAGTCATCCAAAACGCCTTTGCCAACACGTCCTCCTCCCTCGTGATTTCAAAGGTGCAGGGCAATATCGTTGATACATTGATGCCGCCCTTGAGCCCGCTTGAATTGGTTGTGGGGTATATGGCGGGCGGTATCGCGCGCGGGATTTTGGTGGCGCTTTGCACGATGGCGGTGATTTTTCCCTTCATCGGGCTTGGGGTTGCGCATCCCCTTTGGGCGCTTGTCTTTGTGATCCTTGGCGCGGGGTTTTTGGGTCTTGTCGGCGTTGTCGCGGGGATCATCGCGCAGAAATTCGACCAGATTGCCGCGATCACAAATTTCATTGTGACCCCGCTGAGCTTTCTTTCAGGCACATTCTATTCGATCGAGGGCCTGCCCAATTGGCTTTATGTGGTGAGCCACGTTAACCCAGTTTTCTATCTGATTGATGGTTTGCGCTATTCAGTCTTGGGTGTGTCGGACAGCAGCCCCGTTTTGGGGCTCGCTGTCGCAGGTGGCGCCACGGTTGCCATTGCCTTTGCGGCTTGGGCGATGTTCCGTTCAGGCTATCGCCTCAAGAGTTAAAGACCAAGACACCACCGCATCACGGCTTTTTGGGCGTGCAGGCGGTTTTCGGCCTCGTCAAAGATCACGGATTGTGGGCCATCCATCACCTCATTGGTGACCTCTTCGCCGCGATGCGCGGGCAGGCAATGCATGAATAATGCATCTTCCTTGGCCTGTGCCATCAGCGCGGCATTGATCTGATAGGGGCGCAATTGGTTGTGGCGGCGTTCCTTGGTGGTTTGGCTGTCATGCATCGACACCCATGTATCTGTCACAACCAAATCTGCCCCCTCCACGGCACGCGCAGGATCGCGCACAATTTCGATTTTCGAGCCTTTGGCTTGGGCTTCTTCGATGAAGACGCGCTCAGGATCAAGGGTTTCGGGGCCCGTAAAAGTCAGGTCAAACCCAAACTGCCCTGCGGCATGGATCATTGAGGCGCAGACATTGTTTCCGTCTCCCGACCAGACCACTTTTTTGCCTGCAATCGGCCCGCGATGTTCCTCATAGGTCAGGATATCGGCCATGATCTGGCAAGGGTGGGTGCGGTTGGTCAGCCCGTTGATGACAGGCACGGCGGCATTCTCTGCCAATTCCAACAGCACATCCTCCTCGAAGGTGCGGATCATGATCAGATCAACATAGCGAGACAACACCCGCGCCGTATCTGCGATGGTTTCGCCATGGCCAAGCTGCATTTCGCTGCCAGAAAGCACCATGGATTGGCCGCCCATCTGGCGCACGCCCACATCGAAAGAAACGCGGGTGCGGGTCGAGGGTTTTTCAAAGATCAGCGCCACCATATGCCCCGCAAGCGGCTGCGCGTCATCGGCTGCCCCTTTGGACCGGCCTGCCCGTGCTTGTTTCATCGCGGCCGCCTGATCAATCATAGCCCGTAAATCGCTTGGCGTTGTTTTATGGATATCGAGAAAATGGTTCATTGTTTTTTCTTTCATTCGCGGCAGCGATCACGCGCCTGCGTCAAGGGATTCAAGCGCATGTGACAGGCGCGACACTGCCTCTTGCGCTTCGTTTGCGGTCAAGGTGAGGGGAGGCAGGAGGCGCACCACATTATCTGCGGCAGGCACGCTGAGCATCAATTGCGTTATCGCGGCGCGCACAAGATCAAGGTTGCTGATTTTGCACTTCAGACCGAGCATCAGACCCTTGCCGCGCACCTCCTCGAGATGGTTGGGGAATTGTGCGATCAAACCCTCCAAGCCCTGACGCAACACACCGCTGACCCGCGAGACGTGATCAAAAAATCCATCTTCTAGCATGGCCTCCATAACGGCGGTGCCAACCGCACAGGCCAAAGGATTGCCGCCATAGGTTGACCCGTGGCTGCCTGCAACCATGCCGCTGCCCGCGTCTTCGGTGGCGAGAACCGCACCCAGTGGAAAGCCGCCACCAATGCCCTTGGCGACCATCATGATGTCAGGGGTTACGCCTGCCCATTCATGGGCGAACAGCCGCCCCGTGCGGCCCATGCCACATTGCACCTCATCAAAGATCAGCACCGTGCCTGTCTTGTCGCACAGATCACGCAGACCTTTTAGGCATTGCTCAGGCACGGGACGAATCCCGCCTTCGCCTTGGATGGGCTCGATGATGACGGCGCAGGTTTGATCTGTGATGGCCGCTTCAAGCGCGGCGTGGTCGCCCCATTTCAAATGCGTGAAATTTGGCATTAACGGGCCAAAGCCCTTGATCATCTTCTCAGACCCTGCCGCTGCAATTGCACCCGTTGAGCGGCCGTGAAACGCGCCCTCAAAGGCGACAATCTCGACACGATGCGCCGCGCCTTTTTCAGCATGATATTTGCGTGCCATCTTGATCGCCAACTCGGCACTCTCGGTGCCTGAATTGGTGAAAAAGACCCGATCTGCGAATGAATGTTCGGTCAATAGATCACCAAGGCGCTCCTGTTCAGGGATCGTGTAGAGATTGGAGACGTGCCACAGTTTTTGTGCTTGATCATTGAGCGACTGCACCAGTTTGGGATGGGCATGACCGAGCGCGTTGACCGCAATGCCCGCCGTCATGTCCAAAAATCGGCGACCATCTGCCTCGACCAGCCAAGCGCCTTCACCCTTCACGAAGGAAAGCGGGGTGCGGTTATAGGTTGGAAGAATCGAGGAAGTCATCGCTCGGAAATCCTTGTGGTTGACCGCGTCATCAGCGGTTTTGTGAAAGTCGGGATTGAACAGAGGAAAAAGCTGCTGCGCAAGGGCAGCGGGACAAAAAATGCACCAAATCGCACACAAGAAGCGGCGGGGAGGGCCAAGGCCTTAGCGTCGGCGGCGCTTTTGAGCGATAGGATGCGGTTTTGTTGTCATGGGCTGCGGCATAAAGTGTTTTCTGCCAACAGGCCAGAGAAAAAAGGGCGCCCATCTGAGGGCGCCGTTTTTATGCTTTATGCAACTTGTGCCAAGGCTTGTTTCGGGGTCACGCCAAGGGCAGCGCAAATATCGCGCGTCAATTCAGGCGTGTTGAGGGTGTAAAAATGCAAATCCTCAACGCCGCCTTCGATCAAATCGGTGCAAAGTTCGGTGCACAGGGCGGTCGACAGCAGCGTTTCGCGGTCATCGCGGATGGCCTTTTCATAGGCCTCATCCACCCAAGCGGGGATATGCGCGCCGCAGGCCGATGCAAATCGGCGCACGCGTGTCCAATTGTTGACGGGCAAAATTCCAGGAATAATCGGTGCAGTGATACCCGCATCCGCACAAGCATCGCGAAAGCGGAAAAACGTATCAGCTTCAAAGAAAAACTGTGTGATTGCGGAATTTGCACCCGCATCAACCTTGCGCTTCAGGAACTCGACACAGGCATCTAGGTTTTCTGCCTCTGGATGTGGGTCAGGATAAGCGCCCACACGTAGGTGGAATTTGCCCGTTTTGGCCAAGGCCTCAACCAATTCGACCGAACTTGCAAATCCCTCTGGATGGGGGGTGAATTTGCCCGCACCTTTCGGCGGGTCGCCGCGCAATGCCACGATCTCGGTCACGCCCGCCTCAGCATAGCTGTCCGCAATGGCCAAAGTTTCTTCGCGGGTTGCGTTCACACAAGTCAGATGCGCCGCAACCGCAACGCCATAATTTGCGTGGATTGTTTTCACAGCATCATGGGTCAAATCCCGCGTTGTGCCGCCTGCGCCATAGGTCACAGAGACAAACTCGGGCGAGAGCGGGGCCAACTTGCCCAATGTGTCCCACAGGCGGAAGCAGGCCTCAATCGACTGAGGTGGGAAGAATTCGAATGAAATGCGCGGTGTGGACATGGTGATTCTGAAATCCTTGAATTGCTTGAGATCTTGTCGCATAGAGATGTTCAGTGAAGCAAATTCATAAAATTCATCATCAACATGAGGTTGATATGCATATCGAGTTCCGTCACCTGCGCACGATCAAAGCGATCCATGAATGCGGTGGCCTCGCCAAAGCGGCGGATCAGTTGCACATCACGCAAAGTGCCTTGAGCCATCAGATCAAGGGGCTTGAGGATCAAGCGGGGTTGGAACTGTTTGTGCGCCGCTCCAAACCCATGCGGCTTTCTGCGGCGGGGATGAAGCTATTGCGTTTGGCTGAAGAAGTTTTGCCACGCATCGAGGCCTTGGAAGATGAGTTTTCAGGCCTTCGGTCTGGCAAAGCGGGGCGGTTGCACATCGCGATTGAATGCCACGCTTGTTTTGACTGGCTTTTGCCCGTGCTTGAGGCTTTCCGCACCGCATGGCCAGAGGTTGATGTCGATATTCGCCCCGGTTTGCAATTCGAGGCCCTGCCTGCCCTTCTGCGCGAGGAGGTGGATTTGGTTGTCTCCTCTGATCCAGAAGATTTGGATGGGGTCGATTTTACCCCGCTCTTTGATTATGAGCCTGTTTTCATCTGCTCTAAGGATCATCCGCTTGCACAAAAGGATTTCATCAGCGCCGAGGATTTCGCGCAGGAAACCTTGATCACATACCCCGTAGATCGCGCGCGGTTGGATGTATTTACCGAAGTTTTGATGCCCGCAGGGATTGAGCCAAAAGCAATTCGGCGGGTCGAGCTCTCTGCCGTGATCGTTCTTTTGGTGGCCTCCATGCGCGGGGTGGCGGTTTTGCCCGATTGGGTTGTGCGGGGGCAGGCGTTGCAAAACGCCTCCATTGTCTCGAAACGCCTGACACAAGGCGGGGTGACCAAACGTCTCTATGGGGCTACGCGTGCCGAAGATACGGCCAAGCCCTTTATGGCCAATGTGCTGCGCCTTGCGCGCACTGAGCCACCAAAATTACAGCGCCGTGGTTAGGGCGCGCGCAGATTTTGAAGAATTCGCGCCCCTGCACCCTTGGCACTTGGCCCCGCGCGGGCTATAGGGCGCGCCTATTGCTTGGGCGAAACGCCCCCCGAAAGGAATACCGCGATGCAAGGTTCTGCAAATCTCAACGTCATGATCAAAGCTGCCCGTAAAGCGGGGCGCAGCTTGTTGAAAGATTTCCGTGAGGTTGAGAACCTTCAAGTTTCTTCAAAAGGGCCGGGCGATTTCGTAAGCCGTGCGGATCGGGCCGCGGAGGAAATTCTGCGCGAAGAATTGATGGGCGCACGCCCCAATTATGGCTTTTTGGGCGAAGAAGGTGGCGAGATTGCAGGCACTGACCCAACCCGCCGTTGGATTGTTGACCCGCTTGATGGCACGACAAACTATTTGCATGGTCTGCCCCATTGGGCCGTGTCCATCGCGCTTGAGTATAAGGGCGAGGTCGTCTCTGCGGTGGTATATGATCCAAGCCGCGATGAATTGTTTTTTGCCGAAAAAGGTGCGGGCGCGTGGCTTAATGACAGTCAACGCTTGCGCGTCTCCGCCCGCAATCGCTTGATTGAATCAATCTTTGCAATGGGCGTTCCATTTGGCACGCAGAAATATCTGCCCGCTGTCTTGCGCGATATGGGTCAGCTTTTGCCCGTTTGCGCAGGGGTTCGCCGCTTGGGTGCAGGCTCGCTTGATCTCGCCTATGTGGCGGCGGGGCGCTATGAGGGCTTTTGGGATTACCACCTTAAGCCATGGGATTTTGCCGCAGGTCTGTTGATCGTGCGCGAAGCGGGCGGCTTTGTTGAGCCGATCCGCGAAGGGCAGGATATGATGGTGGATGGCCACCTGATTGCCGCCGCTGAGCCGATTTTTGAGGCTTTTGCGAAAATCATCCGCAGCCGCGAGGACAGTTAAACCGCGCGCGCTTTGGGATGGGCGGTTTCGTAAATCTCAACCAATCTTTTGGTGTCAATCGCGGTATAGGCTTGGGTTGTCGATAGGCTTGCATGGCCAAGCAATTCTTGAATGGCGCGCAAATCGCCCCCTGCATTTAGCAGATGGGTTGCAAAGCTGTGCCGCAGCGCGTGCGGTGTCGCGCTTGGGGGCAGGCCAAGCTGCATCCGCGCTTTCTCAACAATCAGTGCAATGATGCGCGGGTTCAGCGCGCCGCCGCGAATGCCGCGAAAAAGCGGCGCATCGGCTGTCAATTCATAAGGGCACAGGTCGGCATAGCGCGCCAATGCTTTGCGTGCAGCGGGCAAGACGGGCAATTCGCGTTCCTTATTGCCCTTGCCGCGCACCCGCAAGACATCGCCTAAGGGGAGGGTCGCCCCTGTGAGGGCCAAAGCCTCACCACGGCGTAAACCGCATCCATAAAGCAGCGTGACAATCGCCAAATCTCGAGCCTGCACCCATGGGCGGTGATCTTCGCTGGCAACTTGGTCAAGCAGGTGGCGTGCATCCCCTTCGCTCAGAGGGCGCGGTAGGCTGCGTTGATAGCGGGGCGCGCGCATAGAGAGCACCACGCTTGCATCAAAGCCATCGTGGTCTGACCACCAATTGTAAAAACTACGCACCGATGACAAGGCGCGCGCCAAAGATCGGGCTGATACACCGCGCGCGCGCATCGCGGCCATATAGGCCCGCATATCGCGCAAGCTGACAGATTTTAGGGCGTTTGGGCCGCGGTTATCTGGGTCATGGCGGGCGTGAAATTCAAGAAAATCACGCAAATCCCGCCCATAGGCCTCGATCGTTGCCTCCGCACGCCCCTCCACCCCGCGCAAATGGGTGATCCATCGCTCGAAAAGATCACGGGTGGCGGGGGCAATCAGCATGGGTTTAGCCCAAATAGGTATGCATCACGCGCTCATAGACGCCTGCAAAAAACGCCAAGAGGTCAGTCCCTTGGCTCGGGCGGAATTGATGCGGGTCTTCTGCGGCAAAAGCCAACATCCCAGGCAGCCGATCTGGCCCCATATCCAGACGCACAAGACCTTCGGATTTGATCCATTCTGCGGCCGTGCCAAAAACCTGTTCGGCATGGGGGCTTGCGCCGCGCAATGTAACCTGACGCGAGGGCACATCGCGCCCGCCTGTGAGATAGGCATCAACAAAACCTGCAGGCACGATGGAGAGAACCTCATCAAGACCGCTCAGGTCATCGGGGTCACGTTCTTCGGCCTCATGGCTTTCGAGAACCAATTTTGCGCGATCAACGCGCAGGATTTCAGGCAGGTCTGCGGCTGTAATTTTCAAAAAATCTTCGAAATTCTCGGCCTCTAACACACGCAACACGGCGCGGTGAATTTGATTAGTGCCCGTCAGATTTTCATAGGCCGCCGCGATCACAGAGCGATGCGTGTCCTCTAGGCGTTCAAGGCGGCTTTCCAATCGCTCCATTGCAATGCCGCGCATATCGACCACATTACCGCCCATCAGCCGATCATTGGCCGAGATCAGAACGCGCATTAGGTCGCGATCCTCTAGGATTAATTCAGGGTCTTTGAGAACGCGCTCACGCCAATCGCCGAGCATTTCTGCTTTCTGTGTCACTGTCCTTGCCTCATTCTGCGCGCCCCGCCTTTTGGGGGGCATCTCATTTGTGCCACGGTCTGGTGCCGTTTTGCTTACTCGCTACGCCGTCACCTTACACCAAAGCTTTTCCGATTTCTGCCCTGTTTTTTCGCTTCTGCAAATTATGGGGCGGTGGGGTCTTGGTTTTGGTGCTTTTCATCGCGGCGCTTGCGTGGTTCTTTGCATATATCCCGCTTGACCTTGAATGCAAAAGAGAATGAACGCCAACGCGATGGAAGCTGATTTTTTCACTGAAGAGACGCTTGTTGGTGTGCTGACCGCTGAACCGCTGGATCGCGTGCTGGATTATCGCGCGCCAGAGGGGGGCTGTGAGATCGGTGCCTTTGTCGAAGTGCCGCTTGGCCCGCGCCGCGTGATTGGCGTGGTTTGGGGGCGGGGGCAGGGGGGCTATGACCCTACAAAAATTCGTAAAATCGCGAATGTGGTTGATGTGGCGCCAATGCGCCCTGAAATGCGCCAATTTCTAGAGCGCGCTGCGCAATACACCTTTACGCCCTTGTCAGCGATGCTGCGTTTGGCCACGCGTGCGCCTGCATTGGGGGCTTCGCCTCAAGCGCGCAGGCTCTATACGCGGGGGGCGACCACGCCGGCACGGATGACGGATGCGCGAGCCCGTGTCATGGATGTGATTGACGAATATGGCGGCGCCGCGCTGTCGCAAACCGAATTGGCGCAGGCGGCAGGGGTCAGCAGCGCGGTCATCAAAGGATTGGTCGAACAAGGCGCATTGGCGCAAGTCGAGGCTCCCCGCGATGCGCCTTTCCCCGCTTTGGATCATCACCTTGAAGGCAAGAACCTTAGCCCTGATCAGGCGGATATCTCGCGCCGCTTGCGCCACAAAATTGCGGCAGGCGGCTTTGGGGCCAGTTTACTCAAGGGGGTCACGGGGTCAGGCAAAACTGAAGTCTATCTTGAGGCGGTTGCGGAGGCTTTGGCGAAAGGTCAACAGGCGCTTGTCCTTTTGCCTGAGATTGCCCTTTCTGCCGAATTCCTGACGCGGGTTGAAGCGCGGTTTGGTGCGCGCCCTGCCGAATGGCATTCAGGGATTACCATGGCCGAACGGCGGCGCGTCTGGAAAATGGTTGGCGAAGGGGGGGCGCAATTGGTGGTGGGCGCGCGCTCTAGCCTGTTCTTGCCGTTCCGCGATTTGGGTTTGATCGTGGTTGATGAAGAACATGATGCCTCCTACAAGCAGGAAGACGGCGTGTTCTATAATGCCCGCGATATGGCTGTTCTGCGCGGCTCCGTTGCAGGCGCGCAGGTGATCTTGGCATCTGCGACCCCTTCGCTTGAGACATGGGCGAATGCGGAGGTGGGTAAATATGAACGCTTTGATCTGCCCGCGCGGTTTGGCGCGTCAGAATTGCCACAGATGAGCGCGATTGATATGCGCCTTGAAGATGTGCCCTCGGGGCAATGGATTTCACCAAGCTTGGCGCATGAGGTGGCGGCGCGTATTTCAGCAGGTGAGCAAAGCCTGATGTTCCTTAATCGCCGTGGGTTTGCGCCGATCACCCTATGCCGTGCTTGCGGTGTGCAAATCGCCTGTGATCATTGTGATGCCCGCATGGTTGAACACCGCTTTCAAAAGCGGCTGATTTGCCATCAATGCGGAGAGACGAAAGATATTCCCGAAACCTGCCCCGCCTGTGGCGTTGAGGGGAAGTTGACGGCCTTAGGGCCTGGGGTTGAACGCATTGCCGAAGAGGCGCAAGTCCTGTTTCCACAGGCGCGCGTGGCGATTTTATCATCGGATTTGTTTGGCTCCGCCCGAGCGCTGAAAGCGCAGATTGCCGAGATTGCAGAAGGCGGATGCGATATTATCATCGGCACGCAATTGGTGGCCAAGGGGCATAATTTCCCGAACCTCACCTTGGTTGGGGTGGTGGATGCTGATCTTGGGTTGCACGGCTCTGACCTGCGCGCGGCTGAGCGCAGTTTTCAGCTGATGCGCCAAGTTGCGGGCCGCGCAGGGCGCGCTGAAAAAGCAGGGGTCGCCATGATGCAGACCTATCAGCCCGAGCACCCCGTGATCACCGCCATTCTTGCCAATGATGATGAGGGGTTCTGGCGTGCCGAGGCTGCGATGCGCGAAGCGGCCGCGATGCCACCCTATGGCAGGCTCGCGGGGATCGTGATCTCAAGCCCAGATTTGGCCGAATGTTTTGATCTGGGCAATCATCTGGCCCGCCATGATGGTGCGCTGCGCCAGATTCAGGCGCAGGTTTTTGGCCCTGCCCCTGCGCCTGTCGCACGGGTGCGGGGGCGGCATCGTGTGCGCCTTTTGGTCAAGGCCCCAAAAGGCGCGCCCATTCAAGCGGCGCTTGCGCACTGGCTGAACGGATTGAAATATTCCAACAAGCTGCGTCTCTCGGTCGATATTGATCCGCAAAGTTTCTATTGATCTGGCAATTTTTGCGCGGGAACTTCCCTTGGCGCGCAAGCCCCGTTAGAAGGCGAGGGTGATTTGACAAGAAGGATCGCATCCATGAGCGCGCGCGGCACATATCCTGACCCCAAGGCAGGTATCATGCAGATTGCCCTTTATCAGGGCGGATTGAGTGCGCTTCAGGGGCATCAAAACCCGATCAAACTGTCGTCAAACGAAAATCCGTTCGGGCCAAGCCCCAAGGCCCGCGCGGCGATTGAGGCGGCAGCGGCGGATATGCACCGCTACCCTGACACGGGCCACACGGCGCTGCGGGCCGCTATAGGCGCTCTGCACGGGCTTGACCCTGATCGCATCATCTGTGGCGTTGGTTCGGATGAGGTGATCCAGTTTCTGTGCCACGCTTTTGCGGGGCAGGGGGATGAGGTTCTGTTCACCGAGCATGGATTTGCCATGTATCGCATCTGTGCGCTGATGGTTGGCGCCACACCCGTTGAGGTTCCCGAGGCGGATTTTCGTGTCGATATTGATGCCGTGATCGCGGGGATAACGCCACGCACCCGATTGGTGTTTATTGCTAACCCTGCAAACCCAACTGGCACCTTTCTCAGCCATGAGGAATTGACGCGTTTGGCCGATACAATCCCGCCAAATTGTTTGATGGTCATCGATGCGGCCTATGCAGAGTTTGTCGATGGGTATGATGGCGGCGCAAGCCTCGCAACAGAGCGCGACAATGTTGTGATGACCCGCACCTTTTCCAAGCTTTATGGGCTTGGGGGCCTGCGGGTGGGATGGGGCTATGGCGCGAAAGGGTTGATTGAAATTTTAACGCGTTTGCGTCAGCCCTTTAACCTCTCAACCCTTGCGCTTGCAGGGGCAGAGGCGGCGATTGCAGATCAAGACTTTGCCCAAAATTCGGTGCGCATCAACAATGCCGAGCGCGATACCCTGACGCGAGGCTTGCGTGATTTGGGGATCAAAGTGTCGGACAGTGAAGCGAACTTCATCTTGGCCCGTTTCGAGGATGAGGCGACCGCTGACGCGGCTGATGCGTTTTTCAAATCGCGCGGCATTATCGTGCGGGCGCCAAAGTCTTATAAAATCCCGCATGGGCTGCGGATCACCATCGGGCAGCCCGAGGATAATGTTCATGTTCTGGCGGCAATGCGCGCCTTCAGGGGGACGAAATGAGCCAGTTTTACACCCGTGTTGCCCTAATCGGTCTGGGGCTGATTGCAGGCTCAATGTCGCTTGCGATGCGCCGCGCGGGTCTTGCTGGCGAGGTGGTGGGCTATGCCCGCTCGCCCCAGACGCGGGATGTCGCGCGCGAAATCGGGCTTTGTGATCATATCGCGGATGATCTGGCCAGCGCGGTTGCGGGTGCGGATTTGGTGGTTCTTTGCGTACCTGTTGGCGCGATGGAGGCTGTAGCGCGCGAAATGGCCCCGCATTTGGCCACAGGTGCCACAATCTCCGATGTGGGATCGGTGAAGCGCGCGGTGATCGATGCGGTCGCCCCGCATTTGCCACGAGGGGTGGATTTCATCCCAGCGCACCCGCTTGCAGGCACCGAACATTCTGGCCCCCGCTCGGGCTTTGCCGAGTTGTTTGATAATCGCTACGTCCTCCTCACCCCAGAGGCAGACAGCAACCCTGATGCGGTGGCGCGATTGCGCGCCCTGTGGGAAGGGTGCGGTGCCAAGGTTGAGGAAATGGACGCAGATCATCACGATCTGGTTCTTGCCGTCACCAGCCACACACCGCATTTGATCGCCTACACGATGGTCGGTGTCGCTGATGATTTGCGCCGCGTGACGGATAGCGAAGTGATCAAATATTCTGCGGCGGGTTTCCGTGATTTCACCCGCATTGCAGCCTCTGATCCGACCATGTGGCGGGATGTTTTCTTGTCCAACAAAGATGCCACCCTAGAGATTTTGGGGCGCTTTACCGAAGAATTATTCGCCTTGCAGCGCGCTATTCGGCGGGGCGATGGGGATCATCTGCACGCCTATTTCACCCGTACCCGCGCCATTCGGCGCGGCATTATTGAGGCGGGGCAGGATACAGATGCGCCTGATTTTGGCCGGATCCCGCGCAAGAAAGATTAACGCAGGATCAAGCTTGGTGCGGGGCCAATGGGGATCGGCCCTGCAAAGACCGCACCCCCGCTAAAGCGTAAGATGATATCAAGGTTTTCGGGCTGGCCCGAGAGCTGAGCAAAAAACCCAAGCCCGCCATCTAGCATTTGATACAAGTCTTGCGAGATGACCCGAGCGCGCAAGGCCATATCTAACATCGCGCGCCAGTTTTCCGCCCTAAGCGCCAGATCACCCTCAGCTATGCCTTGTGCATCCACTGTGACCGCGCCCGAAGCGCGCAAAACCATATCCCCCCAGATGGCAGAGGCTTCGTCAATTTGGATGGCCGTAAATTGCGGGCGGGCCTGTTCAAGCGCGTCCAAATCCCACGGGCGATCAAAGGTCAAAGTGGCATCAAGGCTGGATTGCTCGAAAATCGTAGGCATGACCCCCGCAGGATCAAGCCGCGCGCGCAGGCCTTGGGGGAGAGATAACCCCTCGATTGCGGCATTCAGATCATAGGTTTGATCCTCATTCTGCAATCGGGTGAATGTGATCGTGGCCGCGTCTAAACTGGCTTGCCAAGCAGCGTCATTCGCGCGCTGAAGGGTGAGATCGCGCAACTGGGTCGCCGCCCCTGACACTGCCAGATTGCGGGTTGGTTCAAGCTGCAAATTGGACTGAAACTGCGCCGAAGCGATATCGAAACGTGCTTCGGGCGTGGCAAAAACATGGGCGCTTGGCCATGTAACGGATATGTCCCCTGCAGACAGCAAGGCCTGATTAATCAAGATTGCTGGGCCTGACCAAAGCCACCCTGTTTCAGGGTCAGCCAGTTCCAAATTCGGGATTGTGGCATTTAGGCTGAGGGGAAAGCCCTTCACCTCAATCGGATCATGTGAGACAAGCCACCCATCGGCTTGGCGTGCTTCGAACCATGCTGCGAGGGTCGAATTGCTTGCTGCGGCAAGCCCAAACCAAACCCCACTGGCCAACAGGCAAAGGGCCGCGATGATGATAAGAACCTTTTTCATGCGCCATTCCTTAACGCTGCGCGTCAGGACTGCCAAGCGCCAAAGCGAGGCGGCATCTCATGTCTGAGGCACAGTTTGAACCTCTCTGGGTCTTTGGCTATGGCAGCCTAATCTGGAACCCGGGCTTTCCTGTGGCGCAGACCGCGCATGCGCGGCTTATCGGATGGCGGCGGTCGTTTTGCATGTCCTCTATTCACCACCGCGGCACGCCCGAGGCACCAGGGTTGGTTTTGGCCTTGGATCAGGCCGAAAATGCCCATTGTGACGGGGTAGCGTTTCGCGTGACTGATGGTCATGAAAGCGCAACCTTGGAATATTTGCGCGAGCGTGAGTTGGTCAGCTCTGCCTATCTTGAGACGCGCCAAACGGTGCATCTGTCAGCGGGTGGGACGCTTGAGAATGTGCTGACTTTTGTCATTGACCCTGACCATTGCCAATATCGCGGCGATCTTGACCTTGAGACCCAAGCCCAGATTATCGCGCGCGCTGTGGGTGGGCGGGGGCCAAACGATGAATATCTGATCAACACAGCCGAGCATTTGCACCAAATTGGCGTTCCTGATACTGATTTACTGTGGCTACAAGCACGCGTTGCTGACATAAAAGCCGCGATAAAACCATCGTGATTTTGTGTCCCCCTGTTGGCAGAGCCATTGAAGGGCGGTAGGTTGGTTCCAAGCAATGGCATGGGGCAGGAGAGTTTTTGATGAGCGGCAGCAACAGAAGCGGGGCGCAGTCTAGTTTCACACGCCCCACCCGCCAGATTTTCCTGATGATGATCATATGCGGCTTGGTCGCGGCAGGTGGCGCAGTGGTTTATCCTATGGTGCTGCCTGTTTTCCTCTCTAACCCCTATCTCAATGGCACCATAGGCGTGGTGTTCTTGGTCGGCGTGATGGCCTGTTTCTGGCAGGTGCTGCAGTTATTTTCTTCGGTGCGCTGGATCGAGCGTGCGGCACAGCAAGGCCTTACAGATCAACGGCGCCCCGAACTTTTGGCGCCTTTAGCCGCCGCTTTGCAAGGGCGTGGCGCACGGATGCAGCTGTCGACTATGACTACCCGTTCCGTATTGGATTCCGTCGGCGCGCGGATGGAGGAAAGCCGTGACATCACCCGCTATTTGGCGAATTTGTTGATTTTCCTCGGCCTTTTGGGCACATTTTTTGGATTGGCCACAACAGTGCCTGCAGTAGTGGATACAATTCGCGGCCTACAGCCAAGCGCCGATGAAGATGGGCTCGCGGTATTCTCGCGGCTGATGACGGGGCTTGAAAGTCAGTTGGGGGGGATGGGCACGGCCTTCGCCTCCTCGCTTTTGGGGCTTGCCGGCTCTTTGGTCGTGGGGCTTTTGGAACTTTTCGCAGGACATGGTCAGAACCGTTTTTACCGAGAAATGGAAGAATGGCTCTCCTCCATCACGCGAATGAGCTTTTCCTCGTCTGATGCCGATGGAGATGGCGGCGGCGTGGATCGTGCGGCCGTGGCCACAGTCTTGGATCACATGGTTGACCAGATCGACAGCCTTCAGGCGATGTTCGCGCAATCCAACGTCCGTCAGGCTGAACTTCAAGCGCGGATGGTAGAGATGACCAGCGCGGTTGTGGCTTTGGCCGAGCGGATGACCCCTCAATCGCAAGAGATCGCAGCACGTCAGGCTCATGCGCAAGAACAACTGGTCGAGCGATTGGAGCTTCTGGGCCATCTGGGCGGATTTGACGATGAAGCCCGCGCGCGAATGCGGTCAATTGACATCCAGCTTGTGCAAATTTTTGAACAAATGGCGGCGCGGGCAAAGCAGTCGTCTGGCGACGATAGCGAAGTACGTGCGCTGCGCCGTGAGATGGCCGCGCTGACGGCCGCTATTCGCCGTGTGACTGAGGCGGATGAAAACGGGCAAGGACAAGCCTGATGGCTTTTCACCGCAGAACGGGAAATCGGTTTTCCGCCGCGATTTGGCCGGGTTTTGTGGATGCTATCACCGCATTGCTGATGGTGATGATTTTTGTGCTGACTATTTTCATGGTGGTGCAGTTTGTTCTGAGTGATCGGATTGCCATGCAGGACGATGAGCTTGATGCGTTGAGTGATCAGATTGCCACTCAGGACAATGAGCTGGATGCTCTTAACGCAGAATTGAATGCGCTCAGTGATGCTCTTGGGTTAGAACAGGCCCGCTCTAGCGGTCTTGAAACGCGCCTTGCCACATTGGGCGGCCAGTTATCCGAGGCACAGGCAAGCATCGCCTCCTTTGAAGAGCAGGTGGCAAGTCTCTTGGCGCGCCAGGCTGATTTGCGCGCTCAAGTGGACAGCACGCGCGCTGAACTTGCAGAAACACTCTCCCGCGAGGAGGCGTTGAACCTTGCGCTTGCGCAAGCGCGCAGCGAGATTGACAGCGCCGCTGAGGCCGCGCGTTTAGCTGCAGCGCGGCGCGAGGCGCTTGAGGCACTATTGGCAGATTTGCGCAGTGAGAACAGCGATCTGCAAACCCAACTGTCTGAAGAAGAAGCCGCACGCATGGCCGATGCTGCGGCAGCCCAAGCCCTTCGCGAGAGATTGGCGAATTCTGACGCGGAATTGACTGCCCTGACCCTTGTATTGGAGGAGGAGCGGGCAAGGGCAGAAGAAACGCTGACCCTATTGGCTGCGGCGCGTGCGGCGCAAGAAAACTTACCCGCCATTGAAGATTTGCAATCACAACTGTCTGAGCGAGAGGCCCTTTTGGCGGTCGCCAATGCCGAGCTTGCAACGACACAGGCGCAATCGACTGCAGCGCAGCGGCGTGTGGTTGTTCTAAATGAGCAGCTTGCAGCCCTGCGCGCGCAACTCGCCGCGCTTGAAAATATCTTGGACGAATCCGAGGCGCGCGATGAGGAAGCACAGGTGCAAATTGACGCGCTCGGAACTCGATTGAACACGGCTCTCGCCCAAGTCGCGGCCGAGCAGCGCGCGCGAGCTGATCTAGAAGCAGCAGAAGCACAGCGTTTGGAACGCTACAGATCTGATTTCTTTGGTCGCCTAAGAGAGGTGCTTGAGGGGCGTGATGGCGTGCGGGTCGTGGGCGATCGTTTTGTGTTTTCCTCTGAAGTCTTGTTCGAGAGCGCCCGCGCTGATTTGAGCCCTGATGGGCGCGCACAGATTGCCAATGTGGCTGAATTGCTGCTCCAGGTTTCCGATGAAGTTCCTGATGGTATCGATTGGATCATTCGTGTCGATGGGCATACCGATAATGTGCCACTGTCGGCCAATGCGGAATTTTCGAACAACTGGGAATTGTCGCAGGCGCGCGCATTATCCGTGGTTATCTATATGAACGAAGAATTGGGCATTCCTGCTGAAAGACTGGCCGCCACAGGGTTTGGTGAATTCCACCCCGTGGCCGAAGGGGACAGCGCCGCAGCGCGCGCGCAAAACCGCAGGATTGAACTTAAGTTGACCGAGCGTTAGCGCAGTTCGATTTCTGCTGGGCGTATTGAGATAAGTTTACCTTCGGGGATCAGTCGGATTCCTCAGATGCATCGTCCTGTTTCCCGCTTGGTGCGTGAAGGCCAGAGGCACGAAAACACTGTGCTTGGGCGCTCTGTAATGCGCCTCTGGTCATTCTGCTGTTAGCAGCGGCGGCTTTTTCGAACTGATCCGCGGTGGCGCACCGTTTTCAATGCGCAGGTCGATTTTGCCGTCTTTGACACCGACCTTCACATTGCCACCCTTGGCGAGTTTGCCAAACAGCAATTCCTCGGCCAGTGGCTTTTTGATTTGTTCTTGGATCACACGGCCCAAGGGGCGCGCGCCCATACGATCATCATAGCCCAAATCGGCCAAAAGTTCAGCTGCGGGTTTGGTCAGCTCGATCGTCACATTGCGATCAAGCAGCTGCGCCTCAAGTTGCAGCACGAATTTCTCAACCACCTGCAGGATTACATCTTTTGGCAGCGCGCTGAAACTGATCACCGCATCCAAGCGGTTGCGGAATTCAGGGGTGAAGGTGCGCTCAATCGCGGCGGTATCCTCACCTTCGCGGCGATCGCGACCAAATCCAATAGCCGCCTTCGCCTGTTCGGCTGCGCCTGCGTTTGAGGTCATGATCAAGACGACATTGCGGAAATCGACCGAACGTCCGTTGTGATCGGTCAACGTGCCGTGATCCATGACCTGCAACAGGATGTTGAACACATCAGGATGCGCCTTTTCGATTTCGTCCAACAACATCACGCAGTGAGGATGCTGATCCACGCCATCAGTCAGAAGTCCGCCCTGATCGAACCCGACATATCCTGGAGGGGCACCAATCAGGCGGGATACTGCGTGTTTCTCCATATATTCGGACATGTCAAAACGCAGCAACTCGACCCCAAGGGTATCTGCCAGTTGTTTGGCCACTTCGGTTTTACCCACACCTGTTGGCCCCGCGAAGAGATAGTTCCCAATGGGCTTTTCTGGTTCCCGCAGACCCGCGCGGGCCAATTTGATCGCAGAGGCCAAGGCCTCGATCGCTTTGTCTTGGCCGAACACCACGCGCTTGAGTGTTTTTTCCAAATCGCGCAGCACTTCTGCATCGTCCTTTGAGACGTTCTTTGGTGGGATGCGCGCAATTTTGGCGACCACGGCTTCGATTTCCTTTGGGCCAATGGTCTTGCGCCGCTTGCTGTCGGGCAGCAGATGCTGTGCCGCACCGGCCTCGTCAATCACGTCAATTGCTTTATCGGGTAATTTGCGGTCGTTGATATAGCGCGCCGCCAGTTCCACCGCCGTGCGGATCGCATCGGTGGTGTATTTCACATCATGGTGGCTTTCGAAATAAGGCTTCAGCCCCCGCAAAATTTTCACCGAATCCTCAACGGATGGTTCATTGACGTCAATCTTCTGGAAGCGTCGCGAGAGCGCGCGGTCTTTTTCAAAATGCTGACGGAACTCTTTATAGGTTGTCGATCCCATGCAGCGCAATTTGCCGCCCTGCAACGCGGGCTTAAGCAGGTTTGAGGCATCCATGGCCCCACCCGATGTAGCACCCGCCCCGATGACAGTATGAATTTCATCGATGAAAAGAACCGCGTCAGGATGGTCTTCCAATTCGTTGACCACGGCCTTCAGCCGTTCTTCAAAATCACCGCGATAGCGTGTGCCTGCCAAAAGCGCGCCCATGTCGAGCGAATAAATGGTGGATTTCTCCAAAACCTCAGGCGTTTCGCCCTCGACAATCTTTTTCGCCAGACCTTCGGCAATGGCGGTTTTGCCAACACCAGGATCACCGACCAAGAGCGGGTTGTTCTTGCGGCGGCGGCACAGCACTTGAATGCAGCGTTCCACCTCATCATGGCGACCTATCAGCGGGTCAACATCGCCATCATGCGCCTTTTTGTTCAGATCAACGCAATATTTGGCAAGGGCGGACTCCTTGGCATCACTACCCTCAGGCGGATTGCCACTTGTTTCAACGCCCTCGTCCATCGGATCAGTCGCGCCCGAAACAGGGCGGCTTTCCCCAAAAGACGGATCTTTCGCCACGCCATGTGCGATGAAATTCACCGCGTCATAGCGGGTCATATCCTGCTCTTGCAGGAAATAGGCTGCGTTTGACTCGCGCTCTGCGAAAATTGCGACAAGGACGTTTGCCCCTGTGACCTCGGTGCGACCCGAGGATTGCACATGGATCGCGGCGCGTTGGATCACCCGCTGGAAGGCCGCGGTCGGCACCGCCTCAGAGCCCTCGATATCTGTCTCAAGCGTGGCCAATTCTTCATCAATGAAGGTGATAAGCGTCTCGCGCAGGGCATCAATGTCTACGCTACAGGCGCGCATGACTTTGGCCGCGTCAGGCTCGTCCAACAGCGCCAGCAGAAGATGTTCCAATGTTGCCAATTCATGCTTGCGCGCATTCGCCTGCGCCAAAGCCGC
Source organism: Roseobacter sp. HKCC-CH-9208 (assembly GCF_037805125.1). Classification (NCBI taxonomy): domain Bacteria; kingdom Pseudomonadati; phylum Pseudomonadota; class Alphaproteobacteria; order Rhodobacterales; family Roseobacteraceae; genus Roseobacter; species Roseobacter sp. HKCC-CH-9208. The sequence continues at coordinate 808,852 of NZ_JBBLYK010000001.1, read as the reverse complement.
ATGGATGGCCTGCTCTAGGGTATTTGAAAACGACGGCACGATAAGTGCTCCTTTCGTTGCGGCCAGAGGCGCAAGCGGGTTCGACCCGCCTTCACTGAGTCTAGCCATAGCCTCATGCTATTAAGCTTCGGTTTTATTTTGCCAGTTTCAAGCTAAACTTGAAAAAAAACCTGCGATCGGCGCAAATTTGCGTGAAAATCCATCAGAACTGATCTTTGCGCTGCCTGATCTCGGCAAAGCATTCTGCGTCACTGGCATCTGTCATCTCCAAATGTGCTTTGATTTGCGGGTCTTTGGCGCGCAGGAACGGGTTTGTGTCCAATTCCATGCCAAGGCTGCTTGGCACTGTTGGCAAGCCTTTTGCGCGCGCCTCGTCAATGCGGGTGGCGCGAGCTTGGAGCGCCTTGTTTTCGGGATCGATGGTCAAGGCAAACCGCGCATTTGATTGGGTGTATTCGTGGCCAGAACAGACAAGCGTATCACGCGGAAGTGCGGTCAGTTTTGACAGGCTTTGCCACATCTGAGCGGGTGTGCCCTCAAACAGGCGACCACAGCCAAGCGCCATGAGGCTGTCAGCGGTAAAGATCACGCCCGCCTGTGGGAAATGAACGGCGATGTGCCCCACAGTATGGCCAGACACATCGTACACCGTGCCACGCAAGGCCCCGATTGCCATGACATCGCCTTCGTGCAGTGCGTGGTCAAGCGCGGGCAGCCTGTGGGCATCTGCGGCTGCCCCCCAAACGCGAATTGGGCTGTCGGTCGCCGCATGCAGATCGGGCAACCCGTCCACATGATCCCAATGGTGGTGGGTTAAGAGAACGTCTGTAATCACCCATCCGCGCCGCGCACATTCGGCGACAATGGGCGCGGCTTCTGGCACGTCTACGATCAAGGTTTGACCCGTTTCGCGCAGATGCAGCGCAAAGGCATAATTGTCCTTGAGGCAGGGGATTGTCACAATTTCAGTGGTGGGCGCGGCGGTGGTCATGGCAATCTCCTCAGCTTCGTGGCACATATGGCTCAAGACAATCGCAGCGGACTGGCTTTTGCAATGCATCTTGATGTCGTTGATTTGCGTCAATTTTACTATCGCACCGGATTGGGGCGAATTGCGCAAAAGGCCGTGCGCGATGCGATGTTGTCACTTTGGCCTAACGCAAGTGGGCAGACTGTGGTGGGCTTTGGCTTTGCTGTTCCGCTGTTGCGCCCGTATCTCGATCAATCGCGCCGCGTGATTGGCTTGATGCCGCAAGGGCAGGGTGTGATGCCTTGGCCTGCTGGGATGTCGAATGTTGCGGCCCTTTGCGAAGATGCGCGTTGGCCCTTGTCAGAAGGCATCGCAGATCGCTTGGTGATGCTGCATGGGCTTGAGACAAGCGATGATCCTGCGGCGCTCTTGGATGAAGCCGCCCGCGCGCTTGGGGCAGGGGGGCGGGCTTTGTTCATTGTGCCAAATCGCGGTGGCTTGTGGGCGCGCAGCGATGCCACGCCCTTCGGCTATGGGCGGCCCTACAGCCTCAGCCAGCTTGAGGCACAATTGCGCCACCACGGCTTTGTGCCAGAACGTCACCGTGCCGCACTTTTTGCGCCGCCAAGCCATGCGCGGTTCTGGCTCAGGTCTGCCGATATGATGGAACGCGCGGGGCGCTGGATGAGTTCGCACTACGCAGGCGGTGTGATCATGGTTGAAGCGAGTAAGCAAGTCTTTGCCCCTACAAAACGGGGTCACGCCGCACGCATGCGCAATCCCTTGCGCATCCTTGATGGTGTTCCAAGCCCTGCAACAGGCCGCGTGCGCCGCCAAAAAGGCCCCTCTATTTCGCAGATGCAGAATCGCTAAGGCGGGCCAAAAGAGGCCAACTCGGGACGTTTGCGCCTTACTTAGGGTCAAAATCGTCTCCATGCGCGCGTTTTTTTTTGGCTTCAAAGCGTCGCATCTGCAAAAAGATGTGGTTAACCTCTGAAAAACAATGATTTTGTCAAAATCATGTTTGCGCCATCGGCGGTTGCAGCAAATTAAACCCTCTGCTAAACGACCGCCAAACCTGAGGAACGGCGGCACCTTCAAGTCGCGAAGAACGAACTGCTCGGGCGTGATCCTCACGCTGCCCGAGCCAAATTGTTGAAAGGGTGGACGTGTCCGAATCGGCTTCGATCTCAACTGGCATCGCCGCGCGCTACGCGACCGCGATGTTCGACCTAGCCACCGAGGCGGCAGCGATTGATGCGCTGGCCAAAGATGTTGACGCGCTCGAAGCCGCATTGGCCGCTAGCGCAGACCTGCGCGATTTGATCTACTCCCCGATCTACCGCCGTGACGAGTCTCAGGCTGCTGTTGGCGCTGTCGCCAAGGCGATGAAATTGGGTATGGTCGCAACCAACACGCTGCAGGTCATGGCGCAAAAGCGCCGTCTCTTCGTTCTGCCGATGGTGCTGCGCGCCGTGCGCGCTCAAATCGCAGAAAGCCGTGGCGAGATGACCGCAGAGGTCGTATCTGCCAAGGCCCTGACCAAAACCCAAGCGGATAAACTGGCAAAAGCCTTGTCAGCCTCCGTGGGCAAGAAAATTAATTTGAATGCGACCGTTGATGAAAGCCTCATTGGCGGTCTTATCGTAAAGGTTGGCTCGAAGATGATCGATAGCTCGATCCGCTCCAAGCTCAACTCCCTCCAGAACACCATGAAAGAGGTCGGATAATGGCGATCCAAGCTGCAGAGATTTCCGCGATCCTGAAGGAACAGATCAAGAGTTTCGGTCAGGATGCAGAAGTGGCCGAAGTTGGCCGCGTGCTGAGTGTTGGCGATGGGATCGCCCGCGTTCACGGGCTTGATAATGTTCAAGCGGGTGAAATGGTCGAATTCCCAGGTGGAATTATGGGCATGGCCCTCAACCTTGAATCCGACAACGTAGGTGTCGTGATCTTCGGCTCTGACCGTGACATCAAAGAAGGTGACACTGTTAAGCGCACGAATTCGATCGTGGACGTTCCTGCTGGCCCAGAATTGCTTGGCCGCGTTGTAGACGGCTTGGGCAACCCACTTGATGGCAAAGGCCCGATCAAGTCGAAAGAGCGCCGCGTTGCGGACGTCAAAGCGCCTGGCATTATTCCGCGTAAATCTGTTCATGAGCCTATGGCAACAGGCCTCAAGGCTGTTGACGCGATGATCCCCATCGGCCGTGGTCAGCGCGAATTGATCATTGGCGACCGTCAGACAGGCAAAACTGCCGTGGCTTTGGACGCGATCCTGAACCAGAAAAGCTATAACGAAGCGGCTGGCAAAGACGAAAGCAAGAAGCTTTACTGCATCTATGTTGCGGTTGGCCAGAAGCGTTCGACTGTTGCGCAGTTGGTTAAGAAGCTCGAAGAGACAGGCGCGATTGAATATTCCATCGTTGTGGCGGCGACAGCTTCTGACCCTGCCCCGATGCAGTTCCTTGCGCCATATTCCGCGACCGCGATGGCCGAGTATTTCCGCGACAACGGCAAGCATGCGCTGATCATCTATGATGACCTGTCCAAGCAGGCTGTTGCTTACCGCCAGATGTCCTTGCTGCTTCGCCGTCCCCCAGGGCGTGAAGCCTATCCTGGTGACGTTTTCTACCTCCACTCTCGTTTGTTGGAGCGTTCGGCGAAGCTGAACGAAGATCTTGGTGCAGGGTCTTTGACCGCTCTGCCCGTGATTGAAACCCAAGGCGGTGACGTTTCGGCGTTTATTCCGACCAACGTGATCTCGATCACAGACGGCCAGATCTTCCTTGAAACCGACTTGTTCTATCAGGGTATTCGCCCTGCTGTGAACACAGGTCTATCCGTGTCTCGCGTGGGCTCTTCGGCCCAAACCAATGCGATGAAATCGGTGGCAGGTTCGGTGAAACTGGAACTGGCGCAGTATCGCGAAATGGCGGCCTTCGCGCAGTTTGGGTCTGACCTTGATGCGGCGACACAGCGTTTGCTGAACCGCGGCGCGCGTCTGACCGAGTTGATGAAGCAGTCACAATATGCACCGCTGACCAACGCAGAAATCGTCTGTGTGATCTTCGCGGGTATCTCTGGCTTCCTCGACAAGATCGCCGTGCGCGAAGTTGGCCGCTTTGAGCAGGGTCTGCTTCAGCATCTGCGTGGGAAGCACAAGGATGTTCTCGATTGGATCACCAATGAAGATCCAAAGATCAAAGGTGATGCAGCCGACCGACTGAAGGCAGTCATCGAAGAATTCGCCGCAGATTTCTCGTAAGGGGACGGGTTTATGCCAAGTCTCAAGGATCTGAAAACACGGATCGAGTCGGTCAAATCGACCCGCAAGATCACCAAGGCCATGCAGATGGTGGCTGCTGCAAAACTGCGCCGTGCGCAGGAAGCCGCCGAAGCTGGGCGGCCTTATGCCGAGAAAATGGCAGCGGTGATTGGCGGGCTGGCCGCTTCGGTCGGTGGGTCGGACAGTGCCCCGCGCCTTTTGGCAGGCACGGGTCAAGACCAGACACATCTGCTCGTTGTCATGACAGCCGAGCGCGGTTTGTGTGGGGGCTTTAACTCCACCATCGCGCGTCTTGCAAAAGCGCGCATTGCCGAGCTGATCGCACAGGGCAAAACTGTGAAGGTTTTGACTGTCGGCAAAAAAGGCCGTGAACAACTGCGCCGCGAATATGCAAACCTTTTGATTGGTCACGTTGACCTCTCCGAAGTGAAGCGCGTGGGTTACGAAAACGCAGCAGCCATCGCAAAGGATGTGATGGCACGCTTTGATGCGGGCGAATTTGATGTCGCCACCATCTTCTACAATCGCTTCCAGTCGGTGATTTCTCAGATCCCAACTGCGCAGCGAATCATCCCTGCTGTTTTTGAAGATGCTGCAGAAGATGTTGGGGCAGAAACGCCCTATGACTACGAACCTTCCGAAGAGGCAATCCTGTCTGATCTGCTGCCCATTGGCGTGACAACGCAGATTTTTACAGCGCTTCTCGAAAATGGGGCCTCGGAGCAAGGGGCGCGTATGTCCGCAATGGATAACGCAACCCGCAACGCAGGCGACATGATCGACAAACTGACGATTGAGTTTAACCGCTCGCGTCAGGCTGTGATCACCAATGAATTGATTGAAATTATCTCGGGCGCGGAAGCGCTCTAAGGAAACCGGAGACACGACATGGCACAAGCAGTCGGCAAAATTACTCAGGTCATCGGCGCTGTCGTTGACGTGCAGTTCGAAGATCACCTACCCGAGATCCTGAACGCGCTTGAGACCGAGAACAATGGCAAGAAACTGATCCTCGAAGTGGCGCAGCACTTGGGTGAAAACACCGTGCGCACCATCGCGATGGACGCAACCGAGGGTTTGGTGCGCGGCGCGAAAGTGACCGATATGGGCGCGCCAATCACCATTCCAGTGGGCAACGCTACATTGGGCCGCATCATGAACGTTGTGGGCGAGCCCATTGACGAAAAAGGCCCCGTGAAAGCGGATGAAACCCGCGCCATTCACCAGCCTGCGCCTGAATTCGCGGAACAGTCTACCGAGTCTGAAATCCTCGTCACAGGTATCAAGGTGATCGACCTTCTCGCGCCTTACGCGAAGGGTGGTAAAATTGGTCTGTTCGGTGGTGCGGGCGTGGGTAAAACCGTTCTCATTATGGAATTGATCAACAACATCGCCAAAGTGCACTCGGGCTTCTCGGTGTTCGCGGGCGTGGGTGAACGCACCCGTGAAGGCAATGACCTTTACCACGAGATGATCGAATCTGGCGTTATCAAGCCAGACGCGTTGAGCGAAAGCCAAGTGGCCTTGGTCTACGGACAGATGAACGAACCTCCAGGGGCGCGCGCGCGTGTGGCTTTGACGGGTCTGACCTTGGCGGAACAGTTCCGTGACCAGTCGGGCACAGACGTTCTGTTCTTCGTGGACAACATCTTCCGCTTCACGCAAGCGGGTTCTGAGGTGTCGGCGCTTTTGGGCCGTATTCCTTCTGCTGTGGGCTACCAGCCAACCCTTGCGACCGACATGGGCGCGCTGCAGGAGCGGATTACATCGACCAAAGCTGGCTCGATTACTTCGGTTCAGGCGATCTACGTTCCTGCGGACGACTTGACCGACCCTGCACCTGCAACCTCGTTTGCGCACCTTGACGCAACCACGGTTCTCAGCCGTGCGATTTCGGAATTGGGCATCTACCCTGCGGTTGACCCGCTCGACTCGACCTCGCGTCTGCTTGACCCTGCTGTCATTGGTGAGGAGCATTACAACGTGGCTCGTGACGTTCAGGGTATCCTTCAGCGTTACAAATCGCTGCAGGACATCATCGCCATCCTCGGCATGGACGAATTGAGCGAAGAAGATAAGCTGACAGTGTCTCGCGCACGTAAGATACAGCGTTTCTTGTCGCAGCCATTTGACGTGGCGAAGGTCTTCACTGGCTCTGATGGTATTCAGGTTCCATTGGAAGACACGATTGCCTCCTTTAAGGCGGTTGTTGCAGGCGAATATGACCACCTGCCAGAAGCCGCGTTCTATATGGTGGGCGGTATTGAAGACGTGAAAGCCAAGGCCGAGCGTCTGGCAGCAGAAGCAGCCTGATAGGAGGGCCGAATGGCCGAAGCGTTCAAATTTGACCTCGTCTCTCCCGAGCGCCGCTTGGCCTCGTTAGATGCGACCGAGGTGCAAATCCCTGGTGCAGGGGGTGATATGACGGCGATGGCAAACCACGCGCCTACTATCACCACTTTGCGTCCGGGTTTGCTGCAGGTCATCCATGCGGGCGGTCAGGATGATTACATCGTTCTGGGTGGCTTTGCCGAGATCAGCGCCGATAAGGTCACTGTTCTTGCAGAGCGTGCATTGCCCCGCGCGGAAGTGACTAAAGAACTCTATGCCGAAATGGTGGAAGAGTATCGCAAGGCACATGAGACTGCGAAAGAGACATTCAAAAACGAGCCTGGCCCCGTGGATGACGCGGCCAAGCTTCTGTCTGACATGGTGGCATTGGGCGATCACATCAACCTGTGATCCCCTGTCCGCTTGAGGACGAAATTTAGAAAAGGCGCGCCTTTTTTATAGGCGCGCCGTTGAGTGTGTTGTGCCAGGAAGTGGCCGCTTAACGGCCCCACATTCCGTTGGGATACAGCCCTTCATAGATCGGCACGAGGGTTTCCGTCTCAAACAGCGATGAGACGCTTGTGCCATTCCAAATGTTCAAAATTGCCTGTGCAAACATGGGCGCGGTGGGAACGATGCGAATATTGGGGCAGTTTTTGACAGCTTCGGTTGGCTCGATCGTGTCGGTCAAAACTAGGGATTTCATGACCGATTTGCTCACGCGCTCTACCGCAGGGCCAGACATCACGCCGTGGGTGATATAGGCATGCACTTCGGTTGCACCATGTTCAAGTAACACTTCGGCCGCTTTGCACAATGTGCCAGCGGTGTCGCACATATCATCCACGATCAAGCATCGCTTGCCTTCGACATTCCCGATCACGGTCATTTCAGCAACCTCACCTGGCTTTTCGCGGCGCTTGTCCACGATTGCCAAAGGCGCGCCAATACGCGTGGCAAGTTCGCGCGCACGCGCCACGCCGCCAACATCGGGCGAGATCACCATGACATCATCCACCTTGCCCTCAAATTGATGCAAGATATCCAGCGCGAAAATCGGGCTCGCATAGAGGTTGTCCACGGGGATATCGAAAAAGCCTTGGATCTGTGCGGCGTGTAAATCCATGGTCAATACGCGCTCAACGCCGCCTTCGGCAATCAGGTTCGCCACAAGTTTCGCAGAGATTGGCGTGCGCGCCTTGGTGCGGCGGTCTTGGCGGGCATATCCAAAATAGGGGATCACCGCCGTTATACGTGCAGCAGACGAGCGGCGCAGCGCGTCAGCGATAATCAACAGCTCCATCAAGTTGTCATTGGCAGGCTTCGATGTGGGCTGGACGATGAACATATCCTCGCCGCGCACGTTCTCGTAAACTTCCACGAAAATTTCTTGGTCGTTGAAACGTTCCACGCGGGCATCCACAAGACCGACTTTCATGCCGCGATGCATCGACATCCGTTTTGCAATCGTCTTGGCCAATTCGCGATTGGCGTTACCAGAAATCAGTTTTGGGTCTGAGGCGCTCATCTTTTCGCAAAGTCCTTGATCTGTGCAGGGCGCGCCCCATTTGGCGCGTTGACACCCCCTAGCACTCAGGCCAACGTGACGCAAAGCCAAAAAGGATCCGCGAAATGTCGCATATTGATTATTATTTCTCGACCATCTCTCCCTACACCTATCTCGCGGGAAAGCGACTTGAGGAGATTGCCGCTGCACATGGGGCGACCATTCGGTATCGACCTTTGGATATTATCGCCCTTTTTGCGCGCACGGGCGGCACACCACCCGCCGAACGCCACCCCGCACGGCAGGCCTATCGCCTGCAAGAACTACAGCGCCAGTCTAAGAAGACGGGGCTTGCCCTGACGCTGAAGCCTGCATTTTTCCCAACCAATTCTGCGCCTTCATCTTATGCCATTATTGCGGCCCAAAACGAAGGTGGCGGGGATTTGGCCGAACTGGTTCACGGGGTCACGCGCGCGGTGTGGCGCGAGGAAAAGAACATTGCAGAGGATGATGTGATCCGCGCTGCTCTGACGGCTGCAGGCTTTGACCCCAGCTTGGCAGATCGCGGGCTGTTATCAGGGGCCGAAGAATATGCGGCCAATCTCGAAGCCGCGGTTGAGGCAGGTGTTTTTGGCGCGCCCTTCTATGTGGTGGATGGGGTCACGCATTTCTGGGGGCAAGACCGCCTAGACGATCTTGCGCTCCATTTAGAGGGCAAGCTTTAGCCCGCCCTAAAGCAGTCCAATAGAGCTTGGACCTTGCTCTGTGAGCATGACCAATCGGTGACGAGGCGACAGAGGATCAACTCATCCTCTGGCCCCTCAAGCGTGGCGTTGAAGGGAAAGAGGTAATATTGCGCCCCCGCTGCAAAGGCGCGTTTATGGGCTGCACGGGGAAGATGCGCGAACAGCATATTGCCCGCAGGCTCATGCGCGATATGCACCCCCTCGATCTGCGCCAAACCTGCGCGCAATTCTGCCATGCGCGCATTTGCGGATTGCGCCAATCGCAGCCAGAGATCATCGAGCGTATAGGCCTCCATCTGTGCAGAGAGAAAGCGGTGCTTTGACCATAGATGTGCGCCACGCTTGCGGCGCAATTCAAATTCCCACGCCTTTTTCGGGTCGAACAGGATCACGGCCTCAACACCCATGCAGCCGTTCTTTGTGCCGCCAAAACTGACTGCATCCACACCTGCCTTCCATGTCATATCGGCAGGGCGGCAGCCAAGGGCCGCGCAGGCATTGGCCAAACGCGCGCCATCAAGATAAACGGGCAGGTCATAGGATTTTGCAACATCACTGAGCGCCTTGATCTCGCTTAGGCTATAGGCGGTGCCGACTTCGGTCATATTGGTTAGGCTCACAGGGCCGCGCTGCATGCCATGCACACCTTTGTCGCCCGTATGTGCAATGGTCTGCGTCAAGCCATCAGGGGTCATCTTGCCCCCTTCGCCTTCGACCAAGGCCAGTTTCGCGCCATTGGCATAGAATTCGGGCGCGCCGCATTCATCTTCTTCGATATGGGCGATGCGATGGCAGAAGATCGACTGCCACGGCTGCACCATCACCGACAAGGCCAAGGCATTGGCGGCTGTGCCCGTGCTGACGAGATAAACCGCCGCCTCTGGGGCCTCGAACAGGTCGCGGATGGATTGGCGCACGCGTGCCATGGCGTCATCTGCACCATAGGGCATGGCATAGCCCTCATTGGCCGCTGTAATGGCCGCAATCACATCTGGATGGGCGGGGCCTGTATTGTCGGAGGCAAAGTTCATAATCCTGGCTCCTCGATAATGTAATCTTCCCAGTCTTCTTCTGGAATGTCGAATTCGGCAACCGTGATCCCGCGCGCGGAAATCCCCGCTTGGTGCACAGTTTCAGGATCCCCTGACACCAAAGGGTGCCACCAATACAAATCCTTGCCCTCATTCAGCAATCTATAGGCGCAGGTTTCAGGCATGAAATAGGCGACATCCTTCATGCCCTCAGGGGTCAATTGGATACACTCGGGCACAAGTGTCTTTCTAATCTCATATTGTCCGCATCGGCAGGTTGCATCATCGAACAGGCGGCATGCAACCCGTGTCAGGGCCACCTCGCCCGTATCGGCATCTTCTAGCTTGTTGAGGCAACATTTCCCGCACCCATCACAGAGGTTTTCCCATTCCTGTGCCGTCATATCGGCTAAGGATTTGCGTTTCCAAAAGGGGGCTTTCTTGGTCATAACGCAGCAAGGATCTCGCGCGCCATCTGGCTGTCGCGATCCATTTGGGTGATCAAGGCCTCAAGGCTGTCGAATTTCTCCTCACCACGCAGAAACTCGACCAAACCGACAGACATATCCATGCCGTAAATGTCGCCCGAAAAATCAAAGATGAAGGTTTCGAGATTTGGCTCTTGCCCATTGAACATGGGCCGCACGCCAAGACTGGCCACGCCGTGATACTGGCCCGCATATGGCCCGCTGCGCAATTCAACCAAAACTGCATAAACGCCAAGTTTTGGAACGTGCAGACCATCCAATGACATATTGGCGGTGGGGTAGCCCAATGTGCGCCCCCGCTTCTCGCCATGGATCACCGGGCCTTCGATGCGGTGCCAGTGGCCAAGCATGTCGCGAGCTTGGCGTGGATCACCCGACCTGAGCGCGTCTCGGATAGCGGTGGATGACACGGCCACACCGCCCGAATTCAGCAGATCGACCACAGTGACATCAAACCCATAACGCGCCCCGAACGCACGCAGCATATCGGTTGTGCCTTTGCGGCCTTTGCCAAAACAGAAGTCCGCACCAACGACCAGATGCTTCAGACCCAGCCCCTCAACCACCACTTCGCGGATGAAATCTTCTGCATCAAGTGTGGAAAGGGTGCGATTGAAAGGCAGCTCATAGAGGATCTCCACCCCCATTTTCTCAAGGCGATTGGCGCGGGCTTCGGCATTCATTAGCCGAAATGGCGGGGCGTCAGGGTTAAAGAATTCGCGCGGATGCGGCTCGAAGGTCAAAACCCCTAAAGGGGCCTCATGACCGCGGGCAAGGTCGATGCAATGCGCGTGACCCAGATGCACACCATCAAAATTCCCAATGGCCACAGAGGCGCCACGGTTTTCGGGTCGGACAAATTGATGGTCACGAACGATACGCATACTGCCCGAATATCCAAGCCCGCGATCTAGAGCAAGCATCGGGTCGGTAAAAATCCTGCGCCGCTGCGAGGTTAATCGAATTTCCGTGACGGGGCGAGGACGACTGCTTCGCCTTTGAGTACAGGTTTGCCATCGATCAGGCAGCGCGTCTCAAGGGTCACACGGCGCTTTGCGTGGTCAATCGCGGTCACCTGCACCTCAGCCCGCACTTGATCACCGGGGCGAACGGGTGCCATGAATTTCAGCGTTTGACCCAAGTAAACAGTGCCATGCCCTGGCAGTTGTTCGCCAATAACGGCTGAAATCAGCCCTGCGGTCAGCATCCCATGGGCGATGCGCCCCTCAAAAATCGTGTCGCGGGCGTAATCATCGTCAAGATGAACGGGGTTTCGGTCGGTTGAGACTTCGGCGAAAAGCTCGATATCGCGGTCGCTGACAGTTTTGGTCAAATGACGGGTCATCCCCAATTCGATATCTTCGATGCAGATCGTCCCACGGGGGAGGTTATGACTCGTGTCCAACATTCAAGTCTCCAAGAGAAATGTCCTTCGCTTAGAACTGACCATAGCAAATTTCTGCAATGCAGCAACAATTAAATTAACTTAGGCACGCAAATGTTGTAATTTTGTTGCGCGACAATTTTCCCGATTAGCGTAAGAACCCAATGCTAAATGTTGGGTTTTGACCGCTATCTTTCAGATATTGAGCAAGTTTTTCTGGGTTTGGCTGATCGGTTGTCGCTGTTTCATCGCGGGCCAAACCGCCTGTGATAAACAGCGTATCAATACCTTCGCCAATGCCGCCCTGCACATCGGTAAAGATACCATCTCCAATGGCCAAGACTCGCTCGTCACTGATATCATGGCCATTTTGCACCAAGCGCCGCCGTGCCAGATCATAGATGGGGGGGTGGGGCTTCCCGAAATAAAGGCTCTCGCCGCCCATCTCTGTGTAAAGTTTCGCCACTGCGCCAGCGCAATATTCGCGGCTTTCTCCACGGTCCACCACGATGTCAGGGTTTGCGCAGAGAAGCTTGAGTCCGCCTGTTTTCGCCAAAAGCAATTGCGGGCGCAGCACATCAGGTTCGGCATGGGGATCAAACGGGCCTGTGCAAACAATCCCTTCGGCTTCGGCCACATCGACCTTGGTCAGCGTTACGGGGTTTTCGATCAGTTTCATCGGGGCGAAAAATGTGTCATCGCGCGGCTCACCAATGAAATAGACCTTCTCGCCAACTGCCCCTGTCAGCATCGCCGCCCGTGCGCTGTCGCCAGAGGTTGCGATCATGTCCCACGCATCGCGGGGAACCCCCATTGCATCCAACTGCTTGGCAATCTCGACATGGGCACGCGGGGCATTGGTGACCAAAACCACAACACCCCCTTTGGTGCGAAAGGCCTGCAGCGCTGCAATCGCGTCAGGAAAAGGGGCGATGCCATTATGCACGCAGCCCCAAAGGTCGCAAAAAAGCGCGTCATAGCGTTCGGAAATCTCGGAGAGGTGAGAGATGATCGCGGGGGCTTCTGCGCTATGGCTCATGGGGCGGGCTTTCTCTTTGAGGCTCTTCGCGCCTCTCTTACCGCGCCCTGCGATGGGATAAAAGGAAAAGGGCGGCCCCGAGGCCGCCCTTTCATCAAACTTTCATCTGATCAAAGCGCGAGGTTCGGGATGATCTGCTTTTTGCGGCTCACAATCCCTGGCAGCACGACCTGATCGGCATCGCCCACGACAATGGAGAAACTTTTCTCTGCAATTTGGCGCACCAGATCATTTGGCACCAAAAGCGTGGCTTCTTCGCGCAAAATGTCGATGACGAACAACAAAACCTGATCGGCGCCGTCCTCTTTGGCGACTGTGATCATGCTGTCCATCAGGCTTGCTTTGCGGGACAAAACCGTTGCGGGCGCAGTTGTCTCCAGAACGGAGACACGGAAGGTCTTGCCCCCCACCTCGTAGGTTTTGCTGTCCATGCGCAGCAACTCTGCATCAGAAAAGCGCGAGACATCAGATTTTGCCGTAAACATTTCGGCAGCATAATCGGGGATAGACACGTCCAGATCAGCAGCGAGGCCTTCGGCTACGGCGCGATCATGATCGGTTGTGGTCGGGGAGCGGAATTCCAACGTATCAGACAGGATGCAGGACAAGGCAGCACCTTTTGCCCAATTTGGCATTTTTGCCGCATCATCACCCATCAGGTCAATCATCAGGGTCGCTGTGCAAGCCAAGGGACGGATGGTGATATCAATCGGCCCTTTTGTCTCAAGCCCGCCCACCAATTTATGGTGGTCGATGATGGCCTGAACATCGGCTGCGTTGATCGAGGCAGGCAGTTCTGCAGGGTTGTTGGTGTCGACCACAACGCACGCCTGACCTTCTGCAACATCGTCAATAAGCCGCGGTTTTGGCAAATCCCATTTCTGCAAAACAAAGGCGGCTTCGGTGTTTGGCTCACCCAAAAGAACGGCTTCTGCCTCTACGCCCTTCACCTCATTAAGATACCATGCCCACAAAATCGGGGAGCCAGTGGAATCTGTGTCTGGCGATTTATGGCCAAAGACCAAGGTGCTCATGTCATTATCCATTTATTTTTGTGAAAACTCGCGCGCCTTATAGGGCAGGGCTTTGGCCATGTCACGGGGGACAAAGGCGGGAATTTGTCGCGGCTTTGGCTTTAATTTCCATAATTTCGGCAGGATTCTCGCGCGCAGAAAATTTTTTCGAAATTTTCCGCCTGCGGCCCGTTGACACCTCCGCATCCCCTGCCTATCTGCCTGTCGTTAGCACTCGCATAGGCTGAGTGCTAATACAGTGAAACATACGAACCTTAAGGAGTGTTCGACAGATGGCATTGAAACCACTGCATGACCGCGTGCTGGTTCGCCGCGTAGAGAGCGACGAAAAGACCAAAGGCGGTCTGATCATCCCCGATAGCGCAAAAGAGAAACCCGCAGAGGGCGAAATCGTCTCCGTTGGCGAAGGCGCACGCAAGGACTCGGGCGAGCTGATCGCAATGAGCGTCAAAGCTGGCGACCGCGTATTGTTCGGCAAATGGTCTGGCACCGAAGTCACGGTTGATGGCGAAGAACTGCTGATCATGAAGGAATCGGACATTCTCGGCATCATCGCCTGAGACCGTTCATGATCGAATTTTTAACCTGATTTCATCCAAGGAGGAGCCCTGAAATGGCTGCCAAGGAAGTCAAATTCAATACCGATGCCCGCGACCGTATGCTCAAAGGCGTCAACATCCTTGCCAATGCGGTAAAGGTGACCCTCGGCCCAAAAGGCCGCAATGTGGTTCTTGAAAAATCCTTCGGTGCACCACGCATCACCAAAGATGGTGTTTCCGTGGCGAAGGAAATCGAACTGGAAGATAAGTTCGAAAACATGGGCGCGCAGATGGTCAAAGAAGTGGCATCGCGCACCAATGACGAGGCGGGTGACGGCACCACCACTGCAACTGTTCTGGCCCAAGCCATCGTGCGCGAAGGCATGAAGTCGGTTGCGGCGGGCATGAACCCAATGGATCTGAAGCGCGGCATCGATAGCGCAGTGACGAAAGTCATCGACAGCATCAAAGCATCTGCCCGCCCTGTTGCAGATTCTGATGAAGTAGCGCAGGTCGGCACGATCTCGGCAAATGGCGAAGCGCAAATCGGCCGCATGATCGCAGACGCGATGCAGAAAGTCGGCAATGACGGCGTGATCACTGTTGAAGAGAACAAAGGCCTTGAGACCGATGTTGAGGTCGTAGAGGGCATGCAGTTCGACCGTGGTTACCTTTCGCCTTACTTCGTCACCAACCCTGACAAAATGGTTGCAGAGTTGGACGACTGCTTGATCCTGTTGCATGAGAAGAAATTGTCTTCCTTGCAGTCAATGGTTCCACTGCTCGAGTCTGTGATCCAGTCTCAGAAGCCCCTTCTGATCATCGCTGAAGATGTAGAAGGCGAAGCCTTGGCGACCCTCGTGGTCAACAAGCTGCGTGGTGGTCTGAAAATCGCTGCGGTGAAAGCACCTGGTTTTGGCGATCGCCGCAAAGCGATGCTTCAGGATATCGCCATTTTGACCGGTGGTCAGGTGATCTCCGAAGATCTTGGCATGAAGCTGGAAAGCGTTACGCTTGATATGCTCGGCTCCGCGAAGAAGGTGATGATCAAGAAAGACGACACCACCATCGTTGACGGCGCAGGCGATAAGGCCGAAATCGAAGCACGCGTTTCGCAGATCCGTCAGCAGATCGAAGAAACCTCTTCCGATTACGACAAAGAAAAACTGCAAGAGCGCGTTGCCAAATTGGCAGGCGGTGTTGCGGTTATCAAAGTCGGCGGCATGAGCGAAGTCGAAGTGAAAGAGCGCAAAGACCGCGTGGATGACGCGTTGAACGCAACCCGCGCTGCCGTTCAAGAAGGCATCGTTGTGGGCGGCGGTGTTGCCCTCGTTCAAGGTGCAAAAGCTCTGGACGGCCTGTCTGGTGAAAACGCGGATCAAGATGCAGGTATCGGCATCGTGCGCCGCGCGCTTGAAGCGCCACTGCGCCAGATTGCGGAAAACGCAGGCGTTGACGGTGCGGTTGTTGCGGGCAAAATCCGCGAATCCAAAGACGTCAAGTTTGGCTTCAACGCTCAGACCGAAGAATATGGCGACATGTTCAAATTCGGTGTGATCGACCCTGCGAAAGTGGTGCGCACTGCGCTTGAGGATGCAGCTTCTGTTGCAGGCCTCTTGATCACCACCGAAGCAATGGTGGCCGACAAGCCAAAGAAAGATGACGCACCTGCAATGCCTGACATGGGCGGCATGGGCGGCATGGGCGGCATGATGTAATCATGCCCCCAAGGCCCTGTGGCTTTGGACAAAAGAAAGGCCCGCGTCACGCGGGCCTTTTTTCATTTGGGGTAAATGAAACCGCTGCGTGTTAGTGGACGCTCACAGGTGTCAGATCATTTTGGCGCGCCACAACGAAGGCCAAGGCGCGATCTTTGACGAGGGCCAATTGCGTACCTTCCTCGGTTCCAATCGCGTAGAGCTGCTCGCGCGCACCCGCTTGGGCGCGGATTTCCGAAGGGAGGCTCGCCACATCAACGGGTCGGATATAAACGATAGGCCGCTCGGACTTGCTTTTTGGGTGTTCGGGATTGGTCATGATCTTCCCCCTTTCGTTTGCAGCGATTTAGAGGCTGCACCAGAATTCGAAATCTCAATCTTGCGCACAACGCTATCGGGCTGCAGGCGATGCAGGTCGATATGCAACAACCCATGCTCCATCGTGGCGCCTGTCACCTCCACCCCATCGGCCAAGACAAAGCTGCGCTGAAATTGCCGCCCTGCAATCCCACGATGTAAAAAGATGCGCTCCGCATCCTCATCTGATTGGCGGCCACGGATCACCAATTGGCGATCTTCTTCTGTAATTGAGAGATCTGTTTCGGCAAAGCCTGCCACCGCTAAAGTGATGCGATAAGCCGTGTCGCCGCGTTGTTCGATATTATAGGGGGGATAACCATCATTACCAGATTTCACGGTGCGTTCGACCAAACGTTCGAGTTGATCAAAGCCCAACAGAAACGGGTGCGTCCCTAGGGTTAGTTTCGTCATAAGGCACATCCTTTGATAAGCGATCTGTGCAAGCGCCAGCCCCGTAATTCGGCAACTGGATCTGCGGTAAATATGGGGGCTGCCCAGTCCCCCTGCAAGCCCTGTTTGCATCTGCCGCACGCAGGCGCGCCATTTCCTTTGCGTGGCGTGCAATGTCACAGTATGGTGCGGCACCACCCCAGATTCAGAAAGACATAAGCGCCCCATGAACGCCCCGACCGAAATGAGCCACGAAGACGTGCTGCGCATCCGCTTGGAGGTGCTCAAGCGCGAGCATCGGGATTTGGACGAGGCGATTGCCGCCCTTGAGACACGGCCAAGCCCTGATCAATTGACGCTGCGCCGTCTGAAAAAGCAGAAGCTGTCCCTCAAAGATGCGATCACCCGCATTGAGGATGAACTCACCCCTGACATCATTGCATAGCGGTTTGATCTCGCTATAGTGCGCCCTTCGCACAACGCTTATTGCAAAGGATCCTCCCCATGGCGGATATCGAAATTGGCATCATCATGGGCAGCCAGTCTGATTGGCCCACCATGCGCGAAGCCGCAGAAATGCTTGACGCGCTGGGTGTTCCTTACGAAACGAAAATCGTTTCGGCGCATCGCACACCTGATCGGCTGTGGGACTATGGTAAAACCGCCGCAAGCCGTGGCTTGAAGGTGATTATCGCAGGCGCAGGTGGGGCTGCGCATTTGCCGGGTATGATGGCGTCAAAGACGCGGGTGCCCGTCATCGGCGTGCCCGTGCAAACCAAGGCCTTGTCTGGGGTTGATTCGCTTTATTCGATTTTGCAGATGCCGCGCGGATTTCCTGTGGCGACCATGGCGATTGGCGCTGCGGGGGCGGCCAATGCTGGGCTGATGGCGGCGGCCATTTTGGCCGTGCATGACGCAGATCTTGCTGCGCGTCTGGATCAATGGCGCGCTGATCTTTCCGCCTCGATCCCTGAGGATCCTCAAGATGACGCATGAGGTTCTGCCCAATGGCAGCGTGATTGGTATTTTGGGGGGCGGTCAATTGGGGCGCATGCTTGCTATGGCCGCAGCACGCCTTGGATATAAAGTTCGGATTTTCGAGCCAAGCGCACAGGCCCCTGCGGGTGATGTGGCAATATCCGTGACGCAAGCGGGATATGATGATCATGAGGCGCTCAAGGCCTTTGCGCTGTCTTGCGATGTGTTGACCTTTGAATTTGAAAATATCCCAAGCGCGGCCTTGGCCCTGCTCGAAGATACGCGCCCGCTCTTTCCTGCGCGCACTGCGCTTGAAGTGTCTCAGGATCGCTTGGTGGAGAAGGATTTTCTCAACAGTCTAGGTCTGAAAACCGCGCCTTATTGTGCGATTGATGCGGCCGAGGGCGTGGCGCAGGCGCTTGAAAAAACGGGCTGTCCCGCGATCCTAAAGACCCGCCGTTTTGGTTATGACGGCAAGGGGCAAGCGCGAGTTATGGCCGCGTCCGAAGCGGATACCGCTTATGCTAGCCTCAATGGGGCGCCTGCAATTTCCGAGGGCTTTGTAAAGTTTAGCCGAGAGGTTTCGGTGATCATTGCGCGCGGGCGCGATGGCCGTGTCTCGGCCTATGATCCAGGTGAAAACATCCACCGCGATGGCATCCTTGCCACCACCACTGTCCCTGCTGACTTGCCTGCCATGCTGCGCGCGGATGCGGTTTTGCTGGCCTCAAAAATTGTCATGGCTTTGGATTATGTGGGTGTCATGGGGGTCGAGCTGTTCGTCACGCCCGAGGGCTTGTTCGTCAATGAGATTGCACCACGGGTGCATAACTCTGGCCATTGGACGCAAGCAGGCTGCGCAGTCGATCAGTTTGAGCAGCATATCCGCGCCATCACTGGCTGGCCCTTGGGGGATGGCAGCCGTCACGCAAATGTTGTGATGGAGAATCTCATCGGTGATGATGTGGCGCGCGCGGCTGAGATGGCAGAGACAAAAGGCGTTCAAATTCACTTATATGGTAAGGCTGAAACCCGTGCAGGCCGTAAGATGGGCCATATCAATCGGGTGACAGGCGCAGCGTGATCCTGCCTCTTGGGAGGGGCGTGGGAAATTTTGCCGCGCTTCTGCCCTTGCGCCGCGCTCTCGCTTGACTATAACGCCATCAATTTGCACCGCTCTAGAAGCGCGCCTTTGCGTGCCCGGTAGCACCCTGATGTTTCGCCGCTTGTAGGCCCGCAGCCAATACCGAGGTTTTCCGATGCCCAAAAGAACCGATATCCGCTCTATCATGATCATCGGCGCGGGGCCAATCATCATTGGGCAAGCCTGCGAATTTGACTATTCGGGCGCACAAGCCTGTAAGGCCCTACGCGAAGAAGGGTATCGCGTCATTCTGGTCAATTCTAACCCCGCGACCATTATGACCGATCCAGAACTGGCCGATGCCACCTATATCGAGCCAATCACCCCCGATGTTGTCGCAAAGATTATCGAGAAAGAGCGCCCCGATGCGCTGTTGCCTACAATGGGCGGTCAGACGGGTCTGAACACCGCTCTCTCACTTGAAGAAGCGGGTGTGTTGGAGAAATTCGGGGTCGAGATGATTGGGGCAAAACGCCCTGCGATTGAAATGGCCGAAGATCGCAAGCTGTTCCGCGAGGCGATGGAACGTATTGGCCTTGAAAACCCGCGCGCCACGATCGTTGCGGCGCCGAAAAAAGAGAATGAAAAATTCGACATCGCCGCAGGTCTGCGCGATGCGATGGAGGCCTTGGAAGACATCGGCTTGCCCGCCATTATTCGCCCTGCGTTTACCTTGGGCGGCACAGGCGGCGGTGTGGCATATAACCGCGAAGAATATGAGTATTACTGCCGCTCTGGGCTTGAGGCCTCGCCCGTGGCGCAGATTTTGGTCGATGAATCGCTGCTTGGTTGGAAAGAATACGAGATGGAGGTTGTCCGCGACAAAGCGGATAACGCGATCATCGTCTGTTCCATCGAAAACGTAGATCCGATGGGCGTGCATACAGGCGACAGTATCACAGTCGCGCCCGCGCTGACCCTGACCGATAAAGAATATCAGATCATGCGCAACGGCTCGATTGCTGTGTTGCGCGAGATTGGCGTTGAGACGGGCGGCTCCAACGTGCAATGGGCAATTAACCCCGCCGATGGGCGGATGGTGGTGATAGAGATGAATCCGCGCGTGTCGCGTTCATCGGCGCTTGCCTCTAAGGCCACGGGGTTCCCGATTGCGAAAATCGCAGCGAAATTGGCCGTAGGTTATACATTGGATGAGTTGGACAATGACATCACCCGTGTCACCCCTGCCAGCTTTGAGCCAAGCATCGATTATGTTGTCACCAAGATTCCACGCTTTGCTTTTGAGAAATTCCCCGGCTCTAAGCCTGAATTGACCACGGCGATGAAATCCGTGGGCGAGGCAATGGCCATTGGCCGCAGCTTCCATGAGAGTGTGCAAAAAGCCTTGGCCAGCCTTGAGACCGGGCTTTCTGGCTTTGACGAGATCGAGATTGCGGGCGCGCCTGATAAGGCCGCCATCACGAAGGCGCTCAGCCTGCAGACACCTGATCGTCTGCGTGTGATCGCCCAAGCCATGCGCCATGGTCTGACCAATTACGAGATCGGCCATGTCACCAAATTTGATCCATGGTTCTTGGCCCGCATTCGCGAGATCGTGGATGTCGAGGAAGATATTCGCACCAATGGCCTGCCGCGTGAGGCGGATGCCTTGCGCAAGATCAAGATGATGGGCTTCACCGATGCGCGTTTGGCGACACTGACGGGCCGCAGCGAGGCGTCTGTGCGGGCTGATCGCACCAGTGCAGGGATCGTTGCCGCATTTAAGCGAATCGACACCTGCGCGGCCGAGTTTGAGGCGCAGACCCCCTATATGTATTCCACCTATGAGGCCCCTGCGATGGGCGATGTGGAATGCGAAGCGCGTCCTTCGGATGCGAAAAAAGTTGTGATTTTGGGCGGCGGACCAAACCGCATTGGGCAGGGGATCGAATTTGATTATTGCTGCTGTCACGCGTGTTTTGCGCTGACCGCGCAAGGCTATGAAACCATCATGATCAATTGTAACCCAGAGACTGTTTCAACAGATTATGATACGTCCGACCGCCTGTATTTCGAGCCTCTCACCTACGAGCATGTGATGGAGATTCTGCGTGTGGAGCAGGACGCAGGCACATTGCATGGGGTTATCGTGCAATTTGGCGGTCAGACTCCGCTGAAATTGGCCAACGCGCTGCATGAGGCGGGCATCCCAATCCTTGGCACATCGCCCGATGCGATTGATTTGGCGGAGGATCGCGAGCGGTTCCAGCAGCTTGTTCAAAAGCTTGAGCTCAAGCAGCCCGAAAATGCGATTGCCCATTCTGACGAAGAGGCAAAAGCCGCGGCTGAAGCCTTGGGCTATCCTTTGGTGATCCGCCCCTCTTACGTTCTGGGTGGTCGCGCAATGGAGATCGTGCGCGATACGGCACAGCTTAACCGCTATATCGCAGAGGCTGTGGTGGTGTCTGGCGACAGCCCCGTGCTTCTCGACAGCTATCTTGATGGCGCGACCGAGGTTGATGTGGATGCGCTGTGCGATGGTGACGCGGTTCATGTCGCGGGCATTATGCAGCATATTGAGGAGGCGGGCGTGCATTCGGGCGACAGTGCCTGTTCCTTGCCCCCTCATACGCTCAGCGATGCGATTATCGCAGAGATCACCCGCCAGACCGAGGCATTGGCGCGCGCGCTCAATGTTGTTGGTTTGATGAATGTTCAATTTGCGGTCAAAGGCGATGATATCTATCTGATTGAGGTCAATCCACGCGCTTCGCGCACTGTGCCCTTTGTGGCCAAGGCCACGGATAGCGCAATTGCCTCTATCGCAGCGCGCTTGATGGCGGGAGAGAAACTTTCGGTTTTCCCAAAGGCCGCACCTCATCAACCTGTGGATGACAACGCGTCTATCCCGATGGGCGACCCGATGAGCCTGTCAGATTTCCGCACGCCGTGGTTCTCGGTCAAGGAAGCGGTTCTGCCCTTTGCCCGTTTCCCTGGCGTGGATACGCTGCTTGGGCCAGAAATGCGATCAACGGGTGAGGTGATGGGATGGGATCGCAGCTTTTCGCGGGCCTTCCTCAAGGCGCAGCTTGGCGCGGGAACTGTTTTACCAACGGCAGGCACAGTGTTCTTGTCGATCAAAGATGCGGATAAATCGCCGCTCTTGGTGGAGACAGCGCAAACCTTGACCGATTTGGGCCTCAAGATTTTGGCCACCTCGGGCACGGCGAAATTCTTGGCTGATCACGGGATTTCATCTGATGTGGTCAACAAGGCCTATGAAGGTGGGCGCACGATTGTCGATATGATGAAGGACGGGATGGTTGATCTGGTCTTGAACACGACCGAAGGCGCGCAAGCGGTTGAAGACAGCCGTTCGATGCGCACAGTCGCGCTCTATGATAAGATCCCCTATTACACCACGCTTGCAGGCAGCCATGCGGCAGCCTTGGCCATGAAAGCCTCACGTGAGGGTGAATTGGCGGTGCGTTCGCTGCAGGGGTAAAGCCCCAATTACAACCCCGCGCGGAGGTTTGGCCAATTGGCATCTGCGCGGGCAATATGCCCCGCGATATCCTGTTCCCAGCGGCGTTGAATGCGCCAGTTGGCGTTGAGGTATAATTTCCCGTCAACGATGCGCCATGCATCAGGGCCAATCGGGGCCGTATAGCCTTGCGATACGGCCCAAGCGCAACAGCCCCCATATTGCGGGGCAAAGGCTTCGGGGCTGTTCAAGAATTGCGCGCGGTTGGCTGCTGATGCAAAATGCCATGTAGCGTTGTCCCAGTGCGCGGCGCAGTCCGACTCACCTTTGGTGGCGGCGCCATTGGTGAAATAGGCCACAGGATCATACCCCCGCAAAGCCACGCCATCACGTTGAAAGACTGCCTGAGCAAGCAGAGGCTGTGTGACGAACGGCAGTGCTAAGCCTGACTTTATGACTGCGCGGCGGGTGATCATAGTGGGCGCTCCTGTTGCCAAAACTTGGCTTGGGTATAGCCTGTTTTTAGATCACGGGTTTTGAACTTCGAGTGAGAGGACGCGCTTGCAAGGCGGGTGCATCTATTGGCATATGGCGACAAAGGAACAATAGGGCGCGCCATGGCCAAGCTATATTTCAATTTTTCGACTATGAATGCGGGCAAGTCGACCCTGCTTTTACAGGCGGCCCATAATTATAGCGAACGCGGCCAGACGCCATTTCTGTTGACGGCGCATCACGATACGCGCGCAGGCCAAGGCCGTATTGCAAGCCGCATTGGGCTGTCGAAAGAGGCCGTAACCTTTGCCCCTGATAAAGACTTGTTCGCGCTTATCGAGGCAGCGCACAAAGCGCAGCCGATTGATTGCGTCTTTCTGGATGAAGCGCAGTTCCTCACCAAGGCACAGGTCTGGCAATTGGCGCGTGTGGCTGATGATTTGGGGCTTCCCGTGATGACCTACGGCCTTCGCGTTGATTTCCGCGGTGAATTATTCGAAGGCTCCGCCGCGCTTTTGGCCTTGGCGGATGATCTGCGTGAGATCAGAACGATTTGCCATTGCGGGCGCAAAGCCACGATGGTGGTACGAAAATCCCCTGATGGCAGCGTTGCCAAATCAGGGGAGCAGGTGCAAATCGGCGGCAATGAAACCTATGTCAGCTTGTGCCGCCGTCACTGGCGCGAAGCGGTCGGGGATAGCCCGTCAACATAGTCGCGCGCCAAGGGGCGCATCCTTGTCGGGCACGGCCAAAACCACATCCCCGCCCGCATCATGAAATCCAAGCACAAGCGCCTCGGACATGAAGGGGCCGATCTGGCGGGGTGGAAAATTCACCACCCCCGTAACAAGCTTGCCCACCAATGCCTCGGGCGCATAATGCGCGGTGATTTGGGCCGAGCTTTTTTTGACCCCAATCTCTGGCCCATAATCTACCCATAACTTGATTGCAGGTTTGCGGGCCTCGGGAAAGGGCTCGGCCCGGGTGACGCGCCCCACGCGAATGTCGACCTTCAGGAATGTTTCAAAATCGGTTTCCATCAGGCTTATCCTTTCAGTGCGCGGGATCGCGCCGCCGCAGCCTTGACTGTTTTGCGGATGAGGGGGGCGAGGCCGCTTGCCTCATCCATCAAAACCTCTAGTCCCGCCTGCGTGGTGCCATTGGGCGATGTCACGTTGATGCGCAATTGTTCTGGGCTCTCGCCGGCCTCTCGGGCCAAGGCCCCTGCGCCCGCGACTGTGGCCTTGGCCAATTCCATCGCCATCTCGCCAGGCAGGCCTTCGGCGCGCGCGGCCGCAGCGAGACTGTCAATCATATAGAAGACATAGGCAGGGCCAGAGCCCGAGACGCCTGTCACAGCGTCAATCTGATCTTCCGTTTCAAGACGCACCACCTGACCGACCGCAGATAACAGTGTTTCGCCAAGCTCAAGATCGGCTTGGCTGCACTGCCCGTTGCCAATAAGCGCGGTGATCCCGCACCCGATTGCAGCGGGGGTGTTGGGCATGGCGCGGATAATTTTGGTGGATGCGCCAAATTCGCCTTCAAATCTGCCGATTGGTGTGCCTGCCGCTACAGAGATCACCAATGTCTTGGGGCCTATATGCGCCGTAAGATTGGGTAAAGCTTCGCCCATCATCTGCGGCTTCACCGCGATAATGGCCACAGCGGCATTTGCGGGCAGGGGCGTGTTAAGATTTACCCCCGCAGCCTTGAGCCAATCAGAGGGGTGCGGGTCAATTACGGTCACGCAGGCAGGTGGTATTCCTCGTGCAAGCCACCCTGCCAACATGGCAGAGCCCATTTTCCCACAGCCGAAAATCACCATGCCGCGCGCGGCAATATCGTTATACGTCATCACTCATCCCGTGTTGCGGTTTGCAACAGGTTAGGCGCGACCGAACCCTTCGGCAATGGCCACTTGGATTGCTTCGCTTGGTGATTGGCTTCCCCAACAAGCCAATTGGAAGGCGGGGTAATAGCGTTCACTTGCCAAAATAGCGGTTTCAACCATGCAGGCAATCTGCTCGGGGCTTGCCAGTTGATCCCCTGCGAGAACCAAGCCGTAGCGATAGACCATCATCTTGTGCTCGGCCCAGAAACTGAACGCGCCCGCCCAGCATTTGTCATTGGCAAGGTTCAATGTCTCGTAAAGCTTGCCCATGGATTCGGCGGGTGGATCCATGTCGAAGGTGCAGATCATCCGCAGCGTTTCGTCATAGCTCGACCATGCCAGCGTCACCGAATAGGTGCGCCACTGCCCCTCTAGGGCCATTGCGATTTGATCATCGGCAACACGGTCGAAATCCCATTCATGCCGTGTGGCAAGGGTTTCAACGATATCGATGGGATGGAGGTCTTCGACATCCATATACTGCTCGGAAAGTGACATTGCCCTAGGCCTCATTCTTGGCAGCCTGTCGCGGGCGTTGGGTTCAATCCCAATTTGCCCACTAAGGCTGGGTGTCTCCACTCAGGGTCGGCTGATTTGCGCGGCCCCATACCAAATATGGTGCGGTTACTTTCTTCGCCTGTAAAGCAATATTTTGATGACGCACCCAGAAATTGCGGTTTTCTTAATCCTGTCCACAAGAAATTGGGGGCTGTGCATAAAGATAGGGCGGGTTTGGTCTGGCCAAACCCGCCCTTGTGTAACAGCGCTTTAACCGCACTGTAACCGCGCTTATTTCTTTTTCTTTTCCAATGCCTCTAGCCGCGCAGACAGCGCCTCATTTTCTTCGCGCGCTTTTTGGGCCATTGCGCGCACGGCATCAAATTCCTCGCGGGTGACAAAGTCGCGATCCGCAAGCCAGCGATCCATCAGCGATTTCATCGCATTTTCCGCTTCCTCGCGTGCGCCTTGGGCCACACCCATGGCGTTGGTCATCAATTGGCTGATGTCATCCATCATCTTATTGCGGGTTTGCATAGGCTGTCCTCTTGTCTCGCGGCGGGGCGCGTTCATACGTTCGACCTTGATATGGGGTAAATGGCGCGGCGCTTCAAGGTTGACATCGCCGCATGGGGGTCTATCCAACAAGGGTTCCCACGCGCATCAAAAAGGGCCGCTATGTTTTACGCGATACCGTTTCCAGATATCTCGCCTGCGCTCTTCTCAATTGATTTTGGTGGGTTTCACTTTGCCCTGCGGTGGTACGCGCTGGCCTATATCGCTGGGTTTCTCATCGCTGCATGGATGATCGTACGGCATTTGCGCAAATCCACGCTGTGGAGACATGCCACCGCCGCGATGTCCCCCGAAGTTGTAGAACCGCTTTTGACATGGATGGTCTTGGGCGTGATCCTTGGGGGGCGGCTTGGATATGTGCTGTTCTATCAGCCAAGCTATTACCTGCAAAACCCTGCTGAGATTTTGCAGGTTTGGCAGGGGGGGATGTCTTTTCATGGCGGCTTTTTGGGTGTTGTCATCGCGGGGCTTTTGTTTTGTCGTGTCCATAAGGTCAGCATAGCAAGCCTTGCCGACCTGTTAGCCTTGGCCACCCCGCCTGCGCTCTTTCTGGGGCGCAGCGCCAATTTCATTAATGCCGAGCTATGGGGGCGACCGACCGATGCGCCTTGGGGCGTGATCTTTCCCGGGGCCGCGGCACAGGACTGTTCGGGCCCTGTGGGGATTGTGATGGATGCAGGCATGCAAGTTTGTGCGCGCCACCCGTCACAGCTTTACGAAGCGCTGCTTGAGGGCCTCATCTTGGGGCTTGTGATCCTGTATGTGATCCATCGTCAAGGGGCGTTGCGGGTGCCAGGACAAGTGGCGGGTCTGTTTCTTGCAGGCTATGGGCTAGGGCGGTTTATTGTCGAATATTTCCGCCAACCTGATGCACAGTTCTTCGTGAACCATCCGCGCGGTTATGCGCTGTGGCTGTCAGATGATATTGGTCTGAGCATGGGGCAGATCTTGTCATTGCCCATGGTCATTGTGGGGCTAGCGGTGATCTTGGTCGCGCGGCGCAAGGCAGGTGCCTAATGGGGGCAGGGCGCGCGCAGGACCGGCTGTTGCGCCGTATCGCGCAGTCAGGCCCGCTTTCTGTGGCCGAGTTTATGACCGAGGCGCTGCTTCACCCTGAATTTGGGTATTATATGAAGAAACCCGCTATTGGTCGGGGCGGGGATTTTGTGACGGCACCCGAAGTCTCGCAAATCTTTGGTGAGATGATCGGGTTGTGGTTGGTGCAGGTTTGGTCTGACCAAGGCAGACCATCCGATGTAAATTTGGTCGAGCTTGGCGGCGGGCGCGGGACCTTGATGGCTGATATTTTGCGCGCCGCGAAACTGCTGCCCGAATTCACCCAAACGATCAGACTGCACATGGTCGAAGCCTCGCCCTTGATGCGCACGGCCCAAGCAGAGGCTTTGGGACAGTATCAACCACAATTTCACGACACTATTGCCACCCTACCGGACGGGCCGCTTTATTTGGTGGCGAATGAATTTTTTGATGCCTTGCCCATTCGGCAATTTCAAAAAGGGCGTGACGGATGGCATGAACGCCAAATCGGTGCAGATCAGGGCGCGCTCATATGGGGGCTTGGCCCTGTCATTGCGCCCGATTGGATAACAGCCCGTTTTGGTGACATGCCAGAGGGTGCGATTGTCGAGGTTAATGCTGCGGCCGAGGCGATTGCATCAGATATCGGGCGGCGCATTGATGCGCAGGGCGGCGCGGCGCTTTTGATTGACTACGGGGATTGGATCAGCGCAGGCGACACCTTTCAAGCCGTCAAAGATCACAGATACGCCGATCCATTGGTGGATATTGGCACATCCGATCTGACCGCCCATGTGGCGTTTCAGCCTTTGGCGGCCAGTGCCGCACCTGCCCGCGCGGCATCGCTACAGACGCAAGGTCTGTTTCTTGAGCGTCTGGGGATCACCGCAAGGGCGCAGGCGCTTGCGCAAAAACTGCACGGTGACGCGCTTCAATCACATATTGCCGCGCATCGTAGGTTGACCCACCCCGAAGAAATGGGACAGCTATTCAAAGTGCTGGGTCTTACACAACAGTCTGCGCCCGCCCTGCCTGGTTTGGATGATCTTGAAATAAGGGATATGTGAGATGGCTGCGCATTTCGCTCCAATTGACCCGATCACATCCCCGCTTTTGGGGGCAGCAAAGCATGGTTTTTTTACACGCAAGGGTGGTGCATCTAGCGGCATTTTTAGCAGTCTGAATTGTGGTGCGGGATCATCTGATCAATCAGATTTGGTCGAAATCAACCGCGCGCGTGTGGCGCGTGAGATGGGGGTGGCGGAAGATTGCCTTGTGACGGTGTATCAAACGCATTCCGCAGATGTTGTCTTGGTTGAGGG
Source organism: Roseobacter sp. HKCC-CH-9208 (assembly GCF_037805125.1). Taxonomy (NCBI): domain Bacteria; kingdom Pseudomonadati; phylum Pseudomonadota; class Alphaproteobacteria; order Rhodobacterales; family Roseobacteraceae; genus Roseobacter; species Roseobacter sp. HKCC-CH-9208. The sequence goes on along the minus strand of NZ_JBBLYK010000001.1, from coordinate 780,657 downwards.
CCCGATTGGCGGCGGCACCCCTGAGGCAGATGGTCTGGTTTCCTGCAGCAAGGATTTGGCCATTGCGATTCTCACGGCTGATTGTCAGCCTGTCCTGCTTCATGAAGCGGAGGCAGGCGTGATTGGCGCTGCCCATGCGGGTTGGAAGGGCGCGCGGGCAGGGGTTCTTGAGGCTACGATTGACTTGATGGTTGCACAAGGGGCGGTGCGCGAAAAAATCAACGCGGTGATTGGCCCTACGATCAGCCAAGCCAATTATGAGGTTGGGCAAGAATTCTTTGAGGAATTCGTGGATGATGATCCGCAGTCTGGGCGGTTTTTTATCAATGGGGCGGCACCTGATAAATATCTCTTTGATTTACCAAGCTACGGATTAACGCGCCTGCGCAATGCGGGCATCGGGCAGGCAGAATGGTGCGGGCATTGCACCTATCGTGACGAAGAACTGTTCTTTTCCTACCGCCGCGCCACGCATCGGGGCGAAGCGGATTACGGGCGCCTGATTTCGGCTATTCGCCTTTAGGCTTTGCCGCGCAATCACCTTTTTCTTTCCCCATGCTGACGGGATTTCGTCCAATCTTTGACAGATTTGGACGCGAATTTAGACCCATCAAAGCGCGATGTTGCGCGAATCTTTTTGGAGGGTCTGAGATGAAAACACGTTGGATGGAGTCGGTGATCGCGATGACCGAGCACGAAGCGCCACGCATGCCTTGGATGCGCGATGAAACCGAAGTGCAGCGACCAGCGATGACGGATCGTGTAGAAATTGGCTTGGAACGGGCAGGATAAGCCGCTTCGCCTTAATCCATCTTGGCCAGTCGGTCTTCGAGAACTTCGAAGGGCACGCCCGGTTGATCCTTAGCCCCACGAATGACAAGCGATGTGCGCACGCTTGCAACATTCGGAGCGGCGGTTAGGTGTTCGGTGAGGAAGCTTTGAAAAGTGGACAGGTCAGGTGCCACGCATTTCAAGATGAAATCAATCTCGCCGTTCAGCATATGACATTCGCGCACAAGGGGCCACTCGGCACAGCGGTTTTCAAAGGCGACCAAATCAGCCTCGGCCTGACTGTGCAGGCCTACCATGGCGAAAACCTGAACTTCGAACCCAAGCATCCGCGCATCGACATCTGCGTGATAGCCGCGGATATAGCCCGACTCCTCCAAAGTGCGTACGCGCCGTAGACAAGGGGGTGCAGAAATCCCAACGCGTTTGGCCAATTCCACATTGGTCATCCGCCCGTCACTTTGCAGTTCCGCAAGAATCTTGCGGTCAATCGGATCGAGTTTGGTCGTTGGCATTATTGTTATCCTCTCGCTCGCGACTTTGCGATCCTGAGCGATAATGCCAGAAATACGCAATTTTATTTCGCACCCGCGCAATATATGGAATATTGAGCGCCGCTTTGCAAGGCTTAGGCGGGGCTTTCATCGCGGGCGATCGGTGGTTATATCAGGATCAAGATACGTGCCGCGCTGTGTCGTTCGGGTGTCATTGCCCATGCTGCGATGGCGGCGCGTGACAGGTTTAATGAAGGATCCATCTCATGAGTGCAACCCGCCATACCCGTCTTTTGATTATTGGCTCTGGCCCTGCGGGCTACACGGCGGCGGTTTACGCCAGCCGTGCCATGTTAGAGCCGATTTTGGTGCAAGGCATCCAACCGGGCGGACAGTTGACCATCACAACGGATGTTGAAAACTGGCCGGGTGATGCCTCGGTCATGGGGCCTGATCTCATGGTGCGGATGGAGAACCACGCCCGCGAGATGGGGGCAGAGATCATCTCGGATCATATTTCTGATCTCGATTTATCGCAGCGTCCTTTCCGCGCTTCGGGCGATACGGGCACAACATATACGGCCGATGCGGTGGTTCTGGCGACAGGCGCGCAGGCGCGGTGGTTGGGCTTGCCCTCTGAAGATCATTTCAAGGGCTTTGGTGTCTCGGCCTGTGCCACCTGTGATGGGTTCTTCTATCGCGGGCAAGAGGTGGTGGTTATAGGTGGCGGCAATACCGCCGTTGAAGAGGCGCTGTTTCTCACCAATTTCGCCTCAAAGGTCACATTGATCCACCGCCGCGACAGCCTGCGCGCGGAAAAGATCATGCAAGATCGGCTTTTCAAAAATCCGAAAATCGAGGTGATCTGGAACCACGAGGTGGATGAGGTGGACGGCACTGATGCCCCCCGTGGTGTTGAGGCGGTCAAAGCGCGCCATGTCGAGACAGGCGCCATTACCGAAGTGCCTTGCAAAGGGTTTTTCGTGGCCATTGGCCATGCACCTGCCAGCGATTTGATCAAGGATCAGCTCAAGCTGCATTCGGGCGGTTATGTTTGGGTTGAACCTGGCACGACCCGCACCTCGATCCCTGGCGTTTTTGCGGCGGGGGATTTGACCGACCATACCTATCGCCAAGCGGTCACAAGCGCAGGCATGGGCTGTATGGCCGCTTTGGATGCCGAGCGGTGGTTGGCGGAACAAGCGGCAGGTGATGTGAAAGCCGCCGAATAGGGCTAAGAACAGGGGCTGCGTGATTGCCGATTTTTCAGCACCGCCATTTCGTTTGCGGCGGATTGGCAATCACGCTGTTTCTTTTTTCTTCGTAAAGGACAGCTCTGCTTGAATTTCGCCACATTCAGGGTCTATGGCGGCGCTCAATGCGGGGCCGTGCCGTTTTTTGCGGCCCCTAATGTTTTGACCTTTGTTGGAAAGTAAACTTGATGGCTGCCCAATTTCACGCCCCGATCCCTGAACTTTATGTCTCTTACGACTCCGCGCAGAAGCTCAAGCTTGAGGCCGCGGAGTTGGTTTCATGGGATCTGACCCCGCGCCAAATCTGTGATTTGGAATTGCTGATGAATGGCGGGTTTAACCCGCTCAAAGGGTTTTTGGGGCAGGAGGATTATGACAGCGTAGTTGAGACCATGCGTCTGGCCGATGGCACGCTTTGGCCAATGCCGATCACGCTTGATATTTCCGAGGACTTCGCCGCCAAGGTCGAGACGGGCCAAGATATCGCACTGCGCGATCAAGAGGGGGTGATCCTTGCGATCCTCTCCATTTCTGACAAATGGGTGCCCAATAAGGCGCGCGAGGCAGAAAAGGTGTTTGGCGCAGATGATCTGGCACATCCTGCGGTGAACTATCTGCATAATGTGGCAGGCCCCGTTTATTTGGGCGGGGTGATCACGGGCATCCAACAGCCCGTGCATTACGATTTCCGTGCGCGCCGTGATACGCCCAACGAGATGCGGGCCTATTTCCGCAAATTGGGGTGGAAGCGGATTGTTGCCTTCCAAACCCGCAACCCGCTGCACCGCGCGCATCAGGAATTGACCTTCCGCGCCGCCAAAGAGGCACAGGCAAACCTGTTGATCCATCCTGTGGTTGGCATGACCAAGCCCGGCGATGTGGATCACTTTACCCGTGTGCGCTGCTACGAGGCGGTGCTTGATAAATACCCTGCCGCAACCACAACCATGAGCTTGCTGAACCTTGCCATGCGTATGGCTGGCCCGCGCGAGGCGGTTTGGCACGGCTTGATCCGCGCCAATCACGGCTGCACCCATTTCATCGTGGGGCGCGATCACGCGGGGCCAGGTAAGAATTCAAACGGCAAAGATTTCTATGGCCCCTATGATGCGCAGGATCTGTTCAAAGAGCACCAGGATGAAATCGGCCTTGAGATGGTGGATTTCAAGCACATGGTCTATGTGCAAGAAAAGGCCCAATATTACCCCGCCAATGAGGTGCCAGAGGGCGATACGGTTCTGGATATTTCGGGCACGGAACTGCGCCGCCGCCTGCGCGAGGGTTTGGAAATTCCCGAATGGTTCTCCTTCCCCGAGGTGGTCAAGGAATTGCGCCGCACCTCTCCACCGCGCAGCAAGCAGGGCTTTACGGTGTTTTTCACCGGGCTTTCAGGCTCGGGCAAATCGACCATTGCGAATGCCCTGATGGTCAAGCTGATGGAAATGGGCGGCCGTCCTGTGACGCTGCTTGATGGGGATGTGGTGCGCAAGCATCTCTCCTCGGAATTGGGGTTCAGCAAGGAACACCGCGACATCAATATTCGCCGCATTGGCTATGTCGCCTCGGAGATCACGAAGAATGGCGGGATCGCCATTTGCGCCCCCATCGCGCCCTATACCGCGACCCGCCGCTCGGTGCGCGAGATGGTCGAAAGCTTTGGCGCTTTTGTTGAGGTGCATGTGGCCACCAGCCTTGACGAATGCGAGCGCCGTGACCGCAAGGGTCTCTATAAATTGGCGCGCGAGGGCAAAATTAAGGAATTCACAGGGATTTCTGATCCTTACGAGGCCCCAACCGTCGCAGAATTGGTGGTCGATACCGAAGGCACAGAGGTGGATTACTGCGCGCAGCAGGTGCTGTTGAAACTCGAAAGCATGGGGCTGATCGCAGCCTGATTTTACTGTGATTGCGGTTCGCTGACATCAGGGGTTTCGGGGGCAGGTGGCAAATCCGCCGCCCCCGCGCCCACGAATTGGCCGTTTTCCCATAGCCCGTCTACCACTTGGCCCGTGGCATAGGTCAGTCGCCCTTGGCCATGGCGGGTTCCGTTTTCAAACGTCCCCTCATAAACATCGCCCGAGCGATAGCGCGCCACGCCTTGGCCTGTGATTTCACCTGTGCGCCAAGCGCCCTCATAGGTAAACCCATCGGCCATTTCGAGGCGGCCCATGCCTTCGCGCGCCCCGCCCACGAATTGTCCACGATAGCTGCTGCCATCAGGATAGGTTGTGATCCCCTCCCCTTCGCGCAGGCCCGCGTTCCATCCGCCCTCGTAGCGATAGCCGTTGGTTGAGGTCATGACCCCTTGGCCGTGTTGGCGCCCATTGAGGAATTGGCCCTCATAGCGCAACCCATCGGCATATTCCGCGATGCCAAAACCTTGCATCGCGCCTGCGACCCAATCGCCCTCGTATTTGGTGCCGTCAGGATAGGTGATGGTTCCCGTCCCATGGGCCAAATCATTTTCAAATCCGCCAGCATAGACCACGCCATCGGGATAGGTCATCACGCCTTGTCCCTCAATGCGCCCTTCGACCCATTGGCCGTCATAAACAAGCCCTTGATGACCTGTGAAACGACCTTGGCCATGGCGGCGGTCGTTAAGAAATTCGCCCTCATAGAGATCGCCATTCGCATAGCGCACCACGGCTTGGCCTTGGCGCGCGCCATTGACCAAACCGCCCTCATAGATATCGCCATTGGGTTGGGTCAGACTGCCTTGACCATTGATTTGATCATTTTCCCATGCGCCCTCAAACACCATGCCATCCGAGGTTTCCAAACGTCCTACGCCGTGGCGCATATCGTTGAGAAATTCCCCCACATATGTTGAGCTATCTGGGAAAGTGAGGCTTCCTTGTCCATGCTTCTGGCCAGATTGCCACCCGCCTTCATAGACGTAACCATCGGTGTTAGACAGCCGCCCCTGTCCCTCTTGAAGGCCTGCGACAAAGCTGCCCGTATAGGTCATTCCGTTGGAATAAAAGGCGCGCCCTTCGCCTGACATGAGGCCGTCTGCCCAAGTGCCTGTATAGGTTGATCCATCGACAAAGGTGATCGTGCCTTGGCCATTGGGTTTGCCCGCCACAAACGCGCCTTCATAGATCGACCCATCAGGAAAGGTTGCGCGGCCTTCGCCCATAATTTGGCCGTCAACCCATTGACCCGTGTATTCATACCCGTTGGGCAAAGTATAGGTGCCCGTCCCATGTTGCAGCCCGTTGCGGAATTGCCCGCGATAGATCGCGCCATTGTCATATTGCTGTTCGTCACGGATGATTTCGCCCTCTTGGGCAAGCACGCTTTGCGGCGCCAATCCCAAAAAAAGACCAAGCAAAGCTGCCTGTGCTGTCCTTTCCAAGGGGCGCATTTTGTTTCGCATATTTAGCAAATGTCCCATCTGCTTCCTCTGGCCTTGTCAAAGAAACTATTGAAGCCCGCCTCATCTCGCAACGTCTTTTGCGCCTTTGGGTGCGATCAATATGCGCAATGGTCTTGGCCTGCGGGTTTGATCTGCTAGAACCTCGGGTAAGTGAGTAGGGAAGGCACAGCTAAATGGCGTCTCGGTTTTGTTTGAGTGTTGCGCAGATTAACCCCACAGTCGGTGATCTCGCAGGCAATGCACAAAAGGTCTTGGCTTATTGGGCCGAAGCGCGGGATGCGGGGGCTGATTTGGTGGTGTTCCCCGAAATGGCGCTGACGGGCTATCAGTTGCAAGACCTTGTTACGCGGCCCGCTTTTTTGGCCTCGGTCGCGGAGGCCTTAGAAGATTTGGCAGAGGCCACTAAGGATGGCCCTGCCTGTGGGATTGGCCTACCTTTGCCTGCCGAAGGCGGGGGCATCAACAACGCCTATGTCATTTTGCAAGGCGGTGTGCAGATTGCGCGGATCAATAAACATCATTTGCCTAATGACAGCGTTTTTGACGAAAAGCGGTATTTCAAGTCCGGCAATCCGTCTGGCCCCGTGCGAATTGGCCCTGTGCGGATCGGCATCCCGATTTGTGAAGATGCGTGGCATGAGGACATTACCGAGACGCTCGCCGAAGCAGGATCAGAGGTTTTGCTTGTCACCAATGGCTCGCCCTATCATCGCGGCAAAATGGGATTGCGGCAGACCCATATGGTCGCGCGCGTGATCGAGACGGGCCTGCCATTGATCTATCTGAACCTTGTCGGTGGGCAAGATGATCAGATTTTTGATGGTGCCAGTTTCGCCTTGAACCAAGGCGGGGCCTTGGTGGCGCAGATGCCCGCCTTTGAAGAAGGCATGACCCATCTGACACTTCGAGAGGGGGCTGAGGGCTGGCAGATTGACAAGACTGACCTGACGCGCCTGCCCAATGACATCGAGGCGGATTACCACGCGATGGTTTTGGGACTGCGTGATTACATGGCCAAGGCGGGGTTTTCTCGCGCGGTTTTGGGTCTGTCGGGCGGGGTGGACTCGGCCTTGGTTGCGGCCATTGCTGTCGATGCCATTGGCCCTGAAAATGTCCATTGCGTGATGCTGCCTTCGCGCTATACCTCGCAGGCATCGCTTGATGATGCCCGCGATGTGGCCGAGATGCTTGGGGTCACGCTTGACAGTTTGCCGATTGAGGCCCCGAAAGAGGCGGTTGAGGCCACGCTTGCCCCGCTTTTTGCAGGCCGCGATCCAGATTTGACCGAGGAAAACATCCAATCCCGTTTGCGCGGGGTTCTTCTGATGGCGTTGTCGAATAAATTCGGCGAAATGTTGTTAACCACGGGCAATAAATCCGAAGTCGCGGTAGGCTATGCCACCATCTATGGCGACATGGCAGGGGGCTATAACCCGATCAAAGATCTTTATAAAACGCGCGTCTTTGCAACATGCCATTGGCGCAATGCCAACCACCGCGCTTGGATGAAAGGGCCAGATGGGCCTGTGATGCCTGTGTCGGTGATTGAAAAGCCGCCATCGGCGGAACTGCGCGATGATCAAAAAGACGAGGATAGCCTGCCGCCATATGAGGTTTTGGATGCCATCCTTGAAGGGTTGATAGATCAAGAGACAAGCGTTGCAGATTTGGTTGCACAAGGGTTTGATGCCGCGACAGTCAAGCGGGTTGAGCATCTGATCTACGTTTCGGAATATAAGCGCTTTCAATCCGCACCAGGGGCGCGGCTGACGTCCCGCGCTTTTTGGTTGGATCGGCGCTATCCAATCGTCAATCGCTGGCGCGATCCATCTGCGGGATAGGGCGCATGGTGGGTCTGAACCTGACGCTAATGGGGGCTGAGGTCTTGGGCCCTGAGGGGCTTGCGCCGCGCCCTGTGAGCATGGCAGAGGGGGTCATCACCCAAGATCAAGGCCTGCGCTGTATTGATCTATCTGGCTATATCATCTTGCCGGGATTGGTCGATTTCCACGGTGATGGGTTCGAGCGCCATGTTGCGCCCCGTCGTGGGGCCGTTGTCGACCCGCGCGAAGGGATACGTCCCATCGAGGCGGAGTTGGCGGCCAATGGGATAACGACAGCCATGCTTGCACAATTCTACTCTTGGGAGGGGGGGATGCGCGGCCCCGATTTTGCCGCCGCCATGGCCCGCGCCTTGCAAGATGCGCAGGGCTTGATCTGTGATTTGCGTCTGCAATTGCGCGTTGAGATGAATATGGTCGACCATTACGCCGCGATTTTAGACTTGGTGCGCGATCACCAAATCGCTTGCGTGGTGTTTAATGATCATCTGCCGCATGAGGCCTTAGCGGCGGGAAAACGCCCGCCGCGTTTGACGGGGCAGGCGCTTAAGGCAGGCCGCTCGCCTGAAGCACATCTCGCGTTTCTGCACAGCCTCCATGACCGAAAGCCCGAAGTGATGCCTGCCTTGCGTGATCTGGCGGGACAGCTTTCTGAACTTGGGGTGGTGATGGGCAGCCATGATGACGCAACCCCCGCCACCCATGCGCAATTCTCGGAGATTGGGGTCAGCTTGGCGGAATTTCCTGAAACAGTCGAAGCCGCAGAGGCCGCGCGCGCAGAAGGCCATGGCGTGGTGATGGGGGCGCCCAATGTTCTGCGTGGCGGGTCGCATGCGGGCAAGGTATCTGCGCGGCTTTTGGTCGAAGCGGGTTTGGTTGATGCTTTGGCGTCAGATTACCAATACCCTGCTTTGCTGCGCGCCGCCCTGACTTTGTGGCAAGGGGGAATGGGTTTGATAGAGGCTTGGGCGCTCGTGTCCTCTGGCCCTGCGCGGCTTTTGGGTTTGCAGGATCGTGGTGAGATTGCCACGGGCAAGCGCGCCGATTTTGTCATCCTTGATGGCAAAAGCCATGCTGTAGCCGCCACAATTGCGGGCGGGCAGATTGCCTATGCGCGCGGGGATATTGTGCAAAGGCTGTTGTCATGACGCGGTTGATCCTCGCGGCCTTTCTGACCTTGATTGCTTTTGCTGCCAATTCGGTGCTGAACCGTATGGCTGTGGCGGGGGGGCATATCAGCGTTGGGGATTTCGCAATTTGGCGTGTGGCCGCGGGCGCTGTGACGCTGCTTGGCCTGAGTATAATTTTACGCGGGCGGAAATTTATGGCTATTGCGCGCGCCAACCCTAAGATGCGCCTTGCGGGCGGGTTTTGCCTTGCGACCTATATGTTGGGCTTTTCATTGGCCTATTTGAAATTGGATGCGGGCTTGGGCACTTTGCTACTCTTTGGCGCGGTGCAATTGACCATGTTTTCAGGATCGCTCCTTTTGGGGGAGGGGGTGTCACCCCGCCGCTTGGGAGGCGCGGCTGTGGCGCTTGCAGGGTTGGTTTGGTTGCTTCTGCCAGAAGGGCAGATCACTGTGCCGCTAGATGCGGTCGCCGCGATTGCGATCGCAGGGTTGGGATGGGGGGGCTATTCGCTTTTGGGACGAAAGGCCCGCGACCCGATCCCTGAAACCGCCGTAAATTTTTGGATTGCCTTTGGCCTTTGCGCCTTGGCCCTGTTCTTGTTTCCCCTTCCCGAAGGTCAGACTGCCGATGCAACGGGGCGGGGTTTGGCGATCCTGTCAGGTGCGGTGACCTCGGGAATGGGCTATGCGCTGTGGTATACGATCTTGCCGCATCTGGGTGCCGCCCGCGCAGGGCTTGCGCAGCTCAGTGTGCCGCCTTTGGCAATTTTGGGCGGTGTGCTGCTATTGGACGAGGTTTTGACGCTGCATTTGATCGCTGCAAGCCTCATTGTCATTGGTGGCGTGGCCTATGGTCTGACGGGCGCGCATAAAGCGCCTTAGCGCAGAATTGGCTCTAGCGCGTCATAGATCATGATCTCGCCATCCCATGCAACGCGCGCAAGGCTATCAGGTTTCACCTGTAGGGTCGCAAGCTCTGCGCGCGTCACCCAGCGCCGTTCGCTTACCACACCCTCAGGATCGTGCCACTCTCCCGTAAGATTGCCTGCGATATGGGTCACATGAAAATAAATGTCGACCTGATGAAATGTGCCTTGAGGGTCGTGGAACTCGTTGACCAAGCAGGGCGCACCTACCTCAACTGTCAGCCCCGTTTCTTCGTGAAATTCGCGCTGTAGGTTTTCGGGCAGGGATTGGCCTGCCTCAACCCCACCGCCCGGGGCGCAATAAAGCGCCCCTTCACGCCCCTTATAGGCATTCACAAGCAACAGCTTATCTGCCACCACCAACAGGCCGCGCACGGCCAAACGGGGTTTGGCGCGGATCATCGGCTGTTGCGCTCATCGGTGACGGCGGGCGTAAGACCCATAGACAAGGCTAAAGCCCCGAAACGTGCTTGGGCGACTTCGCCAAACAGGTCATCCGCCGCATCGCTGAGCAAATGTAGGATCAATTTTTTGCGCCGCCTGTTCACTTCAAGATAGCAATGATCCAGCGGTTTTTCCAAGGTCAGCATCGCCCCAAAGCGCATGGCGCGCCCCAAAATCTCGGCTTCTTGCACCTCAGTCTCGGGCAAAAGGGTCAAGAGATTGGTGTCAAAATGTGTCGCCTCGCGGTTCGATTTATACCGATGCAATAGGGCAAGACCCAAATAGACGCGTTCCCAATGGGCGAGCCCGCCCAAATTGGCGCGCGTTGCGTTGTCAAAACATGTCTCGGCACGATAGTCGGGATGCGCGCGCCATGAGACATCATGCAGCAAGCACGCCGCACGGATCAGTCGCTTTTTTGCAGGCTTTGCCCGTGGAAAAAGCGGCTCAACAAAATGATAGAGTTTGCGCCCAAACCCTGGAATGCGGGCGGACATGGCCTCGGCGTGGCGGGCGGCCTCGATCAGCGGGTCGCGTTGGCGCAGCTCTTCGGACATTTGTTCATAGAGCAGACCTTCGCGGATACCATAGCTTGAGATGGCCACATCGCGTGGTTTCAACTGCCGCAGCAATTCCTTCAGCACGATCGCCGCAAGGGGCACAAGGCGCAGACGTTCAAGACTGGTGCCTGTCTGTGCGCGCAGCGTCTCGATGTCGGTCTTGGCAATATATTTAATTGTTTCAAGAATGGCCTTCGGCGTCATGCGATATTCATGCAAAACCTTAAGCGGGTAGCCGCGCCGCTCCATATCGACCCGCGCGATAGCCCGCCATGACCCGCCGACCAAGAACAGCCTTTGGTGATCTTCGGGAAATTCAGCCTTGAGATCAGCAATGCGCGCTCTGATATGCGCCTTGATTGCGCGTTTGCCGCCTGTGATCCCCATCAGCTTGAGCGGCCCAAGATCCACCGATCTGCGCCGCCCGATGCTGCCGCCGCCTTCAAGGGCGGCCAATTCCATTGATGAGCCACCAATATCGCAGATCAACCCATAGGCCCCGGGCCATCCCAAGAGAACGCCTTGCGCAGAAAGACGGGCCTCCTCTTCGCCTGTCACGATGCGGATCGCGAGGCCTGTGTGATCGAGCACATCTTTGCGGAAGTCCGCGCCATCTTGAGCATCGCGCACCGCCGCAGTGGCCACAGTCAAAAGAGGTGCCACCCCCATGCCCTTACACAGCATGGCAAAGCGGCGCAGCGCGACCAGGGCGCGCTGGCGGCCTTCTGGGTTCAAGCGCCCCGTTTCTGCAAAGCCTTCCCCTAAGCCACAGAGAATTTTTTCATTGTAGAAATAGGCAGGGCTGCGGGCGGCCCCATCAAACACCACCATCCGCACAGAGTTTGAGCCGATGTCGATAACCCCCACCCGCGAGAGCGAACGGGCATGATCGGCATCAAAAAGCGGCGCGCCGAAAGGCCCCCATTCAGGATGATCCTCAACCACCAATTCGGATTTCTCAGCGGGCACCACGATACTCATGGAATTGGTTGTTTCACAAAGCGTGGTCTTGCGTCAATCTTCTGTATGGGTCAATTCGGGCACATCATTTGCCCCCGCAGACCCCCGCCCTGAAAGGGATGGGTTTTCCATAAAAAAGCGGTGACAATTGAAGGGTTGGTCAATCACGCTCAGATCAGGGCGTAGGAAGCTTCCATCGGGCTGCAACATCCAAGATTGCGCGACATCTGCCATATTCGCCGCCATAATTTGGCTGACAATCTGCGCCTTTACAGTCGGGTTTTTACACTCGACCAAAGTCTCTACGCGGCGACCGAGATTACGGCCCATCCAGTCAGCCGAAGAAATATAGACCCGCGCCTTTTTCGAAGGCAGCCCCGCCCCATTTCCAAAGCAAACGATACGGGAATGTTCGAGAAAGCGGCCCACGATAGATTTGACGCGGATATTTTCAGACAGCCCTTTGATATTGGGACGCAAGCCGCAAATGCCGCGCAGCACCAGATCAATCCGCACCCCTGCCTGAGATGCGCGATAGAGCGCGTCAATCACATCGGGGTCGATGAGACTGTTCATCTTGGCCCACATCATCGCAGGGCGACCCGCTTTTGCATGGGCAATCTCGGCATCGATTTCTTCTAAGATGCGCGATTTTAGGTTGATGGGCGAGATAGCGAGGTTTTCCAGCCCCTCAGGTTCGGCATAGCCGCCCACATAATTAAACACTTTGACCGCATCGCGCCCCAAAGAATCGTCACAGGTAAAGAGGCTAAGGTCAGTGTAAATCCGCGCCGTGATCGGGTGATAATTGCCTGTTCCATAATGGGTATAGGTCACCAATCGGTCACCCTCACGGCGCACAACCGAGCTGATTTTGGCATGGGTTTTATAGTTGATGAAGCCATAGATTACATGGGCGCCCGCGCGCTCGAGTTTGCGTGACTGCCGAATATTGGCGGCCTCGTCAAAACGAGCTTTCAATTCCACAAGGGCCGTAACTGACTTGCCGTTTTCCGCCGCTTCACACAGGGCCGCCACAATCGGGCTTTCATTTGAGGTGCGATAAAGCGTCTGTTTGATCGCGACAACATTCGGGTCGCGTGCCGCCTGCGCGAGGAAGCGGATCACCATGTCAAAGGTTTCATAGGGGTGATGCAAAAGCATATCTTTTTGGCGGATTGCGGCGAACATATCGCCTTCAAAATCCTGCACCCGTTCTGGCACGCGCGGGGCAAAGGCGGGCCATAGCAAATCGGGCCGCTCGTCAATCACCAGCTCCTTGAGATGCACAAGGCCGATCATGCCGCGCACTTCGACAATCTCAGTGTCATCCACGCCCAATTGCTCGATGATCTCATCGCGCAGATCTTCGGGTGCGCCCGCGCTGATTTGAAGGCGCACCACTTCGCCACGGCGGCGGCGTTTGAGGGCGGTTTCAAATTCTCGCACCAAATCTTCGGCTTCTTCCTCAACCTCCAAATCGCTGTCGCGCAGGACGCGGAAGGTGCAGGAACCCGTCAACTCATAGCCAGGAAATAATTTGCCAAGATGCAGCAGCAACAGCTCTTCAAGGGGCAAGAACCGTGCTTGGCCTTCTGCGGCGGGCAGTCGAATGAAGCGATCAATTTGCGCAGGGATTGGCAGCAGCGCCGATAACATCCGCCCATCTTTGCTGCGCTTCATCTGGAGGGCGAGGGCAAACCCCTCGTTTGGGATGAAGGGAAACGGATGCGCGGGGTCAATCGCCAAGGGCGATAAGATTGGAAAGACGCGGCGGATGAAAATCTCCTCAAGATCTGCCTTGTCGCGCGCCTTGAGATTGGCGCGGGTGCAGACCGTGATCTTTTCGACCTCTAATTCGGATTTCAGCTTGCGCCACACCTGTTGTTGATAGGTCATCAATTTGCGCGCATCCGCGTTGATGAGCTTGAGCTGTTCAATCGCGGTGCGCCCATCGTCAGATGGGGTTGTGTTGCCACTATGGGCCAATTCGCGCAAACCTGCCACGCGCACAGTGTAGAACTCGTCTAAATTGCTTGCTGAGATTGACACAAAGCGCACCCGTTCAAGCAGGGGAACACGCGGATTTTCCGCCTCATCCAAAACGCGCCAATTGAAGGCCAACCAACTCAATTCGCGGTTGAAATAACGGCTAGGCCCCGTGATCTCCCGCTCAGGAAGGGTAACGGAATCAGGCATGGGGGCATTCAGGAAATCTGTAAAATGTGTCATGCCTGCGTCTTTACTGGCTCTCTATCACAATTCAATGACAGTCAAAATTGGCTCACCCCTCCATCCCAAGGATTGCACGGGCATGCGAAAGGCTTGGGGATTTTCCTTCAGAAAGGGCTTGTTGATCAAGTTCTATCACAAAATCGATCACGGCTTTGAAACTGCGCTCAATGCGCGGCAGCGCGTAATGCAGGACTGATGCAGGTAGGCTGATGCCGCGATCATGGGCCAGTTTCATCGTGACCGCCATTAAGGCCGCATCATCTGGGGTCTCAAGGCGCAGCAGATCGGTCTGGCGTAAGCGGCTATCAAGATCGGGCAGGGCAATGCCCCACGCCTCTGGCTTGTCACGAGCGGTGAGCAAGAGCGGCGCTTGACGGGTGGCTGCATCATTGTGCAGGTGAAACAGCATTTCCTCACGCGAAGTATCGCCTGCGATTTGGTCGCAATCTTCAATCACCAAAGCACAGGCTTGCATGAGTTTTGGGATGTCTGCCTCTTGCAGCCCCGTTGCGTTTTGGATCAGCGCCCCTGATTGTGCTGCAAACACATGGGCGAGGTGGGTTTTTCCCGCGCCTTCAGGCCCGATTAAGATCATCTTTGACAAGGGCCAATGGTGCCATGCGTCAATGCCCGCGACCGCAACCGCGTTGCAGGGCGAAAGAAAGAAATCTTGCCGCCCCATAGCTGCGCGATAGGGCAGATCAAATTGCATCTGTTTGGCCATGTCAGTCGTCCTGCGGGGGTTCAAGCCCGCGATAGAGCAGGCTTGCCTGATAGCGGGTTATGGCAAAGCGCACCAAAACGCCGATCACCGCGGCCACGGGCACAGCAACCAGAAGCCCGACAAAGCCAAAAACCGCCCCAAAGGCCGAGAGCGCGAAGATCAGCCAAACGGGATGCAGCCCAACGGAGGATCCGACCAGTTTCGGGGTCAATACATTCCCCTCAAGCATCTGCCCAACTTGAAAGATAATTGCGATGGCGGCGATGCTCCACCAATCTCCCCAGAATTGGAAAAGGGCAAGCCCTATGGATAAAAGCCCCCCCACTAAAGCGCCAACATAGGGGATGAAGGTCAAAAGCCCTGCAATCAAACCGACCACAAGCCCGAATTGCAAACCAACCACCATGAGCGCTATGGCATAAAATGTGCCCAAGATCAGACACACTGTGCCTTGACCCCGCACGAACCCCGCCAAAGTGCGATCCACATCAGCGGCGATTTGACGGATCACGGGGCGATGGTCGCGGGGCAGCAATTCATCGATACGCGCCACCATACGATCCCAGTCGAGCAACATGTAAAAGGCGACAACGGGCACAACGACCATAAACACGATCGCGTTTACGACGTTGATTGCTGAAGTGAGAGCCGTATTGAGCAATTCGCCCCCGCGCGCCTGAATGGTCTGGCCGACCGAGACCAAGGATTGGCGCAAAGGCGATCCATCATCCATCAATGACGGAAACTGTTGGGTCAAAAAGGCCTGCAATTCGCTGAATATTTGCGGTGCGGATTGGATTAACGCCGTGGCTTGCGCGACCAAAAGCGGCACGATCACAAAAATACTTGCCACGACCACAAAAAGCGCAACCAAGGAGATCACGGTTGTAGCAGCCGCGCGACCAAGGCCCCATTTCTCAAGCCGATCTGCGAGAGGATCAAGGAAATAGGCAATCGCCCCCCCTGTCAAAAAGGGCAGAATGACATCACCTAAGAACCATAACAGCGCCAAAAAGACGGCAATAATGCCACCCCAAATCGCTGCTTGTTGTTTGATTGGCAATGCCATTGATTGCGCGCGCCTTTGAACCAGACTTTCCTTTCCTCACATCTGCGGCATTGCTGCCTGTGGTTCAAGGGGTTTTGCCAAAGGCGCGCTGCAAAACTATCCCCGTGCCTCGCGGATAAGGTGCAGAATATCGGCAGCTGCGGCGGGGATGTTTGTGCCAGGCCCAAAGATTGCCTTGACCCCTGCAGCCTTGAGGAAGTCGTAATCTTGCTGCGGGATCACGCCGCCGCAAATGACGATGATTTCCTCGGCACCTTGCGCCTTGAGCGCGGCGATCAATTTGGGTGCTAGGGTCTTGTGACCTGCCGCCTGACTGGAAATGCCCACGACATGGACGTCATTATCGATGGCATCTTGGGCCGCCTCATCGGGCGTTTGGAACAGGGGGCCGACATCCACATCAAAGCCTATATCAGCAAAGGCAGTGGCGATCACCTTGGCGCCGCGATCATGGCCATCTTGGCCCATTTTGACCACCAACATGCGGGGGCGGCGGCCTTCTTCCTCTGCGAAAGTTTCGACATCTTTTTGAATTTGTGCAAAGCCCGCATCGCCTTCATAGGCCGCGCCATAGACCCCTGCGAGAGTTTTGACCTCGGCGCGGTGACGCCCGAATGTTTTCTCCATCGCCATGCTGATCTCTCCTACGCTGGCCCTTGCGCGTGCCGCATCAACGGCCGCTTCGAGAAGGTTGCCACCCTCTGTTGCGCGGCGGGTCAATTCGGCCAAGGCCGCCTCAACCGCCGCCCCGTCTCGGGTGGCGCGGATATTCTCAAGCCGCGCGATTTGTGACGCGCGCACCTTGTCATTATCGACTTCGAGAATGTCGATCTGGTCTTCTTTTTCTTTGCGATATTTGTTGACGCCCACGATCACCTCTTGGCCACGATCAATCATGGCTTGGCGTTTGGCGGCGGATTCCTCGATCCGTAATTTCGGCAGACCCGAGGCCACCGCTTTGGTCATGCCGCCCATGTCTTCGACTTCCTCAATCAGTTTCCAAGCGGCTTCGGCGAGGTCATGGGTGAGCTTTTCGACATAATAAGACCCAGCCAACGGGTCGACCACATCGGTCACGCGTGTTTCTTCTTGCAGCACCAATTGCGTGTTGCGCGCGATACGTGCCGAGAATTCGGTGGGCAGCGCAATCGCCTCATCAAGCGCATTGGTATGCAGGCTTTGCGTCCCGCCCAAGACCGCTGACATGGCCTCATAGGCGGTGCGGATCACATTGTTATAGGGGTCTTGCTCTTGCAGGCTTACGCCCGAAGTCTGGCAATGGGTGCGCAGCATTTTCGAGCGGGGATCTTTGGGGTCAAACTCGTCCATGATCCGCGACCAGAGTAGGCGCGCGGCGCGCAGCTTGGCGATTTCCATGAAGAAATCCATGCCAATGGCAAAGAAAAAGCTGAGACGGCCCGCGAATTTGTCGACATTCATGCCGCGCGCAATCGCAGCGCGCACATATTCGCGGCCATCGGCCAAAGTATAGGCCAATTCCTGCACCAAATTGGCGCCTGCCTCTTGCATATGATAGCCCGAGATTGAGATCGAATTGAACTTTGGCATCTCATTGGAGGTATATTCGATGATATCCGCCACTATCCGCATCGAAGGCTCTGGTGGATACACATAGGTGTTACGCACCATGAATTCTTTGAGGATGTCATTCTGGATCGTGCCAGACAGGGCGGCTCGGGACACGCCTTGCTCCTCGCCTGCTACGATGAAATTGGCCAAGATGGGGATAACGGCGCCATTCATCGTCATCGACACCGACACTTGATCGAGCGGGATGCCATCAAAGAGGATTTTCATATCCTCAACGCTGTCGATGGCCACGCCTGCTTTGCCGACATCCCCCTCGACACGGGGGTGGTCGCTGTCATAGCCGCGATGGGTGGCGAGGTCGAAGGCGACCGAGACGCCCTGCTGCCCCGCTGCAAGGTTCTTGCGATAGAAGGCGTTTGACTCTTCGGCAGTTGAGAAACCCGCATATTGGCGGATCGTCCAAGGGCGGCCCGTATACATCGTGGCCTTTACCCCCCGCGTGAAGGGTGCAAATCCGGGTAAATTCCCCATATGGGGCAAGTCTTGGATGTCCTCTTGGGTGTAAAGCGGTTGGACAGTGATCCCCTCAAGCGTTTCCTTGTTCAAACTCTCACGCGGCTTGTCGCGCAATTCTTTCGAGGCGAGCTCTTGCCAGTCTTTTTTGGTCACAGTCATATCCGTCTTCCTCTGTCCTTCATCTGCGGCGCAAATCCTTGTGGCGGAAATGCTTGTTTGGCGCAGTTTCTAGTAGCTTCGGCCTTTGGTTTCGTAGCTTAGGCCCTATATGTCTTTCATCAGCAGGAGGCGTGATGAAACGGGTTCTTTCCTTCGCGATTGCAGTCTGGATGGCATTTGCCCCCAATGGCATATGGGCCGATGAGGGGGGAGAGTTGCCGATTTTGCGGGCCGAAGATGTCAGTCTGGATGACTATCTGTGGACAGCGCGACCGCTGATTGTTTTCGCCGACACCGAGGCCGATCCGCGATTTGCGGAACAAATGGCGCGGCTTTCGGCGCGCCCCGCCACGTTGTTGGAGCGCGATGTTGTGGTGATCATCGACACTGATCCCGATGGCCAAAGTGACATTCGCAGCACCTTGCGCCCGCGTGGTTTTGCAGTCGTGATTTTGCAAAAAGATGGCCGTGTTGGCCTGCGCCGCCCCAGCCCGCGCGATGTGCGCGAACTGACCCGTGCGGTTGACAATTTCGCCCTGCGTCAGGACGAGTTGCGCAACCGCTAGGCTTTGGGCGGCAAGGGTCATTTATTCGAACTCCATGATCACATCATCAACCGCAAGGCTGTCGCCTGCCGCGGCGTTGATTTTGGCCACAACACCCTTGCGCTCGGTGCGCAGGATGTTTTCCATCTTCATGGCCTCAACCGTGCAAAGGGCCTGACCCTCTTGCACTTCTTGGCCTTCCTCAACGCTGAGTTTCACCATCAATCCTGGCATTGGGCAAAGCAGAAGGCGCGAAGTATCTGGGGGCAGCTTTTCAGGCATAAGGCGCGCAAGCTCGGCTTGGCGCGGGCTGCGAATGAACAGTTTGAAATCCGCGCCCCGCGTGCGCACGCGGAAGCCCTGCGGAATTTTTGACACTTTCACAGTCAATGGGCTGCCATCGACAGTCAGTTTTGCCAACATCGTTCCGGGCCGCCAATCAGATGTCACTCGTATGTCTTGACCATCATCAAAGCGAATTGTGGCCCCGTCATGATCTGCCGTAATGGTCACGGGCCATTCTGTTTCACCCACGCGCGCAACCCAATGATTGGCAACCACACGCTCGTGATTGTCCATCCGACCCGAGACGCGGGTGCGGCGGATTTCGCTGACGCGATACATTGCGGTTGCGGCGGCCACGACACGGCGCATTTGATCCTCAGGCAAGGTCACGCCTTCGAAGCCTTCGGGATATTCCTCGGCGATAAAGGCCGTGGTCATATCACCTGCCACGAATTTCGGATGATCCATCACGGCTGAGAGGAAGGGTAGGTTGTGGCCAATCCCCTCCAACTCGAACCCGTCTAGGGCGTGGCGCATGGCCTCAATGGACTCTGCCCGCGTTGGGGCCCAAGTGCACAGCTTGGCGATCATCGGGTCGTAATACATGCTGATTTCGCCGCCTTCGTAGACGCCCGTATCGTTGCGTGTCGCCGTATCGCCCTTGGGGGCATCGCCCTGCCATTTGCCACTTTCCAACAGCGGCCCCGCAGCCACTTCGACAGGGAGACGATAGCGGGACAGGCGGCCGATTGAAGGCAAGAAGTTCCGATACGGGTCTTCTGCATAGAGGCGGCTTTCCATGGCCCAACCTGTCAGCGTCACATCCTTTTGCGCGAAAGGCAGTTTCTCGCCATAGGCGACACGGATCATCTGCTCGACCAGATCAACGCCTGTGATCAACTCGGTCACAGGATGCTCCACCTGCAAACGGGTGTTCATCTCAAGAAAGTAGAAATTGCGATTGCCATCGACAATAAATTCCACTGTGCCCGCACTTGTATAATTCACGGCTTGGGCCAAGGCCACGGCCTGTTCGCCCATGGATTTGCGGGTGGCTTCATCCAAGAAGGGCGAGGGGGCTTCTTCGATCACTTTTTGGTTGCGGCGTTGGATTGAACATTCGCGCTCGCCTAAATAGACGCAATTGCCGTGACCATCGGCGAGAACCTGAATTTCGATATGGCGCGGCTGGGTTACGAATTTCTCGATAAAGATGCGGTCATCCCCAAAGGAATTGGCCGCTTCGTTCTTGGAGGATTGGAACCCTTCGCGTGCCTCGTCATCATTCCATGCAATGCGCATCCCCTTGCCGCCGCCGCCCGCGGAGGCCTTGATCATCACGGGATAGCCGATCTCATTGCTGATTTTGACCGCTTCTTCAGCATCTTCAATCAGCCCCATATAGCCCGGAACAGTTGAGACGCCTGCCTCTTGGGCGAGTTTCTTTGAGGTGATCTTATCCCCCATGGCCTCAATCGCGCCTGCGGGTGGTCCGATAAAGGCCACGCCTGCGGCCTCGAGGGCTTCGGCGAATTTCTTATTTTCTGACAAGAACCCATAGCCGGGATGCACGGCCTCGGCACCCGTTGCCTTGATGGCGGCCATCACCTTATCGATGACGATATAGCTTTCATTGGCGGGGGCGGGGCCGATATGCACCGCCTCATCTGCCATTTGAACATGCAGCGCGTTGCGATCCGCATTGGAATAGATCGCCACAGTGGCGATGCCCATTTTGCGCGCGGTTTTGATGACGCGACAGGCGATTTCGCCACGGTTGGCAATCAGAATTTTTTTGAACATGGGTTCACGTTCCTTCCTTTTGGGCCAAGCTGGCCGTCTGTCTCATACCAAAAAGCCGCGTGCGGGGCGGTTCCCCACACGCGGCGATTTGAATTTTTACGTTTTGCGCTGGTTTAGCGGCGGCACAGCCCCACATCGTCACAAAGCGCACCACCTGCTGCGCCGACAATGGCGCCTGTGGCAATGTCGCCATCCAAGATAACAGCTGCACCAGCCCCCGCAGCGGCGCCAACGCCCGCGCGCTCAATATCTGAGGAGACGCAAGCCGAAAGCACTGCGCCAACAAGAACGATGCCGAAGAGTTTGAGTGTTTTTTGCATATTGGATCTCCTGTCCGATGACTGCCTCTATGCGCAAATAATACATGGTTTATCCATACAATCCTAGAGGGTCGACGCGCGAGGCGCACCGACCCTTTCGAAGGGGAATAGATGGAACATCTTGGGGCCGTATGGGCCCCGCTGCAGCGGCTAGAATAGGAGATAAAATCCGTTGCGTGATCAATGATATGGGCAGGTGGCTGCTGCGCTTCAAGCGGGGAAGCGGGCGCAGATTTGGCATCGGCGGCAATTCGCTGAAATCTGTCGAAGATGGGCAGATTCATGCCGATCGCCCCTCCCAAACGCCTGATCCGTCAAAGGCTTCGGGGAAGGCGGCCTGTGCGCGGGCCACATCAATCCGCAAAAGCGCATCATAGCTTTCTGGATCAAACGGGTCTTCGGCGGCGATGATTTCGCGCCCGAACAGCCACGACAGGCGACCTGCATCGAGATTTCCCCGCTCGAAAGGGGCCTCGCCAAAATAGAGCCACAACGCCTCCATGAAGGCTGCATCTGCGCGGCGATCTGCGGCTTTGCGATCCGCAAAACGCTCGCGGCGTTTAAGGGGGGTGGCCCCTTCACGGCTTTCACGGCGGATGGTGAAGTGATAATCGGTGCCTGGAAGGCGCGAGGGGAAACCGCGATGTTTGATCATGGCCGCACCTCGTAAGGAGCGGCCATCGTGAACCCAAACCGATTATAGCGCGGTTCAGCGGTATTTGTTGTAAACAGGCTCTGGCATAATTGGCGCAGGCTCGACATAGATAACTTCGTCTTGCACAGGCGCCCGTTGTGCACAGCCTGCAAGGCTGGCCAAACCTGCCGCAACCAGAATAATTTTGATGCTCGCTGACATCTTGCTCTCCTCAACTTTGTTATAGGCGCAAATTCGCTTCCGAATTCGCGCAACGCTTTGGCCATGAACTCGTGGCTTGCGCGCATCATATACGCAGTCAAAGGAAATTCCCAATATAAATTAAACATGATTTTCATGTCCGTGATGGGCCGTTCTGTCCTAGAGCGGGATATTGTCGTGCTTCTTCCATGGCATGCTGCGCTTTTTGCTACGAAGCATGGCAAAGGCTTTACAAACCCGCTTGCGGGTGGATTGCGGTTGGATCACCTCGTCAATGAACCCACGCTCTGCGGCCACGAAAGGATTGGCGAACCGATCCTCATAATCTTTGGTGCGCTGCGCGATTTTTGCGGCATCGCCCAACTCGGAACGATAGAGGATCTCGGTGGCACCTTTCGCGCCCATAACGGCCACCTCTGAAGTGGGCCAAGCGTAATTCACATCGGCGCGCAGGTGTTTCGAGGCCATCACGACATAAGCACCCCCATAGGCCTTGCGGGTGATGACAGTGACTTTTGGCACGGTTGCTTCGCCATAGGCAAAGAGCAGCTTTGCGCCGTGCTTGATCACCCCGTCATATTCCTGCTTCGTGCCTGGCAGGAAGCCTGGAACATCCACCAAGGTCAGGATCGGGATCTCGAAGCAGTCACAAAAGCGCACGAAGCGGGCGGCTTTGCGGCTCGAGTCGATATCAAGAACACCCGCCAGCACCATCGGCTGATTGGCAACGACACCCACGGTCTGCCCCTCAAGGCGGATAAAGCCCGTGATAATGTTCTTCGCGAAATTTTCTTGGATCTCGTAAAAATCGCCCTCATCCGCGACCTTTTCGATCAGCTCTTTCATATCATAGGGCGTGTTGGGGTTGTCGGGGACGAGCGTATCAAGGCTCTCTTCAATCCGATTAGGCGTATCGTAGAAGGGGCGGACTGGGGGTTTTTCGCGGTTGGATAGCGGAAGGAAATCAATCAATCGGCGCACTTCTGAGATGGCCTGAACGTCATCTTCAAAGGCGGCATCCGCGACCGAGCTTTTCTTGGTATGTGTCGAGGCGCCGCCCAATTCTTCGGCTGTGACGACCTCGTTGGTCACAGTTTTCACAACATCTGGCCCTGTGACGAACATGTAAGAGCTGTCTTTGACCATGAAGATAAAATCAGTCATCGCGGGGCTGTAGACCGCACCGCCCGCACATGGCCCCATGATCAGGCTGATCTGAGGAATAACGCCTGAGGCCTCAATATTGCGTTGGAAAATCTCGCCATAGGCGGCCAAGGAGGCAACTCCTTCTTGGATGCGCGCACCGCCTGAGTCGTTCATGCCGATCACAGGCGCGCCATTTTGCATGGCCATATCCATAATTTTGCAGATTTTCTGCGCGTGGGTTTCCGATACGGAACCGCCAAGCACGGTAAAGTCTTGGCTAAACACATAGACCAAGCGGCCATTGATGGTGCCCCATCCCGTGATCACACCATCCCCGCGTGGCTTGCTTTTGGCCATGCCAAAATCAGTGCAGCGATGGGTGATGAACATATCATATTCTTCGAAGGAGCCTTCATCGAGCAACAGTTCGATCCGTTCGCGTGCGGTCAGCTTGCCTTTGCTGTGCTGGGCATCAATGCGCTTTTGCCCGCCTCCCAAACGCGCCTCCGCGCGGCGATCCTCAAGCTGTTGCAAAATATCCTTCATCAGGTGATCCTCCTTCGTGCCGCGTCATGGGGCGGTCCCACAATTCCGTTGACCTTACGCAATCTGATGTGATCGGGCGAGTCTTCTGTGGCATATTTGCAAATTACTTCGCTTTGCTTTTAATAATTTTGCAAATCTGCAAATATTCAAAGCGTTGCCGCCATGTGCGGATTTTGAACTAGACAGTTTAGTCAAACAGGCTTAGCGATGAGCTATGTCTAACATCCCTCCGCAGCGGTTCTTAGACCGCAGCACGGCCCCATCCATTTTTACATTGATCGTGTTCACGGGCTTGGGCGCGTTGTCGATGAATATATTTCTGCCGTCTTTGCCGCAGATGGCCGAGTATTTCGGGGCGGAATACGGCGTGGTTCAGCTTTCTGTGGCGCTTTATTTGGGGGTGAACGCAGCATTGCAACTCTTGGTTGGTCCGCTCTCTGATCGCTATGGCCGCAGGCCTGTGATGCTTGTTGGGGTGGCGATCTATTGCTTGGCCAGTTTGGGGTGTCTTTGGGCGCCAGATGTCATCACCTTTTTGGTGTTTCGCATGATCCAAGCCAGCGTTGTTGTGGGTTTGGTGTTGGGCCGAGCTGTGGTGCGTGACCGTTACCCTCGGGATCAAGCAGCCTCAATGATCGGGTATGTCACCATGGGTATGGCGATTGTTCCAATGGTTGGCCCCGTCATCGGCGGCGCTTTGGGGCAAGCCTTTGGATGGAAGGCCAATTTCTGGCTTTTATTCGGGGCAGGCCTCGTAATCCTGCTCTTGGCATGGGCTGATTTGGGCGAGACCGCGCGCAAGGGGGAAGGGCGGTTGCGGGATCAATTCGCGCAATATCCCACTTTGCTGCTTTCGCGCCGCTTTTGGGGCTATAGCTTATCGAGCACTTTGGCCTCCGGCGCTTTTTTTGCCTATTTGGGCGGTGCGCCCTTGGTGGGGGCGCGCATCTTCGGTCTAGAGCCTGCATTGCTTGGCCTGTTTTTTGGTGCGCCCGCTTTGGGTTATTTCTTCGGTAATTTTATATCGGGGCGCTTCTCCGTGCGCGTGGGCGTTGACCGCATGATCCTATGGGGCGCACTGATCACCGTTGCAGGTCTTAGCACGGGCTTGGGGCTGTTTTTCTTGGGCTATAAAACCGCACTGGTCTTTTTTGGCTCAATAACCTTTGTCGGCCTTGGAAATGGGATGGTGCTGCCGAATGCGACATCTGGGATTATGTCGATCAGACCTGACCTGGCGGGCACGGCTTCGGGACTTGGTGGCTCGATTATGTTGGCGGGTGGGGCCAGTCTTTCTGCGCTTTCGGGCGTCATTCTGTCTCAATCGGATCAGGCCTATCCGCTGATTTATTTGATGCTCGCTTGCGCTATTGGCGCCGCCGCTTCGGCGATCTACACGGCGCGGCGCAATCATGCGCTTCGGATCAGTTAGACGATCCTCACAGCGCAGCTCTGCCCTTGTCGTGCGCCGCCCCCTTCGCTAACAACACTCACAGAACGATAGCCGTGAAGGAGTGCGATTGATGCGAATTCTGATTACCAATGATGATGGCATCAACGCGCCGGGTCTAGCCAGCCTTTACAAAATCGCAACTGATCTGGCAGGCCCTGATGGCGAAGTTTGGACGGTTGCCCCTGCCTTTGAGCAGTCAGGTGTCGCACATTGCATCTCCTATGTGCATCCTACGATGATCGCTGAACTTGGCCCTAAAAAATTTGCCGCTGAAGGCACGCCTGCGGATTGCGTTTTGGCGGGGCTTTACGATGTGCTTCAAGACAGCCCGCCAGATTTGGTTTTGTCTGGCATCAATCGCGGCAATAATTCTGCTGAGAACGTGCTCTACTCTGGCACGATTGGCGGTGCGATGGAGGCGGCTCTGCAGGGCTTGCCTGCAATCGCTTTGTCGCAATATTTCGGGCCGCAAAATGCCCATCTTGAAAACCCGTTCGAGGCTGCCGAGGCGCATGGCGCAGATCTTTTGCGCGCATTGTGGCAGCAGGCGCATTGGGATCAAAATGACTATCGGCTGTTTTATAACGTGAATTTCCCACCCGTTGCCGCAGCGGATGTGAAAGGGCGCCGCGTTGTTGCGCAGGGCTTCCGCCGCGAAACAAGCTTTAAAGTCGAGGCTATGATCGCTCCCAACCAGCGCCGCTTTTTGTGGATCAAGGGCGGCGCGCAAGATGTGCCGACCCAGCCCAATACGGATGCCCATGCCAATTTGGCAGGTTATATCTCAATCACGCCAATGCGCGCAGATTTGACCGCCCATGATGCGCTGTCAGATCTGAAATCGCGCCTTGAGTGATCCAATATGAGCGATCTGGCCGAACGCAAAATGCAGTTTCTTTTCACCTTGCGCTCCAAGGGGATCAGCAATACGCGTGTTTTGGCAGCTATGGAAAAAGTCGATCGCGGCATGTTTGTGCGCGGCCATTTCGCGGATCGGGCCTATGAAGATATGCCGTTGCCGATTGCCTCGGGTCAGACCATCTCGCAACCCTCCGTGGTCGGGTTGATGACCCAAGCCCTTGAGGTGAGCGAACGTGATAAGGTTTTGGAAATTGGCACAGGGTCTGGATATCAGGCTGCGGTGCTGTCGCATCTGGCGCGCCGCGTCTATACGATCGACCGCCATCGCAACCTGACCCGTGCCGCGCAAGAGGTGATCACGGCGCTTGGTATTCCCAATGTCACTGTTGTGACAGGAGACGGGTGTTTTGGGATGGAGGAGCAAGCCCCGTTTGATCGTATCCTCGTTACGGCCGCGGCCGAAGATCCGCCGACACCCTTATTGGCGCAGCTGAAGGTGGGCGGCATCATGGTGCTGCCTGTGGGGCAATCCGATCAGGTGCAAAGCCTGATCAAGGTTGTGCGCCATGAGGACGGGTTTGACTACGAAGAATTGATGCCTGTGCGCTTTGTCCCGCTTGTCGAAGGCTTGGCCGAGACATAAAGCGCGCAATAACGCGGGACAAAGGGTAGAAACGACCCGCATCTTTGATATATATAGTTGAGCGTAAAAAACGTGCAGCGGTGAAACCGATGCCCTCCCTCTGGCTGAGCGGCCAGAAGCTGAAAGAGCAGATGATGAAACGCAAATTTTCGGTGGCGCGCCACTTGCCTGTGACCAATATTCTCGCCTTCGGGCTGAGCGCTGCGCTATTGTCGGGCTGCGTTGGTGAGGTCAGCGATTTGGATTTTGATTTCCGTGGAAACGCAATTTCCAACACGGATGTCAGCGCCACAGCTCCACGGCCTGAACCTGATGCGCAAGGTTTAATCACCTATCCCAATTATCAGCTTGCTGTCGCGCGGTCTGGTGACACAGTGCGCAGCGTGGCATCGCGCATCGGTATTGATGCGGACAGCTTGGCGCGATTCAATGGCCGCACAGCGGATGATCCGCTGCGCCTGAACGAGATTTTGGCCTTGCCGCGCGATGCGCGTGTGGGCAGTGGCGGTGCGGGGCGTGACATCACGCAGATTGCAAGCTCGGCCATTGATGCGGCTGAGACACGCAGCCCGCAATCGCCCGCCGTGCAATCTGGTCAAGAGCCTGTGCGCCACCGCGTGACACGCGGAGAAACGGCCTATTCCATTGCGCGTCTTTACAATGTCTCTGTGCGCGCCTTGTCGGATTGGAACGGGCTTGGCCCCGATCTTGAGGTGCGTGAGGGGCAATATCTCATCATCCCATTGGCCCTAGAAACCGCCACGGGCAACATTGCCGATGGGGCGGTGCCTGGTGCCTCGACCCCACCCCCACCGCCTTCTGCAAGCCAAGCTTTGCCAGCCCCCATCACAAGTGAAACGCTGCCCGCGCAACCAAGCGCGGCCGCACCTGCAAGCAGCACTGCGCCTGCGCCGCGCCCCGCGACCCAAAGCAGCGCACCTGCGCCTGCACCTGCTGCACAGCCGCAAGCAGCCGCGCCCGCAGTGGCAGATGCAGGGGGGGCTTTGTTACGCCCCGTATCGGGCAATATCATCCGTGTCTTCTCGGCCAGCAATGAGGGGGTTGATATCGCCTCGGCAGTTGGCACGCCCGTGCGTGCCGCCGAGGCGGGCGAAGTGGCGGCGATTACCCAAGATACGGATCAAGTGCCGATCTTGGTTTTGCGTCATGCTGATGGGTTGCTGACCGTTTATGCCAATATCCGCGACATCACCGTCTCGCGCGGGGATCGCGTCAGCCGCGGTCAAACCATTGCCGAGGTTGGGCCTGGTTCGCCGTCCTTCTTACATTTTGAGGTGCGGCGCGGGTTCGAAGCCATCGATCCGATGCCCTTCTTTGACTAACCCTCTCTCGGGTAGAAGGCAGCTTACCCCATGCATTGGATCTATCTTACCATCGCGATATGCGCTGAAGTTGCGGGAACAAGCGCGCTCAAGGCCTCTGATGGGTTCACACGGGTTTTGCCATCTATGGTGGTTGTGATCAGTTACGGCTTGGCCTTTGTCATGCTTTCACAGGCCTTGCGCGTTTTTGATTTGGCCGTGGCCTATGCGATTTGGTCAGGGGCCGGGATTGCCGCAATCGCACTGGTGGGACTGTGGGTTTATGGGCAAAAACTTGACCTTGCGGGCATCATTGGGATTGGCATGATCGTGGGCGGCATCGTGGTGGTGCAGCTTTTTTCCAACAGCACACATTAGCATCTTGGCCACAGGCCCCTTGCCGCATCGCGGATGATGGCCTAAGCGGTTTTGTCAAACGTATTGCGCCTGATTGAGAGGGCGCATCATCATAATCCAAGAGGATCGCTATGCGCCTGACCCGCTATTTCCTGCCCGTCCTGAAAGAAACGCCCTCCGAGGCGCAGATTGCAAGCCACCGCTTGATGCTGCGCGCAGGCATGATCAAACAGGCCAGCGCGGGGATCTATAGCTGGCTTCCTTTGGGTTATAAGGTTCTCAAGCGGATCGAGACGATCGTGCATGAAGAGCAGGTGCGCGCAGGCCATATTCCGATGTTGATGCCCACCTTGCAATCTGCCGATCTTTGGCGCGAGAGCGGACGCTATGATGATTACGGCCAAGAAATGCTGCGCATCACCGACCGCCATGGCCGCGATATGCTCTATGGCCCGACCAATGAGGAATTGATCACTGATATCTTCCGCGCCCATGTCGGCAGTTACAAGGATTTGCCACTGACGCTCTATCATATCCAGTGGAAGTTCCGCGATGAAATCCGCCCGCGTTTCGGTGTCATGCGGGGCCGCGAATTCTTGATGAAGGACGGGTATAATTTCGATCTGACCAAAGAGGATGCGCTGCACGCGTATAACCGCCATTTGGTCAGTTACCTGCGCAGCTATGAACGTATGGGGCTGCAAGCAATCCCGATGCGCGCTGATGGCGGCCCAATTGGCGGCGATTACACCCATGAATTCCTTGTTCTGGCCGAGACGGGCGAGTCTGAGGTGTTCTATGACAGCGAAATCACGGATCTGCGCTTTGGTGATCGGGATATTGATTACGACAATGTCGACCAGTGCCAAAGTGTGCTGGAGGAATTCACAAGCCGCTATGCGCGGACAGATGAAACACATGATGCCGAGATTTTCGCGCAAGTGCCCGAAGCGCGTCAGCGCGTGGCGCGCGGGATTGAGGTGGGCCAGATTTTCTATTTTGGGACAAAATATTCAGAGGCAATGGGGGCTGTTGTCTCAGATCGTGATGGCAGTCGTGTGCCCGTCCATATGGGCAGCCATGGCATCGGGGTGAGCCGTCTTTTGGGTGCGATTATTGAAGCCAACCATGATGATAATGGCATCATCTGGCCCGAAGGCGTAACCCCGTTCCATTGCGGGATTGTCAATCTCAAGCAGGGTGATGCTGCCGCGGATGCAGCCTGTGACGAGATTTACAACACCCTCAGTGCCAAGGGTCTAGAGCCGCTTTATGATGATCGCACCGAGCGGGCAGGGGGCAAATTCGCCACGATGGACTTGATCGGCCTGCCATGGCGCATCACTGTTGGCCCGCGTGGCCTTGCCAATGGTGTGGTTGAATTGACCTCGCGGCGCACGGGCAAAAGCGTTGAGATGAAGCCAGAAGATGCGATTGCGCGCTTGGTCGAGATTTACGCCCCGCATTTCGGGCATATCCAGAACTGAGGAGCGCGGCCATGTCTGCATCTGCCAAGCACGGGCTTGAGATTGATTGGTCAACCATCCCTGCGCCTGTTGATGATGGCGCGGCAGATCACTTGCGCGGTATGACCTTGCCTGATGTATTTTTGCCTGCCACTGATGGGGTGGTCGTCTCTTTGGCGGCGCTTCAGGGGCGGAGCGTGATCTTTGCCTATCCGCGCACGGGACGGCCTGATGTCGCGCTGCCAGACGGGTGGAATGACATACCCGGCGCGCGGGGCTGCACCCCGCAATCTTGCGCGTTTCGTGATCTTCACGCAGATTTGCGCGCGCTTGGGGTCGATCATCTTTTTGGCCTTTCAACTCAAGACAGCGCCTATCAGGCTGAGGCGGTTCTGCGTCTGCATTTGCCCTATGCGATGCTATCGGATCAGGGGCTTGCACTGCGTGATGCGCTGCGGCTACCCAGTTTTGAGGTCGCGGGGGAGGTATTGTTGAAGCGCCTGACCCTGATCTGTCGCGATGGGGTGATCGAAGATGTGATCTATCCCGTGTTTCCGCCTGACGAAAACGCGCGCCAAGTTGTAGAGCGCCTCAAGAAGGCCTAAATCAGGGCAAGGAAGCCCTGCGAAGGAGTGGTCATGACCACCGCTGCCACCGCCCACCCCGCCCCTCGTTCCCCGCGCCCGTTTGCGCGGTTTGAATTTATGATCGCCTTGCGCTATCTGCGCGCCCGCCGTGCTGAGGGGGGCGTGTCCGCGATGACATGGATCAGCTTTCTTGGCATCACTTTGGCCGTGGCGGCGCTGATTGCGACCCTCTCGGTGCGGGCGGGGTTTCGATACGAATTTGTTGGCACGATTTTGGGCGCGAACCCGCATATTTCGGTCTATGGTGCGCCCAATTACAGCGCAACAGGCGCGATGAGCCGCGAGATTTCGTATTACACAGATATTGCTTCGGCAATTGCAGCGCTAGATGGCGTGGCCCATGTGGCCCCCGTGGTCACGGGGCAGGTGATGGCCGCCGCTTTTGGCCGCAATGCGGGCGTTGAGGTTGTGGGGATCACAGGCGCAGATTTGCGCAGTCTGCCCCTTGTCGCGGACCCAGAACGCGCATGGGGCGATCTGGATCAATTTGATCAAGGTGTCGCCATCGGCTCGGGCGTGGCGCTGGAATTAGGGGTGGTGGTTGGGGATCAAATCCGCCTGATTTCGCCCGATGGGGCGCGCACCGCTTTTGGCACAAGCCCGCGGATTGTGAATGCTGAAGTGGTGTATATTTTCCAAGTGGGCCGTTTCGACATCGACCGCGTGCGGGTCTATATGCCACTTGATCAAGCACAGCCCTATTTTAACCGCGAAGGTCTGGTTGATCGCATCGATGTGATGCTGGACGACCCCGAACAAGCAAATGCGGCCGTGACCCCTGTGCTGGGTGCAGCGGGGCCCATGGCAACAGCGTGGACTTGGGAAGACAGTTCTGGCGCCTTTTTGCAAGCGTTGCAAATGGAGGACAATGTGATGTTCATCATCTTGTCGATCCTCGTGATGATTGCCACGCTCAATATTGTTTCTGGCCTTATCATGTTGGTTAAAAACAAGGGGCGCGATATTGGGATTTTGCGAACAGTTGGCCTTACGCAAGGGGCGATTTTGCGCGTCTTTTTCATTTGTGGGGCCTCTGTAGGGGTGGCGGGAACGCTATGTGGCGTGGCCCTTGGGTCGGCCTTCGCGATTTATATTGATCCCATTTTTGCTGCTGTGAATTGGATGGCAGGGGGCGGGGTCTGGGATCCTTCGGTTCGATATCTGTCGCAATTGCCTGCCCGATTGGAGATGGGCGATATTCTTTCCGCCATGTCCCTGTCGCTTGGGTTGTCATTTTTGGTGACGATTTTCCCTGCGCGCCGTGCCGCACGAATGAACCCTGTGGAGGCGCTGCGCTATGAGTGATCAGCCTGTGCTGCGCCTTGAGAAGGTGGAAAAGTCCTATAACCTTGGTCGTCCCAATGAAACGCGTGTTTTGTCGGGTGCGGATCTGCGCATTCATGCAGGCGAGATTGTTGGGCTCATTGCGCCGTCAGGTGCTGGTAAATCCACGCTTTTGCATATCGCGGGCCTGCTTGACACGCCTGACGCGGGGCAGGTTGATCTCTGCGGTCAGGCCATGGCGCGCGCGACTGATGCGGCGCGCAGTGCCGCGCGGTGCCGCGATCTGGGGTTTGTGTATCAATTTCACCATCTCTTGCCTGAATTCAGCGCGCTTGAGAATATCGTGCTGCCACAATTGGCCCTTGGCCATGGTGAGGGGGCCGCGCGGGCACGCGCCGCCGCCTTGCTTGATCGTGTTGGCCTCTCGCAAAGGGCGCAGCATCGCCCCGCCCAAATGTCGGGAGGCGAGCAGCAACGCGTGGCAATTTGCCGTGCTTTGGCTAATGCACCACGGATGCTTTTGGCGGATGAGCCAACGGGTAATCTTGATCCTGATACGGCGGATATGGTGTTTGATATGCTGCTTGATCTGGTGCGCGCCTCCAACATGGCCGCACTTGTGGCCACCCATAACCACGCCTTGGCCGCGCGCATGGATCGGGTGGTGGTGTTATCCCAAGGGCAGATTGCCCCGCATCGCCCCTAAGGGGCAACGCGCCCCAAAATCTGGGCTATGGCGCGCAAGGCTTGATCGCGCAGGGGATCAGTTTCCATCAACACCTCATGCGCGGCGCCTTCAATGTCAAGAAATTGACCATCAGGCCATGTCGCCATGATATCTGCAATTCTTTCGCGCGAGACCACGCGCTCATCCGTGCCGACATAGCCAAGGGTCGGAACACCTTTTGGCGCGGGCAGTGCGGCAAGGGCCTGACACTCGGTCAAGGCATGATAGACCCATGAAATGGAGGCCCCCCCAAGGGTCAGCAGCGGGTCTGCCTTAGCTTGTTCCTTCATCCAATCGAGACGCGCCTGATCATGGGTGAGGGGATTGCCTTCAAATACCATCGGCTCATGTGGGCCTTGTGTGGGCGCGTAGCGCGCGGCAAGGCCAATCGGCTTGGCGATGAAATAGGCAAGCTTTGCCAAGATCCGCAAGACGTGGCGCAGTTGAATGTCCCACATTGGCGCAGAGAACACCGCAGCCGCGGGGCGAAACCCGTTGTGAAGGGCGCGCAGGCCGATAGCGCCCCCCATCGAATGGGCGAACATGACCCATGGCTTGGGCAAATCGCAACGCGCGCAATAGGCAAGAAACGCATCCACATCGCGTTGATATTCGGAAAAATCACCCACATGACCGATTTGTGGATCTTCTAGCAGCCGCTCCGAAAGGCCTTGACCCCGCCAATCAAGCGAGGCCATCCCCCATCCAAGCGCGGCAAAAGTTTGGGCCGCATCCGTGTATTTCTCAAGGAATTCGGTGCGCCCCGTGAACAAAAGAATTGTTCCCTTTTGCCCCTTCGGCCAATGGCCCGCCCGTAGGCGTTTGCCGTCTGCGGCGGTGATCCAACGTATATCCTTGGGCCGATCTGAGCCGTAAAACGGGGGAGGGATCACGCCAGAACCCCACCAAGGCGCATGGCGGCACTCATATCGCCCTCAAGTTTAAGTTTGCCCGACATAAATGCCATGGCGGGGTTTAATCGCCCTGCGAGGATGTCTTGGAACACCTCTGATGTTGCACGCATAGTCACATCGGCAGGTTCAGCCTCGTCACTGGGGCGCACGTCTGCGCCTTGGATAATCACGCAACCTGCCCCCTCGATCACGAATTTTGCCGCGCCATCGTAAGGTTTGACCAGTTTTTTGGCGATTGCATCCACGGCTGCGGCAATCAAATCGGACATTGGGATTTCTCTTTCATAACGCGGCCTCACCGCAAGGATTTTGAAAATCAGGACTGGATGTCGCGTGATTGGCTGCTAACTTCTCACCTATGATGTGGCTATTTCGGATCAGCTTCAACATCCTGATCGCGGTATTTTCAATAAATACGGCCCTCTGCGGTGCTGCCCTCGCCCAATCTGCCCCTGTTGCACCAAGTGAGGAGGCTGCATCCGATGCAAGGCTCGCTTCCCTGTTAAGTGAGTTGCAAAGCCCCGTTTTGCCCGATTGGGAACGGGTCGAAGCCGAAATCCTGAACCTTTGGTCGCGCTCGGGCTCTCCCGCGATGGATTTGTTGCTGCGCCGTGGCAGGCAGGCCATGGCACGGGGGGATTATTCCGCTGCATTGACCCATTTGACGGCCTTGACCGATCATGCGCCTGAATTTGCGGAAGGCTGGAACGCGCGCGCGACCCTATTTTATGAAATGGGGGATTATGGCCCAAGCCTTGATGATATCGCGCGCACTTTGGCCCTGAACCCCAATCATTTTGGGGCGCTCACGGGCTTGGGCATGATTATGGAGCAGGTCGAGGCCTATTCCCATGCTTTGGACGCTTTTCGTGCCGCGCGCGCTATACATCCGCATCGCCCCGACCTAGAACAGACAGTGGAGCGGCTGGAGCGCCAGCTTGAAGGAATCAGCCTCTAGGCAGGAGGCGGGCAGGGCTCTGCCTAAAACGGGCAAGATGGGCGGCATGACGGGCACATTGATGGGCCAAGGGCGGATCGCTGCCGTATTAGGCCCCACCAATACGGGCAAAACCCATTACGCCATCGAGAGGATGTTGGCGCATCGCACGGGCGTGATTGGCCTGCCTTTGCGCCTCTTGGCGCGCGAAGTCTATGATCGCATCGTGGCCATACGCGGCCCTTCCGTGGTCGCGCTGATCACGGGTGAGGAGCGCATAATCCCTGACCGCGTGCAATATTGGGTCTGCACAGTCGAGGCGATGCCCACAAATCACGCATGCGATTTTTTGGCTGTGGATGAAATCCAACTTTGTGCTGATCCAGAGCGGGGCCATGTTTTTACCGACCGCTTGCTTCGTGCGCGGGGCCTGCATGAGACGTTGTTTCTGGGCGCAGATACAATGCGGGGCGCAATCGCCGCGCTTGTGCCGAAGGCGCAATTCCTGAGCCGAGAACGCTTTTCGGAACTGACCTATACTGGTTCAAAGAAACTGTCGCGCATGCCGCCGCGCTCGGCCATTGTCGGGTTTTCGGTTGAAAACGTCTATGCCATTGCCGAGCTTTTGCGCCGCCAAAAGGGCGGTGCTGCGGTTGTGATGGGTGCGCTTAGCCCGCGCACGCGCAATGCACAGGTCGATTTGTATCAAAACGGCGATGTTGAATTTCTGGTGGCAACCGATGCCATTGGCATGGGGCTTAATCTGGATATCAAACACGTGGCCTTTTCAGGTTTGCGCAAATTTGATGGCCGCAAGATGCGCGATTTGGCTCCGAATGAATTGGGCCAGATCGCGGGCCGTGCGGGCCGTCATACATTGCCAGGCACATTTGGTGTCACGGGCGAGGCAAGCCCATTAGATGATGAAGTGGCCAAAGCCATCACCGAGCATCGTTTTGCCCCCATCCGTAAATTGCAATGGCGCAACAGTCGCCTGTCATTTGGATCAATTTCGCGTCTTTTGATGTCTTTGGAGGCGCAAACCGACAATGAATGGCTGACGCGGGCGCGTGCAGCCGATGATGTTATCGCGCTGCGGACGCTTTCGGAACGGGCCGATGTGACCCATCGGATCAGAGATGCCCAAGATGTGCGGCTTTTGTGGGATGTATGCTGTATCCCTGATTTTCGGGGGATCAGCCCCGCCGAGCATAGCAGCCTCTTGGCGGGTATCTTTCAATATTTGCATGAATTGGGCCGCGTGCCTGATGATTGGCTTGCGCGGCAGGTGAAGCGGATTGATCGGCAAGATGGCGACATTGACACATTATCGAAACGCTTGGCTTATATCCGCACATGGACATTTGTCGCACAACGTGCTGCTTGGGTGGATGATGTCGCGTATTGGCGCGAGGAAACCCGTGCGGTAGAAGACCGCTTGTCAGATGCGCTCCATGAGCGACTGACCCAAAGATTTGTCGATCGGCGCACATCGGTTTTGATGCGGCGATTGAAACAGAAGGAGAGCCTTGTGGCCGAAGTGAATGAAAACGGGGAAGTCACCGTAGAGGGCCAATTCATTGGTCGTTTGGACGGGTTCCGCTTCCGCCAAGATAGTGCTGCCACCCCTGATGAGGCGAAAACCTTGCGCCAAGCCGCCGTGGCTGCCCTCAAGCCCGAGCTGCATCTGCGCGCAGATCGTCTGTATAATGCGCCCGACACGGAATTTGACTTCACCGAGCAAGGTGGGCTGATGTGGGGCCAATCTGCGGTTGGCAAACTCACTCTTGGCAGTGACGCAACACGCCCCTTGGCTGAGGCCTTTGTTGACGAGGATGCTGGCCCCGAGGTTATCCAGAAAGTGCAGCGGCGCTTGCAGCATTTTATTGATCGCAAAATTGCAGCCCTGTTTGAGCCCATGTTGGCGATGCAAAAAGATGAGGGCATCACGGGGCTTGCGCGCGGTTTTGCCTTCCGCCTGTCTGAGGCCATGGGCATCTTGCCGCGCAGCGATGTCGCAGAAGACGTCAAAGCCCTTGATCAAGAGGCACGCGCGCTCTTGCGCAAACATGGGGTGCGCTTTGGTCAGTTCACAGTATTCATGCCTGCCTTGCTAAAGCCTGCGCCGACACGGTTGCGTTTGGTTCTATGGTCGTTGGCGGGCAAGTTGGATCAATTCCCCGAAAGCCCCCCTCCGGGGCTGGTGACAATCCCCAATGACGCAGAAGCGCAAGAGGGGTATTTCACAATGTCAGGCTACCGTCCCGCTGGCACGCGTGCCATCCGTATTGATATGCTTGAACGTCTCGCGGATATGCTGCGCAAGGAAGACAGCCGCGCAGGGTTCGAGGGCAATGCAGATATGCTGTCCATCACGGGCCTCACGCTGGAGCAATTCGCGGATTTGATGACAGGTCTTGGCTATCGCGCTGAGAGGGGCGAACGGGTGAAGGTTAAGGCCGTGGTTGTTGCCCCCGCCGAGATCGCAGCACCTGATACCGCCACGGATGCTGAACCCGGTGAAACCACCCCTCAGCCAACCGCCGAAGTGCCACAGGTGGCAGATGCTGCTGCACCCGATGCCCCAGAAATGGAAGTTTTCTATAACTTCAAATGGGCGCCACCACGGCGGGATCGTAAACCAAACCCGCGCCGCGAAGGTGCGGGTGAAACGGATGGATCAGGACGGCCTCCGCGCAAAAGTGGCAAGCCGCAGCGTGGGCCCAATGGGAAGGGTCAGGGCGGCAAGCCCGAAGCAGCGCGCAGTTTCAGTGCCAAGCCCGAGAAAAAAGATCGCATTGATCCCGATAACCCATTTGCGCAGGCCTTGATGGGTCTGAAGGAGAAAGGTTGACCCAACCCCGCCCGACCTTGCGGATTGATAAATGGTTGTGGCACGCGCGGTTCTTCAAAACCCGCAGCCTCGCCACCCGTATTGTTGAGGAGGGGGCGGTGCGGGTGAACAGCGCGCGGGTTACCAAACCCGCAACTGCCATCGGCGCGGGGGATGTTCTGACCTTCGCTCAAGGCCAGACTGTGCGCGTGGTGCGGGTTATATCCTTGCCCGACCGCCGCGGCCCCGCCTCGGAGGCGCAGGCCTGTTACGCCGATTTGAGCGAGATCAAAGAAACTGTTCCAGAAAAGCCCCAATCGGAGGGACATGGACGCCCCTCAAAACGCGAAAGGCGACAGGCTATTTCTTTGCGCCAAGGGGTGCTTGAATGATGCGCGACAGGGCAGTAAACCCATGCCGCATGATCTTTTGAAAAGAGTGATGACCCTATGACCTATGTCGTGACCGACAATTGCATTGCCTGCAAATATACAGACTGCGTTGAGGTATGCCCCGTGGATTGCTTCTACGAGGGCGAGAATATGTTGGTCATCCATCCAGACGAATGTATCGATTGCGGCGTCTGCGAGCCTGAATGCCCTGCCGATGCGATCCGCCCCGACACTGAGCCAGATATGGAGCAGTGGGTTGAGTTTAACCGCAAATGGTCAGAAGCATGGCCTGTGATCATCACCAAGAAAGACCCGCTGCCCGAGGCAGAGGAGATGGACGGTAAGCCGGGCAAAATGGATCTCTTTTCCGAAAAGCCCGGTGAAGGTGGTTAAATAGCAAACAAGGGCGCGGCGATTCTGGTGCTGATTCGCCTGTGTTCTGTTTGTGCTGGCCTTTATTTGTGCGCAAATTTATCTGAAAAAATAGGGATACGGGCGCAGGTCTGCTGCGCCAACTTTGAATCAGCGTAATTTTGTGTTAAATTGCCGCTGCAAACTTTTTTGGAATCACTGCCCAAACCAACATATTCACGGGCTTAGGCCATCGCCTCACATTCCGTAACTATCGCCAATGTAGAAAAGCAGCTCTTTTCTGCATGCGGTTTTTTCGGCTGATTGCCATGGGTGGCCCGTGCAAAGGAAACACTGCTTATGAGCAAGTCGCGTAAATCGCAAGAATTCAGCCCCAATGATTATGTGGTCTATCCCGCCCATGGTGTGGGTCAGATCATCTCGATTGAAGAGCAAGAGATTGCTGGCATCAATCTGGAGCTGTTCGTGATCTCGTTTGAAAAAGACAAAATGACCCTGCGGGTGCCAACCGCAAAAGCCACTGAGGTCGGAATGCGCTCGCTGTCGAGCCCCGATGTCGTGTCCAAGGCGCTAGATACGCTGAAGGGTAAGGCGCGGGTGAAGCGGGCCATGTGGTCGCGCCGTGCTCAAGAATATGAGCAAAAGATCAATTCGGGCGATTTGATCGCAATTGCCGAAGTGGTGCGCGATTTGCATCGTGCGGATGACCAGCGTGAGCAAAGCTATTCTGAGCGTCAGCTGTATGAAGCAGCGCTTGAGCGTTTGACCCGCGAGTTGGCAGCCGTGCAAGGCATGGATGAGCGCGGCGCGCAGCAGCGCGTGGATGAGGTTTTGACCGCCCGCGCGGCCTAAGCCATTTCTTGAAACATTGGATGCGCCGCGTGAAGGGATCTTCGCGCGGCGTTTTCGTTATAAGACAGCTGCAATTGTCGCCAAGGCGACAATTTCGGTGATCTGTTGGCTTGCCCCCAACACATCCCCCGTTTGCCCGCCGATTTTGGCCTTAGCCAACAGACCAAGGCCAAATGCCGCCAAGGCCGCAACGCCAATCACCAAGAGGCCCGAAAGCGGCCCGATGAGGCCCAATGTTATCAGGCAGGCAAGGATAGCCGCGCCGCCCGTGGTGACGTTAGACGGGGTTCCCACGCTGCGCGACAGGCCCGTGGCGCGGGGATTGGGCAAAAAGCGCATGAGCACGACCATGGGAGCGCGGCTCAATGCGGCGATGGCAATTAAGGCAAGCGGGGCTTGCGGTAAAACCGTGATGATTAGGCTTGCGCGAAGCAGCAGCGATAAGGTCAGGGCAATGACGCCGTATACGCCCACATGACTGTCTTTCATGATGGTCAGGCGATCTTCCACGCTCCATCCGCCCCAAAACCCATCAGCCACATCCGAGAGACCGTCCTCATGCATCGCGCCTGTGCTGAGGATGAGGGCGGCAAGCGCGATTATGCCTGCAACGCTAAGCGGCAGGCCCAGCCCCAAAGCCGCACCGCCAAGCCCCATCCCAATCGCGCCGATAGCCGCGCCGACAAGCGGATAGGCCCATGCGGCCTCTGCGCCGCGCGTGTAATCGGGTTTGAACGGCAGGGAAAGGCGGCTCAAAAGCGCAAAGGCAACGGCGATATCGCCTAGTTTTGGTCGGTTTCCATGCAGAAAGTTATGGGTCATTCTTGCGATGTTCCTGTTGTCCCCGCCATTGTCTATCGGATAGGGGGGGCAGCACGCAATCCTTTGATCTGGTGGACAAAGCTCGTCATGCAATTTGAGACCCTTTCCGACATTCACGCGGCCCTTGTCGCAG
Organism: Roseobacter sp. HKCC-CH-9208; assembly: GCF_037805125.1. Classification (NCBI taxonomy): domain Bacteria; kingdom Pseudomonadati; phylum Pseudomonadota; class Alphaproteobacteria; order Rhodobacterales; family Roseobacteraceae; genus Roseobacter; species Roseobacter sp. HKCC-CH-9208. The sequence continues at coordinate 741,106 of NZ_JBBLYK010000001.1, read as the reverse complement.
CCCCCAAACCTGATGCAACCGCGTTGGAGGCTGCCGAGTTGCGCAACAGCCAATTGACCAAGCCCCCTGCCGCATTGGGGCGGCTTGAGGAGGTGGCAATCTGGTATTGCGGGTGGCGCGGCAATGCGCGCGCGCAAATTGACGCCCCACAGGTGATTGTCTTTGCAGGGAACCACGGGATCACAGCTCAGGGCGTCAGTGCCTTTCCCGCTGAGGTCACAGTGCAAATGGTTGCTAATTTCGAGGCAGGCGGTGCAGCGATCAATCAACTGTCCAAGCTTGCTGGCGCGCAGATGGATGTTCATGCGCTTGATCTGGAACAGCCAACCGCAGATTTCACGCAAGGCCCTGCAATGGATGAGGCCGCATTCTTGACTGCCTTCTTAACAGGCTGGGGGGCCGTTGATCCAACCTCTGACCTTTTGGTGGTGGGGGAAATGGGGATTGGCAACACCACCGCGGCTGCGGCGATGGCCTGCGCGCTGTTTGGTGGCACGGGGGCCGATTGGGTTGGTCGCGGCACGGGCGTGGATGATGCGGGCCTTGCGCGCAAGGCGGATGTGGTGGCGCGGGGGATTGCCGCAAACCCTGAGGCGCGGAGCGATCCATTGACGGCTTTGCGATGCTTGGGCGGGCGCGAGATTGCTGCCATGGCGGGCGCGATTGCTGCGGCGCGCGCAAACTGCATCCCCGTCATCCTTGATGGATTTATCTGCACCGCGGCAGCCGCCTGTTTGGAGCAGGCCCATAAGGGTGCATTGGATCATTGTGTGGCAGGCCATGTTTCGGCTGAGGGGGGGCATCGCAAATTGCTGGATGCGATTTGCAAAGAGCCTTTGCTGAACCTTGGGTTGCGTCTTGGTGAAGGCAGCGGGGCCGCCTTGGCCATTCAAATTGTTAAAGGGGCGCTAGCCTGCCACTCAGGCATGGCGAGCTTTGCTGAAGCTGGCGTCAGCGCGGGTTAAGAGGCATCCCGCGCACCGCCGCGCGACAGCTTGCCCGAAAGCGCGCTGGCATCACCGCGCGCGCGGCGGCGATCAGTCGGGCCTTCCCCCATGGCGTTCTCGCGCGTGGCTTCGTCTAATGCGCTGAGCAGCGCCGCCTCAAGGTTCGCGTTCAATTCGCGTGCCCGTTCCATATAGGCGGGGTTCTTAGCAATCGGCACGCCTGGTTTCCATAGTTCCGCCAAATCGCGCAGATTTTGGCGATCATGGCGGTAAAAGGCCATCTCCATTTCATGGGCCTCGTAATCAGACAGGCCCATATCCTCAAGCACATAACGCGCGGCCCGCAGTGAGCTGTCGAACATCTCGCGCACGATATGATCTGCACCTGCCTTATAAAGCTCGTAAACATGCAGCCGATCATGCGCCCGTGCGGTGATATGGAGATCTGGCCTGATGCGGCGCGCATAGGTGACAAGACGCACCGCGCTTTCCTTGTTGTCGACCGCAACGACAAGAACCTTGGCCTCTTCTAACCCTGCCGCAGTCAACAGTTCGGGGCGGGTCGGGTCGCCGAAAAACGCCTTGAAGCCAAAGCCGCGCATCAGTTGGATGACCGATAAATCGGCATCGAGCACCACCGTCTTAAACCCTGCACCTTGGACGACACGGTTGACCACCTGCCCAAACCGCCCCACGCCTGCGATGATGATGGGCGCGGTTTCCCCGATTTCATCGGCCTCGGGGGCGGTGCCTGTATCGGCCAAACGATGGGCGAGCCGATCATAGAGGATGAAGGCCAATGGCGTCAGCAGCATGGACAGCGCCACAACCAGCAAAAGCATTTCGCCGGTCGCATCGGTCATCACCGATTGCTGCACTGAGAATGAGATCAAAACAAAGCCAAACTCGCCCGCTTGTGCGAGGCCAAGCGTAAAGAGAGACAGGTCTTTTTTCCGCATGCCAAAGGCAAATCCGATAGCCAAAAGGATTATCCCTTTAAGGGCCATCATTCCCAAGGTCAGACCCAAGATTGTCAGGGGCGCGGAAAATAGCGTTCCGAAATTTATACCTGCGCCCACAGTGATAAAGAACAGCCCCAAGAGCAGGCCTTTGAATGGGGCGATATCGGCCTCTAATTCATGGCGGAATTCGGAATTGGCAAGGACAACGCCCGCAATAAACGCCCCAAGCGCGGGCGAAAGCCCCACCAAGATCATCAGGGCCGCAATACCAACAACGATCACTAGCGCCACCGCGGTATAAACCTCGCGCAAGCGTGCCATGTGGATAAAGCGGAACAGGGGGCGGGATAGGAAATGCCCCGCAAGGATCACAAGCGCGATGGCGGCAATTGTGACCAGCGTCACCCCCCATCCCGGCAGTCCCTCGACCAGTGAGAAGGAATGGGCCCCATGATCCGCCGTATCGGTTGCGCGTTGGATCGAGCCGTCTTGCGCAAAACCTAAACTGCCCGACACGGCCAAAAGGGGAAGAAACGCCAACATCGGAATGACTGCAATATCTTGGGTCATAAGCACAGAAAACGCGCCGCGGCCGCCGTTGGTTTTCATCAATCCCTTTTCGCTGAGCGTCTGTAGCACAATCGCGGTCGAAGACAGGGCCAAGATCATCCCTGTTGCCAAGGCCAATTGCCATTGCAAGCCAAAGAGCAGCGCGACCTCTGCAAGCGCAAAGGTCGTCAAAACAACCTGTGCCCCGCCCAAACCGATCAAACGTTGCCGCATATCCCACAGATTGCTCGGCTCTAGTTCTAGACCGATCAGAAACAGCATCAGCACCACGCCAAATTCGGCGTAATGTTGGAGGTCATCCGTGTCCGACCCAATATACCCAATCAATGGGCCAATCGCGATGCCAGCAAGCAAATACCCCAAGACCGATCCCAGACCAAACCGCACGGTCAAAGGCACAGCGATGACCATTGCAGAAAGATAGATTGTCGCCTGTAAAAGCAGGCTTTCCATCGGCCTGTCCTTTGCGTGGGGGAGGTTGCGTTCGTCTTGAGTGCAACTTTGACACGAGTGGATCAGAGCGGCAAGGCACTGTCTGGCTTGATTTGCGCCATCACGATCTCGGTGTGCAGTTTCTCGACCATCGGATGGGGTAAGATGATGGCATCAATGAGTTCGCGTAGGGGGTCTAGATCGCTGCACCAAACGCGCAGGATTGTGTTTGCAGAGCCTGTGACATCAAAGGCTGAAACGATTTCAGGGGTGCTGTCTAGCAATCGCTTGAAATCATCCATCAAGGCAGGATCATGGGCGCTGCGGGTGAGTGTCAAAAACGCCTGCACGGATAAGCCGCAGGCCTCTGGTGCAATATCTATGCTTACCGCGCGTAGCACGCCTGTTTGTTCAAGCTTTTGTCGCCGCCGCCCTGCTTGAGAGGTCGAAAGACCAAGATGACGCCCCATCTCCTGCGCCGTCATTGCGCCATTTTGTTGCAACGCACGTAATAAGCGGCGGTCAGTTCGGTCAAGCATGCGCAAATCACCCAAAATATACTCAAAACTTGCACATATTTTGCATATATTTTAGGGCTTTCCAAGTCATTTGCGCGCGGATCAAAGGCCGCCCAACATCATGGGGCGCAATTCGCGTTCGAGTTTGCGCAACATGGCGGCTTCAAAATCTTGGTAATCGCGCGCCTGTTCGATAAAGGCACCCGGCCCGCGCAGGATTTCGCGTTGGTAATATTCGACAATATCAACCGCTGCGCCCCCAATCGCCAACCCGTTCACAGTGACACTGTCAAAGGGGAAATGGGCAAAAGCGTGGCTTGGTTGAAATCCCTCGTTGTTTTCACCATCCCCAGAGATGTCGAGCGTATAAAAATCACAGGCAGGTGCGGCCGCTAATTGCGTGGCTCCAAAGCCAAGCGCGTATCCAAGTGCGGTTGGAAATTCATCATCCCCGCGCGGCGCGGTCACAATTTCGGCAGCGACAGCGGTGAGGGTTGTCGGGGTGTCGAGGATCGTCCAGTCAACCAAAACCTGCTGTTGCCTTCGTCCTGACCACTCATACACCAAGAGAGCCACAGGTGCCGCGCTGTCAAACAGTGCGGTCATGACAACTGGGCTTGTCAACGCATTGGCAAGGCCCGCGCGCATAAGCATGTGTTCGTCACTGTCAACCGATGCCGATGCATCCAACCCAAGGGCCAAGGCCAAGCGGCAAGCCGTAGCCGATTGGGGCAGCAGCAAAGCCACCCCAATTATGAGTGCGGCCATTACCAATGCCCGATATTTGGCATCGAAACCCATGGTTCAGCGGGCTTTTGTGCCGCCCCTTTTTGAAGCAATTCGACCGAGATATTATCGGGTGAGCGCACAAAGGCCATACGGCCATCGCGCGGGGGGCGATTGATTGTCACGCCATGATCCATCAAGTGCTGACACATCACGTAGATATCATCCACCTCATAGGCGAGATGCCCGAAATGGCGGCTATCTGATGGCAGCCCATCATCACCATCCCAGTTATAGGTCAGTTCAACGGGACATTCCTCTTGGCCTTCAGGGGCCATGAAGATCAGGCTAAAGCGCCCGCTTTCATAGTCAGAGCGCCGCGTTTCCTTTAGGCCCAAGAGCGCAAAGAATTCTTGGGTTGCTTCAAGGTCTTTGACGCGCACCATTGTGTGAAGATATCGGATTGGCACTGCTGTCTCCCTCGTGAAATTTCGCGTTGTCTCAAGCTTAGCGTGAAATTTGCAGAATTACAGGGGGCGGGGGCAAGAAATGACCCACCCGATATTGCGGTTTGTGCTAAAATCGTTTCAATATATAGCGTAACGATGGCCCAACCTGTGGATGTGTGGCGATGCAGCAATATCATGACCAATTGGCGCTGATCCTTGAAAAGGGCGTGGATACAACCGACCGCACAGGCACGGGCACGCGCAGCTATTTCGGCCTGCAAGCGCGCTACGATTTGAGCGAAACTTTCCCGCTGATTACGACCAAAAAGCTGCATCTGAAATCCATTATTCACGAGTTGTTATGGTTCCTCGCGGGCGATACGAATATTGGCTATCTCAAAGAAAATGGCGTTTCCATCTGGGATGAATGGGCCGATGAAAAGGGCGATCTTGGCCCTGTTTACGGCCATCAATGGCGACATTTCCCAAAGGTTATGCATGGTGCAGATGGCGCCGTGTCGATTGGATCAGTGGATCAGATTGCGAATTTGGTTGAGATGATCAAACGCACGCCTGACAGTCGCCGCCTGATTGTGTCGGCTTGGAACCCGGGCGAGGTAGATCAAATGGCCCTGCCGCCCTGCCATACGCTGTGGCAGGTGAAAATCTTGAACGGGCGGCTGAGCCTGCAGCTTTATCAGCGTTCGGCAGATATGTTTTTAGGGGTTCCGTTTAACATTGCCTCTTATGCCTTGCTTGCGGTGATGCTGGCCCATGTCACGGGCTATAAGCCCGGCGAATTTGTGCATTCGATAGGTGATGGCCACATTTATTCGAACCATATGGATCAGGTGAAAGAGCAACTGTCGCGCGACAGCCGCCCTGCGCCGACCTTGCGGCTTGCGCGCGATGTCGGGTCGATTTTCGATTTCCGCTACGATGATTTCATCATCGAAGGGTATGACCCCCATCCCGCCATCAAAGCGCCAGTGGCGGTTTAGGGGGTAAGATCATGATTTCACTTGTCGTGGCGCGGGCGCAGAACGGCGCGATTGGCAAGGGCAACACGATCCCGTGGCACGCGCCCGAGGATTTGGCCTTTTTCCAACGTGAAACCATGGGCGGGGCGGTGATTATGGGCCGCAACACATGGGAGAGCCTCCCGTTTAAGCCGCTGAAAAATCGCCTCAATATCGTGGTTAGCCGTGATAAATCCTTGCACGATACGGTTGTCGCTTCTGTGGATGCAGCGATTGAGTTGGCCCGAAGCGCAGGATATCCGCGGATTTACGGGATTGGCGGTGCGCAGATTTATGCGCAAATGCTGCCGATGGCAGACAGGCTTTTGGTCACCGAGGTTGATTTGGTGATTGAGGCGGCAGATGCCTACTTCCCTGAAATCACCGAAAGTGATTGGCGCGAGGCGTGGCGGCATCCCTTACGCGAGGAAGGCCCCGCGTGCGTGGTGCGGGAATTGGTGCGGGCCTAAGGTTTTGCCTTATTCAAAAGCACCGCTAACTTATGCCATGCGGGACGTAGCGCGAAATGGCGGCACCTGATGACCCTCTTAATCCTCTTTGTGGCGACATCTTTGATCTTCCTCATTGCCGATGCGGTGATGCTGAACACCGTGTTACAGCCTGTCTTTGCGCGGCATATTGGCGATTTGCTCTATGAAGGTGGGTTTCGCCTGTTGCCTGCAATCTTGTTTTATCTGACCTATATGGGGGGCATTCTTTACTTTGCCTCCACGCCCGCGATGCGCGCGGATACGCCAAGCCTTGCCTTGATCAATGGCGCAATTTTGGGCTTTGTGGCCTATGGCACCTACGAATTCACCTCTTGGGCGGTGATGCGTGATTGGCACCCGCAAATGGTGGTGATGGATGTAATTTGGGGCGCCACGCTGACAGGGGTTGCCGCATGGGGTGGGGTCATGATCGCGCGCGCCATCATGGCCTAGGGGGCCATGCGCGCAAAGCGGTGTGGTTGCCTTGCGCGCGGGTTTTTGACGTCAGAGAATTTTCAGATCGACCGCAGAGGCGCGACCATCGCGGCCTTCACGAAGCTCAAAGCTGATTTTCGTGTTATCGGCTAATTCTTTCATCCCCGCTTGTTCAACTGCAGAGATATGCACGAACACATCTTTGCCGCCGCCATCAGGCGCGATAAACCCGTAACCTTTGGTGGTGTTGAACCATTTCACAGTGCCAGTGGGCATTTTCGTATCTTTCCTGTCTCAAGTCTCAATCCCACAAGCGTGTCTGCGCGTGGGGTGCAGCCAGGGCCGATGACCATGCCTTTGCTGCCGTCTCAAAAGCAGTTCAACCGGTGACCTAGAGGCACGCCAAGAGATTGCCTTGGTTTTACTAAAAATCAAGAAAAACTCTCTGGAACCGAGCGCCTGCGGCCCTATGCTTTGGTTTGTGGAATAAAAAGAGGCACAGATGCAGATTATTGGGCTGAAAAATTGTGACACATGCCGCAAGGCGGTGAAGGAATTGACCGCCGCAGGTCATAGCGCCGTGTTACGTGATCTGCGCGAAACCCCGTTAAACGATGCTGAGATTTCGCAGTTTTTGGCAGAATTTGGGGCGGATGCCCTCATCAATCGCAAATCCACCACATGGCGTGGTTTGGATGAGGCCACGCGCGCCACTGATCCAAAGGCGCTGTTGGCGACCCATGCCGCGCTGATGAAACGCCCCGTCATACTTGCGGATAACGGGGCGCTCTATCTGGGGTGGGGCGCGGATGTAAAAGCCGCGCTTTTATAAATTAGCTGCGCAGATCAGGCGCAATCGCCTCGGCCACTAAGGCATCGATCACAGAATCTATGGGCTGAACGGAAGTTTGGCTTTCACCCAAACGGCGCAAGGTCACGCTGCGATCTTCCATCTCTTTGCGTCCAACAGCCAAAATCACAGGCACCTTTCCTGTGGAATGTTCGCGGATTTTATAATTGATCTTTTCGTTGCGCTTATCAGCCTCGGCGCGCACGCCCCGTTTTTTGAGCAACGCGACAATCTCATCCACAAAACCATCCGCTTCGGAGACGATAGAGGCAACCACAACTTGACGCGGGGCCAACCAGAAGGGCAGGCGGCCCGCGAAGTTCTCGATCAAGATGCCGATGAAACGCTCAAAGCTGCCCAAAATTGCGCGGTGCAGCATGACGGGGCGGTGTTTCGCGCCATCCTCGCCGATATAGGTAGCGTCCAGACGTTCGGGCAGAACGAAATCCACCTGCAACGTGCCGCATTGCCAATCTCGCCCAATGGCATCGGTCAGCACGAATTCCAGTTTCGGGCCGTAAAATGCCCCTTCGCCGGGGTTCAGTTCATAGGCATATCCCGCCGCTTCGGTGGCGGATTTAAGTGCCGCTTCGGCCTTGTCCCAAACCTCATCGCTGCCCGCGCGGGTGTCGGGGCGGTCAGAGAATTTCACGCGGAATTTCTCAAACCCAAGATCCTTGTAAACCGCCGAAAGCAACTCGATGAATTGCTTTGTTTCATCCTCAATCTGCGTTTCGCGGCAGAAGATATGCGCGTCATCTTGGGTAAAGCCGCGCACGCGCATGATCCCATGCAATGCGCCCGATGGTTCGTATCGGTTACATGATCCAAATTCCGCCATCCGCAAGGGCAGGTCGCGATAGGATTTCATGCCCTGATTGAAAATCTGCACATGGCAGGGGCAGTTCATCGGCTTCAGGGCGTTGATGGCCTTTTCGCGGGCATGGTCTTCGTCCACTTCCACGATGAACATATTCTCTTGGTATTTTTCCCAATGGCCCGAGGCCTCCCAAAGACGGCGGTCAACCACTTGCGGAGTGTTAACTTCTACATAGCCGCCATCTTGCTGACGGCGGCGCATGTAATCTTGCAGCGCTGTGTATATGCGCCACCCATTGGGGTGCCAAAACACCTGACCTGGGGCCTCTTCCTGCATATGGAACAGGTTCATCTCTCGGCCCAAGCGGCGGTGGTCGCGTTTTTCGGCTTCTTCCAAGAAAGTCAGATGCGCCTTGAGGTCATCGCGGTTTTTGAACGCGACCCCATAGATGCGCTGCAACATCGGGCGGTTGCTGTCGCCGCGCCAATATGCGCCTGCGAGTTTCATCAATTTAAACGCATCAGCGGGCAATTGCCCTGTGTGCTGCAAATGCGGGCCACGGCAGAGGTCTTGCCAATCCCCGTGCCAATACATCCGCACGGGTTGATCTTCGGGGATCATCCCAACCAGTTCTACCTTATATGGTTCGCCTGCTGCTTCGTAATGGGCGATTGCGCGTGCGCGATCCCAGATTTCTGTGCGCACGGCATCGTGGGCGTTGATGATCTCTTTCATCTTCGCCTCAATCCGACCCAGATCATCTGGGGTGAAGGGCTCTTTGCGGTCAAAATCGTAATACCAGCCATTTTCGATGATGGGGCCGATTGTCACTTTTACATCTGGCCAGATTTCTTGAACGGCGCGCGCCATCACATGGGCAAAGTCGTGACGGATCAGCTCTAAGGCTTCGGCGTCATTATCCTTCATGGTGTTGATCGCGATGGTGGCATCGGCATCAATTGGCCAAGCCAAGTCGTAATGCGCGCCGTTCACTGTGGCGCTGATCGCCTTTTTGGCAAGCGAGCTTGCGATGCTTTCGGCCACCTCGGCGGCTGTCACGCCTGCCTCGTAGCTGCGGGAATTGCCATCGGGAAATGTTAGGGAAATCTGTGGCATCGCCATAGCTCCTCGTCAGTTTGGCGCCTACGAAACGCCCGGTTGCGGGTTAAGTGTTGCTTGGTCTTTTGGCGCGCCTTTGATGTGGTGTCAACTCTTGCGCGGGGGTGCAAATTTTTGGCATGGAGGGGGCATATGCCCGCACATGAAAGCGAAACCATGCCCGACCATCTGATCACCGTGAAATCTCGCAGCATTGCCTATCATCTGACAGAAGGCACCCATCCGATGGTGGTGTTTTTGGGCGGCTTGCGCTCAGACATGGCGGGAACCAAGGCCGTATTCCTTGAGGAATATGCTAAATCCCGTGGGCGGGCTTTTCTGCGGTTTGATTATTCTGGCCATGGCGAAAGCAGCGGCGCTTTCACCGAGGGCTGTATTGGCGATTGGGCCGAAGACGCCGCCGAGGTTTTAGATCGCCTTGCCCCGAAGCGGGTGGTTTTGGTGGGGTCGTCCATGGGGGGATGGATTTCACTGTTGATGGCGCGCCGAAACCCCGAACGGATTGCAGGGCTGATTGGCATTGCGGCTGCCCCTGATTTTACTGAAGATGGGTTTTGGGCCAGTTTCACCGAAGATCAACGCGCTGAAGTCATGGGGCAGGGGCAAACCGCGCTGCCCTCAGAATACGGGGAGCCGATGATCGTCACCAAGCGCATGATTGAGGATGGACGCAAGAATTTGGTTCTGCGCAGCGCTCTGGCGATTGACGCCCCTGTGCGCCTTTTACAAGGCACCGAGGATGAGGCGGTGGATCAAGCGGTGGCTTTGCGCCTTCTTGCGCATTTGCAGTGCGATGATTTGCATTTGGAATTGGTCAAAGGCGAGGATCACCGCTTTTCCAGCCCGCATTGCCTTGATCTTGTGGCGCGCAGGCTGGATGAAATGCTGGAAGGCGCGGTTTAACTGACGGCTTTGATCTTCGCGGACTTATTGTTGGCGTCAATGAAATCCAGAACAAGCGGGCGGATATTGTTGCGCCAGCTTTTGCCTGCAAAAATCCCGTAATGGCCTGCATCAGGCTCGAGGTGGCTCGCCTTTTTGCTGTCTGGCAGGCCCGTGCATAGATCTAGGGCTGCAACACATTGGCCCGGGGCGGAAATGTCATCTTTGCCGCCCTCAACAGTTTTCACCGCAACCGATGTGATTTTGCCGATATCAACAGGCTTACCCGAAACGGTGAAGGTGTTTTTCGCAATCTCGCGCTTCTTGAAGATACGATCCACGGTTGAGAGGTAGAATTCCGCAGGCATATCCATCACCGCAAGATATTCATCATAAAAGCGGTTATGCTTGTCGTTGTCAGATGCCTCGCCCTTGGCCACACGAAGGATCTGCTCGGTGAAGGCGCGGCTGTGTTTTTCGGCATTCATCGCCATAAACGAGCTAAGCTGCTGCAATCCTGGATAGACCATGCGGCCCGCGCCTGCATATTTGAACCCCACCCGCTGCAACATGGACTGTTCCAACTGGCCCATGGTGACGCGATTGCCAAAATCGGTCACATCCGTTGGCGCGGCTTCTGGGTCGATTGGCCCCCCGATCAGGGTCAATGAGCGGGGCTGTGCCTTGGGGTCTTCCTCGGCCAGATAGGCGGTCGCTGCCAAGGTCAGAGGGGCGGGTTGGCAGACCGCGATGACATGGGTGTCTGGCCCCATGTGGCGCATGAACTCCACCAGATAGAGGGTGTAATCCTCGACATCGAAATTGCCCGCGCTGACAGGAATTTCGCGGGCATTGTGCCAGTCGGTGACATAGACATCACAATCGGGCAGCAGACTGATGACGGTCGAGCGCAGAAGCGTGGCGTAATGGCCCGACATTGGGGCAACCAACAACACTTTGCGGGTCATAGCCGCGCGCTCTGCAACAGCGAAATGCACCAAATCGCCAAAAGGTTTTGGAAGAACAACATTCGGACTGACAGCGTGGTCACGGCCATCGCTGAGTGTGATGGAGCGAATGCCCCAATCAGGTTTTACCGCCATACGCGCAAAACTGCGCTCCATCACCTCACCCCAAGCGGCGGTCATTTGGATGGCGGGATTGGCCACAAGCCCGAATTGCGGATAGGAGCACATCGCCCGCGCGGTTGATCCAAGCCATTGGTTGGTCACGCGGATGGTTTCCATGAAATCATAGGTGAGAAGCTGTCGCATCGGATGCAAATCTCCAAAATTGAGCTTGGGCGCCGTCAATGCACCCTGCGGTAAATCAGCCCTACCCCCTCACCTTGGTAAAGCCTCTCTATGCAAATGCAGCATTTATCGGATAAAATCAAGCAAAGTGACGATCCGCGCGCGAGGAGGCAAGGGTCATGGGTGACCATTTAGAAAAGTTAAACACCAATCTCAAACGCGTGGAAGAGTTAAGCCAACGTTTGGTCGAAGCCCTCGCAAATAAAGGCCAAAACGACCCTGGCCTGAATGGGCCAGGCCCCGATCTCTATATGAAAGCCAGCATGGCATACTGGTCGGAACTGGTGAATAACCCCGCAAAATTAATGGAGCGGCAGGTCAAATTTTGGGCTGATTCCGTCACGCATTACGCGGAAGCTCAACAGAATCTTGCGCAAGGCAAGCTAGAGCCGCCCGAGGATAACACCCCAGATGATCGCCGTTTTTCCAATCCGCTGTGGAAAACGCACCCCTATTTTAACTACGTCAAACAGCAATATATGATTTCAGCCAATGCCATAGAGGCCTCGTTGAAGGATCTTGAGGGGCTAGAGCATAAAGATCGGCAGAGAATCGAATTCTTTGCAAAACAGATGGTTGATCTTTTTGCACCAACAAATTTTCTGGCCACAAACCCAGATGCGTTGGAGCGTGCGGTCGAAACCGAAGGCGAAAGCCTTGTGAAGGGCTTAGAGAACCTCGTGCGCGATATTGAGGCCCATAGGGGTGAGATCTTGCCAACCTTGGCCGATGGCTCGGCCTTTGAATTGGGCACGAATATCGCAACCGCAAAAGGCGCCGTCATCTATCGCAACGAAATGATGGAGTTACTGCAATTCGCGCCGACCACAGAGACGGTCTATGAAAAACCTGTGATCATCTTCCCGCCGTGGATCAACAAATATTACGTAATGGATTTGCGCCCCGAAAATAGTTTGATCCGATGGATTGTGGATCAAGGCTATACCTTATTCGTAGTGTCGTGGAAGAACCCTGATAAGTCCTATTCAGATAAGGGCCTCGAAGATTACATCGAGAAAGGCTATCTCAAGGCTATTGACGTCGCCAAAGAGATCACGGGCAGTAAGGCGGTCAATGCGGTGGGTTATTGCATTGCAGGCACCACCCTTAGCCTCACGCTCTCGCTGCTGAAAAAACGCCGCCAAAAGCCGATCTCATCTGCCACCTTCTTCACCACGATGACGGATTTTTCCGATCAGGGTGAATTTACGGTCTTTCTGCAAGATGACTTTGTCGATGCTATCGAACGGCAGGTTGCCGAAGATGGTGTGCTTGATAACAAATATATGGCCAAGACCTTTAGCTTTTTGCGCGCCAAGGATTTGATCTACGGCCCTGCGGTGCGCAGCTATATGATGGGCGAGGCCCCGCCTGCCTTTGACTTGCTTTACTGGAATGGTGACGGGACGCATTTGCCTGGCAAGATGACTGTGCAATATTTGCGAGGTCTTTGCCAAAGCAATGATTTTGCTGAGCGAACGTTTGAATTGATGGGAAAGAAGCTCAAGGTCAGTGATGTCGACCTGCCGCTTTGCGCAATTGCCTGCGAGGCGGATCACATTGCTGCGTGGAAGGACAGCTATCGCGGTGTGCAAAAAATGGGGTCACAAGATAAAACCTTTATCCTATCCCAATCGGGCCATATCGCGGGGATCATCAATCCGCCCAACAAAAAGAAATATGGTCACTATACACATGATGACCTTAGCCTTTCCGTGAAAGACTGGCGCGAGCAGGCTGAATTTCACGAAGGGTCGTGGTGGCCTCGGTGGGAAGCATGGTTGCGCACCCATTCGGGAAAGCGCGTTGCCGCGCGCAGCTTGGGTGAGTCGGGCTATAAAATATTGGCGCAAGCCCCCGGAACCTATGTCAAGGAAACGCCAGAACTCTGATAATCCATAAAATTTTTGGCTTTTGCTGCGGTGCAGAAAAATGCTTGACTTGCTGCGATGCAGCATGGCATATACTGCACATGCAGCAAGCGTAGTCCGCGAAACACGCGATATTTTTTGGAGTAGAGACCATGGCAAAAACCGCCGCAAACGAATTCACAAAAGTTCTTCAGGACATGATGAAGGCTTACCCAATGGACATGTCGGCAATGACCGATGCGTTCAAAAACTCTGCCGCGATGGGCGAGAAGTTCTCGAAAGTTGCTCTTGAAGCCGCTGAGAAATCCGCTGAGATCCAAGCAGGTTGGACAAAAGACACCATCGCGAAACTCGGCGATGTTGCCAAAGTTAAAGAAGAGCCTGCTGATTACAGCAAAGCCCTGACCGATTTCGCTTCTGCACAAGCAGAAATCGCAGCTGAAAACATGGCTGCTTTCGCTGAAGTTGCGAAAAAAGTTCAGATGGACACTGTTGAGTTGATGATGGCTGCAGGCAAATCTGCAACTGAAGAAGCTTCTGCAGCTGTTAAAAAAGCAACTGCTGAAGTCACTGCAGCAGCTAAGAAAGCAGCAACTGCAGCTGCATAAGCTACAGATTTCTGTGCCGCGTTGGTATCCTCCCTTCCAACGCGCTCCCAAGAGGGGCAGGCCTCACCGCCTGCCCTTTTTGCATCTGCAAAACAATTATTGTTTTTTTTCTGCGACTGCTTAGGCTGATCCCTAGGGTGAATGCGTGACAGTAAGTCAGGGAGGATGAAATGGCACAGGCACAAGAGCCTTTATTGATCAAACGCTATGCCAGCCGCAGGCTCTATAATACTGAGACCTCCGATTATGTGACGCTTGATGATATTGCGGGGTTCATCCGCACGGGGCGCGAGGTGAAGATTGTTGACCTGAAATCAGGGGATGATCTGACCCGCCAATTTCTGTTGCAGATTATCGCAGAACATGAATCACGCGGCGAAAGTGTTTTGCCAATCGCCGTGCTGAATGATCTGGTGCGCAGCTACACAAGCCAAGCACAAAGCGTGGTTCCCGATTTTCTCGCGATGTCCTTTGATATGCTCAAACAGGGCCAATCCGCGATGATGGAAAACATGAGCGCGATTAACCCGATGGCCTCCATGCCAGGGTTTGAGGCCATGCGCGCCCAGCAAGAAGCCTTCATGAAGGCGATGACTGGTGGTTTGGGCAAAGGGTGGTCAGGCCCGAGCGCAGAGGAGGAAGACGCGCCCACCCCTGCGAGCGAGGAGGACGAACTGAGCCAGATCAAACGCCAGCTTGCGGAACTGCAAAACAAGCTCTCCAAGCTGTGACGGCATCGGAGGCGCGCTGTGCTACAGCGCCCTCCATCCGATGTCTGAGCGGCAAAACCCGTCAGGCCAATCAATTTTATTGACCATGTCATAGGCGCGGCGGCGGGCCTCGGCCAAGGTTTCACCTCGGGCGGTGGCGTTTAAAACGCGACCTCCTGCGGCTGTGATTGCGCCATTAACTTCCTTGGTGCCTGCGTGAAATACCATGTGGTTGCTGTCTTGCGCCAACGCCTCAAGTCCGTTGATCACGCTGCCTTTTTCATATGATCCGGGATAGCCATTTGCCGCCATCACAACGCTGAGCGCGTGATCCTCGGCCCAGTTGACCGACATTTGGTCAAGCCTCTGTTCCGCGCAAGCCACCATCAGATCTAAGGCCTGCGCGCCGAGACGCATCATCAACACCTGACATTCAGGATCGCCAAAGCGTACGTTATATTCGACCAAGCGTGCTTGGCCGTCTTTGATCATCAACCCTGCATAAAGCACGCCGCGATAGGGCGTGCCGCGCTTGGCCATTTCGTCAATCGTGGGCTGCACAATCTCGCGCAACGCGCGCGCGGCGATCTCATCGCTTAGGACGGGGGCAGGGCTATAGGCACCCATGCCACCCGTATTCGGCCCCGCATCATTGTCAAGGGCGCGTTTGTGATCTTGGGCTGTGCCAATAGGCAGGGTGGATGCGCCATCAGCGAGAATGAAGAAACTGGCTTCTTCACCCTCCATGAACTCTTCGATTACCACCTCGGCACCTGCATCGCCGAACTCGCCGCCGAACATATCGTCAATCGCGTCCAACGCCTCGGTCAGGGTCATCGCCACGATCACACCTTTGCCCGCCGCCAAACCATCGGCCTTGACCACAATGGGCGCGCCTTGTGCTGTGACGTAGTCCCGCGCGGATGCTGCATCGGTGAACCGCGCGTAGGCGGCAGTCGGTGCCTTGGCCGCGTCACAGATTTCCTTGGTAAAGGCCTTAGAGGCCTCAAGCCGTGCCGCCTCTCGGCTTGGGCCAAAAGCCAAGATGCCCGATTGTGACAGGGCATCGACCACGCCCTCGGCCAAGGGGGCTTCGGGCCCAACAATCACAAAATCAATCGCGTTTTCGGCAGCAAAATCCACAACCGCCTGCGGGTTAAGAATATCGATATCGGCACAAGCGGCGATTTGAGCGATCCCCGCATTGCCGGGGGCAACGATCAACGTATCACATTTGGGGTTTTGCAAAACCGCCCAAGCCAAAGCGTGTTCACGGCCACCACTGCCCAAAATCAAGATATTCATCGCATCCGCTCCACTTGGCCTTTTCGTTGCCGCGTTCTAAGCTGCGAGGGAAATCAACGCAAGCCAACCCAAGGGATGAAGAGCAGATGTCGGATTTGATCGAAGAAGCCGAGGGCGGAAACGCACCAGAGTTCTCTGTCACCGAGCTTTCTGGTGCGGTGAAGCGAATGATTGAGGGGGAGTTCTCGCAGATCCGCGTGCGCGGCGAATTGGGCCGTGTTTCGCGCCCTGCTTCTGGTCATATCTATTTGACCTTGAAAGATGATCGCTCAAATTTGGATGCCGTGATCTGGAAGGGCACAGCCGCGCGCCTATCCCACAGACCCGAAGAGGGGATGGAGGTTGTCGCCACGGGGCGCATGACGACCTTTGCAGGCCAATCGAAATATCAATTGGTGATCGAGGATATGCGCCCTGCGGGGGCGGGTGCCTTGATGGCGATGTTGGAACAGCGCCGTATGAAATTGGCTGCTGAGGGTTTATTTGATGCCGCGCGCAAGCAGGGGCTGCCCTTTTTGCCTGAGGTGATCGGTGTGGTTACCTCGCCCTCAGGGGCGGTGATCCGCGATATTTTGCACCGCCTGCGGGATCGTTTCCCACGGCAGGTCTTGATCTGGCCTGTCGCGGTTCAAGGAGAGAAATGCGCGCCAGAAGTGACGGCAGGCATTCGGGGGTTTAACGCCCTTACCGCAGGGGGGCACATCCCCCGCCCTGATTTGATCATCGTGGCGCGGGGCGGGGGCAGCCTTGAAGACCTGTGGGGGTTCAACGAGGAAATCGTGGTGCGCGCCGCCGCCGAAAGCAGGATCCCCCTGATCTCCGCTGTGGGGCATGAAACCGATACCACCTTGATTGATTTTGCGGCTGATTATCGCGCGCCCACGCCGACCGCTGCGGCCGAGCGTGCGGTGCCTGTGCGGATGGATATCCTCACTTGGGTTCAAGATTGTGGCGCGCGCCTCTCGCGGGGGGCACAGGCATGTGTCACGCAGCGCCGTGTGCGGCTGGCGGATCTCTCGCGCGCCTTGCCGCGCCCTGCCTCGCTGCTTGAGACTGCGCAGCAGCGCCTTGATCGCGTGGCAGACAGGCTTGAGCCTGCATTGGTGCAATCCGTGCAAACCCGCAGCCATCATGTGCAAACTGTGGGCGCGCGACTGGTGCCTGCCTTGGATCGTGCTTTGGCGCAAAAACGCCTGCCTTATGAGCGCGCTTGCGCCAATTTGCGCCCCTCGGTTCTGAGCCGCGCGATTGCAGATGCACAGCAAAAACTGAATGCCCTTGAACGGATGCGGCAAAGCCTCGGCTACACGGCAACGCTCAAGCGCGGCTATGCGGTGTTGCGCAATGAGACGGGTTTGATCACCACAACTGCAGCTCTGCGCACGGCGTCCGAGGTTGAGGTTGAACTGGCCGATGGTAAGGCGCAGGTTAAGCCGCTCCCGTAAAGGTGTGGCGGGAATCCGCTTGCTGCCTTATCTAGGCGGGCTATAGTTTTCGTGAGACAGCCTATGAACAAGAAAGGGGCCTCTTATGCCGATCAAAAACCGCTTTGCCGAATTGCTGCCCGAAGTCACCGCGTGGCGGCGCGATCTGCACGAGAACCCCGAAATCCTGTTTGAAACCCATCGCACCTCGGCTGTTGTGGCCGAGCGGTTGCGCGAATTTGGCTGTGACGAGGTGGTTACGGGCTTAGGGCGCACAGGGGTTGTGGGCATCATCAAAGGCAAATCCACCGCATCGGGTCGCTGCGTCGGGTTGCGCGCAGATATGGATGCCCTGCCGATCCATGAGGAAACGGGGCTTGATTATGCCTCGAAAACACCCGGTGCAATGCATGCCTGCGGCCATGATGGGCATACGGCCATGTTGCTCGGTGCCGCGAAATATCTGGCCGAGACGCGCAATTTTGATGGCACGGTTGCCATCATCTTCCAACCCGCCGAAGAGGGCGGCGGCGGCGGCCGCGAAATGGTTGATGACGGGATGATGGAGCGTTTCGGCATCCAAGAGGTCTACGGGATGCATAATTGGCCGGGGATGCCCACGGGCGCATTCGCGATCCGACCTGGTCCATTTTTCGCCGCGACCGATCAGTTCGATATTTACCTGACGGGCAAAGGGGGCCATGCCGCCAAACCGCAAGACACGATTGACCCTGTGGTGATGGGCAGCCATCTGGTGCTTGCCCTGCAAACCATCGCCAGCCGCAATGCCGACCCTGTGAAACAGGTGGTGGTGTCGGTGACGGCGATGCACAGCGCGGGCGAGGCCTATAACGTGATCCCTGAGAAAATCCATCTGCGCGGCACTGTGCGCACGCTTGACCCTGATCTGCGCGAATTGGCCGAAGCGCGGATTGCCGCGATTGCCAAAGCCACCGCCGAGGGTTTTGGCGGGCAGGCCGAGGTGCAGTATCACCATGGCTATCCTGTGATGATCAATTCGGAGGAGCAAACCGAATTCGCCGCCGAAGTCGCCCGCGCCGTTTCAGGCGATTGTGTCGAAGCGCCCCTGATCATGGGCGGCGAAGATTTTGCCTTCATGCTCAATTCCCGCCCGGGGGCCTATATTCTGGTCGGCAATGGTGACAGCGCAGGCGTGCATCACCCAAAATACAATTTCAACGATGAAGCCATCCCCGCAGGATGTTCGTGGTGGGCCGAGATCGTAGAGCGGCGGATGGCGGCGGGCTGAAGGGGTAAACCTATCCTCCCGTATGGCTCATATGCCGTGACATCTGACCTGCCACTTTTTGGCGGGAATAGTCGAAATCATGGCCCTTGGGTTTGCGGGCGATGGCGGCGTGGATGGCGGCCTCTAGGGCGGCGTCATCATCGCTGTTGCGCAAGGGCGCGCGAAGGTCGGCCATGTCCTCTTGCCCCAAGCACATATAAAGCTGCCCCGTGCAGGTCAGGCGCACGCGATTGCAGCTTTCGCAGAAATTATGTGTGAGCGGCGTGATGAACCCGATTTTCTGCCCTGTCTCCTCAAGGCGGAAATAGCGGGCAGGGCCGCCTGTGCGTTCAGCCAGATCGGTCAGGGTGAAGCGCGTGGCCAGACGTGCGCGCAAATCCGACAGGGGCCAATATTGATCAAGGCGATCTTCATTGCCTAGATCGCCCATTGGCATCACCTCGATAAAGGTCAGATCCATATCGTGCTGCGCGCACCAGGATTGGATGTCGAACAGTTCATCCTCATTGAACCCTTTAAGGGCCACCACATTGATTTTGACGCGCAGACCCGCGGCGCGCGCGGCCTCGATCCCCGCGAGGACTTGGGGCAGGCGGCCCCATCGGGTGATGGCGGCGAATTTGTCATCCTTCAGCGTATCAAGCGAGACATTGATCCGCCGCATCCCCAAATCATAAAGCGGCTGCGCAAAGCGGCTAAGTTGGCTGCCATTGGTGGTGAGGGTCAATTCCTCGAGCGCGCCTGTTTCCAGATGCCGTCCCATCGCCTCGAAAAAGGTCATGATGCCACGGCGCACCAAGGGTTCCCCGCCTGTGATCCGCAGTTTCTTGACCCCAAGATTGACGAAACTGGAACAAAGCCGATCCAGCTCTTCCAAGCTCAACAATTCGGCCTTGGGCAGGAATGTCATATTCTCCGCCATACAGTAGACGCAGCGAAAATCGCAGCGATCCGTGACGGAGACGCGCAGATAGGAAATCGTGCGGGCAAATGGGTCGATCAAAGGCGCGGTCGTGTTCATGTGCGCGAGCCTAAATCAGCGCATAAACCCTGTGCAAGCCCTCATTCGATATGACGGCGCAGGCGGTTGATCACAAACCATACAAGCCCGATCACAGGGATCACCGCGGCGGCTGTGAGTGTGGTTTTGGAAATCCCCAAAGGTTCGGACAAAGGGGCCAAAAGATAGGCTACCAGATTAATGGCGTAATAGCTGATCGCCACCACCGAAAGACCCTCAACCGTTTTTTGCAGACGCAACTGCAGATCTGCGCGTTTGTTCATGCTTTCCAGCAGCAATTGGTTCTGCGCAGACCGTCCCACATCGACCCGTGTGCGCAACAGATCGCCCGCGCGAATGGCGCGATCTGTGATTTGTTGCAGGCGGTTTTCATTCGCCTTGACGGTTCGCATGGCAGGGTCAAAGCGGCGCATCATAAATTCCGCAAAGGTTTGCCGACCCGCGAACCGCTCTTCGCGCAGCACGTTGATGCGCTGATTGACGAGCGCATTATAGGCGGTGGTGGCCCCAAAGCGAAACGCGCTTTCAGATTGCAATTTCTCCAATTCCGCGGCGATGGAGAGAAGTTGATCAAGCGTGTCTTCGGGCTGTGCCAAGTCACCATTCATGTCAGCGACAAGTTGCGACAGGGTTTCGTCCAACTCGCCCATCCTTACGCCAATATCGCGCGCGCGGGGAAGGCCGAGCATGGACATGGTTTTATAGGTTTCGATCTCGCAAATACGCTGCACCACGCGGCCGATACGCCGTTGACCTGTCTCGCTATCCACAAAAACTGCAAAGCGCATATGCCCGCCGCTATCAATGCGAAAATCGCCTGCAATCACCGCACTTCCATCGAGAACCGAACTGACGGCAAGGCTTTCTGGAACGAACCACTCGTCAATCTCTTGTGCGATCTGGGCATCGCTTGGGGCATTGGCCACGCGAATATGCAAGGATGTGATCCGCGCACCGGGTGCGGATTTTAGCCACGCCTCGGGAAAGACCTGCCACAGCTCAGGATCAAAGGCGCGTGTTTCTGGCCCGTCCACAAAGACGGTATAGGTCACAAATTCCGTATGCATCTCCCATTTGATACGGAACTTGCCCATATCACCGAAATAATGGGTGGCATCAGGCTGCGGATGCGCGGCGCCAAATCGATCAAGCAGCGCGATAAGATGCGCACGATCAAGAGCGCGGTCGCGCTTGGCGGCATTTTGCGGCTGTTTGATCGCGAGGAACAAAGCCTGCGAAGGCGCGTTCAGCGAAGGAAAGGGCCGCGCGTGCAACTCATTGGCAAGCGCATAGCGCAGCGGATGATCTTGTAGCATATGCCGTCACGCCTTTCCGGCGGGGGGAAGATGCTTCAAACTGACGAAAATTTTTGGATATGTAAACCAAAAATTTATTTGTATTTTAAAGGTTTATCTGCACACAGCGGTATGCAATCAGGCAGCCTTAGGTCACTGCGTTGCGTGTCTTCCATTCGGGGCGATCCCAAAGCCGGCCTTTGATGATTTCCGAAATTGCGCCAATGGCTGCGTCAATTTCAGCCGTGCCGACGTAAAGCGGCGCAATCCCAAATCGCAGAATGTCGGGGGCGCGGAAGTCTCCGATGATGCCGCGCGCGATCAGGGCTTGGCATAGGGCATAAGCCTGTTCGAAATGAAATGACACCTGACTGCCGCGTTGCTCGGGGTCGCGGGGGCTTGCGAGGCGCAGATTGGGGCAATTGGCCACAATGCCTGAAATCAAACGCTCGGACAGCGCGACCGAGGCCGCACGTAGATCATTCAGATCAACCCCCTGCCACGCATCAAGGGCGGCATCTAGGATTTGCATCTGCACCACCGCAGGGGTGCCAATCCGCATCCGATCCACCCCTGTAGCGGGCGTATAGTCTAGGGGAAACGCAAAGGGTGTCGCGTGCCCAAGCCACCCGTTGAGAACGGTATGCGCTTTGTCACGATACTGCGGGGCGATATAGATAAAGGCGGGCGCCCCTGGCCCGCCATTAAGGTATTTATAGCTGCATCCGACCGCAAAATCCGCGCCTGTTTGCGCCAGATGCACGGGAAACGCCCCCGCCGAATGGGCCAAGTCCCAGATTGTGATAATCCCCAATTCATGTGCCAGAGCCGTCAGGCGCGCCATGTCATGCCTGCGGCCTGTGCGATAATCAACTTGGGTCAGCATCAGCACCGCGACCTCGTCACTGAGTGCTTCCTCCACGGCTTCGGGTGCAACCAAGCGCAGTTCGTGACCTTGGCCCATGGTTTGGATCAACCCGTCGGCCATATAGAGATCGGACGGAAAATTGCCCTGATCGCTGAGGATTACCTTGCGATCTGTCATCGCCAAAGCGGCCCCAAGCGCCTGATAAAGTTTCAAGGATAATGTATCGCCCACTTGAACTGTTTCAGGCTCAGCCCCAATCAGCGGAGCGATGCGATCTCCCAATTTGCGCGGCAGATCAATCCAGCCTGCCCGGTTCCATGCGGTGATCAACATCTCACCCCATTGGTCGGTCAAGGTCTGGCTGGCCGCTGCTTGTGCCGCCAAGGGCAGGGGGCCGAGGGAATTGCCATCAAGATAGATAACCCCATCGGGAATATGGAACGCCGCACGGGTTTTGGTGAAATCTGTCATCTTGGCCTCTCCTCTTTTCGAATTGCTGCCGCATCTGCCCGTTGAGGTCAATTGATCTGGCGCGGCTGCGTTCTGCCTCTGGACATTGCCACAACTTGAGCCAATTCTTGTCTTGAACAGATATTGCGCGGTATGCGGTTGTATACGAAATATTATGTCACGGAATGGGCCGTTGTATCCATCTGCGGCAGTTGTTATGGGGGCGGGAGCCACCAAAAACTGGAGGGAATGTAGCGTGAAAATTGGCGCTTTAAAAGAAATCGAACAGGGCGAAGCGCGGGTTGCAATGACACCCGACAGCGCGGCTCAATTGCAGAAGCTTGGCCATGAATGCGTGATCGAAACAGGTGCGGGTGCAGCAGCTGGCTTTTCAGACGCAGTCTACAAGGCGGCGGGCGTCAGCGTTGTGAAAACAGCGGCGGCCTTGTGCAAAGCCTCGGATGTTGTGATCAAAGTGCGCCCGCCCCAAGAGGCTGAGGTCAAGCGCTTGCGCGAAGGGCAGACCCTGATTTCATTCTTCTGGCCCGGCCAGAATGAGGCGTTGATGGAATTGGCCCGCAGCAAAGGTGCCAATGTGATCGCAATGGATATGGTGCCCCGCATCAGCCGTGCGCAGAAAATGGATGCGCTCTCCTCAATGGCGAATATCGCAGGCTATCGCGCGGTGATTGAGGCAGGTAACAACTTTGGCCGCTTTTTCACAGGTCAGGTGACTGCCGCAGGCAAGGTTCCCCCTGCAAAGGTTTTGGTGGTTGGTGCAGGCGTTGCGGGACTAGCTGCCATCGGCACGGCCACATCTTTGGGTGCAATCACCTATGCGTTTGACGTGCGTCCCGAAGTTGCAGAACAGATTGAATCCATGGGCGCGGAATTCGTATTCCTTGAATTCTCAGATGACGAATTGCCCGATGGGGCGGCGACTGGTGGGTATGCCCCTCCCCAAAGCCCTGAGTTCCAAGCCAAGCAATTGGCCAAATTCCGCGAGATCGCGCCAGATATGGATATCGTGATCACTACGGCCTTGATCCCAGGCCGCCCTGCGCCATTGCTGTGGACCAAAGACATGGTCGAAAGCATGAAACCTGGCTCGGTGATCATCGATCTGGCCGCAGAACGGGGCGGCAATTGTGAATTGACCAAGGCAGATGAGCGGATTGTCAGTGACAATGGCGTGGTGATTATCGGCTACACCGATTTCCCAAGCCGTATGGCGGCGCAATCCTCAACCCTCTATGCCACGAATATCCGCCATATGTTGGCCGATCTCACCCCCGAAAAGGATGGTCAGGTCGTGCACAACATGGAGGATGACGTGATCCGCGGTGCAACTGCGGTGTTTGGCGGTGAGATCACTTACCCACCGCCCCCACCCAAAGTGGCGGCTATTGCCGCGCAGAAGCGTGAAAAGCCCAAAGAACTGACGCCCGAAGAAAAGCGGGAGCAAGAGATCGCCGCCTTCAAGGCGCAGACGAAGAACCAAGTTACCCTTCTGGCGATTGGTGCCGCGTTGGTCTTGGGCGTGGGTTTGATTGCGCCTGCAAGCTTCATGCAGCACTTCATTGTCTTTGTGCTGTCAGTGTTCATCGGGTTCCAAGTTATCTGGAATGTGGCGCACAGCCTTCACACGCCATTGATGGCGGTGACCAATGCGATTTCTTCGATTGTGATCTTGGGCGCGCTGATGCAAATCGGCTCTAGCTCTGCGCTGATCACGATCTTAGCGGCCCTTGGTATCTTTATGGCTGCAGTTAATATTTTCGGCGGATTCCTCGTGACACGGCGGATGCTCGCCATGTTCCAGAAATCGTAAGCAGCAGGGGTATCAGATATGGATTTCGGTTTCACCATTGCGGCTTATGCAGTCGCGGGCGTCCTCTTCATCCTCTCGCTGGGCGGTTTGTCGGGACAAGAAAGTGCCAAGCGCGCGGTTTGGTATGGCATCGCAGGCATGGCCATTGCGATTTCGGCCACCTTAATCGGCCCAGGTTCGGGGTTGTGGCTGATGTCATTGGTCTTGATCGCGGCAGGCGCAGGGGTTGGGTATCAACTCGCCACCAAGGTTCAAATGACGCAAATGCCTGAACTTGTGGCAATCATGCACTCCTTGGTGGGTCTTGCTGCCGTTTTCGTGGGCTTTAACGCGCATCTTGAATTGGTCAGCGTGGGCGAGGTTTTGCGCGAGGCAGGTATGGCCTTCCCGCAACCCAAAGGCCCGATTGCGGCGCCTGTTTATGAAATGCTTGGCACCCTGTCCAATTTCGCGGCTCTGTTGGGAAAGAAAACCGCAGTTGAAGTTGGCATTTTGCGCGTTGAATTGGTCTTGGGGATTTGGATCGGTGCTGTGACCTTTACGGGTTCCGTCATCGCCTATGGCAAACTTGCAGGGCGTGTGAACAGTGCGGCGAAGCAATTGCCTGGTGGGCATATCTTGAATGCTGCTGCCGCTGCCGCATCCTTGGCGTTGGCCGCGATGTATCTGGGCGGCGCAGGCGGCTGGACATTGATTGCATTGACAGTTCTGGCTCTCTTTATCGGCTATCACCTGATCATGGGCATCGGCGGCGCGGATATGCCCGTGGTTGTGTCCATGCTGAACAGCTATTCAGGCTGGGCGGCCGCCGCGATTGGCTTTAGCCTTGGCAATGATCTGTTGATTGTTGTGGGGGCGTTGGTGGGCTCTTCGGGCGCCATCCTCAGCTACATCATGTGTAAAGCCATGAACCGCAGTTTCATCAGCGTGATTTTGGGTGGTTTTGGCGGTGCCAAAGGCGAGCAGCAGGCCATTGAGGGCGAGCAAATCGCAATCGACAGCGATGGTGTGGCCAATGCGCTGAACGAGGCCGACAGCATCATCATCATCCCAGGCTATGGCATGGCGGTGGCACAGGCACAGCAAGGTGTGGCTGAGCTTACACGCAAACTGCGCGCGGCAGGCAAAACCGTGCGTTTCGCCATTCACCCCGTTGCAGGCCGCTTGCCCGGTCACATGAATGTTCTGCTTGCAGAGGCCAAAGTGCCCTATGACATCGTTCTGGAAATGGATGAAATCAACGAGGATTTCCCATCCACCGATGTGGCCATTGTGATCGGTTCAAACGACATCGTGAACCCAGCCGCGCAAGAAGACCCCAACTCGCCAATCGCAGGGATGCCTGTGTTGGAATGCTGGAAAGCCAAGCAGGTTTTTGTCTCCAAACGGGGGCAGGGCACGGGCTATTCGGGCATTGAGAACCCGCTTTTCTACAAAGAGAACACGCGGATGTTCTATGGCGATGCAAAGGCCTCAATCGACAGCTTGCTGCCGAAAATCGCCTAAGCCCTTGTGGTGCGCGAATGACAATCAGGCGGCCCTTATTCGGGGCCGCCTTTTTTATGGCAAAACGCCCTGCGCCGCAGGGCGCGCAGAGAGCAGGGCAATGCGATTTCGGATTGTATCGCGAATTGGTGTTTCGTCTTGGTTGTCATGCAACTGCGTGAACCATGTCGCGGGTGGTGATTTCCCTTTCGAATGTCCCGCCCAAGATAGGCCCCGCAAGATCGCTTCGCCCTCTTGTGGGAGGCGGTCAGGAATATCTTGCCCGCTGAGTTTGGCCCAAATCCCGCTCCAGACGCGGGCGACTGTCCATGGGTTATAGCCCCCACCCCCTGTCACCAATAGGCGGGGACAGCGTAACGATTGAACGGCAGCGACCATGTCCCAATAGCTTTGCGCAGAGAGACAGAGCCTTGAGAGCGGATCATCGGTCACCGCATCAGCACCGCATTGCAAAACGATGGCCTCAGGCGAAAACGCCGCAAGGGCGGGTAAGATCAGCATATCCCGAATGAGTGCCATTTCCGCATCATGAAACCCGCGCGGGACGGGCAGGTTTAGACAATTTCCCCCGCCATCATCGTCCAGCGCCCCTGTAAATGGCCAACGCCGCTCTTCATGCACAGAGATCATCAAGACATCGGACGCGCCCTTGAACCCGTGCTCCACCCCGTCTGGATGGTGGGCGTCCATATCGACATAGGCGATGCGCGTCAGCCCTTGCTGTCGCAACGCCGTGATCGCAAGCGCAGGGTCATTGAGATAGCAAAACCCGTTCGCGCGGTCGGGCAGACCGTGATGCGTGCCACCGCCTGGATGAAAAACGGCACCGCCCGCGCGCAGCAATTCAACCGCCAAAAGCGCGCCACCTGCCCCCGTGGCGGGGCGGCGATACATTTCGGGAAAGACGGGGTTTGCCACAGTCCCAAGGCCATGGCGCGCGCGGGTTGCGTCATCCACATCTTGGGTTTCTTCGGCGCGCATGAGCGCCTCGATATAGAGGGGGTCATGCCATGCAGTCAGGGCTTTTGGCTTGGCTCGCGGGCTTTGGCGATATTGCGCGGCGCTCAGCCACCCCATGGCTCGGCATAAATCCATCACAGTTGAGACACGCGGAATGCGCAATGGGTGCCACGAACCATAGGTTGATCCGCGATATATCTCGGAGCCAAGAAAAACGGGTGTGGTCACAGGGACTAGCGCGCCAATTCGCGCTCAACCGCCCGAATGATCGCGCCACTTGTCGGGCCAGTCAGGCTTGACCAATCTTCGACAAATTCACCATTTCCATCAATGAGGAACTTTGAAAAATTCCATGACGGACGCGCATTGTGTTCGCGTGCGAGCCATTCGAAAAATGGATGTGCATCGGGGGCTTTAATCCGCGTGATCTCGGTCATCGGAAGGGTCAAATTGTAATTCAATTCACAAAACTCGGCCACTTCGGCCTCGTTGGCCAGTTCCTGCCCAAAATCATCGGAAGGCACGGCCAATACGATCAATCCCTGATCAGCATAACGATCATGCAAGGCCTGCAATCCCTCATATTGTGGTGTGAAGCCGCATTGCGATGCCGTGTTTACCACCAAAATTGGCTGCCCACGCCAGTCTGAAAACCGATATTCACCGCCGTCAATCGAAGGAAATGTGAAATCCTCTACAGCCACGGCCATTGATGTGGCCACAGCCCAAACCAAAACGGATTTGGCCAAAATTCCTGAGACTGTCATCAATGCTGCTCCTTCGATTGGCATTTGTGCAAAAGTTAGTTGAAATGCCAATGTGATCAAGGGCGCGGGTGCTACATGCGCCAACCCCCGCTTGAAAAATTTATGGTTTATTTTGCTTTTCTTGGGAAAGTTCGGCAAACTGGGACATAACGAATATAACAAAGAGCAGTGATAAAACGCGATGAGCAATCTTCGCACAGTGCAAGGGCCATTACGGGTTGAGGGGGCATCCAAACGGGATCCGCGCTCGCAATTTGCAGCGCTGTGTTTTCGCCGCAAGAAGAAAGGCGTCGAGATTTTGTTGATCTCCTCGCGTGACAGTGAGCGGTGGATCATCCCCAAAGGATGGCCCATGGATGGCAAAACCCCCGCCGAAGCCGCAGGGATAGAGGCATGGGAAGAGGCAGGTGTGCGCGGCACGACCCTAGACCTTTGTGTCGGGCTTTATTCCTATTCCAAAGAGATTGATGGCACCGATCCAGTGCCCTGTATCGTGTCCGTCTTTCCTGTCGAGGTGAAATCTTTGGCCGATAAATATCCCGAAGCGGGGGAGCGGCGGCGCAAATGGTTTTCCGCGAAAAAGGCCGCGTCAAAGGTGCGGGAGCCTGACCTTAAGGCGATCCTGAAAGGGTTTCTGCCACCGCCACCTGCAACGTAATTTTGGCCCTTGCAGGGGGCAATGCGCAGGATGTAACACTTAGCGCCACTTGCAATCTGACGTTTTCGCCACAGTTAGGAACTCTATGATCCGATATGCGTTGAAATGTGCCGAAGGGCACGGGTTTGACAGTTGGTTCCAATCTGCTGCCGCCTTTGACGATCTGGCGGAGCGGGAATTGCTGTCTTGTGGTGTTTGCGGATCTTCTGATGTCACAAAGGCGATCATGGCGCCTCGTGTCGCCCCAAGCGATGGCGATGGCGATAGCCCTCAAATTGCACATAACCTGCCTGTGCCAAGCACCCCGCCCACAGGGGCGCTAAGCGCCCCCGATGGTAAACTTCAGGAAATGATCCAAGCGATGCGCAAACATGTCGAAGAAAATTCGACCTATGTTGGCAAGAATTTTGTCAAAGAAGCGCGCGCAATCCATGATGGCACCGCGCCTGAGCGCATGATCCACGGCGAAGCCGCCCCCGGTGAAGCCAAAGCATTGATTGAGGAGGGCGTGCAAATCGCGCCCTTGCCGTTTTTGCCGAAGTCGAAGGCAAATTGACCCTGCTGTTTGGCCTTAATACGCAAGGCCAATAGGGGCAATGATGGTGTGGATTAGAACATTTAGGGTTATACTAGGCGGGGTTATAAACGCCTAGCGCCCCCCTGAGACTTCCACAATTGTTCCAGTCACATAGCTTGCGTCGTCTGAGAGCAACCAACTGACGACCTCGGCTACCTCATCAGCCCGTCCGATACGCTGCATCGGTACATTTTTTTTCATTGTGACTAGCCGGTCTCCCACTCCTGCGGCTGCATGAATCTCCGTATCGATCAAGCCAGGGGCCACCGCATTCACTCTGATGCCAGCTGGCCCCAGTTCGCGGGCAAGGCCGACGGTCATAGTGTCAATCGCTCCTTTTGAGGCTGCGTAATGCACCCATTCGCCCGCGCCACCCAGTTTTGCCGCACGGCTGGACATCAAAACGACAGACCCACCTTGGGGCATCGCGGCAGTGGCGGCCTTGGCGATCGCAAAAACACCCAGAAGGTTGGTATCAATAACACGCCGCAGATCAGCCATGTCCAGATCACGCAATGGTAGGGCAGGTCCCGTGATGCCAGCATTTGCAAATAGCGCGATTGGGGCCCCAAAGCGCCTTATGCATTCGGTCACCACGGCCTCCGCCGCGGCGGGGTCAGCCGCATCAGATTGCAGTGCCACCACTTGCGCGTCCTGTGCATGAAGGTCTGCACAGAGCGTATCAGCAGCGGCGGCGTTGCTGTGATAGGTGAAGAGCACAGGATAGCCTGCAAGGGCCAAGCGGCGCACCGTTGCGGCCCCGATCCCGCGTGAGCCGCCCGTGACAATGACCGCGCCTTTTGGATCAGAATGCGACATCACCCGCCCCCTTCAAATCTAGCATCTCGCGCGCTTCGTCAGGCGTTGCCACTTCGAGGCTCAGTCCTTCAAGCAAGGCACGAGCTTTTCTAACTTGGTCGGCATTGCTTTGTGCTAATTGACCCGGCGCCGACCAAAGGCTGTCCTCAAGCCCGACACGGATATTCCCCCCTTGCGCAGCGGCTTGGGCCGCCACGGGCAATTGATTGCGCCCTGCACCCAAAACAGACCACACATAAGTATCCCCGAACAAGCGATCTGCAGTGCGCTTCATATGTGCGACATCTTCGGGGTGCGCGCCAATTCCTCCTAAGAGGCCAAAGACGGTTTGAACCAAGAAAGGGGACCTGACTAAGCCACGATCCACAAAATGCGCCAAATTGTAGAGATGGCTTGTGTCATAACATTCAAACTCAAACCGCGTGCCATTGGCATTGCCCGTGCGCAGGATGTGTTCGATATCGGCAAATGTGTTTTTAAAGACAAGGTCGCGGCTGTTTTCGAGATGCTCGCGCTCCCAGTCATGTTTGAACTCTTTGAAACGGTTAAGCATGGGATACAGTCCGAAATTCATGCTTCCCATATTGAGGGAGGCAACCTCGGGCTTGAGCTCTGCGGCAGGGCGCATTCGCTCCGCCACGGTCATATGGGGCGAACCGCCTGTGGTTAGGTTCAACACCGCTGAGGTTGCCTGTTTGAGTTGTGGCAGGAATTTGCGGAACATCTCAGGGTCCTGTGTAGGCCGTCCATTTTCAGGATCGCGCGCGTGCAGGTGCAAAATAGATGCGCCTGCCTCAAAGGCCTTGATCCCGTCATCAATGATCTCTTGTGGGGTGACAGGAAGGAAGGGTGACATAGATGGCGTGTGGATTGCGCCTGTAACCGCACATGTGATGACCACCTTACGTGAAGATTTTGGCATTCTGGCGGCTCCTTATTCTAAAAGCTGTTAGCAAGCTTACCTGAGTATTTTAGTGTAATGAACATGATCCAAGCAGAATTAAAGTGTTTCAACACCACCACAGACGCTTAGAGCTTGACCTGAAATGTTGGAGCCCCCGGGAGATGACAAAAATAGACACATTGATGCAATGTCCTGCGGGCTTACCATTCGACGCAACGATACTTTGGCAAGATATGTATTCCGCATTTCTTCAAAGCTTACGCCTGTTTGTTCGGCTCGGGCCGATATCACGCCATCCATGCGGGGTCCTTGAACTATTCCCGGTAAAATAGCATTGGCGCGCACCCCTTTTGGACCAAGCTCTGCAGCGAGGGATTTAGCCAATCCTACTACGCCCCATTTGGAGGCTGAATAAGGTGTCCTAAAAGCATAGGGAAGTCGACCAGCGGCTGACGACATTGCGATAAATAAGCCTTTTGATTTAATTAGTTCATTGCTTGAGTGGTGAGCTGCTAGATAGGCTCCTTTCAGGTTAACTTCGAGTGTTTCATCCCAATCTTCTGGTGAGACATCATCAATAGTTGCTGTGGGCCCTGCTATCCCCGAATTTGCAATTACTACATCAAGCCCCCCCAGGTTTAGCATCGCTTGTGTAAACAGCTGCTTGGTATCTTCGGGACTAGCTGAGTTTGCTAGGGTTCCCGTGATTGGGCCGCCTATTGCCTCATTGAGGGCATCTGAGTTGATGTCAGAGATATGGACACGAGCGCCGGCTTCTATGAACCCATCCGTGATGTGTTTGCCTATGCCGCTGGCTCCAGCAGTTATCAAAACGCGTAAGCCCTTTCGTGGAGTCAAAGACGCGAGTATCGACATTAGCAGCTACCTCTTTCAGATCTTGTTAAGATGCGACTGTGGGCAATTTCTGAGTTTTTGAAAAGAGTCATTTTTTTCATAACCTTGACAGTTCGGTTTCATCTGTCCCCTATGTCCATGACCTTTTATAAATGATGCAGGGGACTTTATGAAACAGCGCAGACTTGGTGCAAATGGGCCCATGGTTGGGGCAATTGGTTTGGGATGTATGAGTTTTGCGGGTGTATTTGGCGAAACGGATGAGGCAACAAGCCACGCGTGCCTTGATTGCGCTTATGAGATGGGCATCACATTTTTGGACACGGCTAATGTCTACGGAATGGGGAGATCGGAAACTGTTCTTGGCTCTTGGCTAAAAAAAGCCCGTCGTGATGTTGTGCTTGCTACAAAAGTTGGGATCCAACGTGATGCCAAAGAGCCGGTTAACAACCGCCCCGACCATATTCGAGCTGAAATAGAAGGATCGCTGAAGCGCCTCGGTGTAGATCATGTCGCACTATATTATCTGCATCGTCGCGATCCCGCAGTGCCCTTATCGGAGGCTGTCGGGGTAATGCAAGATTTGATCCGAGAGGGAAAGATCGGCGGTTACGGTCTATCTGAGGTAGCGCCTTCGACAGTTAGGGAAGCTCATGCAATTTTACCCCCGCTTGCAGTCCAAAGTGAGTATTCACTCTGGTCTCGATTGCCGGAATTGGGAGTAATCCAAAGTTGTGAAGAATTGGATATTACCTTTGTGCCGTTTTCGCCTCTGGCGCGCGGCGTCTTTGGCGAAAATTATCCCGATCCGACGCTGATGGCCGAGGGTGATTTGCGCCGTGATATTCCACGTTTTTCAACCGAGAATTATCCAAAAAACAAGGCTCTGATCGACCGCTTCAAAGAATTAGCAAGGGCCAAATCTGTACCTGTATCCGCCATGGCAATGGCGTGGGTGCTGCAGCGTGGCGCTGGGTTTGTTCCCATACCTGGAACACGGACTGCGGCGCATCTAATGGAATGGGTTCGCGCTGATGAGGTTGCCCTTTCCGATGCTGATATGGCGCGGATCGAAGCAGTGTTACCTGTGGGATTTGCCCGCGGGGATCGCTATTCTTACAATCACATGCGTACGATCGAGCGGTATTGCTAAGCCAACCAGGCAAGTGAGATCAGCGAGAGGGTTGATGTCCAGATAATGACTGGGGCGATAGTATCTGTGCGTACTCCGTGTAGCATTGCGAGTGTAAATGCCATTGCCCCGGACGGACCCGCTGCGCAAAGGACCACAAGCGTATTCCATTGGGCTGGACGTTCTCCAAGGCTCAAAGCTGCAAATACCAAGGCTGGGAACGCTAGAAGTTTTATCCCTGTAAGCATGATGACACTGGCGTTGGGTGTAAGTGGATGGCTTGATAGGATCACGCCAAGTGCGAATAACGTCAGCGGCGCAGCAGCTGCCCCAGCAAAGTCGAGACCTGTGAGTATTGGTTCCAGCGCTACTACGCCCATCAAGTTGGTGACGATCCCCAAAAAAATTGAAATCAACACAGGGTTGAGTGCTATGCGGCGCATAGATTGGTAAACATTTGCTTTTGAGTTGGCCATCAAATCCGTTGTTATTATGAAGAAAGCAAATGTAATAGTGGCATCCCATGCCACAATTGCAGTGATCGGAAGGGCTGCGGCTTCGCCATAAATTAGATATGAAATCGGCCACATGTATAGCAAAGTGTTTACGAAAATCATGGCCATTGAGAGCAGCCAGGCCTCAAGCTTTTCGCGACCTAAAACGACCCGGCAGATGAAAAAAGTAATGCTAAATATTATTATTTGGCAAATTGCATAAAGACCGATTGCGTCGAATTGAAAGTCATGCCAATCGAGCAAATTCGTCAGGGGAAACAGAAGTGCAGGCTGTAGTAGAAATGCTACACGGTTAAGCGTTTTCGCATCTGGAACACTGACTAAGTTACCCCTACCGAGTATGAAACCCAGTGCCATCATGGCAAAGACTGGCAGGATGTCATGTGTCAGAACATGCAGCATCGCGAGCATGGGGCGGGCTCTTTCTAAACTATGGGGTCTTAGGCGTAGATGCCTTTTTGTGCTTTTGCGCCTGCCATCATCGCTTTGGCGCGCGACTGCCTTATTTCGTCATAAAGATCAATTGCGCGAGACTCAAACAGAGTTTGCGGCGCGGTGTAATGGATAAACTTGCCCACCCGGTCGATGCCACGCGCAAGCATAGCAAAATCCTGATCGGCCATGTTTTGCGCTACTTTAGGCGTGAGATAGCGTACTACAACCGCGATGCGCCGATCATCCGAGACATTTGGACCAGAGCCATGAATGGTCAGCCCGTGATGTAACGACATTTGCCCCGGCATCAGCTCAATGGCGGTTTTGTCTGTCTCGGCCACATCGACCGCAATCTCTTGGCCACGCGACAGCAGGTTCTTCTCACTGAACGTATCGGTATGAGGTAGAATTTCCGATTTATGACTGCCTTTGACGAAATCCATACAGCCACTTGCCCGCGTTGCTGGAGAAAGGGCGATCCAAGCGGTGACCATCTCAGAGGTGGTGCCCATTCCCCAATAGGTCAAGTCTTGATGCATCGAGACATACTGATCGCTTTGCGCGTTTTTAATGAAAAACTCGGCACTATAGATCAAAATATCAGGTCCAAGAACGCCTTCAATCACGTCTAAGACCTGTGGCTTGGTCGCTATCTCATGGACAAAGGGCATTACCAGCTGCGCGTTGACGCGTTTGTAGGTGTTGAGGGGCAGGGGCAAATCACCGTCTAGCCAATCACGCTCGACCAATTCCAGTTGAGTACGATAGGCTTGCGCCTCATCGCGTGACAGAACATCTATTGGAAATAGAAACCCATCCTCCCAATAACGTTCGATCATATCTGGGGCGAGATGGCTTCCGTTGCGCGCAACAGGTTCTTGCATTAGAGCATCCTCTTTTCTGGCAATCTGAGAGGCAGGGATGCCTCATTTGGGTCGTCATCTTCGAAATAGTCTTCGTGCTCGGTCCGAATACGGATCAGTTGCTCATGGATCCGTGAGAGATGCGCGCGTATTATATCGGCCGCGCCATCAGGATTACGATCAGCCAAGGCGCGGGTCAGTGCGATATGATCATCCCATGCCGTTTGCGATGAAAACGCCAAGGACAGCATTCTGACCCGATCCATATGGCCTTTGTTTTCGGCAATCAGGTCCCATGTAAATTCTAGCCCCGCCCGCAAGCAGATTTCGCGGTGGAAGGCGTCATCGGCGGCATGAAACCGCAGCTTGTCGCCCGCGTCTTTGGCGGCGGCCTGTTCTGCGATCAGCCCCTCCAATGCTTGAATATCCGCCGTAGTAAGCCGCGTGGCCGCATGGCGCACGGCCTCAGCCTCAAGCGCGATGCGAATGAACTGGGCCTGCATCACCGCCCGGGTGGAGATCAACGACACCAATGTGGCGCGTTGCGGGCGGATCAGCAGGAAGCCCATTTTCGAAAGCCTGTAGAACGCATCGCGCACTGGTTGACGGGAGACTTCAAACCGTTTTGCGATCTCAGCTTCTGACAGCTTCTCACCAGGTTTCAGGTCAAGGTTGAGCACCTGTTTGTGCAATTCCCCATAGACCAAATCCGCGATCGCAGGGCGGGCGGTTCGGTCAAGCGATATGAGTGGCATATCTTGGGTCATTTCAGGATCAATCCCTGTCTGATTGACGTAGGTTATATACTAGCATATCAGTTTGCAAGAAGATTAATCAAAAGGGGCCGCCTATGAGCTTTTTGAGCGAAGACCGCCTGTTTCCTACAGAGCCTACAGCGCGGTTGCTGGCCCGTGCGCTTTATGCGCAGGTCAAGGATGCGCCGATCATCTCACCCCATGGTCATACCGACCCCCAGTGGTTCGCGCAGAATGAACCCTTTGAAGACGCCGCCAAACTGTTCATTACGCCAGATCACTACGTGTTTCGGATGCTTCATTCCCAAGGTGTCGCGTTAGAGGATTTAGGCGTGCCGCGTGCCGATGGTGGTGCGGTGGAAAGGGAGTCGCGCAAAATCTGGCGGTTGTTTGCGCGACACTATCGCCTTTTTGCAGCGACCCCTTCGCGGATGTGGATTGACCACGCGCTGCAAGATTTGTTTGGCCTAGATCAAAGATTATCGCCAGAGACGGCAGACGCGGCTTTTGATGCCATCAACGAGAAATTAGCAAGCTCCGCCTTTCGGCCCCGCGCCCTATTTGAGCGCTTCAACTTAGAGGTTCTTGCAACCACGGAAAGCGCGCTTGATGACTTGGCCCACCACCGTAGGATCCGCGACAGCGGATGGCAGGGTCGTGTAATCACCACCTATCGGCCTGATGCGGTTATTGATCCTGATTTTGATGGGTTCATAGGCAATGTCGAAGCCTTCTGTGCGCATGGTGGCGGTGCTGTAACATGGGAGAGTTATCTCGCGGCCCATCATACCCGCCGCGCGTATTTTGCATCTTTGGGTGCAACTGCGACTGACCATGGCCACCCAACGGCCAACACCGCCAATCTCTCGCAGGCCGAGGCCGCGGCCCTGTTTGACGATGTCATGACAGGCAAGGCTGATCCCGCCACGCGGGAGTTGTTTCGCGCGCAAATGCTGACAGAGATGGCGCGCATGTCGATTGCAGATGGTTTGGTGATGCAAATACATGCAGGATCACAGCGCAATCATTCAGATTGGGTCTTGGCGCGCTTTGGTCGGGATAAGGGTTACGACATCCCACAACGCACCGATTACGTCACCGCGCTGCGCCCTTTGTTGCAGGAATTTGGCCGCGCGGACGGATTTCACCTGATCCTATTCACCTTGGACGAAAGCAGCTACGCCCGCGAACTGGCACCTTTAGCGGGGGTATATCCTTGTCTCTTTCTGGGCCCGCCTTGGTGGTTCCATGACAGCTATGAAGGGATGATGCGCTTTCGCCGTTCGGTTACGGAAACCGCAGGCTTCTATAACCTTGCAGGGTTCAATGATGACACCCGTGCCTTTTGCTCGATCCCCGCGCGCCACGATGTCGCCCGGCGGGTCGATGCGGCCTATTTGGCGGAATTGATTGTCACGGGACGCTTGGACGAAAGCGAAGCGGGTGATCTGATGCAGGAATTAACCACGGGGCTTGCGCGCCGTGCCTATAAACTTTGAAAGGACTGCCCTGATGATCGAGGTTGAAACCCGCCATGCCATTCACCCTGACCACGCAAAGGGTATGGATACGGCAATGTTGCGCGCGTCCTTTTTGGTTGAAGGTCTGTTTGAGAGCGGCAAGGTCAAGCTGTGTTATACGCATTATGACCGCTTCACCCTTGGCGGCGCTGTGCCAAATGGCGGCAGTCTGCGCCTTGATAAAATTGCACAGACGCGCACGGCCAGTTTCATGGAGCGCCGTGAACTGGGCATCGTCAATATTGGGGACACAGGCCAAGTCAGCGCGGATGGCCAGCTGTGGGAGATGGCGCAGGGCGATGTGCTTTATCTGGGCATGGGTGCGGGCGATGTGACCTTCTCTGGGGCGGGGCGGTTTTACATTACCTCCGCCCCCGCGCATCGCCGCTATCCACATCGTCATCTCACACCGAAAGACAGCAATCGCGTGGCCTTGGGTGCGGCTGAGACGGCCAATGAGCGCGTGATCAACCAATTCATCCATCCTTTGGTGATGGAAAGCTGCCAATTGGTCATGGGCTACACCACTTTGGGTCGAGGATCGGTCTGGAACACGATGCCGCCACACACGCATGATCGGCGCATGGAAGCCTATCTTTATTGGGATATGGCGCCCGAGGCGCGGGTGCTGCATCTGATGGGGGAACCGCAAGAAACCCGTCATCTGGTTGTGGGAAATGAGGCGGCTGTGCTCTCGCCGCCGTGGTCAATTCACGCGGGCGCGGGGCATGGGCATTACAGATTCATCTGGGCCATGGCAGGGGATAATGTCGATTTCACGGATATGGATTTTGTCGATCTGGAGGATCTAAGATGAGCGCGTTTTCCCTCGCAGGCAGACGGGCCTTGGTGACGGGGGCGAATACGGGCATTGGTCAGGCCATTGCCCTTGCCTTGGCCGATCAAGGGGCATCTGTCACTTGTGCGGGGCGGCGCGACTGCGCTGAAACTTGCACGGCGATTGCGGCGAAGGGCGGTATTGCTGATGAGATGATCCTTGATTTTGCGGATCCCATGGCCGCGCGCGAAATTTTTGCGGGCGCGGGCTATTCCATCTTGGTCAATAACGCGGGCATCATCCGCCGCGAGGACAGTCTCGATTATACGGAGGCGGATTGGGATGCGGTGATGGATGTAAATCTCAAGGCGTTGTTTTTTACCACGCAGGCCTTCGCCAAGGCGCATCTTGACCCCGCGCCGCGCGGCCCCGCAGCGGTGGTGAATATTGCCTCATTGTTGGCGTTTCAGGGTGGCATTCGCGTGCCTGCTTACACGGCCTCAAAACATGGGGTTGCGGGTTTAACCAAAATTTTGGCCAATGAATGGGCGGCAGACGGCATCAACGTTAACGCGATTGCGCCGGGTTATGTTGTGTCCAACAACACGGAAAACCTGCGCAAAGATGCCGATCGCAATGCGGCAATTCTGGCGCGCATTCCCGCAGGTCGATGGGGCGAGCCGTCAGATATTGGTCATACGGCGGCCTTTCTCGCCTCGCCTGCGGCGGCTTATATTCATGGTGCGGTGATCAATGTAGATGGAGGATGGCTTGCCCGATAGCCCTTTGACCCGCACGGTATCTGCCCCAAGCCCGGGCATTGTTCACTTGGGCCTTGGCGCGTTTTTTCGCGCGCATGGGGCAATTTACACGCAACAGGCCATGGCAAAGGCATGCGGGGATTGGGGGATCATCGGGGTTTCTCTCAAATCGCCCACAACCCGTGATGCGCTGCAACCGCAAGGCGCTGTTTATCACGCTTTGGAACTTGCCCCAGATGGTGCGGAGCTTCTCCTTGTTACAAGCCTAAGCGCGGTTTTGGTTGCCCCAGAAGACCCTTCTGCGGTTTTTGCCGCAATGGCAGACCCTTCGGTCAAAATTGTTTCGCTGACCGTCACGGAGAAAGGCTATTGCCACCATCCCGCAAGCGGCGCGTTGGATCGAGATCACCCTGATATCATCCATGATTTGACCCATGATAGCCCGCAAAGCAGCATTGGCTATCTCACCCGCGCGCTTGCCTTGCGCAAGGCGGCGGGCATCCCGCCCTTTACCGTTTTGTGCTGTGATAACCTACCTCATAACGGGAAACTTTTGCGCGGGCTGGTTTTGGAATTTGCACAAATCCTTGACCCAGATCTTGCACAATGGATCGCGGATCATGGGGCCTTTCCGTCAACCATGGTCGATCGGATCGTGCCCGCTACGACCGATGAGACCCGCGCAGAAGTGGCACGCCTGACGGGCTTTGCCGATGCCGCACCCGTGGTGCATGAACCTTATCGCCAATGGGTGATGGAGGATGATTTTGTCGGCGGTGTGCGCCCTGCATGGGATCAGGTCGGGGCAGAGTTGGTGCAAGATGTCGCCCCCTATGAGGATATGAAGCTTCGGATGCTCAACGCCTCCCATTCGGCCTTGTCTTATTTGGGTTATGTTGCGGGGCATCATACGATCACGGATGTTATGGCTGATCCCGTGTTTGACGCCTATGCGCAACGGCTGTGGGCGCGCGAGATCATTCCTCATTTGACCCCGCCTAAGGGTGTATCGCTTGAAGATTATGCGGCAGCCTTGCGTGCACGGTTCAAGAACCCTGCGATCCAGCACCGCACATGGCAGATCGCGATGGATGGCAGCCAGAAATTACCGCAACGCCTGCTTGGGACATTGCGCGCGGCGCGCAAAAAGGGGGCTGAGGATCGGGGTCTGATCCTCGCTGTTGCAGGTTGGATGCGCTACACCGCTGGCTTTGACGAGGCGGGGGAGGCGATTGAGTTGCGCGATCCTATGGCCGATGTCCTGCGGGCCGCTCATTCAGGCGTGGATGGGGCCGAGGCGGTTACACGAATTTTGGGCCTTGAGGCGATCTTCGACCCAAGCCTTGCCGCTGATATTCATGCTCCCGTGACGGATGCCTATCTAGCCCTGTCCCGTGAGGGGGTGCGCAAAACGCTAGAGAATTATCTTACGACTTAACGCGAAAGCCGTGCTTTGGCGGCGGCAACAATGGCCTCGGTTGTGATGCCGAAATGGACGAAGAGTTCGGGCGCTTTTGCAGAGGCGCCAAAGCCCGTCATGCCGATAAACGGATCTTCTGGGGCAAGGATTTGATCCCATCCGAACCGCACAGCGGCCTCAATACCGATTTTGGGCCCCGTGCCCAAGATTGCGGCGCGCTGCGTGGGGCTTTGGGTTTCGAAAATTTCCCAACAGGGCAACGAGACAACCGTGGCGCGGATGTCTGCCTCTTGCAACTGCGCGGCTGCGTCAAGCGCAAGTGCAACTTCACTGCCTGTTGCAATCAGCGTGATATCGCGAGGGTCTTCGCCTGCCAGGATGTAGCCCCCATTGGCACAACCCGATATTTGGGGCAGCTGCACCAAGTCCTGACGGCTGAGCGCCAAAAGGGTGGGGCCTGATTTGCGGCGCAGAGCTTGATCCCATGCCATGACTGTTTCGCGCGCATCGGCGGGGCGCATCACCCAGAAATTCGGCATAGCGCGAAAACTGGCGAGGATTTCAACGGGCTGATGGGTTGGTCCATTCGACCCGACCCCGATGGAGTCATGGCTAAAGACAAAAAGCACGGGCAGCCCCATCAAGGCGGCCATCCGCATCGCAGGGCGCTCGTAATCTGCGAAGGCCAGATAGGTCACATTAACCGCAGTCAGCCCACCATGGGCGGCGATCCCGCAGGCCATTGCCCCCATTAAATGCTCGCGCACCCCGCAATGCACATAGCTGCCTTGGCGGTTCTCAGGGCCGAATGCCGCGCGACCGCGCTTGTGATTGGTGGGGGCCTCCAAATCTGCGCAGAGAATGCACAGCTCGGGCAAAGCGGCCTCTAATCCTTCGCAAACATCACCTGATGAGGCGATTGTCGCGCGGGCTGCGCCCGTTGCTGTTAAACGCGCCTCAATATCGGCCATAATTTGCGGCCAGTTTTGGGGCAATACGCCCTCTATTCGGCGGGTAAATTCTGCCGCCTTTGGGTCAGATTTTAGACGCGCGGCCCAATCCCGCGCGGCATCTCTGCTGCGCGACATTGCGGCTGTCCAATCGGCATAAATGTCTTGCGGGATCACAAAGGCCTCGTGCGCCCAGTTGCGCGCAGCGCGCGCCTCAGCCGCGTCTTTTGGAGAGAGTGGCGCGCTATGTCCGCCGCGTTGCCCCTGAAGGCGGGGGATGCCGCGCGCGATTGTGGTGCGGCAGGCAATCAAAGACGGACGGGGGTCAGACTTTGCAGATAGAATGGCGGCATCAATCGCGGCGATATCATGGCCATCCACCTCGACCACATGCCACCCCGCCGCTGTGAAACGGGCGGGAATGTCCTCGCTGATCGACAAAGCAGTGTCGCCGTCATCGGTGATATGGTTGTCATCCCAAAGAAATGTCAGACGCCCCAAGCGCAAGTGACCCGCCAGTGAAATCGCCTCTTGGCCAATGCCCTCCTGCAAGCAGCCATCGCCAACAAAGGCCCATGTGCGATGATCGCAGAGATCAGCGCCAAATTCCGCGCGCATCCGTTCTTCGGCCACGGCCATGCCAACCGCACAGGCGATGCCCTGGCCAAGCAGCCCCGTGGTGATCTCAATCCCTGCATCTTGCTCAATCTCGGGATGGCCTGCGCAGACCGATTGCAATTTTCGAAAAGATTTCACCGCCGCAAGATCAACCTTCTCATAGCCTGAGAGGTGCAACAGCGCATAAAGCAACATAGATCCATGACCATTGGAGAGAACCACGCGATCGCGGTCGGGCCAGAGCGGGTTTTTGGGGTCAACCTTGAGGTGATTGGCGTAAAGCGTTGCGGCAATCTCGGCCATGCCAAGCGGGACGCCTTGATGACCCTCACCCGCTGCCACAATCGTATCAAGTGCCAAAAAGCGGATTGAATCCGCCATGGATTGGATGTTCATGCTGCCCTCCCTAGCCATTGGCCATTTCGCGCAAGGCACGGCGCATCTCAAATATATCGAGATCGTCTTTAATTTCGACATCGTCTAGGGTCACGATCTGGTCGCGGGCGATGTCGCGCTTGAGTTTGATGTGGTGTGCAAGCCCGATTGGCAAGGCATTGACCTTGGCCGCGCGCGTTGCGGGGATTGCCTTGGCCCACACTTTGAACCCGCCTTCGCCGTCCAAATAGTCGCCTGCTTTGAAATCCCCTTTGGCGGTTGCGACTGCATCGGCGCGGTAAAGCGTTGAACTGCCTGTGGCCTCGCCTCGCAAAACCGCATTCAACACGGAAACCGATGTTTCAAGGCCGATCAAATGAAACGGCCGCCACATCGACCCATACCACCCGCTGTCATCGGTCAAGAGCCCATATTGTTGAAAGCAGGCCCGCGTATATTCATCGGGCGCCCGAAAGGTGACAAACATTCCGTACTGGATATTGTTCATCACCACCCGCCCATCGGGCTCGCGACTTGCTGCGATATCGACCAAACCTGCACGGGCCAATTGCCCGCCTTCGGATTGGGGTTTGAATACGCGTGCCAGATCATGCAGGCCCGCAGGGTGAAAGGCCAAGCCATCCTCTGGACAGTCAAGCCCTGTGGCATTGGCGACCGCGGCCATTTCAATCGCGGCCTTCGTGCCATCGGTGAAACTGTTATACATTTTTGGATTGAAATCACCTGCAGCGACTTCTTCATCGCTCCACCCGAAAAAGCCCCAGACCGTGTCGGGGGTCGAATAGCGGTAATGCGGGCAGAAATTCATGCCCTTTCCTGCGGCGACCAATTCAAAGCCGCTCGCCTGCACCCAATCGACAAGTTCGCAAATGGCGGCGGGCTGATCGCCATAGGCCATGGAATAGACCACACCTTTTTCACGGGCGCGCGCGGCCAGATAGGCCCCGCATAGAACATCGGCCTCAACATTAACCATGACCACATGTTTGCCCGCCTCAATGGCGGCAAGCGCATGGCGGATGCCTGCAATCGGATGCCCTGTGGCCTCAATCACGCAGTCGATGCCATCAAATTCCATCAACGCGTGCGCGTCATCAGTAATGCAGGTTTTGCCCGTCTTATAAGCGTCAGAGAGGGTTTGGGCGTCATAGGCCTCGGCAGCCCAATGAACGCGCGCGAAGGAGGCTTTGGCCTTGCTGATATCAAGATCCGCAACGCCCACGATGTGATAGCCCTTGATGTGCTTTGCCTGCGCGAGGATCATTGAGCCAAATTTCCCCGCCCCAATCAAACCAACACGCACAGGCCCCTTGGCGGCATTATATTCGGCAAGCAGTCGTGACAGGTTCATGATGTCTTTCCCCTATTGGTTGCGGCACAAGCCCTATCTTTGATAACGGGACGGCTGCGACAATAACCATCATTTTTTTTGAGCATTATCTTAAAGCAGGGCTTAAAGATAATTCATTTATCTGGTCTTGTTTTTCGCCCTGTCGCTGCCGCATCTTCTGCGCGGATATCACGGGGAAATCGCAGAGCATGTAGGGAGGGGTCTTGTGAGCCAGAGCGGAGCAAATATGTCGCTGGCACAACGGGCTTGGGCCATTCGGCGCAACGCGCTATTGATGGGCGAGGTGCAGGGGCAAGGCTATATCGGTCAGGCGCTTGGTGTCGCTGATGTTTTGGCCGTGTCCTATTTTCATGCGATGCGCTTGCGCGCCGATGATCCAGAATGGGAAGGGCGCGATAGGTTTTATCTCTCCATAGGTCACTATGCGATCGCGCTCTATGCGGCGCTGATTGAAGCGGGGATTTTGCCCGAGGATGAAATCGCCACCTATGGCATGGATGATAGCCGCCTGCCGATGTCGGGCATGGCCGCCTATACGCCTGGAATGGAGATCACAGGCGGATCGCTTGGTCATGGGTTGGGCATTGCGGTGGGCGCAGCCTTGGGTCTGAAACGCAAGAACAACCCTGCCTTTGTTTATAATCTTTTGTCAGATGGCGAACTTGGCGAAGGCTCGACTTGGGAGGCCGTGATGTCTGCCACCCAATGGAAATTGGACAACCTGATTGCGATCGTTGATTTCAACAATCAACAGGCCGATGGTCCAAGTCGTGCGGCCTTGGCCCAAGGGGCCGAAGCGCCGAAATGGGAGGCCTTTGGCTGGTTCGCACAAGAGGTGGATGGCAATGATTTAGCAGCGGTGGTTGCGGCCTTTGATGCGGCCAAAACGCATCCCAATCCATGCCCTCGTGTTATTATTTGCAATACCAAAATGTGTCATGGGATCAGCTTTCTTGAGACCCGTGAGAAAACGCATTTTATCCGTGTCGAAGCCGATGAATGGGCCAAGGCCTTGGCTGAGCATGAGGAGAAAAAGCCGCTATGAGCATCCCTCCCCATTCCCGCAGAAAGTCGAAATATACCCCCCGCAGCCGCGCAAGTGGCGCAGATGCAGTGCGCACATCCGCTATGATCGCCTCTCTCGATGCCGAAGGCCGCGAGACGATTGCAGCGCCATTTGGTCATGCATTGGTGGACTTGGCCAAGACCCGTGCGGATATCGTGGGGTTGTCTGCCGATTTGTCGAAATACACCGATCTGCATATTTTTGCGCAGGCCTATCCTGAGCGGTTTTATCAGATGGGCATGGCCGAAGGGCTTTTGATGTCGGCCGCAGCAGGGCTTGCCCGCGAAGGGTTTACGCCCTTTGCAACCACCTACGCGGTTTTTGCCGCGCGGCGCGCCTATGACTTTATCGCTATGGCGATTGCAGAGGAAAACCTGCCCGTCAAAATCGTCTGCGCGCTGCCGGGTCTGACCACGGGCTATGGCCCAAGCCATCAAGCGACCGAAGACATGGCGATCATGCGGGCGATGCCCA
Source organism: Roseobacter sp. HKCC-CH-9208 (assembly GCF_037805125.1). Classification (NCBI taxonomy): domain Bacteria; kingdom Pseudomonadati; phylum Pseudomonadota; class Alphaproteobacteria; order Rhodobacterales; family Roseobacteraceae; genus Roseobacter; species Roseobacter sp. HKCC-CH-9208. The sequence goes on along the minus strand of NZ_JBBLYK010000001.1, from coordinate 696,840 downwards.
ATATGGTGGTGATTGACCCTTGCGATGCGGTGGATGTGGCACAGGCCACGCGCGCCATCACAGACTATAACGGCCCTGCATATATGAGGCTTTTGCGCGGGCAAGTGGCCAATGTATTGGGCGCGTATGATTATAGTTTTGAGCTTGGTCGCGCGAAGTTGCTGCGCGAGGGTGCGGATGTTTTGATCATTTCTTCAGGGATCATGACCATGCGCGCTTTGGATGCGGCGCAGGTTCTGGCGCAAGATGGCATTGGCGTTGCGGTGTTGCACAGCCCAACCATCAAACCCTTGGATCAAGACACAATTCTTGCCGAGGCACAAAAAAACGGGCGCCTTGTGGTGGTTGCAGAAAATCATTCCATCACCGGCGGGCTTGGTGATGCGGTCGCCAAGACGCTGATGACGCATGATGTCTTCGTGCCATTGCGCCAAATTGGCTTGCCAGATGAATTTTTGGACGCAGGCGCATTGCCAAGCCTGCATGACCAATACGGGATCACAGTTGAACGGATTGCAGAGCAACTGCGCCGTTGGGTCGACCAATAACCACGCGCCGCGCGGCGCGGTCAAAGGAGAAGCGAGAATGGGTTTACTGGACGGACAGATTGCCATCATCACAGGGGCTGCAAGCCCGCGCGGATTGGGCAAGGCCACGGCAAAGCTTTTCGTCGAGCATGGCGCAAAAGTGGCAATCTTGGATTTGGACGAGGGCCAAGCCGAAGAAGCCGCCGCTGATTTGGGTGCGGGCCATATCGGGCTTGCCTGCGATGTGACCCGTAAAGAGGATTGCGACCGCGCGGTCGCTGTGATCCTCGAGGCCTATGGCAAGATTGATATTTTGGTCAATAATGCAGGCATCACACAGCCGTTAAAGATCATGGAAATTCGCCATGAAAACTATGATGCCGTGTTAGATGTGAACCTGCTTGGCACGCTGAATATGAGCCAAGCTGTAATCCCGCATATGCGTGAGCGCCAAAGTGGCAAGCTTGTGAATATGTCATCGGTATCGGCGCAGCGGGGCGGCGGTATTTTTGGCGGGCCGCATTATTCGGCGGCCAAGGCGGGTGTTTTGGGCCTGACCAAGGCAATGGCACGGGAATTGGCGCCTGATGGCATCCGTGCCAATGCGATTTGCCCAGGATTTATCGCTACCGATATCACGGCGGGCAAGCTGACCCCTGAGATGAAGGTGCAGATCCTTGCGGGCATCCCGATGGGGCGCGCGGGCGAAGCCTCGGACGTGGCAGGTTGCGCGTTGTTCTTGGCATCTGATCTTTCGGCCTATGTCACGGGCTCTGAGGTCGATGTGAACGGTGGATCGTTGATCCACTGAACCTAATGCTGCTCTGCCGCCCGCTCGAGGTCGAACTCTATACGGGTTTGACGCAATCCGTGGCGGGCGCAGGCAGCGGTGATTTCAATTTCGAAATCCTTGGTCTGCGATTTTAACCATGCAAGAAATTCTTGCACAGCGCGCCGCTTGATATAGCGGCTCGGGCAGATCGCCCAATAGGATGTAAAGCGCAAAACGGGAATTTGCGGCAGAACTGGCACAAGCCGCCCCTCGGCGATTTCAGGCATAGCTAAGGACATGCTGTCGAGCACCACGCCCACCCCATCAACGGCCAGTTGCAGCGCCATAGAGGAGCGATCCATCAAAATCGGCATATGCCGTTCGGGCAGGGTGATGGCATTGTGGTTCAGCCAATAGTCCCACTGGCACAAGGTCCGTGGCGTGCCAATGAGACGTGCCGCGGCAAGGGTGGCGGCGGCATCGCCGCTTTGTGGGAGCTCTTTTAGGTAGTCGGGGCTGCACAGGGGAACCACGCAATCGTCAAACACCGCTTCGCTGTGATAGCCTGGCCAATTCCCCGTGCCATAGCGTAGATCCAGTTCCATCATCTCGCGGTCAAAATCGGTGGGGTCGGGGGCCGCATCAATGTGAAGATCCCAATCAGGATGTCGCGCGATGAAATCAGACAGGCGGGGGCCCAACCACCGCACCCCAAAACTGGGGGTTACGCGCATATTCAGCTGATAAGTTTCGCGCCCGCGTTTGAAATGACGGCTTGTGTCGCGCAGCATGCGAAGCGCCACAGAGGCCGATTGAAACAGTTGCTCGCCTTCCAGCGTCAGGCTCAACATACGCCCCTGACGGCGGAACAGCTTTACGCCCAGATTTTGTTCAAGAAGTTTGATTTGTTGGCTGACCGCTGAGGGCGATACTGACATCTCTTCGGCGGCGCGGCTGATCGTGCCCCGCCGTGCCACGGTTTCGAAATACAGAAAGCCGTTAAGGTTGGGCGTGCGCGACATGGGGACAAACTCTGGCCGAACATAAAAAACCAAGGCGGGCCAACCCCGCCTTGGGAAACTTAGATGGCCTTAGCTTGCAGCTTCGGCTGTTTGTTTTTGTGCGCCGAGACCCTTCACTTCGATCTCCATCATATCACCTGGCTTGAGGAATCGTTGCGGTTTCATCCCCATACCTACGCCCGAAGGTGTGCCTGTCGCGATGATATCGCCCGGAACCAGTTTCATGAATTGGCTCATGTAGGAGATGATTTTCGCGACACCAAAAATCATATCATCGGTGTTCGAATCCTGCACAACTTCGCCATTCAGCGACAAGGTTAGCCCCAGTTTTTGTGGATCGCCAACCTCATCTGCGGTGACCAGATAGGGGCCTGTAGGGCCAAAGGTTGGGGCAGATTTGCCTTTGATCCACTGACCACCTTTTTCGATTTGGAACTCGCGCTCTGAGACATCGTTAATGGTGCAATAGCCCGCCACATAAGAGAGCGCATCTGCCTCGCTGACATAAAGCGCCTCGCGGCCGATCACCACGCCAAGCTCGACCTCCCAATCGGCTTTGACCGAATTGCGTGGAATGACCACAGGGTCAAACGGGCCAGACAAGGATGAGGTCGCTTTGGAGAAAATGATGGGCTCCTTTGGGGGCTCTGCGCCCGTCTCGGCGGCGTGTTTGGCATAGTTTAAGCCAATGCAATAGAAATTAGGCACAGAGGCAAGGCAGGCCCCAATCCGACCAGGATTGGCAACAACGGGTAGCGTTGAGATGTCGATTTTGCGGATTGTGTCCAAAGCCTCAAGTGACACGGCTGCGCCTGCGAAATCGGCGACATGGCCCGACAGGTCGCGCACTTGGCCTTCTGCATCTAGAATAGCTGGCTTTTCCTGACCCTGGGGGCCGTAGCGCAGTAATTTCATCTATTATTCTCCCACTCTTGATTTGATCTCGTTATGTACCCTTCCGGGCATGTTGGTTTGTAATCTGTTGACGAATATCTTCGGCTAATTGTGACAGATGCGCTCCCACTGCGCTGCAAGCGGCCCGTTTGTCTCTCATTTTCAACCCTTCTAGGATAGCGTTATGTTGACTGACGACACGATCTCGGTTGCGACGTTGCCGCGCGGCTAAATAGCGTGCGTGCCATAGCCGTTGCTGAAAGGCTTGATGTGTCTTTGCTAGTGCCGAGTTGTGCGACGCTTTGGCGATAGCTGTATGAAACGACATGTCAATCTCAAACATGTCGAGGGGGTCGAACTGGTAGAAATTCGAATCCATATTTTCAACAATTTGCTGCATGTCCTCTAGATCTTTCTCGGTCGCGTTTTCGCACGCTAGTTCAACGGAAAGATTTTCCAAAGCAATAAGGACTGCAGCCTGCTCTGTTGCGGACGTTATATTCAGCTCTGCAACTATTGGACTCCTGCTTGGCCGAAGCTCAATGAGCCCTTCCTTGGACAGCATACGGATCGCCTCGCGCATCGGCGTACGACTCACACCCATCACGATGGCTGTGTCTCGTTCCTTGATTGGATCGCCAGGTTTGACGTCACCTCTAAGGATGCATCTTCTGAGCTTTAGAGCCGTTTGGTCAGCCAAATTTTGCGACGAAAACTCTGACATAGAAATTTCACAACCGAAAACAAACCAACTAACAACGTTTGAAGTAATTGAGATGAAAAATTTTGGTATACCAAAAGTTGTTGATTGTCGATAGCGCTTTGGCTACCGTCGATTCTAGATGGTGCGCCATCGAATTTTAAAAGCTGCAGTACAGCAGCAAAATACTCAGCGGCTAAAGCCGCAAAGGGAGGAACGATGAAAATTAAATCGCTTTTAGTAACAGCTGCAGCGGGTGCTATGGTCGCCGGCGCAGCGGCAGCGGACCCGGTCAATCTCCGGATCCAAACTCACCACGCTGCTGAAACGCCGCTTGGTCGTCATATTACACAGTGGGCTGACGACGTTAACGTAATGTCGGGTGGAGACATTACTGTAGAGATGTTCTTCTCCTCATCTGTTGTGGGTTCTGTTGAAACTTGGGACGCTGCGGTTAACGGCATTCTGGATTGCGACGCAACCGGCGCCGCTTACCAAACTGGTAAAAACCCTGCCTTCCAATTCTTGGGCGATATCATGGGTGGTTATGACACTCCATGGCAGCAGTATTCGTGGCTTTACCAAGGCGGTGGATACGACGATGCCCAGGAGCTGTACAATGCATACAACATGCAGCTCATCGGCTGGTCGCTGTTTGGCCAAGAATCGATGTCTTCTTCCCGTCCAATCGCTGGACCAGCAGATCTTGTAGGTTGGAAGTTCCGCTCGCCTCCTGGAATGGAGACCGAGATTTTTGAGAAGCTCGGCGCATCGCCTATCGTGATGGACTTTACCGACATCTTTACCGCTCTTGAGACGGGTGTGATCGACGGCGCCGACGCTTCTGCGCTTGCTAACAACGTAGCAATGGGTCTTTACGACATCGTAGGGCATGCGTCATTCCCTGGCTTCCACTCAATGCCATCTGACCACCTAGCCTGTAACAAGGACGTTTGGGATGGTTTGACTGAGCAGCAGCAGCGCATCATGGAAGTTGCATGGCAGAAGCTTTCTCTGCAGCTGACCCTTTACATGGACGTTGCAAACGCCGAAGCGGCGGCTCAGTTGACAGCAGATGGTATCGTGCTTCACGACTGGTCGGCAGAAGATCGTGCGATGTTCCGCTCGATGGCTCAAGAAGCTTGGGCTGACTGGGCAACACGTTCGCCTGAGGCAGCTGCGCTGGTAGACAGCCATGTTGAGTACATGACCGTTCTGGGCCTGATCAACTAATGCTCAATGGCCGCAATTAGCGGTTAGCTCGGGGCTGGCGAACTACCAGGTTCGCCAGCCCCTTCCAGCAGAGTTAAACCAACACGTGATTGGGGCAAATTATGCAGACTAATAGTCTTTGGTTGGGGAAGATGCGCCAACCAGTAAAAATGCTAGCGATTGCATCTGGCTGTATTACGGGCGTCATCTACTTGTATCTCTTGTCCACCCATTTGTGGGCAGAGGAAGGTATGGGCCTGTATGAGATGATCCGGCCTGAAGGGCGGCCAATTGTACCGGTTACTTGGGTATCAGTTGCCTTTACTTTAATCATGACCTCGCTTTATTTTTCTGACACCAAAGGTGCGATTGAGCCCGTGCCCGACGGCTTTTTTGACAAACTAACTTTGGTGACGTCCAGGCTTACCATGATCGCGATTGCTGTAATTGTGATGGTAATGTTCTACGAGGTGGTTGCGCGGTATGTATTTTCAGCGCCAACTTTGTGGGCCAACGAGATGTCGCTTTGGATTGCTGCTTTCGTGTTCTTGTTCGCTGGTCAGTACGCCATGCAGCAGCGAAGCCATATTCGGATCTACGTTATCTACGATATGATGCCACGCTGGGCGCAAAAAACTGCTGACGTTATTTCTGTTGTTTTAATCGTTTTCTTTGCCTTTGCGCTTGTCTGGGGGGGCTACAACGATGCGGCAGCACGTTGGGCCCGTATGGAGGTTTTCGGAACGTTTTGGGATCCACCCATCCCAGGCACATTGAAGGCTTCACTTCTGGCCATCATCAGCTTGGTCGCTGTGCAAGCTGTGTCCAACCTCTTCTCAGATTGGAACAAGGCTCCTGAGCACCTTGCCCACGATGACATTGATGAAACGGAAATCGAAAATATTCGTAAGACTTTGGAGCAGTAAACATGGAATTTTTGGAATTATTTTCGTGGATCAAGACTGATGACATCGGCACAATTAGTCTTGTTCTGCTCCTTTCAATGTTTGCTTTGTTGGCGATTGGTATGCCGCTTGGGTTTGCATCGGCTGCGTTGGCAGTTCTTGTTCTGGGTATGAAGTTTGGCCCGGAATTCATCTTCAGAGATTTTGGCTCTGGCCCATTGGCCGTTCTCAGTCAGGCAATTTATCGCCAGATGACAAACTACGTTCTGATTTCGGTTCCTCTCTTTATCTTCATGGCGGCACTACTAGAGCGCTGTGGTATCGCCCGAGACATGTACAGTTCTCTGAACGTTTGGTTGAGCCGAACTCGGGGTGGTATTGCAGTAGTGACCGCGATTATGGCGGTCATTATGGCTGCCATGTCCGGCATTATTGGTGGTGAGGTTGTACTTCTGGGCCTCATCGCTTTGCCCCAAATGCTGCGTCTTGGATATAATCAAAATCTGGCAATCGGAACCATCTGTGCGTCTGGCTCCTTGGGTACAATGATCCCGCCATCTATCGTTTTGATCTTCTATGGCTTGGTGACTGAAACTTCGATCAAGGCTTTGTTCACAGCATCTTTCCTACCTGGCTTCATGTTGGCGACGTTTTTCATTCTTTACATCTTGATCCGCACCAACCTAAACCCGTCACTTGCTCCTCTGCCGGAGCCTGATCCTTCGATGCCTTCTGGATCCGAAAAGGGTATGTTGTTCCTTGGCTTTTTCGCTAAGTTTGCCATGTGGGTGACGGGTGTCCTCTTCATCCGAGCTGTGTTTTTCACGCTCACTGGTGACAATAAAATCGTAGAAGGTATTGATCCAATTCCGTTGGGGATGGTTGCTGATATTCCCTACATTGTTGGAGCCTTTGCTCTGGCTACAGCGACCGTGTTTTTGTTGGTTGGAAAAGAACGCACCGAACGTGGTTGGGAGATGGGCAAAGGCTTGATTGCCCCTACGATCGTGATTGGGGTTGTTCTGGGTTCCATCTATATGGGTATTACTGGGATCACAGAAGCTGCCGGGATGGGCGTGATAGCAGTGTTTGTGCTTGGGTTAGTCCGTCGCGAAATGACCTTCGAGATTGTTTGGGACAGCCTTATGAGGACGTTGAAGTCTACCGGCACAATTATCTGGGTTACGATCGGTGCCGCAGCTTTGGCAGCAGCATACACGCTAGCTGGTGGACCAACTTACGTTGCTAACTTGATCGTTGCTTCGGAGTTGCCAACAATGGGCGTTATCTTGATGATGATGCTCATCTTCCTCATCATGGGCATGTTTATGGACTGGATTGGCATTGTGCTTTTGGTAATGCCAGTGTTCTTGCCTATCGTGACAAGGCTTCCGATTGAGGAGATAGGACTAATAGGCCAGCTCGAGCCTCGCTATGTCGCAATTTGGTTTGGTGTGGTGTTCTGTATGAACATGCAGGTAAGCTTCCTGTCGCCACCATTCGGACCAGCGGCGTTTTACCTAAAATCGGTTGCGCCGCCGCACATCACATTGACGGCCATTTTTAGAGGTTTCCTGCCCTTTATTCTTCTGCAGCTTTGCGCTTTGGCTGTATTGCTCATTTGGCCCAACATGGTGACGTTATTCCTTTAGGATAGGTCAATAACTTATCAAAATTGGAGCGCGCGTAATTGTGAAACAAATTGCGCGCGTTCTTCTATGGACGTTGTGTTTAGTGGTGTTTGGATATGAAGACAGTAAGACTTTCCCAATCCGATAATGTTGTTACTGCCCTAGAAACTCTTAAAATTGGCGATGAGGGCGCGGTTCAAGAAATTCCTCGTGGTCACAAAGTTGCTTCAGAGGATATTCCGGCGGGTTCAGCAATTATCAAATATTCCCAAACTATTGGTTACGCAGGCTGCAACATACCGAAGGGTTCGCATGTGCACACGCACAACTTGGAATTCCGTAACGTAGATACCGAGTATGAATATTCAACTAATCTGCGTCCTGTCGTTGCTGCAGACCAGATAGATTATTTTATGGGGTATCGACGTGCCACGGGTCGCGTTGGTACCCGTAATTATATTGCAGTCTTAACCAGCGTTAACTGCTCTGCAACTGCGGCTCGCTTAATCGCCGAACATTTTACCTCTGAACGTCTAGCAGCGTATCCGAATGTAGACGGGGTGGTTGCATTCGTCCATGGAACTGGCTGTGCGATGGGTGGAGACGGCACTGGCTTTGAGCTGCTGCAGCGAACTCTTTGGGGATATGCACGAAACCCAAATGTTGGTGGAGTTCTTATGGCCGGTTTAGGCTGTGAGATGATGCAAATTGATTGGCTGATCGAAGCCTATGGTTTGAAGCCTGGCCCATTGTTTCAGACAATGAATATTCAAGATATCGGTGGACTTCGCCGGACAGTCGAATGGGGTATCGAAAAAATTAACGCCATGCTGCCTTTGGTAAATGAAGCCCAGCGTGAGAAATGTCCCGCATCTGAGTTAATGGTTGCCCTTCAATGCGGCGGATCAGATGCATGGTCTGGAATTACCGCTAACCCAGCAGTTGGATATGCATGTGATCTATTAGTTGCGCAGGGAGGCACGGGAGTTTTGGCCGAAACTCCTGAAATTTATGGGGCCGAACACCTTTTGACGGCCCGTGCGGCAGATCGCAAAGTTGGCGATAAGCTGATTGAATTAATTAAATGGTGGGAAACTTATACATCGCGCAATGGGGGGTCGATGGATAACAATCCTTCTCCCGGAAATAAGAAGGGCGGTTTGACCACAATTTTGGAAAAATCCTTGGGCGCAGCGGCCAAGGGCGGGACCACTCCGCTTACCGGTGTTTATAAATACGCTGAGCCGGTCACAACCAAGGGGTTCACTTTCATGGATAGCCCCGGATATGACCCGGCAAGTGTTACGGGACAAATTGCAAGTGGTTGTAACCTAGTTGTCTTCACGACAGGGCGCGGTTCGGCCTTTGGCTCTAAGCCTTCACCGACTTTAAAGGTAGCAACAAACACTGAGATGTATAACCGACTTATTGAAGACATGGATGTGAATGCCGGTCGTATTCTCACTGACGGCGCATCTGTCGAGCAAGTAGGACGTGAAATCTATGATGCTTGGTTATGTATGGCGTCTGGTGAGAAATCAAAATCTGAGACGCAGGGGTTGGGTGATTTTGAATTTGTACCATGGCAAGTTGGCGCGGTGATGTAAGGTAGGATTATGAAAAAACGTCTCCCAATTTGTGTTATCGGAGCAGGATTAATTGGAGCGCGCCATGTAGAAGTGGCGCTAAAGTCTGATTTTGTTGACCTTGTTGCTGTTGTAGAGGCGGATGAAGCCCGGCGGATTAAACTTACAGAAAGCGGCCTGTCTGCTGTGGCCGCCGTAGATGACTTGCCCAAAAATGTTCAGGCTGCTGTCATTGCGACACCAACTCCAGCTCACTACGAGAACTCTATGTCGGCTTTGGATAAAGGGCTCGGAGTGCTTCTTGAAAAGCCCGTGGCGGCAACACTCGGTGAGGCTCGTGCAGTTGTTGATGCTTTCGAAAAAGCTGGCATCCCGCTGGTTGTTGGGCATCATCGGCGCTGCCATCCTTTCACGGTTTCGGCGCGTGAAGAGCTTTCAAGTCTCGGTGATTTGGTTGGTGTTCAAGGTTTTTGGTCACTACGCAAAAATGACAGCTATTTCGACCCACTTTGGCGTCGTAAGCCAGGTGCGGGCCCTCTTATGATAAATTTGATCCACGAAATCGATTTACTAAACTTTTTAATTGGTGAAATCAGTGAGGTAACTGCACTGACTTCATCTGCTCGCCGCAAGTTAGAAATCGAAGACACCGCTTCATTGGCGTTGAGATTTGAAAATGGAGCTTTAGGATCTTTTTTAATCTCTGATGCTGGGGCTTCGCCTTGGAGTTTTGAGGCAGGAACGTTCGAAAATCCAAATATTGCAGGGACAGGTCAGGACTATATTAAGATCTCTGGTACAAGAGCTTCGATGGAGTTTCCGTCACGTAAGATTTGGAGGGCCGATTACTCTGGTGAAGTTGAATGGGGACGGGGTCTGTCTCAATTTGAAGCGCCTGCTTATAGTTCTATTGATCCGATCCTTGCTCAGATGGAGCGGTTCGCTGCGGTTATAGATGGTGCACATGATGATGTCCTGTGCACTGGATCCCAAGGTATTCTGGCGATGGAAATGACGCTTGCTACGGCCTTGTCGGCAAAGCTCGGAAAGCCTGTATCTCGTGGCGAGGTTCCCCAAGATTTCCGTGGTATTTGAAAAGATAAAAGGTAGAGCACATGGCTGAACACATTGGATTTATTGGACTGGGTCTTATGGGGCGAGCGATGGCTTCCCGCCTCTTGGCAGCGGGCCATCCTGTAACGGTTTTGGGGCACAAAGATCGTAGTGGGATCGAGGAAGTCGCTGCAAAAGGCGCGGTTGAAGCGCTAGACGCTGCAAGTCTAACAGCGTCGGTCGATATTGTGATGCTTTGCATGGGTACTTCGGCACAAGTAGAAGCGCGAATTTTTGGCGAGGCCGGTGTGCTTGCGGGCGCAAAGCCTAATCAAATTGTGATTGATTTCGGCACCTCGCTGCCGGCGTCCACACTAAAGATCGGAGCGGCTTTGGAAGAGAAAGGCGCGATTTATCTTGATGCACCTTTAGGGCGCACCCCTGCCCACGCCTATGATGGCAAATTAAATATTATGTGTGCCGGCGACGAAGATGCTTACACACGCGTGAAGCCGGTTCTTGACGTCTTGGGTGAAAATGTTTTCCATTTAGGCAAGCTTGGGAATGGTCACACAATTAAGTTGATCAACAATTACTTTGCCATGACTACGGCGATTTCTATGGCAGAGGCTTTTGCTCTCGCCGATGAGGCGAAAATCGCGCGTCAATCTCTTTATGAGGTGATGGCGGCAGGACCAAACCATTCAGGTATGATGCAATTTGTTCGAAATTACGCCACCGAAGGGCAGATCGATCTGGCGTTCTCAGCACAAAATGCAGCTAAGGATGTCGGCTATTATCGACAAATGGCCCAAGATTTAGGCCTTAATAGCCGTATGTCAGGTGCAGCTAACGCCACGCTTGCCGAAATTGTTGAAGGTGGCGCAGGGGGTTTAATGGTCCCGCAGATTGTGGACTGGATGGTTGAAAATTTGAGAAGGAAATCATCATGAGATTACAAGGTAAGCGCGTATTTGTAACTGCTGCCGGGCAGGGGATTGGACGGGCCAGTGCCCTGGCTCTTTCGCGTGAAGGCGCACACGTCATTGCCACGGATTTACATGATAAATTTCTGGCTGACTTAAATGTCGCGGAAGCTTTTGCACTTGATGTTCTTGATAAAGCTGCTCTGGTTGCAGCAGTGACAAAAGCACAGCCAGATGTTTTGGTGAATTGCTCTGGGATTGTGCATTCTGGTACGATTGAGCAAGCAACCGATGAAGATTTTGACTTGGCGATGAACTTGAACGTGCGGGCTCATTTTCACGCAATCCAAGCCGCTGTTCCTGGGATGTTAGAGCGCGGTCATGGAGCCATTGTGAACATCGCATCGGTATGTTCATCTCTCCGCGGTCTTCCCAACCGCTTTATTTATGGGACATCTAAAGGCGCAACTATTGCCCTAACCAAACAGGTTGCCGCCGATTATGTTACGCGCGGTATTCGTGCGAATTGTATTGCACCTGGCACTGTAGATACGCCAAGTTTACAAGGCCGTTTGCATGCAACAGGTGATTACGATCAGGCGATGAAAGATTTTGTTGCGCGACAGCCAATGGGAAGACTCGGTACCGCGGATGAAATTGCAGAGCTTGTGGTATATCTTTCCTGCGACGAAACGAAGTACATGACCGGTCAATGCGTCGCCATTGACGGTGGCATGACGATGTAATTCATCAAAATGACCGTCCCGGAGCCCAGAGAGCATCGAGTTTTTGCTGGCGTGCTGGCTATGGCCCTAGCAGTGATATTTTTCACTGGCATTGATACGTCTGCAAAATGGTTGAGTATAGTTGGCATTCCTGTTTTACAGATTGTCTTTGTTCGATACGCAGGACACTTTTTGATTTCACTAATAATTTATGTGCCGCGTGAAGGGTTTCAGGTGTTTCATTCCAACGCGCCAAAGCGTCAAATATTGCGCTCTTGCGCTCTTTTCATGGGCACTGTTTTGAACTTTCAAGCTCTAAAATTTCTTCCCATTACCGTGACTACGACGATTTCTTTTGCTGGACCCATTGTAATAACCTTAATGGCTATCCCAATCCTTGGTGAAAAGGTGGGTTTGCGTCGAATTATTGCAGTGTGTGTTGGTTTTGTTGGGGTTCTTCTGGTGGTTCAGCCGTGGGGGCAATCGTTTCATCCAGCAATGCTTCTAAGCTTATGCGTTTTATTGATGGCTTCGACATATTTCATCATGACCCGGCTGTTAGCCGGTATAGAGAGGAATGCAACACAACAGGTATGGTCCAGCGGAATTGCTACAATAGTGCTAGCGCCATTTGCCTTAAATGTTTGGGTATGGCCAAACAACGGCGTTGACTGGGCCGTCCTAGGCATAATTGGTTTCTGCGGCGCTATGGGCCATATTGCGGTTACCACTGCCCATCGTTGGGCTGACGCATCAATTCTAGCTCCGCTGATCTACACACAGGTTTTTTGGGCTGCGTTGGTAGGTGTAGTAATTTTCAACACATATCCAACGGTTTGGACTTTAGCCGGGGCTGCAGTTATCATCGCTTCTGGTCTCTATATTTGGCGAAGAGAACGTTACAAAAAAGTGCAGGCCAATCTCGTTGGATAAGACTTCTTTTGGGGTGATTATGTCAAAAGAGAAAAAAGTCGGCTTCAGTAAGGGACTTACCAATTACGGTGACCAAGATTTCTCATTGTATTTGAGGAACTCATTTGCGGCCTCAATGGGATACTCAAAAGAGGTTTTGAAAAAGCCTATTGTTGGAATAGCCAATAGCTATTCGGGATTTAACAATTGCCATCGGCATTTCCCTGAATTGCTTGAGGCGGTTAAGCGGGGCGTTCTTCTAGGAGGGGGACTGCCCATTGAGTTTCCGACCATATCGCTCGGCGAGGTTTTTCTTAATCCGACTAGTCTGAAATTTAGAAATTTGATGTCGATGGACGTCGAGGAAATGATAAGAGCTCAGCCAATGGATGCCGTTGTGTTGATGGGGGGCTGCGACAAAACTGTGCCGGCTCAATTAATGGGTGCGGCTTCAGCAAATTTACCGGCAGTTCAGCTGGTTGGTGGTCCAATGATGACTTCCCGCTATGGTGAAGAAAGGCTAGGAGCTTGCACCGATTGTCGCAGGTTTTGGGCTAAGTACAGGTCTGGTGATGTCTCAAAAGACCAAATCGATGATATTGAAGGTCGGCTAGCCACTACTGCAGGCAGTTGTGCAGTTATGGGCACTGCCTCAACAATGGCTTGTGTTGCTGAAACTCTAGGAATGACCATTCCTGGTACGGCCGCTATACCCGCGGTGCATGCGGATCGCCTTAGAGCGGCTGAAGCGTCTGGTTTGGCCGCGGCGCGGATGGTTGAAAAACCCATACTTCCTAGTGAAATCATAACTGAAAAATCCGTTGAAAACGCAATCAGGGTTTTGCTCGCGCTAAGCGGCTCAACCAATGCCATAGTGCACCTAACTGCCGTTGCTGGTCGGCTAGGGATAAACGTTTCTTTAGAGCGATTGAACGAGCTATCGGATACGACACCAGTCCTCGTTAATCTAAAGCCTATGGGCTCACATTACATGGAAGATTTTTTCTTCGCGGGTGGGATGGGAGCTGTACTTCGCGAATTACGTCCCCTGCTACACTTGGATACAATTAGTGTGACCGGTGAAACGCTTGGCGATCGATTGGAGACAGATGACGGCTACATAGATACGACGGTTATAGCACGTGCACAGGAGCCGTTAGAGCCAGAAGGCGGGTTGATTGCTCTTTTTGGAAATTTAGCTCCAAATGGTGCAATATTAAAGCGGGCTGCGGCCGACAAAAATCTCTTTGAAGCAGAGGGCCGTGCCGTTGTTTTTTCCTCTCTCGAAGATTTAGCTGCAAGAGTTGATGATCCAGATTTAGATATTTCTAGCGATGACTTTATGGTTCTACAAAATGCAGGGCCAAAAAGTGACTCTGGGATGCCTGAAGCGGGGTATTTACCTATTCCTAAAAAGCTCAGCAAATTGGGTGTGAAAGATATGGTGCGGATATCTGATGCCCGAATGTCTGGAACTGCTTTCGGTACTATTGTGCTTCATGTGTCTCCTGAAGCAGCCATAGGAGGTCCGCTATCACTCGTGCGAAATGGAGATCGCATTCGCATTTCTGTGTCCAACAAGCGTATTGATTTGTTGGTCGATGAAAAGGAATTAGATAAGCGTCGGTCAGAATGGGTATCTGATCTCGAAGAGCCTGAGAATTTGCGTGGATATAATAAGCTCTATGCTACCGAAGTCACACAGGCAGAACAGGGTTGTGATTTCGAATTTCTTAAGCCGGTAAAACGATAGCGGAAAAAGAGTGACTTCGCGCTTACAGCGTTAGGTGGTGAGTGGAAGGGCGGTTCTCCCTTCCACTAATAATTTAGCCACGTCCAATATATGGCATATTCGTAGCCATGACTGTCATAAACTGGACATTGGCCTCCAAAGGAAGATTTGCCATATGAAGCACGGATGTTGCGACATTAGACACATCCATGACCGGCTCTACTTCGATACTTCCATCAGCTTGCGGTACACCTTTTGTCATTTTTCTGGCCATGTCGGTAAGTGCGTTGCCGATGTCAACTTGCCCGCAAGCAATGTTGAATGGACGTCCGTCAAGGCTGATTGAGCGAGTAAGACCGGTAATCGCGTGTTTTGAAGCTGTATAAGGCGCAGAGCCCCAACGTGGTACATAGGCAGACACAGATCCATTGTTGATAATGCGGCCGCCCTGTGGCGATTGATGTCGCATGATCCTAAAAGCGGCGCGGGCCACAATGAAGCTGCCTGTAACGTTGATATCAATAAGATTACGCCAGTCATCCACTGAAAGTTCGTCGATTGGCGCGCCTCCGAGGCTCACGCCGGCATTGTTGAATACGGCGTCCAATCGTCCCCATGCCTCGTAGGCAGTGTTAAACGCACTTTCTACTTGGGTTTCGTCAGTGACATCACATGGTAAAATAAGTGTATTTTTATTTTTTGCCGCGGTTTCTTCCAAAGCGGCGGATCTGCGGCCAATTAAGCCGACTTGCCATCCATTGGCGAGGAAATGTTGCGCTGTGGCGCGTCCGACACCGCCGCCGCCGCCTGTAATGATAATAGTTTTGGACATATTAGGCCTCCTTGTTCGATTGATCTTATGCGGTGGCTTCAGTGATTGTCCCTGGGTAGATCACGCCCAATCTTCTGATAGGCAGTCGCTAATTCTAAGCAACCTCCATCGGCTAGCTGGCCCACATGAGTACGATAAATTTCCTGCCATGGGGTTTGATGATGTAACTCAGGAGGGATCCAAGCATCAATTCTGGCTTGCCACTCGGCATCATCAACTAATGCGTGCAATGTTGAACTGTTGAAATCCAATCTTACCCGGTCGCCTGTCTTTAGATAGGCAAGGCCACCTCCAACTACGCTTTCTGGCGAAGCGTTCAGGATTGATGGGCTCTCAGATGTACCTGATTGACGGCCATCTCCCACGGTCGGCAAGTGGCTGATACCTTGACGAATGATGTGATCAGGTGGCTGCATGTTCACAACTTCCGCTGAGCCAGGATAGCCAACGGCGCCAACGCCACGTATAAACATGATGGTGTGCTCATCGATGCCCAAAGAGGCTTCATTAACTCGTTCGTGATAATCTTCAGGGCCCTCAAAAACCACTGCCTTAGCCTCAAATACGCCCTCATTCCCGGGTTCTGAGAGGAAGCGCTTGCGAAAGTCTTCCGAAATCACAGAGGTTTTCATTAAAGCTGAGTCAAACAGGTTACCTGAGAGCACCTTAAAGCCTGCATTTTTACGCAGTGGTTTTTCATAAGTCGTAATTACGCTGTGGTCACGAGAGACCTGACCTTCCAGGTTTTGGCCCATACTTTTACCTGTCGCAGTAATTACATCTTCATGAATGCGGCCTGCCTTTTGTAGTTCTCCCATAACAGCAGGAACACCGCCGGCTCTGAAAAAGCTTTCCCCCAAATACTCGCCTGCTGGCTGCATATTAAGCATTAGTGGTACGTCATAGCCGATCTTTTCCCAGTCCCGTACGTTAAGTTCTACACCTATGTGACGGGCAACCGCCTGCAAATGAGGTGGAGCATTGGTCGAACCACCAATCGCCGCATTAACGACGATAGCATTTTCAAAAGCTTTGCGCGTCATGATGTCGGAAGGTTTTAGATCCTCATGAACCATTTGTACAATTCGCTTGCCTGTTTCGTAAGCCATTGTCATCCGCTCACGAAATGGTGCAGGAATAGCCGAGTTTCCAGTCAGAGACATTCCCAAGGCTTCAGCCATGGCATTCATAGTCGAAGCTGTTCCCATGGTATTGCAATGCCCGAGTGAAGGCGCTGACGAGCATACCCGCGACATGAACTCTTCGTAGTCTATCTCACCAGCAGCAAGCAGGCGACGGCTTTCCCATACGATCATGCCGGAACCCGCTCGC
This sequence comes from Roseobacter sp. HKCC-CH-9208, assembly GCF_037805125.1. Classification (NCBI taxonomy): domain Bacteria; kingdom Pseudomonadati; phylum Pseudomonadota; class Alphaproteobacteria; order Rhodobacterales; family Roseobacteraceae; genus Roseobacter; species Roseobacter sp. HKCC-CH-9208. Next base: position 680,079 of record NZ_JBBLYK010000001.1, on the reverse strand, counting down.
TTTCCATTCCACCAACCGTCAAGCATTGGTCCGCCATTAAGCGCGATTGCTGGCAAATCGACAGTGGCTGCTCCCATCAACATTGCTGGGGTTGTTTTGTCACATCCTGTGGTTAACACCACTCCGTCGATAGGATAACCATGCAAAACCTCTACCAACGAAAGATATTGCAGGTTGCGATCAAGCGCTGCAGTTGGCCTCTTGCCTGTTTCCTGAATTGGATGGACAGGAAATTCCATTGGAACCCCGCCTGCCTCACGAATGCCTTGTTTGATCCGTTCCATCAGGAAAACATGTATCTTATTACATGGTGCCAGATCAGATCCCGTTTGAGCGATGCCAATGATTGGACGCTCACTTTGTAATTCTTCGCGTGAAAACGTCGAGTTCTGATAACGCTCAACATAGAGAGCAGTCATCCCCGGGTTGTTGGGGTTATCAAACCACTCTTGTGAGCGGAAACGTTTGTTGGCGCGAGTGTCAGACATTGTAATCTCCTGATCGAGCGGCTTCGCTGGGGTTAGCCGCTCTAATAAAGTCAAACGTCAAAGTGTTCTTGTTATACAAAATGCAAATGGTATACCAAATGCAAGAGTAAAGCGTTTGAACTGAGAAACATTATGAAAACGAAATTTTGGTCATTCCTCACAGTGGCCTGCATGCTAGTTTTTTCGGGCCCTGCATCAGCGCAAGATGCACGACTAACACTCAACACGTGCTTGTCTGAAGGTACTCAGGACGAAGAGGGAGTACTGTCGTGCATCAATGAAGCGCTATATCCGTGTCTCACTCAGTCTGAAGATATGAGTTCGGTCGCGACCTTATGTTTTATCGAAGCCCGTGGTCAGTTTGATGAGGGCATCAGTTCTGCGATGTCAGATATCCGCGGCAGAGTTGACGAGCAGTTAATTGCTCTTATGACGATTGGGCTTAAATACGATATGCTCAGCGGTTTGTTGCAGTGCGATCGTTTGGAAGAGCTAGCGCTCGCCTTATCCGAACTATCAGGAGAAATAATTCAAAGGCAAAAAGCACAGTGTCTCGCAACGACCTCTGGTCTTGCATTAGCCAGGGTCACATCACGCGCAGCAGGCCTTGATTGATGGCGTAAAAGCCACTCAAGTCGCTTGCCTGTATATTGATTAGTTAGAATGAAAAAAGTTTGATTGGCTGTTTTACAACAGGAGAAAATAACGTGATTTTTGAACCACCAATTTTGACTATTTGTGAGAACTTCAAGCGCCCATCCTCAGCACAAATTGCTGCTTTTAAGAATATACCTACCGGCTATGTCTGTGACGCCATGGAGGGGCAGGGTGCGATGGACAGTAGTATTAAGCCCCTTTTTGCAGCTACTCGAGATAAAGATCTTTACACCACCGTGGGGGTGGCACTTGTCGCTGAAAATGGCCCAGCAGAAATTCTTGCCACAATGGGTGCGCTGCATGTTTTGCAAAAGGGAGATATAGTCATTGCTGCAATGCAAGGCGGTAAAAACTGCTCGGCTTCCGGGGATCGCTTCTGTGGCATGCTAAAGAACAAGGGTGCGGCGGGGTTCGTTACAGATGGCGAAATGCGTGATTATGAGGGGATTTTGGAAACCCGTTTGCCAGTTTTTTGTACGGGTCTTAGCCCTAATTCGCCCTATTCCAATGGGCCTGCTCGTGTTGGTTTCGGCGCCATAGTTGGCGGACGAAATGTGCAAAGTGGTGATATTATCGTGGCCGACATAAACGGCGTGGTAGTAGTACCTTTTGCTCGAATTGATGAAGTTATTGCTACAATAAATGAAATCAGCGCAGCTGAAGATGCATTGGATGAAAAAGTCCGCAACGGATTTTGCGAAATGCCCATTATCTCCGAGATGATTAATGATGGGCGCGCAGTAATAGTCGATTAATTAGGGAGTAAGTTATGTCAGACACTGAAAGCAGGATTAACTTAGAGGGCCTTTGTGCGGTGGTGACGGGTGGCGCGCAAGGCATAGGTTATGCTGTAGCATCACGAATATTGCGATCCGGGGCTAGTGTTATGCTTTGGGATATGAATTCGGCACTAAATGATAAAGCGGTCAAAAGCTTGTCTGCGGTTGGGCGGGTTCAGGCTATTGATTGTAATGTAAGCGATTACAGTTCTGTTGAGGCAGCGGTTAATGCAACTGAGACCGCGTTTGGACGCATCGATATCCTTGTGAATAGTGCGGGTGTTGCAGGAGATAACGCGACGGTGGCGGAGTATTCCAATGACGAATTTCGGCGGGTTATAGACATCAATTTGATGGGCACGTATTACACGAACAAAGCTGTGATTTCTGGAATGATAGAACGCAATTTTGGTCGGATCGTAAACATTGCGTCTATCGCTGGTAAAGAAGGCAACCCCAATGCAAGCGCTTACAGCGCTTCGAAGGCTGGTGTCATTGGCTTTACTAAGTCACTAGGAAAGGAATGCGCGAACCACGACATTGCAGTTAATTGTGTAACACCTGCCGCGGCACGCACAGCGATTTTCGATCAGATTACGCAACAGCACATAGATTATATGCTTTCAAAGATCCCACGTAATCGTTTTCTAGAAGTTGATGAGGCAGCGGCAATGATCGCTTGGCTTGTGAGCCGCGAGAATTCCTTTACCACTGCATCAGTTTTTGACCTGTCAGGTGGGCGCGCGACTTATTGAAGGTCCGCGCTCGTTGTCACTGAAACGCACTTTTCGCGCCTGCGCTTTGTTGAGTTTTGAAAATTGAACTGTTGTCTGGCGCAGGTGGCAGGGGCATACGCACAGGCACTGTTTCAAGACGGGGCACTAGGCAGGCTTTGCCTGTGATGATGCGTTCCTGTAAATCTTCCCAAAACCGCCGCTGACCCAATTCGTGGATATACGAAGCGGCACCAAGGATCGGCCATGCGTCTGCCTTGGCGATTTCATAGAACAGAATATAGCGCGGTCTATCGCTGACATTCGGGGCTGAGCCGTGCAGAATGCGGGCGTGATGCACCGTCATTGATCCTGCTTTTCCTGTCAAAGTTACAATCTTGTCGCGCTCAAAGAGTGGGTCATCGGGATTGATCGCGCCCGCGAAAACCCCGTTTATGCCGTGATCCAAAATTGGCCCGCGATGGGTTTCAGGGATCACCATCAATGGGCCATTGGCCGCATCCACGTCCTCAAGCATCAGGCCAAAGGCCAGAAGGTCATCGTTAGTATGTGGATAAAATGCCCAATCTTGGTGCCATTCCACCGCTGCCCCACCGCCTGGTGCCTTGGTGTTGAGCTTAGAAGTGATAATGGCTGTATCGGGGCCAAGCAGGCTTGCCAACACCTCGGTCATGCGTGAATTGCGCAGCACCTCCCAGAAATAGGGATGCTGCTTATGCGGGATTTTGATCCGGGTTAGGCGCGGGGTGTCTGGCCCGTGGCCCTTGTCGAGATCATAAACCGCGTTGCTTTCGCGTACATCGCGGGAGGCCTCAATGAACTGCGCGGTCAAGCGGCGCAATTCGTTTAATTGGGAGGGGCTGACTGCATCCTCCACCATTAGATAGCCATTCTTTTGGTAGGATGCGATCTCGTCTTTGGATAGCATGGTTAGCCTCCTTTTTGATGCAGGTGCTACTTTTTACCTTTGGCTACTTCGGCGGCTAAATCCATTCCGTTTAAGTTGCCAATGTGATCCGACAGCATTGGAACAAAATCTCCGCCTTTTCCGATGGCTTCGGCATGGGTGAAATAATGCCGCGCAGCGGATGCCATGACATTCATCACGCCCGCATCTGTTGCCATCGCATTCACATAGCGGATGTCCTTTGACAGATTCTCAATCGAGAATTTATGCGCATTCTTATCCCTATCGCAGACATATTGCATGAATGTACCAAAGAAGCCTGAGCCAAGACGGCTGGGTGCAATCACTTCGCGAAACGCGTGGGGTGAGATCCCAACTGCTGCGCCTAGAACAGTAGCCTCGGAATAAAGAGCAGCATAAGCGGCTCCTAAGAAATTCATCAAGAGCTTCATCTTGTGGCCTGTGCCCACCTCGCCAATGCGCGTGATGGTGCCAGCCCAGCAATCAATGACCGGATGCACCTGATCAAACAGTGCAGCATCGCAGCCCAACATCGCGTCAAGCATCCCTTCCTCGGCCTCTTTGGGCGTGCGGCCCAAGGGGGCATCCACCATATGCGCGCCAACCACTGAAAGCTTTTCTGCCATAGCCAGCGTTGATGTTGGATCAGCGGTGGTCGTGTCGATCACAATCATACCTTTGCGCGCACCTGCGATGATGCCACTCTCGCCCGTGATCACCGCTTCGACCTGGGGCGAGTTGGACAGACACAGATGGATGATGTCGCATTTTGAGGCCATGTCTTGTGGCGATGCGGCCTCTTTTGCACCCATGCTGAGCAAGCTTTCGACAGGCGCGCGGTTGCGGTTGCCCAAGATCCAAAGTTCATACCCGCCCTTTAGGATATTTTTCGCCATCCCATGGCCCATGAAACCTACGCCGATAAAACCGATAACGGGTTTTTGTGTCATGATATGGATCTCCCTTTCCTATAGGCTTGCGGTGATGCCGCCATCGACAAACAGCGTGTGGCCGTTCACGAAACTGGATGCCTCCGCAGATAAAAACACGCACGCGCCCACCAATTCATCCACCTCCCCCCAGCGGCCTGCAGGGGTGCGCTTTTCAAGCCACGCGGAAAATTCGGGGTCAGCAACAAGGGCCGCGTTGAGCGGTGTGTTGAAATAGCCAGGTGCAATGGCATTGCAGTTGAGTCCGTATTTCGCCCAATCGGTCGCCATCCCTTTGGTGAGGTTCGCAACCGCGCCCTTAGACGCTGTGTAAGGTGCGATAGAGGGGCGGGCGAGGGCGGTTTGTACACTTGCAATATTGATAATGCGGCCTTTGCCTCGTGCGATCATGTGGCGTGCCACTGCTTGGGCAACATAAAAAACCGAATTCACATTTGTCCGCATCAACCGATCAAAAGCATCGGCTGGAAAGTCCTCTAGTGGCGCACGATGTTGCATCCCTGCATTATTCACCAAAATATCAATTGCACCCTCTTTTGCCTCGAAGGCATCAATCGCTTCGCGCGCTGCGACTGGGTCGGTTACATCAAAGGCTAATGCCAAAACATTTGCCCCTTTTGCGCGTAGGTCTTCGGTAGCCGCATGAAGGCGGTCTGCATTGCGGGCATTCAGCACAACTTGAGCGCCTGCGTCACTCAGACCTTTAGCCAAAGCGTATCCAATACCCATTGAAGAGCCTGTAATCAAAGCACGTCGCCCGCTTAGACTAAACAGTTTCATTGTTTCTCCTCTGGGTTTTTCGCACCCTGATTTTTGATTGGCTTAGCCGAACCAAGCGCTACTCGCGCCCTTGACATTTCTTGTAAATCCCGCGCTCTATGCTCAAATGGTATACCATTTTTAGGTTGGCGCAAGAGAAAGCCTAACGTTTAAAAAACGAGGATATTGTTGTGGCACAAGCGCTATTCGTACATGGCTCTGGAGACCTCCGCGTTGGGACCTGTAAGACGGCCTGTCCATCGGAAGGTGAAGTGCAGGTTGCCCTGCGCCGAGGGGGGATTTGCGGGTCAGATTTGCATTATTTCAACCATGGCGGCTTTGGCACCGTGCGTCTGCGTGAGCCGATGATCTTGGGTCATGAGGTGGCGGGCGAGATCACTGAAATTGGGCCAGAGGTAACGGGCTTGGCGGTTGGGGATCTGGTTGCCATTTCACCCTCGCGCCCCTGTTTCACTTGTGTTGAGTGTAGGCGCGGATTGCCCAATCAATGCCTTAACATGCGGTTTTACGGATCGGCTATGCCTTTTCCCCATATCCAAGGCGCGTTTCGAGAAGTAATTACAGTGCGCGCAGAAAACTGTGTTAAAGCCGATGGTTTGAGTGCTGCTGAGGCTGCGATGGCCGAACCCTTGGCTGTGGCGCTGCACGCAGTCCGCCGCGCAGGTAACCTGGTGGGCCAGAGCGTTTTAGTGACGGGATGCGGCCCGATTGGCGTTTTGGCCATTATGGCTGCGCGCCGTGCGGGCGCAGGCGAAATCATCGCCACAGATATCAGCGACACGATGTTAAGCTATGCGCGCAAAGCGGGTGCAGATGTCTGTCTGAACACCGCGCGCAACCCAGAGGCGCTAAGCCCGTATGAAGAAGGCAAAGGCACAGTTGATGCGTTGTTTGAATGTTCAGGCGCGCAAGTGGCCCTTGTTTCTGCACTGCTCGCGATCCGCCCCCAAGGTCGTCTTGTGCAATTGGGGATGTCTGGGGATATGCAGCTTCCCATGATGCAGATCACCGCGCGCGAATTACAACTGATGGGCTCTTTCCGCTTCCATGAGGAATTCGCAATGGCTGTGCGGATGATGCAAAATGGGCTGATCGACACGCGGCCCCTGATTACGCATAGTTTTGCTTGGGCGGAATTTTCGGCGGCTTTTGCGATGGCCAATGACCGCACTCAGGCCATGAAAGTGCAATTGGAGTTTGGCCCGTGCTGACTTTTGCGCTTGCTGTCATTTTGCTTATCATCACTCCTGGGCCGGGTGTTCTTAGCACCGCGGGCTTTGGCGCGGCTTATGGGTTCAAGCCCTCTTTGCGCTATGTTCTAGGTTTGTTTATTGGCACAAATTTGGTGATGTTGGCAGTCGTGTCTGGATTAGCGGCGGTGGTCTTGTCTGTGCCATGGTTGCGCGTGGTGCTAATGGGGGCCTCGGTGGCTTATCTGCTCTATCTCGCGACGAAGATTGGTTTTGCAGGCGCAAAAATCGCTTTTATCGAGGCTGCCACTCCGCCAGGCATCTTGGGGGGTATCTTGCTACAAGCGATTAACCCCAAGGCCTATGCCGTCAATACATCGCTGATGACTGGTTTTGGATTTGCGCCCGATAACTTGGTCTTTGAGATTGCCATGAAAATCCTGATTGCCAATGCGATTTGGATTCCTATCCATTTGGCGTGGCTTTGGGCGGGGGTGACGCTGCATCGCCTTGATCTGCCGTCTCGAACGCAGCGGATCATTAATATCTTCATGGCATTGGCCATGCTCAGCGTTGTTGGTTTGGCCCTATGGTCAAGTTTCGGAGGTCAGGGATGAAAATTACCAAATTGGAAACCATCCGGGTTAAGGAACGGCCCAACTTGGTATGGCTGCATGTGCATACAGATGACGGTGTGATGGGCCTTGGCGAAACATTTTTTGGCTCAGGCGCAGTAGAAGCGTATATTCATGAGACCCTTGCACCATTGGTAATTGGTGAGGATCCATTGCGCATTGAGTATCTGGCCCGCAAAGTGGAGGGCTATCTCGGGTGGCGCTCAACAGGCGCTGAGGCGCGGGGAAATTCTGCATTTGATATTGCGCTTTGGGATCTTTGGGGCAAGTCTACAGGCCAGCCAGTGGCGCAGCTACTAGGCGGTTTCACTCGTGATAGCATTCGTACCTACAACACTTGTGCAGGCAATGATTACATCAAAAAAAATGAAGGCCAGACTACCAAGAATTACGGACTCGGTGCGGATGATCGATATGATGACCTAAATGGATTTTTGAATCGAGCGGACGATTTGGCTCAGTCTCTTCTGGAAGAAGGGATTACCGCAATGAAAATTTGGCCATTTGATGCGGCTGCAGAGGCTAATGAGGGATCGCATATCTCGGCTGAAGAATTGAAATTGGCGCTCTCGCCGTTTGAGAAAATTCGCCGCGCCGTTGGTGATCAAATGGATATCATGGTCGAATTCCATTCGATGTGGCAATTGACCCCTGCAATTCGCATTGCGCGGGCGCTTCAACCCTATCAGACCTATTGGCATGAAGACCCGATCCGAATGGATAATTTTGCAGCCCTTTCACGTTATGCTCAAGAAAGCCCCGCACCTGTTTGTGCCTCTGAAACGCTTAATGGAATCGGTGCATTTCGTGATCTTTTGGCCGCGCAGGCAGCAGGCGTCGTTATGTTGGATTTGTCATGGTGTGGCGGCTTGACTGCTGCGCGGAAAATCGCTGCGATGGCCGAGGCAGAGAAACTTCCAGTAGCACCGCATGATTGCACAGGTCCTGTAGTTTTAGCGGCTTCAACGCATTTGTCGCTGTCCGCACCCAATGCCCTGATCCAAGAAAGCGTACGCGCCTTTTATAAGGGGTGGTATGCAGAAATTGTGACAGGTTTACCCGAAGTCAAAAACGGTCAAATTTCTGTAAGCCGTTCTCCAGGTTTGGGCATGGAATTGATACCTGATCTTGATCGCGCTTTCACAACTGCGCGCAGTGTATCGCAATGAGGGATGACATGCGTGATCATTCACAGGCCATTACTGAGCTCAGCGCACTGTTGGGGGAACGCTTAGTTACTAGCGCAGCTGATTTGAACCTGCATGGTCAAAATGAGACCTATTATCCCAACACACCACCCGATGCTGTTGCCTATCCTGAGACGACCGAGGAAGTGTCTCAAATTCTCAAAATTTGCCACGCGCAAGAATGTCCCGTGGTAGCTTATGGCGCTGCATCGTCCTTGGAGGGGCAGCATCTCGCCGTTGCAGGGGGGATCAGCTTGGATATGTCGCGCATGGCGCGCGTGCTGTCCTTGGATGCTGAAGACTTGAAGGTGACCGTGCAGCCCGGCATCACACGCAAATCCCTCAACGAGGAATTGCGCGCAACGGGTTTGTTTTTCTCGGTAGATCCTGGCGCAGATGCGTCAGTCGGGGGTATGGCCGCCACACGCGCCTCTGGCACAACTGCAGTGCGATACGGAACGATGCGTGAGAATGTCCTTGCCCTTGAGGCGGTGATGGCAGACGGCACGATTATCCGCGCAGGTTCAGGCGCGCGCAAATCCTCGACTGGCTACGACTTGGCTCATCTTTTGATTGGTTCAGAGGGAACGCTTGGGATCATCACTGAGTTGACCCTGAAATTGCACGGCGTGCCTGAAACAATTGCGGCTGCCACTTGCCGTTTTCCGAGCGTCGAGGATGCGGTCAATTGTGTCATTTTAACGATCCAGTCGGGTATTCCGATGGCGCGCATCGAATTGGTAGATGAGATGATGGTGCGTGGCTTTAACGCATATGCAAAATCAGATTTCCCCGAAATACCGCATTTATTTTTAGAATTTCACGGCACAGAGGCGGGTGTCAAAGAGCAGATGAGCTCTTTTGCGGATATCGCAAGCGAGTTTGGCTCAGATGGGTTTGAGACAGCCACTACCACTGAAGCGCGCAACGCCCTTTGGGCGATCCGCCACAATTCCCATTACGCCAGTGCGGCCTTAGGGCAGGGCGGCCACATTTGGCCCACAGATGTGTGCGTCCCGATCTCAAAATTGGCCGAGGCCGTGTTGCAGGCGCAACGCGATGCAAAGGCAATGGGGCTCACCGCAACGATTGTTGGCCATGTTGGCGATGGAAATTTCCACGCAGGGCTCAGTGTTGATCCGAATGACTCAGATGAAATGGAGCGGGCCGAAAAATTCACCACGGCCTTAGCTGAAACCGCGCTACGCTTGGGGGGCACTGTCTCGGGCGAGCATGGGATTGGCCTTGGTAAAGTCAAATTCATGAATGCTGAACATGGCGCGGCAGTGGCTTACATGCGGGCAATAAAAACGGCTTTTGATCCGAAAAATATTCTCAATCCGAACAAGATGTTTCCAGCGCATTAGGAAAGGGCAAGGCATGATTTCCACAAAAGATTTTGATCCAAAAGGAACTTATATAGGCCGCGTCTGGCGACCTGATGTGGGGCCTGCGCTTGTTAGGCTTGAGGGAGGGGATGTGCTTGATATCACGAGCCGCGCTTGTCCCACCATGCATGACCTTTTGGAAGGTGAGCACCCTGCGGCGACCGCCCGTGCTGCTAAGGGCGATGTGATATGTGGTCTTGATGATCTGGTTGAAAGCAGCCTTTCCGCTGCGCAAACAGGCGATGCCAATGCTTTGCGTTTTTTGGCCCCACCCGATTTGCAAGCGATTAAAGCGTCTGGCGTGACCTTCGCCGAAAGCATGGTCGAGCGTGTCATTGAGGAGCAGGCGGCAGGCAATGCCGATTTGGCTGACGGGATCCGCGCGCGCGTGAAAGCGGTGATTGGCGACAGCTTGTCCGGCATTGAGCCCGGATCAGAGGCGGCGATGAAGGTGAAATCGGTTCTCCAAGAAGAGGGGCTCTGGTCGCAATATCTTGAGGTGGGCATTGGCCCTGACGCGGAAGTCTTCACCAAATCCCAACCAATGGGATCGGTGGGCTACGGCGCTCTAGTTGGGCTGCATCCGATGTCCAGTTGGAATAATCCAGAGCCCGAAATTGTTTTGGCAATCAATTCTAAAGGCGTGATTGTAGGCGCTACGCTTGGTAATGATGTTAATCTTAGGGATGTAGAGGGGCGCTCTGCGCTTCTTTTGGGTAAAGCTAAAGACAATAATGCGTCTTGTTCAATTGGCCCATTCCTGCGCCTGTTTGATGACAGCTTCAGCCTTGATGATATTCGAGCGGCGGAGCTTTCCATGCGGGTTGTGGGCGAAGATGAATTCGTTCTTGAAGGGCATTCATCGATGACCAAGATCAGTCGCGACCCTGCCGATATTGTGGCGCAGACCATCGGGCGGCATCACCAATATCCTGATGGGTTTTTCTTGTTCTTGGGAACAATGTTTGCCCCCGTCAAAGATCGCGACGCAGTAGGTCAGGGCTTTACCCATCATGGTGGCGATGTGGTTACCATTACTGAAGCGCGGCTTGGATCGTTGCAAAACACTGTGCGACTGTCGACCGAATGCCCCGAATGGCGCTTTGGTATGGCGGCCTTGATGCGCAATTTGGCAGAGCGTAGATTGATTTAATGGGGTCGTCCTTCATCTCTTTGGGTGAGTGTATGGTTGAGCTGTCCGATCAGGGCGGTGGCCTCTATCGGCGCGGCTTTGCGGGTGATACCTTTAACACCGCATGGTATGCCCGCCGCATTTTGCCAAAGACCTGGTCAGTGTCCTATGGCAGTTGCATCGGTGCGGACGCAGCCTCAGGCGAGATGCGCGCCTTTATGGAGGCAGGTGGAATCGATACTAAGGCATTGCGCGTGATCCCGGATCAAACCGTTGGGCTTTACATGATCAGCCTGGATCAGGGCGAGCGCAGCTTTTCCTATTGGCGCAGCCAATCTGCTGCGCGTTGCCTCGCTGATGACCCCGCATGGCTTCAGGCCACTCTTGCCGGATGCGATGTAATCTATTTTTCTGGCATCACCCTAGCAATCCTTTCGCCTGAGGGGCGCGCGGCCCTTTGCGCCGCATTGGCGGAGGCGCGTAGACAAGGGACCCTGGTCGCCTTTGATACGAACCTTCGTCCCCGTTTGTGGGAAGATCATGCGACTATGCAGACAGGAATAATGGCTGGTGCGGCAGTGGCTGATATTATTTTGCCGTCTTTTGATGAAGAACAAATCCTGTTCGAGGGCGCGACAGCCTCAGACACGATTGCGCGCTACCGCGCAGCAGGGGCACATATCATCGCGCTTAAAGATGGCGCGGGCGATGTGCAATTGTGGGATGAAGCAGGCGGGGTGCGTGTCTTACCCTGTCGGCCCGTCGAACATGTGGTCGATAGTACCGCTGCGGGGGACAGTTTTGGCGCAGCTTTTGTAGCAAATGTAGCGCAGGGTTGCGCTTTGGAAGAGGCCGCATTAGCCGCGATGCAGCTTGCAGGTCAGGTTATCCAATATCGCGGAGCTTTGGTGCCACAGATTTTTAAGGGAGAAAAGTAATGCATATTCTGATTATTGGCGGCGGCGGCGTCGTGGGACAAAAACTGGCGCGATCATTGGCAGCACGCGGGCAGTTGCGTGGAAAAGAAATCCGTAAAATCACTTTGGCTGATATTGTTGACCCCGCAATGGTAGAGGCCCCGTTCGACGTCGATTGCGTTTCCTGTGATATCAGTAATCCCGCTTCAGTGGCTGCCACGCTCGGAGCAGATGTGGATGTGATCTATCTACTCGCTGCCATTGTCTCTGCCCATGCAGAAGAGGATTTTGATGCTGGGCTGTCGATTAATTTAATGGGGACGCTCCACGTATTGCAGCGGGCGCGCGAGTTGCAGACTAAGCCGGTAGTGGTCTTTACCTCTTCTATTGCTGTTTATGGGGGTGAAGTGCCGGACCCGATTGTGGATCACACTTTTCTAAATCCACAAACTTCATATGGTGCGCAAAAGGCGATGGGCGAATTGTTGGTGAATGATTTTAGCCGCAAAGGTTATATCGACGGCCGCGGCTTCCGCTTGCCTACCATCTCAGTGCGCCCAGGCAAACCAAATCGCGCTGCTTCGAGCTTTATGTCATCGATTTTGCGCGAGCCGCTCAATGGGCAAGAGGCAATTTGCCCTGTTAGTGATGATTTTCCGCATTTCTATCTGTCGCCGCGCAAATGTGTCGAAAACCTTATTCGCGGAGCAGAGGTTAACGAGGAAGATCTCGGCCAAAACCGATGCATGATGATGCCCGGTAGAACTTGGACAATTCGTCAGATGATTGAAGCCCTGACAGTGGTCGCGGGACCGGAGCCAGCCAAGCTAATTAAATTTGAAGCGCAACCAATGATTGAAGAAATCTGTAAAGGATGGCGTTTTGATTTGCGCCCTGAAAAAGCTCTTAAACTTGGCTTAAGTGCAGATGAAAGTTTTGAGGATAACATCCGATATTATTTGGAAGACGATAAACCTGCAGCCTGACTTAGGTCGTATATCATCAAAAAACCCCCGTTTTTCGGGGGTTTTTATTTTGGGTTAATTGACGGGTGTGATCAAATTGGATCCTTGAATGAATGCGTGAATGTTGTCTCGTTGAAGAGCCGCCATAGCGTCACGGGTTTCAACTGTTCCAGAACCTTGATGCGGCTGAACCACTACATTTGGCAAACTATAAAATCTCGGATTAATGTTGGGTTCGTTGAGAAACACGTCCAAAGCTGCGCCCCCAATTTTACCAGTCTCCAGCGCTTCGAGCATAGCTTCTTCGTCTATTGTGCTTCCGCGTGAGATGTTCACAATTATCGAGCGGGGGCCCAATGCTGCAATGACTTCGCGCGATACAAAATTTATAGTGTCTGGACCGCCTACTACAGCGACAATCAAATAATCCACCGCTGCGGCCAGGCTCGTGACGTCTGAATGATAGGTCCAACCTGGGGTTTCTTTTTCTGTTCTAGCGTAATAGTGGATGTCCATTTTAAAGGCCGCTAAACGGTTAGCAATTTCTCGTCCGATACGACCAAGGCCAACGATTCCCGCGCGCCCACCGGAGAACTTTCGATTTAGGCGGTATTCGCCTGCAGTTTTCCAGTTTCCTGAATGTGCCCATTCGGAAGCTTGAGCCATTTCTCGGACTTGCATCAACAACATTGCAACGGCTAGATCCGCCACGTCATCATTAAGAACATTTGGAGTGTTGGTAACTTTGATGTTTCGTTCATTTGCAGCCGAAATATCAATAGCATCATACCCAACCCCAAAATTTGCTATGAGATTTAGGTTTGGAAGCATTGCGATTTCATCAGTGCCAAACGAGGTGTGCCCCTTGAACGCAAGTGCTTTTATTTTTGATCGCGCGCTTGCATCGAGTTCACGCATTTGAGAAGGCGTGTCCAAAAAAATAGGATCAAAAGCAGATTTTAAACCTGCAATATCACGTTCGCTGTAAGGCCCAATCGCAAGTACGTCAGTCATAAGGAGCTCCACTTATATCTATTTAAAGTTCAGAATTGTGCAAGTTTACAATTAGGATTGAGCGTCATCCCAAAACCCGGTTTCGAATCTAATTTGAGTTTTCCATTTTTTGGTACGGGTTCGTCGCTAAACAATTCACCAAAAACCGGTCGTATATAGGTTCCATCAGGTGCTGATGTAACATATTCGCATCTCGGTTGTTCGTTTTGGCTCATTATAAAGTGGTAACTATAAGGACCGGAGCCATGAGGAATAATGGGAATATCATACGCTGATGCATGTGCCGCAATGCGTAGAAGTTCAGTCAAACCGCCCACCCACATGACATCAGGTTGAAGAACGTCGATGGTTCGTTCCTCAATTAACTTTCGAAATCCATGCCTAGTGTAGTTATGTTCACCTGTCGTCCACTTTAGTGTGGGATGAGCATTTCTAATTATGCGATAGCCTTCAATATCTGTCGGTTGCAGTACTTCTTCCCACCAATAAATGTTCAGATCAGAGCAAGCTTTTGCAAGTTCGACAGCATAGCTTGGAGTTAAGGACATGTAGCAGTCCACCATCAAAGGAAAATCACTTCCGATTTCGGCCCGCTGCTTTTTCAGAAATTGATAATTCTGTTTTACTCCATCAATTCCATCGTAGTGGCCATGAGGAAGCGGTACTTTCGCCCCCCAAAAGCCCATGTCTTTTATGGCTTTGGCATTAGGGCCGGTACAATAAAACGATATTTCTGGACGGCTACACCCGCCAATTAAATTATAGACAGGTTCGTCGCGAAGTTTGCCCAGCAAATCCCACAAGGCCAAATCAACAGCAGAGATAGCCGCTATTGGCAAACCAGCTTGCCCGTAGGGTAAGCTGGCGCGATACATTTGATCCCAAATAAGATTAATATTTCTTGCGTCTTGGCCAACCAAAAAACGGTTAAAATGATGATTAATTATCCAAGCTGCAGGCGCACCACCAAATCCTGTTGCAACTCCAATTGTCCCATTAGAAGTTTCGATTTCGACTACTATCGATCCTAGAACGTCTATTCCCCAGCTTGTTCTCACTTTTTTATAGTCATCGTGCCCTGACATCGGATTGGCGATCAAAGAGCCTATGAGCCAGTGTTCTTTGCTTTGCTGGAAATAGTCCCCACCGCTTCCACTTCCTTCAACACGGCTAACAGTGACCCGTTTGATAGTAAAATCCATTCCATCAGTCCTCGATTTGCAGCAGCGGGTTTCGGAGTATCGCCAACTCGTTGATCTTCACAAAAATCTTTCAGTAATAGGTTGGCTCGTGCAACCCTATTAATCTGATGATGCAGGGCATATTTGCACTTTAACGGCAATAGAAACGCTTTGATTTCACTGCCGCACCGTTAATCTTCGCAGATTTCAGTGACGGATTTCTTGACGGCGGCCAGATCAAAGACGCGATCTAGCCAATCGGGTTGGAAGATCACAGAGCGCGCCTTATCAATCGCCATCAAGGCGCCGTCTGAAAATTTGCCCTCAGGGAAAATGCCAAAGGCGATGGCCAATTCAATTTTGAGATGGCCCAAGATGAAATCATGTGCGGCCGCCTCAGGGATGCCCATGGATACAGCGCGATCTGTTGCCTCCCGCAGCGCCAAGGCCATGGTCGCCCCGACCGTCTCAGAAAGGGCGGGTTCCAGAACAGCAATATTTTCAAGGCTGCACCGATGCGAGCGCGCAACGGGGGCATAGATCACTTTGGCGATATCTTCACATAGCGCATAATGCGGCTCTGGCCCTTGGATCAGCGCGCAAACAATGCCCTGCGGCGCGGCGATCCCACCAAAATAATCCTCCTGCGCGGCAATGCTGTCATGTGCCTCTAGGATATGGGGGTGGCAGGGATGCGTGCAGAAATACGTGACATCTTCGCGCACGGGCATCTGGCCTGCATAGGGTGCGGCAGCATCCAACACGATCACGGCTGCGCCAGATTTCAATTGATCCACAAAGCCATGCGCGATTTTGCCGATCAGGCGATCTGGCACGGCCATAACAACAACATCGGCATCGCCAAGGGCGGTTTCAGCGGCCACACAGTCAAACCCCGTTTCCGACTTAAGGCGTGCTTGGCCTGCTTCGGTCACTTCGACAGGGGCAAGATGATAGCTGCTTTGCATCAGGTTGCGCGCAATCCGCACACCCATTTTGCCGCCCGCACCAAGAAGTGCAATTTTTGTCACGATCTATCCTTTCGCTTCGGCACGCGCGCCGTTTTTGATCCAAGAGAAATAATCAGGGCTGCCCATCTGCCCGCCCTTTAGGGCCAATTCCAAGCCATCAAATTCGGGGGTGTCGCTGTGCCCTTTCAAAAGGGCCGCACCTGCCGTGGTTGCGCCAATCGCGGTGAGGGCAAACAACCCGAGCGCTTGAGCAGCAAAGCCTGATGTGTCGCCGCCTGCGATGATCATGCGCGTAACGCCCGTGCCGCGCAAAAGATCACGCAGGAGCGCGCCAAGACTTGTGCAGATGAGCGCATTGGCCTCATGCGGTGTATGCTGAGATGCTGACAGTGCTGCGCGCATAGCGGCAACGGCTGGATCATCTGGCCCGCGTGCGCTGCAAATCAGCGGATCGCGCCCTTGGGAGAGCGCGGCGCGTGCGGCCTCATAGCTGTTGGTCATAGCCCGCTTGGCGCTATCGCCGCCCTTGATCAGTGCGGCAGCGTCCAGTGGGATGACGATAAACCCATCTTCTTCCGCGCGGGCAATTTGTGCCGCAGTGGTGGGTGAGACAGAGCCCGAAATCGCAATCACCTGATCCACTTTGCCAAAACTTGGGGCGGGTTCGGGCGGGGGTATAAGGCCCGATTTTTGCCAATGGGCCACCAGTGCATATTCCATCCCCTGCGATCCTATTGCCAGATGTCCATCCGCCTCTGCGGCATCCCAAATCAACGCGCCCAGTTGCGCTGCGTGATCCATGTCGATGCAATCAAGCGTTATGATTTTCGCAGGCGCGTTGGCGCGCAAGGATGCAAGGCCTGTGGGGTTGAGATGCTCAAGCGTCAGTGTCGCAAGCGGCAGGTCGGTTTGCTCGCGCAGATGCATGGCCACATCGGCCTCTTGCATCGGCGTTACGGGGTGGGATGCCATCACAGGGTGGCGATCAAGCCGATAGACCGCGTCCCCTGCGGCGGCAAATAGCTGACCAAAGGCTTGGTAACGCCGCAGAGGTGGTGCGGCGATCAAGCAGGAAACCCAATCGCTGCCGCGCACCGCAAGGGCTAATTCAACTGCCTTGCCAATCGAGCCTGTATGCGGCGCGCTGTCCAAGGTGGAGCAGGTTTTGTAATGCAACAGGGGCGCGCCCGTAGCGGCCAAATGTGAAAAAAGGGGTGGCAGATGTCTGGCCATCCAATCGGGTGATTGGCTGCGCGCGGTGGTGGCAATGCCGATGCCCCGCATCGCGCCAAATCGCGCCGCTTGCGCCTTTGTTGGGGGCGCAAGGAACAACACCGTTGGCAGGCCTGCAAAACTTAACACCTCCATCGTGGCAGCGGAGCCTGTGAAATCATCGCCCAAAAAGGCAATTAATGGCCCATCGGGAAGTGTCATTTTGCATAGGCCTTTAGCGCGCGGGCAAGCTCGGGATGGGATTTGGCGTAATCAGCGGCGGGGATGCCCGCAATCGCCCCTTGCCACGATTGCCGCAATGCCGCGACACCTGCACGCGGCCCGTCAGGGTGGGCCATAATCCCACCCCCTGCTGCATAAATGCAATCTGCATGGCCGAGGTGGCGATGGGTTTCAGGGGGTTGCAACGCGGATTGGCCCGATGAAAAGACGGGCATCGGGATGCAGGGGGCATCGCCAAAGAGTGGGGTGAGCAGAGATTTGGCCGAGGCGATGACGCTTGCGTCACTTTCGCTGAATTTGTTTTGGAGGCCGTTGACGTGCATATGATCCGCCCCCGCCAAGCGCCAGATTTTCGACCATGCCGCATAGTCCCATCCCAACAATTCGGCGCGGCTGAGATATCCCCATCCGTTGCGATGGGCATGGATAGGCAGCGCGCTATGCCGTGACAGGCCCAAAAAGCCCGCCACGCCGACCGAATTGAGGCTGACCATCACGCAAGTTGCACCTTTTGAGAGGGCAAAATCATGTCGGGCGCGCATCTCATCGACTTCGCCTGTTAGGTTGAAGGCATACATGACCTTTTTACCAGTGCGGTCGGCATGGGCGTTGATGACATCCATCACCGCGCTCACCCTCTCCTCGAAAGGGCAGGCGGGGCCGTTGGCCTGCAATTCATCATCCTTGATGAAATCAATGCCCGCTTCGGCGAGTGTGCCGACCAATTTGGCAGTTTCCTGCCCGTCAAGCCCGACAGAGGGTTTAATAATCGTGCCAATCAGCGGGCCATCCGCAACCCCTGCTAATTTGCGGGTGCCGCTGATCCCAAATTTTGGGCCAGAATAGGCATCCGCAAATGCGCGCGGCATGCGGATATCCAGCAAACGTAGCCCTGAGAATTGCGCCAATTCGAAAAGATTGCCCGCGACCGTAGCCATGAGGTTGGGTAAATCGGGGCCGATATTATCCAAGGGCCAACTGAGTGTGACCTTGGCGCGCTGATAGCGCGTGCCCTGCTGCCCGCCTGTCAAGCTTGGGCTGTCGGTTGCATCAAGCGGAGTTAGGGAAACCACTTGGGCCCCCGCGCGGGCCTGTAGTTCTGGCGTTTCGCCCGGCACTTTTACAAAGGTGCCCGCGCTTTGCTCGCCCGCCATCACGGCGGCGGCGCGGGCAGGGTCAATCGGGGTTTCGATCAGGTAATCTGCTTCAAATCTGTCGCTCATTGCGCGTGATCCTGATGATATAGGGCATTGGCGCGCTCCAAATGCTCGCGCATGGCACGGGCGGCGGCATTGGTATCTTTACGGGCAATTCCATCCAAAATGGCGCGATGTTCGGTCAAGGTCAGTGGCTCTAGGCCCAATTTGTGAACCTGTTCTTTATGAAAGGCGCTCATCCAAGAGAACACGCCATGGGTCAGGGTTTCAAAGATCGGGTTGCCCGATATGGCCGAGATGCGGCGGTGAAACTGCCCGTCTATCTGGGTAAAAAGCGGCACATCGCGCTTGGCTGCGGCTTGGGCGCGCAAAAGCTGTTCTAAATCGTTTAAGTCATCTGCGCTGCGGCGTTCTGCGGCAATGCGCACCATTTCCACCTCAAGGGCCACACGCGCCTCCTTGAGATGTTCGAGAGAGGAGTGCGAATGCGTCAGAATATGGCGCATGGAAATGCCCAATTGATCAATAACCCCATCCAAGGATGGGGTCGCCACGCGCGGCTTGCCGCCGTGGCGGATATCAATCACGCCTTTATGCTGCAGGCTTTGCATGGCTTCGCGAATGGCAGGGCGGCCAATGCCATAGCGCGCCATCAAGGCGCGCTCGCTTGGCAAAGCATCACCTGGTTTGAGGTCAGCGGTGCGGATCAAGGCCAACAGGCGATCTTCGACTTCGTCTGACAGTTTTTTGGGCCGTATGATCTGGTCGCGGTCGGACATGGGCTGCCATGATTCTGGTATACTGGTCATACCAGTTTGGCACAGAAAAAGACCCTCCGCAATCCCAAACACGCGCGGGGATCAGCGAAACTGTGCCATCCAGTCTAAGGTCAGGTCTGTCTCGATTTTCGGCTTATATTCTGCACCTATCGGACGGGCCCAACGAAGGCTGTCGATATGAGAGAAGATATGCTCATAACTCACCTCACCATGATCAGGGGTGCCACGATCAGGCACAGAGGCAAATTGAATATGCCCAATCACAGGCAACAGGCGGCTGAGGCGGTTGGTCAAATCCCCCTCCATCAACTGAACATGATAGCAATCAAACATCAGCCGCAAATTTGGAGCTTTGACCTCTTCTATGATGGCGACCGCTTTTGCGGTTGTCGAAAGGAAATAGCCCTTTGCATCATAGTGATTGAGGGGCTCAATCAATATTGTGATGCCATTTTCAGCGGCCTGTGTGGTCGCGTAGCGCAGATTGGCTACAAAGGTCTTATGGGCGCTTTCGCCACTGGCGAACCCTGCCATAACATGCACAGCGCCTGCGCCGATGATCTGGGCATAGTCCAGGGCTTGATCAATCGCGGCGCGCGCCTCCGCCTCGCGGTCGGGCAAAGCAGCCAATCCGTTTTCGCCAGCCGCAACATCGCCTCGGCTTGTGTTGAGCCCAAGCATCTCAAGACCTGTTTCATCTAAGGCGGCCTTCACATCAAGCGGGTCATGAGCATAGGGCCAATGACATTCGACCGCATCAAACCCTGCTGCTTTTGCTGCGCGGATGGCATCAGGCAGGGGGCGGTCAGCCCATAGAAATCCTAGATTTGCAGAAAAACGCATCACTCCCACTCCACCTCGAATTTACGCACGACATCGCGCACCTGTGCAGGCGTCAAGGCGCGGGCATCAAAGCCACGCATCATGATCGCAAGCTTCGCTGTTTCCTCCAGCTCTTCAATTGCGTTGCAGGCGGCCTCGACATCCTTGCCTGCAACCACTGGGCCGTGATTGGCAAGCAAAACGGCGCTGCGTTTGCCCCCTAGACTGCGTAGGGCTTCGCCCATTGCGGCATCGCCTGGCATGAAGAACGGCAAAAGCTGCACCTTACCCAGTTTCATGATTGCGTAAGGGGTCAGCGGCGGCAGCACATTGTCGGGGTCAATTTCAGGCATCATTGACCACGCCACAGAATGGCAAGAGTGTAAATGAACCACCGCGCCTGCTGATTTTCGTGTCTCGTAAAAGGCACTGTGAAGCGGCATTTCCTTGGTTGGTTTCAGGCCCGCGATATGTTGGCCCGCTGCATCGAAGCGGGACAACTCTGCGGGATCAAGCCGCCCAAAGGAACTGCCTGTGGGCGAAACCAAAAGCCCCCCATCTTCGGTGCGGGCGGAGATATTGCCTGTTGATCCCCCCGTTAGGCCACGATCGAACATCGATTTCGCCAAGAGGCAAATCTGCTCGCGCAGTTTGGATTCAGAACTCATGCGTCCTCCAATTTTGCGAAAGCATCGCTGAAAAAGCTTTCTGCGCCAAAATTGCCTGATTTGAGGGTGAGGGCGATATCCTGCCCCTCTGATGTGCAAAAACACCATGGCACGCCTGCGGCAATTTCAGGCCCGATATCTAACCTGTCGACCCGCAGGGCCTTTGTGACCGCGCCTGAGGTTTCCCCGCCCGCGACCACAATCCGCCGTGCGCCCTGATCGCGCGCGGCAACGGCCAAATCTGCAAGTGCCGCCTCAACGATTGCGCCCGCCTCGGCCTTGCCCAATTGGTCTTGTGCGGCGCGCACCGCATCGGGTGTTGCGGTCGCATAGATTAAGGGCTGCGCTGCGAGATCTTGCGCTGCAAGCCAATCCATGGCGGGTTGCAGGCCCCTTGCCTTCAGGCTTAGGGGGTCAAGCTGGAAACTGGGCTTTCCTTGGGATTGATACCGCGCAACTTGTGCATTTGTCATGGCAGAGCAACTGCCAGATAAAATGACCCCTTCGGGCGCGATGTCGCGGGGTGTGGTTTCTTTCTCATGCGCAGCCAGTAGGCCGCGCTTGGCATAAATCTGGGGGATCGGCATCGCAATCGCAGAGCCGCCCGTCAGAAACCGCATATCGGCGCAGGCCTCGGTGATCCGCGCAAGATCGGCATTTTCCACCGCATCGACCACGATATGCGCCACGTTTTTCTCGGCCAAGTCTGCACAAGCTTTTTTAATGGCCGCGGGCCCTGCGGCAACAGTCAGGCGATCAATCAGCCCAACTGTTCCACGCACCTGCGGCTGCAAAAGCCGCATCAGATTGCTGTCTTGCATGGGCGTCAGGGGGTGATCTTTCATCGGGCTTTCTGACAAGGGCAATTGGCCCACAAACAAATTGCCCATGAAAATGGCACGGCCATTTTCGGGAAAGGCGGGGCAATAGATTGTCTGCGCGACACCCAGATTGGCCATAATCGCCTCGGCCACTGGCCCGATATTGCCCTCTGGGGTCGAGTCGAAGGTTGAGCAGTATTTCCAAAAATATTGCTGTGCTCCCGCGCGCTTGAGCCATGCTAGGGCCGCGCGCGCCTCTGCGACCGCATCTGTCACGGGCTCAGTGCGGATTTTAAGGGCGATGACCTCGAAGGGGCTTGTGCCCTGTGGCGGTTCAGCAGGAACGCCAATCCGCAAGGAAACAGGGTATCCGCTGCGCGCCAAAAGCCCTGCAAGATCCGTGGCGCCAGTGAAATCATCGGCAATTGCACCAAAAAGCGTGGTCATTGTGTTATTGTCCCTTGGGTAAGGTCAGACCTGCGGCCTTGGCATAGAGTTTGGCAAGGGCTGCATCATCCTCTGCCCCAAGACCCTGCGCTGCGGCCTCCTTGAATAACGCAAGCGCGGCCTCAGTGATCGGGGCAGAAAAGCCCGAGTTTTGCGCAATATCCATCACAATCCCCAAATCTTTGGGCCAGATATTGATGGTGCTGCGTGGGGTGTAATCACCTTCGATGATGTGGGGCGCGCGGTTTTCTAACATCCAACTGGTTCCCGCGCTTTGCGACACCACCTCTAAAAACCGCTCAGGAGAGATGCCCTGCGCCAGAGCAAAGGTGATCGCCTCGGCCATTGAGGCGATGTGAATACCTGCCAACATTTGGTTTGTGGCCTTCATCGCGGAGCCTGCCCCCGCGCGGTCGCCCATTTCAAAGACTTTTGCAGAGATGGCATCGAGTGCGGGCTTTGCAGCGTCAAAGGCCGCTTTGCGCCCCGATGCCATGATCGTCAACTCACCCGAGGCAGCCTTAATCGCCCCGCCAGAAATTGGCGCGTCCAGATATAGCAGGCCTGCGCTTTCTGCGCGCGTTTCCATTTCGGCAGCGAAAGCAGGGGGGATCGTGGCGCAAGAAAGGATCACCGTGTTTTGTTGAAGCGCTGCCGCCACGCCCTCAGGGCCGAAAAGGACGGCTTCGGTTTGCGCCGCGTTGAGCACGACCACCACCAACGCGTCCAAACCCTCTGCATGATCTAAGAGCGCACCTGCTTGTGCACCATCTGCCACAAGTCGCGCGACCGCATCGGGGTTGATATCATGGCCCCAAACCTGATGACCCGCCTTGATCAGATTGCGCGCCATGCCATAGCCCATAGACCCCAATCCGATAATCCCGATCTTTTGCATATCTCGGCCCCTTTGCCTAAGTTGTGAGATGCAATCCTCCGCGCGTCATGCTTGAGGTTGCTGCCCTCTTCACATAGCTCTATGCCTTGGGTATCACAAGTTTGGTATACCAAAAAAGAGTGGCCATTTTGGCCGCGCATTATAGAGGGAGCGCGCATGTCTGACTTGAAATTCGCCCAAAGCCTGTCTCGCTTGGGCACGGAATCTGCCTTTGTCGTTTTGGCCCGCGCGCAAGCCTTGGCCGCCGAGGGTCGCGACATCATCAATCTGGGCATCGGTCAGCCCGATTTTCGGACGCCTGAGCATATCGTTGAGGCAGGCATCAAGGCGCTGCGGGATGGTCATCATGGCTATACGCCCGCCAATGGCCTGCCCGCACTGCGGGAGGCGGTGGCCGCCGATTTGCATCGCCGCCATGGGGTAGAGGTGAACCCTGATTGTGTGGTCGCCGTTCCTGGGGGTAAACCCACGATGTTCTTTGCGGTGATGATGTTCGGCGAGCCTGGCGCCGAGATCATGTATCCCAACCCTGGGTTCCCGATTTACGAATCTGTAATCCGCTATTCAGGGGCAACCCCTGTGCCGATTGCGCTGCGCGAGGAAAACGGATTTTCCTTTTCGGCAGAGGAGGTCTTGGCACAGATCACGCCCAAGACGCGGTTGATCATCATCAACTCGCCCGCAAACCCAACGGGCGGTGTGACCCCGAAGGAAGAGATCGACAAGTTAGTTGCAGGTCTTTTGGATCATCCCCATGTGGCGCTGATGTCGGATGAGATCTATTCCAACATGCTTTATGGCGGGCGCGAGCATGTTTCGCTTCTGCAATATCCCGAAATTCGGGATCGATTGATCATGCTAGATGGGTGGTCAAAGACCTATGCGATGACAGGGTGGCGTTTGGGTTATGCCGTTTGGCCTGAGGCCTGCGTGCCGCATGTGACCCGCCTGTGCATCAATGACCATTCCTGTGTGAATGCCGCTACCCAATTTGCAGGGATTGCGGCGCTCAATGGCCCTCAAGATGCCGTGCGCGAGATGGTCGCCCAATTCGATGCGCGCAGACAAGTGATTGTTGAGGGGTTGAACACCCTCGAAGGCGTGACCTGCACCGATGCGGCGGGTGCGTTTTATGCATTCCCGAATATCTCGGGCACAGGCATGACTGCCGTGGAGGCACAGAACCTGTTCCTGAACGAGGCGGGCGTGGCCACAGTGGCGGGCACGAGTTTTGGCGCGATGGGCGAGGGCTATGTACGCTTTTCATACGCCAATTCCACCGAGAATATCCTCGCTGCGCTTGATCGTATTGCGAAGGTGTTGTGATGCAGTGACGCGCGAAGATGACCCTTCGCGCGTCACTTTTTAAGACCCGGGCGCTGCAGCGCAATGCGCGCCGCTGGCGGCTTGACCTGAACCCAGTGCAAGAATGGCAGGGGCGCGGAATGGATCAAGCGGTGCGCTGTGGCTAAGGTCAAAAGCCAAAAGAGCGCCGATCATCACGAACAGCGCGATGACCCCATGTTTGCGAGATACTGTCATGTGCGGGGCTCCAGTTGTAGAAGCGGGCGCAGACGCACACCGATGATGGATCCAACAAAGGCTGCTGCAAACCAAACCCATCCATGCAGGCTGCCTGTAGAAATGCCGCTGAAAAAGGCACCCACATTGCAGCCAAAGGCAAGGCGTGAGGAGTAGCCAAGCGCAAGCCCCGCAAGGATCGTAGCACCCCACGCAATCAAGGGCAGTCGCGGGATTGGTTGCGAGAGGCCCGCGCGCCACGCGGCCACGATGAATGCGCCCCCAATCAAGCCAAGATTGGTGAGCGAGGTGACATCGGTCAAAAGGCTTTGCGCGATCCGTTCAGCATGGGCGGGGCTTCCCCAAAACGGGTTGAGCGTCAGATCAACGCCTGTCGCACTGACGCCCTTAGCCACCCAAAGGCCAAGACCGTAAACCACGCCCCAAGGTTGCCCTGCGACCACAAGGTTGCCCAGTGCCAAGAGAGCGACCAATATTGAAGCCATCACAAGACGGCGGGGCAGGCGGCGTTGGCCTTGTTCGGCGAAAATCCACACGATGAGCGCGACACTGCCAAGCCCCATAAGGGTCAGGCCAAGGCCCGCGCCGCCCTCAAGCGCGACAAGAGGCAAAGTGCCAAGTGACGTCCACCAGTTGAGATGTACAGCGCCAAGAAAGCTTCCAATGGCGAAGAAAGGTAACGCGACCAATGCCACGGGATTGCCGCTGCCTGCATTAACCAAGGTGCCAGAGCCACAGCCCAGAACCACTTGCATTGCGATGCCAAAGACAAAAGCACCGCCCACCATGGCAAACCCGATGGGCGCATGGGCCCCGATCAACTCGCCCGAATGGCTGGCCAATAGCGGGAAGGCCACAGCGGCCACAAGAGCGATGGCCAAGAGCTGCGCAAAGAGGCCCGATGGATCACGGCGCAGGATCATCGCGCGCCACGGCCCCGCAAAGCCGAACCGCAACCCTTCAAGCGTTGCGCCAAGGCCAAGACCGATCAGCAAAAGCAGACCGAACCGCGCACCCGCAGCGGCGGCAAGGATCAAAACAAAAGAAATCGCGCCAATCAGCAAGGCAAGGCGCCCCCAACGCGCGGGGCGTTGGGGGCGGTCTAAGTGGCTGCTTTGGTCGCTTTGGGCCAGCGGCGCCATTGCGTCTCTCCTTAGAAAACCGATTTGATCTGGTTCCACAGGTTGCGGATTGGGCCAGGGACATTGGCCATCTCATAACCTGCATTCGACCATCCGACCATGGATTCGGGGTAGAGTTTCACATTCTCAATCCCTGCCAATTCCGAGAGGGCGAACCAGTTGGTTGCAGCCCAGTGGCCCGTGTTGCAGAAAGACACCAAGGTTTCTGCATCCGTGAACCCCTCGGCCTCGGCCAAAGCACGCGCGGCATCGGCATCCACAATCGCAGGGCCATTGTCGAACCAGCTGCTATGCACAAAATATTGCGACTGCGGCAGCGTGCCTGGACGGGCAGCGGCAGGGTGGCTTTGGTCACCGTTCCAGAAGCTTTCAGGGCGCGCATCAAGCAACAAACCATTGCTGTCGCCTGCAATCACAGTCTGGATTTGCTCTGCCGTGGCTGTCCACTGATCGGAGAGGGTGACAGTGATTGTGCTTTGTGTTGGGGTGGTTGCCTCGGTCGACAGGGCAAGCCTTGCCTCCGTCCATGCGGCAACGCCGCCATTGAGGATCGACAGATTTCCGAAGCCTGCGGATTTCAACGTCCAATAAACGCGCGCCGCGGCACCGAAATCGGTTTCATTCGCGCCTTGATGGGCAATCACAACAGTCTGGTTCTGGCGCAAACCCAATTCACGCAGCAATGCGGTCAGCTCTTCGGCGCTGGGCAATTGGCCAGGATTTTCAGCAGGCCCACGGAACCGGCCATAGGGGGCGTTGATTGCGCCCGCGATATGACCTGCGCTGTAGGTGTTTACATTTTCTTGACCTTCGGCTGCAGCGGGCGCGCGAATGTCCAAGATGACGGGCGCATTCGTGCCCAAGCTGGCGTTCAATTCAGCGGGGCTGACCAAGGGGCCAAACTGCGCCGCAGCAACATTTGCCATCAGCACAAGAGCTGCGGCTGCATAAGAAAGAAGTTTCATTTCATGGCCTCGTTTTTCGGGTGAGAGGGACGATTATGGCGCCGCATGTGACGTGAGAATGCGTGACTGACAAGGGGACAGCACATCAGAAAAGAGCCGTGAAGGCGGCCAAAATTCTAGGCAAGGAGGATCGGCAGAATTCCTGTCACGCAGCAGCGCTGATCTAGGAAATTTGTTCCGCAATTTTTGATTTCACGGAATATTTTCGTTCTTTTTTGCATGGATTCATGAATCGCGCGAACAATCTACCTGTTTAGGGCGATTTTTGTATGGGGATGCCGGAACGAGGGGGGAAGTGGAGGCGAGTACCGGAATCGAACCGGTGTACACGGATTTGCAAATAATTAACCCAATACTAAGTAATTGATTTATAATTATATTATAAATAATTTATATCGGTGTGTATCAAATTACGACAATCCGTAGATATAACTTCCTAAGTTTTGCAGTGTTGAACACAATGTTTTGTCTGCAAATTTCACGGCAATAATTCTAATAAAAAGGCCACTGATCTGAAACCTAGGACAACTCTCGCAAGAGCCGAAAGCTCATCATCGCGATAAGTAACACCACGAACCCAGCTTGATTCCAATTGAAATCGTTACGCGTGAAAATCTGGAGTGGCGTAATTTGTAGAGCCCATTTTTGTCAGCAGCTAGTGAGTTGCCATATAAAGCCGTCTGGATTTTAAATGCTAGGAGTATCACCCGATGAACGACATGACCTTGCGGCAAATCGAAGTAATACGTGCTGTCATGCTGACGGGCACAATCTCTGGAGCAGCGGGGCTTCTGAATGTCTCTGCTCCAGGTATTAGTCGCCTAGTCAAACACACGGAAGAAACGTTGGGAATACGATTGTTCGAGCGTAAAGCTGGGGTATTCATACCATCAGTTGAAGCCAGCCGCGTATTTGACCAAGTGCGGGAAGTTTATAGACAAGTTGAAAGTTTGAATGCGGCAGTAAGCTCCCTCAAGTGCGGCGAAGATGTTAGGCTGTCATTTGCCACCGCTCCCTCAATTGCACAATTTATCGCTGCGCGAGTTTTGCAGAAAGTGAGAGGCGTTTATGGTGACTTATTTGTCGACATGAATGTTCTCAAAATTGAAGAGACGGTGGATTACCTTCTGTTAGAAAGAGGTGAATTTGTGATCATGAGCTCCCCTGTTAAAAACGCGGCTATAGAAAATGAAGAGATCGCAGAGGGACGGTTGGTTGCTATTTTGCCTGAGGGGCACGAGCTATCCCAGAAAGAAAAAGTTTCAGCATCGGATCTTGCTCGTGAACCAGTCATAGGTGTTGATCCAAATGATCCATATGGAGCGCTATTGGCGAAGCCGTTTGTGCAGGCTGGTATTGAGATCAATCATGCGATGCGCGGACGCTTTGCACAGACCGTTGTTAGTCTAGTGAGACACGGTCTTGGGGTGGCGGTTATCGATGAATTTTCAGTAGCGGAAGTCTATATGCCTGGATTGGTGCGCCGTCCGCTCGTCGAAGATGTCCCTATAAAATCATATGTGACGCGCAAAAAAGGGCGCGTGCTGTCTCGATTTGCAGAAGACTCGATTAATCACTTCCGACGTCAACTAGAGCGTGCGGTCAAAGATGGCCCTTGGTATCGCGCACAGAAATAACATTATGTTAATAGTGAAATAAATTAAATATTTGACGTTAATTTTTGTTGCGCCGACAATGAACGCATCACTACTGGCATCGCGTAAAGCTGGGCCTTTTGGGAGAAAGTGTTCATGAACAAAAAGGTTGATATTTATCTTGGCCTTATTGGCGACAATATAGCCCAATCAAAAGCGCCGCTACTTCATCGCCTCGCAGGTCGACAAAACGGAATGAGCGTTCAGTATGACCGTCTCGTTCCTAGCGAGCAGAAAAAAGATTTTGATGCACTCTTTGATGCTTGTCCGTTACGTGGATATCGTGCCATCAACGTAACTTATCCTTACAAAGAGCGTGCCGCGTCCAAAGTGTTAATAAGTGACCCACTAGTCCGGGCCATGGGAGCAGTGAACACAGTCTTATTCAAGGAAAATGGGCCTTTTGGATATAATACTGATTATTCTGGGTTCATCGCGGCTTACCGTAATCAACGTGGCGATAAGCTGCCCGGTGTGGCGTGTTTAATTGGCACCGGGGGCGTGGGGAGAGCACTTGCTTTCGCGTTAATTGCTCTTGGCACTAATGAGATAAGACTCGTCGATAACGACAAAACAAAAGCTGACGTGTTAGCTGACGATTTGCGCAAAGTAGCACCAACTGTATCGGTGCGCGTGATGGATAACGCCGCTAGTGCGGCTGACGGCGCATCAGGGCTTTTAAACGGTACTCCAATTGGCATGGTGGGTTATGAAGGTACGCCTTTACCTGCGTCGGCGTTGACCGGAGCGGTCTGGGCTTTCGATGCAGTTTACACACCAGTTAATACTGAGTTCCTTATGGACGCAGAAAGTAGAGGATTAGAAGTCATTTCTGGATATGAATTGTTCTTCTATCAAGGTGTGCACGCCTGGTCACATTTTGCAAACTTACCCCTGGATGAAAATCGTCTGCGGATTGACCTTAAATCTGAAGGAAATGCAGCATGAAGACCTCTATTGCGACTGTCTCCATTTCTGGAAATTTGCGGGAAAAGCTCGATGCAATCGCCGCTGCAGGTTTTGATGGCATTGAAATTTTTGAGCAAGATTTTGTAGCGGATAGTGGAACGCCGCGCGAAATTGGTGACATGATCCGTGACCACGGTCTCGAAATAACGCTCTTTCAACCATTTAGAGACTTTGAAGGACTCACAGGAGAAGCCCGTCGCAAGGCGTTCGACCGAGCAAAGTACAAATTCGACACTATGCAGGAATTGGGTACGGATTTGATTTTGTTCTGCTCATCCACTCGGCCTGATGGGCTCGGCGGAATTGATCGTGCTGCAGCGGATTTTTATGAGCTTGGAGAGCTTGCTGCAACTTACGACATTCGCGTTGGCTATGAAGCATTGGCATGGGGCAGGCATGTTTATGATCATCGTGACGCGTGGGAGATTGTGAGGCGCGCAAGCCATCCTAATATCGGTTTGATACTTGATAGCTTTCATTCTTTAGCAAGAAAGATTGATCCAAGTACTATCCGCAGCATTCCAAGCGATAAAATATTTTTTGTTCAATTAGCGGACGCGCCATTAATTGAAATGGACCTTTTGTACTGGTCCCGGCATTTCAGAAATATGCCAGGTGAAGGCGACCTTGCGGTAACTGAGTTCACGCGAGCGGTTATGGCAACAGGATATAACGGACCAATAAGCCTAGAGATATTTAATGACCAATTTCGTGGTGGACTGCCGAAGGGTTTGGCGAGAGACGGTTATCGGTCGTTGGTAGCGCTCATGGATGACGTTCGAAGAAGTGAACCTGATATTCATGTTCCCATGCCTAATTTACCACCACGCATAGAGGTGCAAGGGGTTGCATTCATTGAATTCGGGACTGACGACAATGAAGCTAGGGCGCTAGGCCAACAACTAAAGTCAATGGGCTTTTTGCATGTAGGAAATCACGTTTCCAAAAAACTTGAGCTATGGCAGCAAGGTGAAATCCGCATTCTTCTAAACACCGAAAGAACCGGTTTTAGCCATTCGTCTTTTGTGGCTAATGGCACAAGTATTTGCGACATTGGTCTATCGGTAAAAAGCGCATCCGATACAATCGAACGGGCGCATGCTTTGGCAGCTACACCATTCACACAACAAGTTGCTTCTGGAGAATTGGATATCCCTGCAATTCATAATGTTGCGGGCAGCGTCATGCATTTTATTGATAAAGATAGCGGATTATCAAATGTGTGGGATGTAGAATTTGTCCCAGTTGAGAATAACATCGAAAATCAGGTCGGGCTGACCCAAATTGATCACTTGGCAGAAACTATGAGCTATGATGAAATGCTCAGCTGGTCATTGTTCTACACTTCAATTTTTGACATGGATCGCACGCCCATGGTGGATGTTATCGATCCTGACGGACTTGTCAGGAGCCAAGCAATTAAAGCAAAAAATGGCTCAATTAGAATAACTCTTAATGGTGCAGAGACTCATAGAACTGTCGCGGGCAGATTTTTGGCAGAGCGCTTTACAGGTGCTGTGCAACATGTGGCCTTCAGAACAGAAGACATCTTTAAAACTGCAGTAGGCATGCAAGAGCGTGGCTTTGAACCGCTAGAAATGACCGAGAATTACTATCACGATCTACAGGCTCGTTTTTCAATTAACGATGAAAATTTAACGCGAATGAAAGCGCTCAACATTCTTTACGACGAGGATCAAGATGGCGCATTCTACCAGCTTTATGGCAAGCCTTTTGCGGGTGCTTTATTCTTTGAAATTGTTCAACGTATCGATCAATACGACGGCTATGGCGCGGCAAATGCACCCTTTAGAATTGTTGCGCAAAAACGGCTCATGCGGCCAAAGGGAATGCCAAGCAAATGACTGCTAAAATAGGTTACTTCCACAATTTATCTTAGAGCTCTCGGGAACCACTCCAAATATTAATGTCTGAGACGCCATGTGTCGTACGCTTTGTTCCAACCGAGAAGATTGATCACTTTTTTAGCGCACAGCTAATTGTGGGCACTTGTTGACCATTGCTTAGATGCCGCAAATTGCAGGCATTCAGCAAAGACACTGCGCTCAACATTGATTGGCGCTCCTCTTGCTACGCTGAAGCCAACAGGGCCGGAAAGCAAAGGTGAAGACAGTGCAACAGCAACCAGCGTTCCTTCTTTCAATTCGTCGGCAACCACTCCATGTGAGATGAACCACAGCGCATCCGAGAGACGCACAAGCTTACGCCCCACTGGAAGTGCAACAGTCTCATAGGCTGCACGTATCTCCGGCAATCCAATACTGGAGAGGTAGCGCTCGACCGTTTGAGAAATAACCGCACCCTGCGGAGGTAAAATTAACGTATAGCCCTCGACCTTCTTCTCCGGCACTGGCTCGAGTAATATGGGATGGCCGGGACGGCAGACGAGGACGACATCCTCGATGTAGAGTTGCTGGAAGGTGACACCCGTTCGAGTGTCTCGCTCTGGCATTCTTCCAACCACCAGATCAACTTGCCCGTCTCGCAACTGATTGAAAAGAAGCCAGTTTGGCCCAGATTGAATTTGCAAGCGGACATGCGGCATTTCCTTTCGGAATGCCAGAGCTGCTCGAGGAAGCAGATCCGTCGCAGCCGTCGGTAAAACCCCAATTGATAAACGTGTCGTTAATTCGCCATCAGCTGTAAGGCGTTCTGCTCCTCGTATGAGCTCGGTGATCGACGCGCTTGCGTGGCCCTGAAATACACGCCCAGCCTCATTTAGTCTAAGCCGCCGGCCGATGCGATCGAACAGTCGCACACCAAGCATCTTCTCCAACTCTTTCAGGCTGCGTGACACCGCTGGCTGAGTGATCCTTAACCTGTCCGCTGCCAGCGAGACGCTTTCGGCACGCGCAATTTCTAGGAAGGTTCGAACGTGCCGAAGATTTAGATGCTGATCCCAATTCATAACATATTTGTTATATTATCTTCCGATAAAGTCAATATAAAAAGCAAAATTATGATATATAATAGGGTAAGGTTGATCTAATTATGGAGAATAATGTTGTCCGAGCGTCACCAAAAAGGCATGCAGGTACGCCGCTCAGTTCTGGGCGACGCTCATGTCGACCGTGCCGAAGCGGCAAAAACAGCCTTTGATGAACCATTTCAAACGTTAATCACCGAGAGTGCATGGGGCACAGTCTGGGCCGATAAGGCAATTAGCTACCGTGAGCGCTCGATGCTAACGCTTGCTCTACTGGCTGCAACCGGCAACTTCGAGGAAATACCAATGCATATCCGCGCTACGGCGCGCACTGGCGCTTCCAAAGAAGATATAATGCAAGCATTTCTGCATGTGGCAATCTATGCAGGAGTGCCGAAGGCAAACCATGCCATCAAACTCGCAAAACAGACCTTCAGCGAAATGGAAGAGCGTCCATGATTCACCAGCTGCCACTACAACACAGATCATCCGCATTAAAGGGCAAATGATATGACAGGATTAATTTCTGCTCGTGATTTGGACTGGCACCCCGCACCACTAGCACCCGACTATCGCAGCTCAATCTTGCGTTCGCCAGCCCATGCGCGTCTCCACTATGATCCGACTGAAACTGAGATGACTGGACCGACATTTGGCCATAACATGCTGGGAGCGTTGGATGACAATTTGATCCTGAACTACGCAAATCCTGGCGAAGCTGCCATCGGCCCGCGCATCATCGTGCATGGCAAGCTGATAGACGAAGATCACCGTCCGTTACCAGGAAAATTGATCGAAGTGTGGCAAGCTAATGCAGGCGGTCGCTATAGGCACAAAAAAGATGGCTACACCGCACCGCTTGATCCAAACTTTGGGGGCTGTGGGCGTTGCATCTCTGGGGAGGATGGGAGCTATAGCTTCCAAACTATCCAGCCAGGCCCGTACCCCTGGCCCAATGGTGGTAATGACTGGCGTCCAGCGCACATCCATTTTTCGGTTTTCGGCGATGGATTTGCACAGCGCTTGATCACCCAAATGTATTTCGAAGGCGACCCTCACATTGCGCTCTGTCCAATTGTTCAGTCGATACCTTCAACCCAAGCCATCAACACACTGGTTGCACGACTGGATATGTCGAAGACGATCCCGATGGACATTCGCGCTTACCGTTTCGACATAGTGCTTCGTGGCCGCAATCAGACACTCTTTGAAAACAAGATAGAGGGATTGTGATGGCAAACTTCAAAGAATCTCCGTCCCAGACCGCCGGACCTTACGTGCATATAGGCTGCGTGCCCACTTTTGCTGGACTTGAAGGCATGTATGGCGGCAAAGACCTCGGCAACACGATGATTACCGGCAACCCCGCCGGCGAGCGGATCACCCTATGTCTACGTGTCATTGACGCTGCTGGGGAACCAATGACTGATGCGATGATCGAAGCCTGGCAGCCCGGTCCAGAAGGCTCATTCGGCCCGACCGAAGGCTTTAACCATTGGGGGCGCCAGCCGACCCACGCCGAAACCGGTGAGGCAATCTTCAAAACGCTTATGCCAGGCGCACCTACCGGCCAAACACCACATATACTTCTCTGGATTGCTGCTCGCGGAATAAATATGGCGCTGATTACGCGAGTTTACTTTCCTGAAAACGACAACGCGGCTGATCCAGTCTTTGCTATTGCCGGGGAGCGCGCTTCAACACTTGTAGCCGAAAAAACCGACAACGGTTATGTTCATTCAATCCACCTACAAGGTGATCATGAAACGGTGTTTTTCGATGTCTAAACCTTGCATTATCTGTGTTGCAATCACCGGATCTCTACCGACTAAAGCGAACAACCCCGCTGTGCCGATTACAGTGGCAGAGCAAATTGAAAGTACGCATGAAGCCTTCGAGGCAGGTGCGGCGATTATGCATGCCCATGTACGTAATGATGACCAAACCCCTTCTTCAGACCCCGAGAAATTTGCGGCTCTAAAAGAAGGGGTTGAGAAACACTGCCCCGGTATGATCATCCAGCTGTCTACTGGTGGAAGATCTGGCGCCGGCAAAACACGCGGTGGCATGCTTCCACTGTCACCTGACATGGCCTCACTGTCGGTAGGATCAAACAACTTTCCCACTCGAGTGTACGAGAACCCTCCCGATCTAGTCGATTGGCTGGCGTCGGAAATGCGAACTTACCGCATCAAGCCTGAGGTTGAAGCCTTTGACCTTAGCCACATCCATAAAGCGGCTATGATGCACGCTGAGGGCCAGATCATAGACACGCCCTATGTACAATTCGTGATGGGCGTTAAGAACGCTATGCCGGTGGACCGCGATGTCTTTGATTATTACGTGAAGACAGTTAAGCGGTTGTTTGGGGATGACGCTCCATGGTGTGCTGCTGGTATCGGTGCACATCAGCTTACACTGAACGAATGGGCAGTCTCATCAGGTGGTCATGCGCGAACAGGCTTGGAGGACAACGTCCGCCTCGATCGCGAAAAGCTTGCCCCTTCAAATGCAGCATTGGTGAAACGCGTTGTTGATCTTTGCCAGACCTACGAACGTCCAGTCGCTACTTGGCAGCAAGCTCGGGCAATTCTTGGACTAAAAAAAGAGGTCGCGCAAGCCAATGGCTAAGTTCACCAACGTAAACGGACGCGTATTACACTTTCGTTTTAGATCCGGCAATGGCGGCATACCCGTCGTTTTCGCAAATTCACTTGGGACCGACTTCCGCATTTGGGATGATGTTGTTGCGCGCCTTCCGGAAGGCACATCAACCTTGCAATATGACAAATCCGGTCACGGCCTGAGTGAAAAGGGTGCAGTCACAATTTTTGACCATGCTGCGGACCTTTCCACTTTGATGGATTCCTTGGGTCTGACAAGAGCATTGGTCTGTGGTGTCTCAGTGGGTGGAATGATTGCGATGGCACTGTCCGCCGCCCGCCCTGACTTGACTGCAGGACTCCTGCTTAGCAACACAGGATACAAAATTGGTACATCAGAAATGTGGGCCGACAGGATCAGTGCGGTTAACGAACTAGGACTTGATGCAATGGCTGATGGTGTGCTTGAGCGGTGGTTCTCGAGTAACTTCCGGCAAAAGGAAACGGTTCAGATTGCTGGTTATAGGATGATGCTGTCGCGCACGCCTGTGCAGGGCTATGCATCTGTCTGCGCAGCAATTCGGGATGCCGATCTAGCGTCCGAAGCTGCGTCTATCAGTTGTAGGACGGTTTGCCTTGCAGGATCCGAAGATAAGGCAACAACGCCAGAGGTTGTCGCAGCCTTAGCCGACAAGATTACAGGAGCAATTTACCATGTAATCGATGGTGTTGGGCACATCCCGGCGATCGAAGCACCTGACACCGTCGCGCGGCTTTTAAGTGAGCAGATGGCTCTCTTGGCATGACATCAATCTTTGACCATCCCTGGCTTGGCGGCCTCTTTTCTGACCCAGATCTTCAAGCGCTCTGGTCGGCCGAAGTTCAGATTATGCATTACCGTAAGTTCGAAATAGCTTTGGCGCATGCGCTCGAAGCACATGGGTTGGTAGCAGCCGGTTTAGGCCAAAAAGCCGCCATTCGCATCGAGCAAGCACCGCTCGATATCCCACAATTGGCCCGAGCGACCGCCATCGACGGGCTACCAATCCCCAACTTCGTAAAACAAATGCGTGCGGCTGCCCCAGACTGTGCAGAGGCGATCCACGCAGGAGCCACATCGCAGGATGTGCTGGACACAGCCCTATCTATTACGCTTGCTGCGACAACTAACCTTTTGACGGACCGCATCCGCAAGTTGCTTAACCAGCTCGACAGACTTGTAGAAGATTATGGCTGCAATCGACTGGTAGCTCGGACACGAATGCAGGCGGCATTGCCCGTAACAGCAGCTGAACGAATTGCTGCTTGGCGTTCTCCCCTTCAGTCGGCGCTAGCCAATCTCAATGATACAAGTTTGCAGATTGCCCGCCTGCAACTTGGTGGCGCGGTGGGCACTCGCGATGCCTTTGAGGGCAAAGGGGACGCCATTGCTGAAGAATTGGCCAAAGCGCTCACGCTCACTGAAAATGGAGTTTGGCACAGTGACCGTAGCCAAATTGCCGGTTTTGCATCTCTTCTCTCGCACATCACTGGTGCACTGGGCAAGATGGGACAGGACATCGCGCTGATGGCGCAACAAGGCGTGGACGCGATCGCTTTGTCTGGCGGTGGTGGATCATCTGCGATGCCACACAAATCAAATCCAGTGCTCGCCGAATTGCTTATCACCCTTGCACGTTTCAACGCTACACAGCTTTCCGCCATGCATCATAGCCTCGTCCATGAACAGGAACGATCCGGCGCTGCATGGATGCTAGAATGGATGGTGTTACCGCAGATGGCGATGGCAACTGGAAGCGCGACTTTGGCAGCCAAAGACTTATGTAAAAAGATCAGACAAATAGGCGACGACGGTTAGAGACCACATTTCAGAAGCCTGAAACTAAGAGCGCAAAATATGGAAAATTTATCGCTGAAAACTCAAGTTGCGATAATCGGCGGCGGGCCATCGGGTCTTTTGTTGTCGCAGTTGTCGCGTATAACTCTAATAACTGGTCAGTAGCGGCTATCCCGTTGGTACTTGCTTCAGGACTAACGGTCGTTCTTGTTTCGCAAGCCACCAAATCGATATGCAACCAGTAAAGATTGGCCAAAAATAGAGATACAAAGCCACCTGGCGGTAAGCTTGTTTGTTGTGACAACCTTCAAGAAATTCTATTCTTTTGGCACAAACCGAAGCGGCAATCGGTCCAAAGCATGGATTGCATTGTTAGGTCTCCAAATCGGCTGTCTTCGTTCTGTCCAACACAGCGTGCCATCACAAGAAACGGCCAAAAAAGCACCGATTCACGCAGCACCCAAAACACTCTGTTCAACATCGCAAACGCACTCACGCTCCGGTGTGTATAGTGTGTATCAGATGTGTATCGCTATTTTGCGAAGAAAAAATCAGCTAAGTCATTGATTTTGTTGGAGGCGAGTACCGGAATCGAACCGGTGTACACGGATTTGCAATCCGCTGCGTCACCACTCCGCCAACTCGCCTTCGGGGTATCTGTGGTGTCTGTGGGGCGGTGCTACTGCAAGGTTTACGCCTGCGCAAGTGGTAAGAGGGCAAAACGCGCGGAAGAACGGGTTGGGTTAGCTTGAAAACAGTCCTTTGCGCTTTGGTTTTTCTACCGCATCGGCCTCACGGATCACGATTTTGATACGGGGCCCCGTTTGGATCATGGATGGATCCACGGGGCAAAGGCTGAGGTCAAGGATCTCAAGCCGTTGCAGCCGCGCAATCGGCGTGATGTCATAAACTTCGGTGTCACGCAGAATCAATTCCCGCAGATCTTTGCACAGGCTCAACGGGCTGATATCCGCAACGCGGCTATGAGATACATCAAGATAGCGCAGCCCCGTCAATTCGCGCAAAGCTGTGATGTCCGATATAAATGTTCCCCCAAGCTGCAGATGGGTCAGGCTGCGCATACCCGCCACGGGGCTGAGATCACTAATTGGCGTGGCCCAAGCTGAGACGCGCTCAAGATGAGACAGGCCGCGCAAAGGCTGTAGACTGGTGACGCGGGTGTTTGAAATGTTCAAGCTGCGCAAATTGCTGCATTTGGCGATGCTCGAGGGCAATTCCACCAAATTGTTAAGCCCCGAAAGATCAAGCGATTGACCATCACTCATCAGACAATCTGCGATCATACCTTGGCAAATTGAGTAATCGGCGGCGCATTCGGGCAGGTTACGCAAATATTCGGTCGATGGCGCTTCAACATCCATGCTGCGCGCAAGTTTCATCTGCGAGGCATTGGACACAAATACCAGTTCATTGGCGTTTTCATACTCTGCGCTCATGGTGCTGTGCCTATTAATTGCTGCGCGGTTCAATCGTTCATCGCCATGCTAGATTGCTGCTTAACGGTGACATTGCCTTCAAAGCGCGCGCCAAAGGCCACGGCGAGGATGTTTTGGTTGAACTCGCCGCGCGCTTGCGCGTTGCTGTCGATTTGCAACTTTCTGCAGGTGATCGTGCCCTCGAACTGGCTATCGATTTTTACCATGTCAGCGGTGATTGTGCCGCGCACTTTGGCCCCATGGGCAATGGTGACGTTATGACCCGTGATGTCGCCCGTCACGCTGCCTTCAATGACGACATCGCCATTGCTGCGCAACTTCCCCTCAATCGTCATACCTGCATGGATGACTGTTGCAGACGCGGTGCCGCGTGGGCTGTCAAGGTTGTGTTCATTCGGGCTTGTGGGGGAGAACGGCGTCATCATTCATCCAGAAAAATTATCAATATGATATAATATGCCTTTGCAGGGCCAAGGGTCAACCTGCTGCGATCCTATGGATCGCGCTGTATAGCGTGCTCCATACGCTTGCCCAAATTCATCGCAATTTGGGTGCCAAAGGCCACGCAATATTTGGGATTTTCGGCCACGGTTGCAGGAACGCCCGTGAGGTCAGACAAGGCTTTGTCAATGCCCCTGAGGCCCGCGCCACCGCCTGTAAGCATCAACCCATATTCATGGATGTCCGATGCCAGATCGGGCGGTGTTTGATCGAGCAGTGACATCACCGCCGTCCAAATCTGTTCGATAAGCGGGTGCAGTGCCTCGGCCACATCTTGTTCGGTCACAACTTGCTCTTTGGGCAGCCCGTTAAAGGCATCACGCCCCCGCACTGTGGCGCTCCGTCCTTTACCATCTGCGGGGAAGATGGCGGTGCCGATCTCATGTTTGAGCTTTTCACAGGATGAGACGCCCACGTTCAAATTGTAGTTTTTCTTGATGAAGTTTGAGATAGCCTCATCAAAATGGTCGCCCCCGATGCGCACTGAGCGTGCTGTGACAATGCCGCCCAAGGAGAGAACTGCAACTTCGGTTGTGCCGCCGCCAATATCGACAACCATCGCGCCGCGTGGGTCAAGAACAGGCAGGCCCGCACCAAGTGCGGCGGCCATCGGTTCTTCAACTAGCCCAACTTTGCGCGCCCCTGCCGCTTCGACCGAGTGCTTGATCGCACGCTTTTCAACGGGGGTGGCGCCATATGGCACGCAGACATAGACAATCGGCTTTCGCAGCATGAAGCGGTTCAAAGCCTTGCGGAAAAACGCGCCAATCATTTCTTGAGCTGCATCAAAATCGGCGATGACCCCATCGGACAGGGGGCGGCAGGCTTGGATCGATTCCGGCGTCTTGCCGAGCATTAATTTGGCATCTTCACCCACCGCGAACAGCTTTTTGCGCCCGTCTTTGATGTGAAACGCCACGACAGATGGCTCATCCAAGATCACGCCCGACTCGCTATCCACAAAAACGGTGTTGGCCGTGCCAAGATCAATGCTGATTTTTGACGTCATACTGGTTAACCGAAATACAAATAAACTGACAGATGGGCATCAATCAGGCCGCCCTTGCGCAAGTGTTAATCTATTGCGATGCGCGCGTCTATCACCCCATTGCAGCGGAATTTTGGGCAAGGATGCGGCAAAGCAGACCTAACTTGCACTAAAGCGCCCAGCAGGCGTTGCACGAGGGCCCGCCATGTGCCATAGCAAGAACAACGTAAACTAGACTCATTGGTTCAGTTGAATGGCCGACTTTAAATCTCGCCGCGTCACGATGGTAGACACCCAAGTGCGCCCCTCAGATGTCACGAAATTCCAGGTGATTGATGCTATGCTTGCCATTCCGCGCGAGGCCTATGTGCCCGCCGATATGCAGGATGTGGCCTATATTGGTGAAAACCTGATCCTTGGGGCAGGTCGCGTGATCCTTGAAGCCCGCAGTTTTGCGAAAATGTTGGACGCGCTCGATATTGGGCCGAGTGATCTGGTTCTCGATGTCGCCGCAGGCCTTGGTTATTCCAGTGCGGTGTTGGCCCATATGGCCGAGGCTGTGGTCGCGGTCGAAGAAAATGCCGACTTTGCCCAAGAGGCAGAAGCAAATTTCGCAGCACAATCTGTTGATAATGCCGCAATGATTTGCGCAAGCCATGTTGAAGGCGCGACCAAATATGGCCCCTATGACGTCATAGTTGTGAACGGGGCTGTTGAAACCATGCCCACAAGCCTGACGGATCAATTGAAGGAAGGTGGCCGCATGGGCGCAATCTTCGCGGTTGGTCAACTCTGCGAATTGCGGATTGGGCGCAAAATTGACGGCCAAATGAATTGGCGGCTGTTGTGCCATGCTAATGCGCCAGTTTTAGACGGGTTCAAGCGCGAAGCGGCGTTTCAGCTCTAAGCCCGCGCATCAGCGGCGGCACGAAGTAAATTTGAGGCGCCTATGGGCCCCGTGAGGGAGTGTTGCTTGTGAGTGTTCGGATCAAGAAATCCTTTCAGATGTTTGGCGCCTCTTTGGCCATGTCCCTGTCCGTTCTCGGGGCAGGGCAGGTGAGCGCACAAGGGTTGCAGGCCACGATGGAAGCGGCCTATGAAAATTCCGATCTGCTTGAGCAAAACCGCTATCTTGCGCGAGTTGCTGATGAAGGCATTGCGCAGCGCGTTGCCGCGTTGCGACCCACCCTCAATATGGTTGCACAGCGGGCGCGCACGGACGCGGCAGGCAGCTTGACCGAAACCATTGCCCTGACCGCTGATTTGGTGCTGTTTGCAAGTGGCAGTCGCAGCGCTCAGATTGCGGCGGCGCGGGCCTCTGCCGAGGCCACCCAAGCGCAGCTTTTGGGGCTTGAGGGGCAGGTGCTGCTTGATGCTGTCACGGCCTATATGAATGTCTGGCGCGATGTTCAGGTGGTGAATGTGCGTCAATCTAATTTGCGCGTGGTTGAGGAACAATTACGCGCCGCAAGAGATCGCTTTGATTTAGGCGAGGCCACCCGAACCGATGTTGCGCAGGCCGAGGCGCAGATGGCTGCGGCACGATCCGCTTTGGCATCGGCGCAAGGGACGCTCAGCATCAGCCGCGAACTTTATCAATTGGCCGTGGGCGTAGCACCAGAGGCACTTGGCGCACCAGGTGCGCGGCCCGTATTACCTGCATCTGCTGAGGCAGCGGAAATGATTGCGCGCAGCTCAGCCCCCTTGATCCTCGCAGCACAGCATGAGGTGACGGCCAATCAATATAATTTGACCGCGGCCCGTGCCGCTTATGGCCCAACTGTCAGCATGAGCGCGACTTCGACAGACACGCGGGAAGGGGCCCCCAATACCATCGGAAACAGCGAGCGTCTGTCGCTGACCATCACGCAACCCATTTACCAAGGTGGGCGGCTGGCCTCTCTTGAGCGGACTGCGCTGGCCAATCTTGCAGCCTCTCAATCCAATTTGAGCCGCCAGACCGCGACTGTCATCCAAAACTTGGGCAGTGCTTATGCACGCCTTTCTATCGCTTCTGCGCAAATTGCGGCCACTGAACAGCAGATTAACGCGGCGCAGTTGGCCTTTGAAGGCGCCCGTGAAGAGGCGTCCTTGGGCGCGCGCACAACGCTTGATGTGCTGAATGCGGAACAAGATCTGCTTGATGCGCGCATAGCCCGCATTCAGGCTCAGACGGATCTCTATACGGCAAGCTACAGCGTTTTGAATGCGATGGGCCGGTTGACGGCAGAGGCGATGGGGCTGGATGTAGAGCTATACGATGCTGACGCCTATGGCGCGCGCTTCTCAGGCGCACCGCTTGGCCGCCCATCGGTGCAAGGCAGCCGCCTGGACGGTGTTCTGGAACGCTTAGGGCGCGAGTAAGCCCAAACGGCCAAGTTGCGACAAGGCCCGATGAAACCCGCCCCATGTGGTGGGTTTTTCATATCTAGGCCACTGGTCTTACATCCGCCCTGACGTGTCACGTGTCGCAGCTGCCGCATCGGCAGAATTCTTTACGTTGCCGTTTGACTTCCTTGCAGAGTATATAATTAAATAAATACATAAATGATTTACTATTTTGCTGTGATCCAAATGTTCTGCCCCGCGATGCGAGTGAGATCGGCGGCCAAGGCAGCACCAAGCGCATCTTGCGGTGCGGCTGATGGCGAAGCGCTGCCGTCTGCATAAGGGTTGCACTGCCCCCGCCGCGTCACATGCGGGGGCAGTGCAGCAAGACCCTTCGCCTCAAGCGGCCATACCTCCCGCCGCGGACCCCCTGCCTGATCAGGCAGATGCAGCGCAACATGACGCGCCTGAAAGGCATCATGATTTTATATCAACCGAGATAGCCGATGAAGATGGCTATGACGAGGAGGTGGAAACCCTGACCCTCTTCGCCGCGCCGCCGCCGCCATTGAGGGCCAAGCCCAAAGCGGAGGCCCCCCCTGTCTACACGATTGAGCCCGAGCCAGAGGTGCAAGAAGATGATCTTGCAACGGAGGATCCTGTTGATGACTTGGGCCATGCCCCGCATATGCGGTTCACTGCAAAAGAGGCCGATCTCATCTTGGCCGAGCAAGACGAAGTTGCGTTACGCGCCCTTGTTGCGCGTGTTGTCCGCGAGGAATTGCAGGGTGATTTGGGACAACGGATTACCAGCAATCTGCGCAAATTGGTGCGCCGCGAAATTCGTATGATCCTCGCGGCTGAGAAACTGGATGGATAAGCCTTGACGACAGGCGCCGTCCCGCGAAGATGGCAGTGTCATGTTTCCGATACGCGACCATAACCCATCCAACCGCAAGCCCGTGATCACGATCGGTTTGATCTTGGTGAATGTAGCCGTGTTTCTGGGCTATTACCCCGAACTTTCATCGACCCCCGCAGGGCTTGCGCGGCTTTTTGACAGTTGGGCGCTTGTCCCCGCCGAAGTGCTGAAGGGCGGAGATACCCATAGTTTGATTACGTCCATGTTTCTGCATGGCGGCTGGATGCACCTGATCGGCAATATGCTGTTCTTATGGATTTTTGGCGATAACCTAGAGGATCAGCTCGGGCATGTTGGGTTTTTGGCCTTTTACCTTGTCGCAGGGCTGGCAGCGGGGTTTGGACAAATTTTGTCAAACCCCGCTTCGCAAGTGCCGATGGTGGGTGCCTCTGGGGCCATCGCTGGGGTGATGGGGGGATATTTGCTGTTATTCCCGCGCGCGAAGATCGACATCCTTTTTATCTTCATCATTTTCTTCAAAGTCTTCACTGTGCCCGCATGGGCCATGTTGGGGCTATGGTTTGGGCTGCAGCTGTTTAATGGTCTGTCGATGGATGCCACAGGTGGCGGTGTGGCCTATTGGGCCCATGCGGGCGGGTTTATCGCAGGCTTTGCATTGATGCTGCCGTTTTGGATCAATCGTGGCGCTCAGGCCTTTTGGGCGCGCACCGCGGGGGTTCCCCCCCATGAAGAGGCGCAATATCGCTTCGGCCAAAGCCGTATTCCTGCTGTGGGTCGGCCCAAAAATGCGCCACCCGCAGTCACCCGTGTGCTGCGGGTGACCCGCAAGACGCGCGGAGACAACCCTTGGTCAAAGTGATCTGCCAAACGAAAAATGCCCCACGCATCGCGCAGGGCATTTGATCTGACCGACCGCGTGCGTGTTTAGGCGCGTTCGGAATATTCCATCGTTTCGGTGTTCACGATGATCATTTCCTCTTGGCCGACAAAGGGCGGAACCATAACCTTTACGCCGTTGTCGAGGATTGCGGGCTTAAAGCTATTCGCCGCTGTTTGGCCCTTTACCACGGGTTCTGTTTCCACAACTTTGCAGGTGACTT
Source organism: Roseobacter sp. HKCC-CH-9208 (assembly GCF_037805125.1). NCBI lineage: Bacteria > Pseudomonadati > Pseudomonadota > Alphaproteobacteria > Rhodobacterales > Roseobacteraceae > Roseobacter > Roseobacter sp. HKCC-CH-9208. Next base: position 636,219 of record NZ_JBBLYK010000001.1, on the reverse strand, counting down.
TCTGAGGCAAGGTTGCGTTGAGCGCCTCGCTTTCATGGAATTCCACCACGATGGTCATCCCATCTTGCAAGAAGGGGCGGCGGTCGCCCAACAATTCCGCAGGCAATTCGATCTGCTCATAGGTTTCGGCGTCCATGAACACCAACATTCCATCTTGCTCATAGAGAAATTGCTGGTCTTTTTGTTCAAGACGCACGCGTTCTACCTTGTCAGCAGAGCGGAAACGCTCGTTCAATTTGCTGCCATTGCGCAGATTGCGCATCTCGACCTGAGCAAAAGCACCGCCCTTACCAGGCTTCACGTGATCCACTTTTACAGCGGCCCAGAGGCCACCATTATGTTCCAAAACATTTCCGGGACGAATTTCATTGCCGTTGATTTTAGGCATATTGTAAACCCTAGCAAACCTTGATGATTGATTAATGCTCCCTATATCTAGGCGATATCAGGGTGGCAATACACAAGCGCCGTGCAGCATTAAATGCGATCTCATGCAAAAAACGCATACGAGGTATGCAATATTCGCATACCAGAATCGCTTAGAACATGTGCATAAGGAGCTCCACGCCGCAAAACGCAAGAGCAAAAAATAAAAAGGACGACGAAATGCGAGATTTCGTTGATGGCACCGCCTTCAATTACGAGCAAGGTCAACGCGCACGCAAGTTATTTGCTGCCGTTGTTTTGGCCGCGCTTGATGATGCAATCGCCGATGACAAGAAATTCGGCAACGGTCCAGAGCAAATCGCACGCTGGGCGCGCTCCCGTGATGGGCGCGAAGTGCTCAGCTGTGCAGGGATCGACCCCAATGAGCGCGTTGTTCAAGGCTTGATGAAATTTGTGGCCTGTGGCGTGCGCACCTCTGTTGCGCTGAGCCGCGAGGAAAGCGAACGCCGCAATCAGGCCGAAGCTGCCTGATCAAACGTCACGCCTGATCTTTCAAACCGCGTCCCATTGGGGCGCGTTTTTTTTTGGGAAGGTGGCGGCCGCTGTGGCTGTGGTTGGCTTTGATCGCATCAAAACCAACTCAGTATTTGCGCAATGCGCTGCATACAATCCACACGCCCGAAAGCCTACTGGTCTGGTTGACACTTTCCCATAGGCCTTGCCACGTTAACTTTTACCAAAAACGTCACTAGTTTTCTTCGTGTGGTTAACATCGTGGCTCAATCGCTGATGCACTGCAAGTAAGGGCTGCATGATGTGTGCAGGCTACATGTAGAACATTATTGGAAATAAAATACTAAATGTAGTGCATCTGATTTCTGGAGCTAATCACCTTGGGTGTAAATAAATCTATATTTGTCAACAACTTATAAGTTTACCGTCCTGCAATTGAATATTGCCGTTCCACTCTATCTTGGGGGTCAGTGTGTGCAGCACTCTTGCACACTCCGCTGCACTCGCCGCAGCAGGCATAATTTAAGTTTATGTGTGAAAGAATGTGTGCTGACAGGCATAGTGGCAGATCAAATTACTAGGCATTGGAAGTTAATTTTGTTGGCTTTCTGTTGCCAAAGCATGGGTGCTAGTTTGGAAATCGAACTTCGATCTTAATCTGTTCGTCTGGTTTAACGGCGGCTGGATGTGCTTCAAAAAAGGTCAGAAAATAGGTTGGGTGTGGGAGAATACTCCCCCTCTTTGGATAAGTACTGCGGGGCTTTGGACTTTCGTACAGACTTTATTCAGTTTTACGGATCTCAATTAAATGACAGTTACAGAGACTATAAAACTTAGACTCTCTAACTATTCTTTCTTGCCTTGACTCGATTTGCGCTTAACTCAATTCTGGAAAAGAGATGTTGCGGGGGAATGACATGAAACAAACAATTTTGGTATCCGGCTTAGCTCTTGCTTTAGTGTTGCCGCAAACGGCTTCAGCAAACAATCATTCGTCTGATGCGATAGGTGCAATGATGGGGGCTATTATTGGGTCGGCTTTGTCTCAAGGTCTGCAGGCTGCGCCGCAGCAAAACTTTACAGGTTCTTCGGCTCCCAGCAGATCTTACGCTCCCAGCAGGTCGCCCGCAGAAATTGCAGAAGTACGAGAGATGCAAGAGGCTTTGAACTACTTCAATTTTCCAGCAGGTAGACCAGATGGAGTAATAGGACGAGGGACTCGTTCAGCGATAGCCCAGTACCAGAGTTTTATTGGATATCCAGCAACTGGAGAACTTTTGGCGCATGAGCGTATGTTCCTTGTTACGTCTTTCAATCGAGCGGCAGGTGAACCGCCCGCTCGCATACAGCAAGCCCTAGCAAATCCTATTGGACTCCGGAGTTTGCTGCGGGAGTATTCCCAGCCAGAGGAGCCTGCGGTTGTCGATGCAGGTAAAAACGCAACGCAGCCTACAGTGGTCAGTAGCACTGTGATTGTGGCAACAGCCAACAGTCCTGAGATTGAAGAGCTTCAGGATGAGGTAGATGATCTGGCAGATCAAGTGGCGCTACTTCAAGCAGTTGTTGACCACCAGCGGAATAGCGTTGCTTCTGTCGATCCTGAGGGTGCTGAGGCAAGAATCGAAGCGGTTATGGCTCTAATGGAGACATACAGCGCGAGACTGGAAGAGGTTGAAACATTCTCCAACGAACAATACTCCACACCGATTAGACCGCAGAACCAAAATCTGGGAGCTACTGCTCGTAGATTGTCAGAAATCTTCCCAAAGGTTCCATTTTATATCGCTGGAACCGAAGAGATTGGCGAAATGTGGGTAGAACCGGAAGTGACTGATCAGGGTTATCTGGTTTTCGGATTCAACTTTATTGATCCAATGGCGGAGTATGATCAGATACGGGAGACCATTAGCTTCACTGCAAATGAAGTTGAGATCGTTTCTGCTTCTTTAACTAAGGTCGATGAGTGGACTGACGTTGCTCAAGAGAATGGCGTGCGACGTAACTTTGAACGTCTCGTGAACTGCATTCCAGATGGAGCGTGCGAGAACTTACAAGAGGGCGTTAGCTCTAGTGCTGTAGTCTTCCAAATCTACGAAGATGGCTCAACGGCCGCAAAAATCCAAAGGAATAGAGGCTTGTTTGTATCAAGCTACAACTTCTCAGTAGAGTCCGGTTTAATGTTATCTGCATATCTTGACTATATGAGAGAAGTGGGGATGCGGGAGTTCACGACAGGCACAATGACCGAGGATGATCTGGACTCCCTGTTCGAGTGACCACTGCTCTCAAGCATAGTTGGCGACCACTAAAAAGGTTTACGTGCAAATGAATGGTTTCAAGTCGTTTCTGATCGCAGCAGCTGTGTCCATGTTGCCCATGACGGTTAATGCGCAAAGTCTGATGGAACGCTACAATCTGGTTGGTCAATGGAACATCGAGCCGAGCTTGTGTGGATTAGACTCCGAGACGTTTTTGGAGATACGTCCCGACCAACTGTTTTTCATGTATAGCGGATGCGACATTAACAAGCAGTACGAGCAAGGCTATGACATAGTGTTGGAATTGACCTGTTTCGGCGAAGGCGATGAATGGGAAAGCCGCGCCATATTAGGCGAAGGCGATGGTGGCATCATCTCCATGTATATGGACGATTTTGAATTATTTTATGAGCCGTGTTTTAAGCGCTAGAGATTTGGTTTGAAAGATTGGGGGCTAATTCGTGACTCATACCCCAGTCTTAACTTGACTATCCGGCCCAAAAGGTAGGGGTAGGGCGTTCTGATAAGCTCTCAGCATGAGGGCAGAGATAGGGGACTATCCCCTTCTCTAAATCAGTACTTTGGCATCTGAAATTTTCTGGTACTTTTTGAGACCATGTAAATTTAGGTTCATCAACGCTGGAAATTGCCAAGTGATCTTCAGGTGGTGCAACTGAAGCGCTACGGTGGATTACACAAGCGCTGGAGGCTGATTTCTGTGGCCCGCATATCATTCATGACTTTTGGCATCTTGATGTTTTCGCTGTTGCCGACAACCGCAACACCAAACGGGTCACAGGTTATCGGTTATGTCACGCACGTTAGGGATGTAGACACAATTGAGGTCGGAGACGTAGCTGTCAGGTTGAACGGACTAGATGGGCCTGAGCTATCCACCAACATCGGACAACAAGCAAAACGGTTCATGACGGAGTTGGTTCTAAACCGACAAGTGACCTGTGAGCTTACTGGTGAGCGTAGCTATGACCGGCAGATTGGGGTGTGCTTTCTCAATGGGGAAGACATTGGAGCTATTGCTGTAAGTAACGGCTATGCATTGGACTGCAGACGTTACTCCGGAGGCAGGTACGCAGCATTTGAAACTGATGCTGGACGATCAGCCATCCAAAGGGCGGGCTATTGCTGAATTTCCATTCTTAAATACTAGCTGCGATGCTTCGCTATGTAAGCAGCGGCCTTGTCATGTCTTACAAGCCCAGCAACTTCGCTGCTAACCACTCGACGACCAACAGGCCAAATAGAGATAGCTGCGAGTTTGAAGCATTGTAGTCCGAAGGGAATAAGTAAGATGGTCAAACAGGCCAGAACACCGGCAAGGATGTAGTAAAAGAACAGAAGAATGCCGAAGGTCACGGCCCATAGTAGGTTGAATATGAAGCCAACAGTGCCAGTCATCATAGTCTTTGGAGAGAGTTCTTTCTGGTCGATGTCTCTGATGTGAACGATTTCTTTCCCGAAAGGGAATGCACTCATTTTCGCCATCTCAAGCGCAGAACGCGTGAGTGGTAGGCCAATAATCGTTATGGCGAAAATCAATCCTGCAACGAGCCACGTGAGAGCTATGTGCCAACCAAACAGCACAAACCATAATACGTTGCCTGCAGTACGCATGGATTATTTCCCTAATATCTTGAAGTGAACTTCTCTCCAGCTACAACTTAGATAGAAATTGATGGAGACTACAATGGCGCTGCGTATGAAAAAATTGGCAATCTTGTCCTTAATTACGTGTTTAGCGCCTGCCGCAGCCTTCTCTCAGTCGTGTACAGTCGCGCAGGTTTCTCAAGAGCTTTCATACGAAGACACGTTCAATTCGTCGGGTTCTCCACTCGGCGATGCGTATGCTGTGTTCCAGCAAGATCGCTTCTATGTGAACCAACAGGGGCGGCTCGACCCGAATGATAAGCCCGATCCGATCATGGTGAACCGTGAGGCAAGAGCTAACTATGGTCAGGCTATAAGAGCCTACATGAATGCTAATGGAATGGGCGACATGCCTGCTCAGGTTCTTGTTGGCAGTCAGTATACGGTTGAAATTGAGGCCTGCGGTTCACAAGACAATCCTTCCATTCGAGTTCTTTTGATGCGCATGGGCGGCGATATTGAGGATGATAGCTGGGAACTTGAGCTAGAGTACCGTGAAGCGGAGTTAGCTGACTGGGAACAACGCCTCAATCAACGTGAAGCAGACTTGTACCAATGGGAGCGTCAACTGGGCGATTGGGAACGCCGGTTGTCCGACATGGAATACAACCTGTCAAACCCACAGCAAACTCCCGTTTCGCCGACAGGGGACAAAAACCCTGCAGGTCCAAGTGAGCCTGCAACCTCATCAAGTATTCCAGCTAGCGGCAGCAATTTTGCATCGGATTTTGTCCAAACGGAATGGACACTTTTTGACGATAACCTGTCATGTGGTACTGGTCAGGCTCGGTCATTTCAGAGATTTACACCTCAAGGCTACTTGCAAATGATCAATGGTGACGACACCAGTTCCAACGATTTAAGGGTAAACTACTTCAACGTAGATGAGCAGCTTCGTACATTTCAAGCAGAGTACGTGTACTACAATCCGAGCCTTACAGTACACGCCACTGCTGTTACAACATATAACGGAACTGTAAATTCTGATGGTTCGCTTAGCCTCACCTCAAACATCCAAATAATCGACTTTGATACGATTAATTCAGCAAGACCAGTGTACACAACCACCCAAGAGGGAGGTACCTATTGGAGTTGTGATGACGTTGAACAAGCCAATGACGCTCTCGTAGAAAGTGCCTTTAATGACGGGAACTATGATCGTGTGCTGATCTCAGGCGTGCCTGCTGACATGTTGTCACAAGCCACTCAGTCCTGTGCTGTTGCACTGTCTCAGGCAGTTAACACCAGCGATAATCTAGTATTACAAGTTTTCACTAGCCGCTACGGCCAGTGGAGCGAAACGATATACGGAACGGATGCTTGTCGGCAAAGTGATAACCCTAATTTGTGTGCCAGCGGTGAAAGCGAAGAAACAATTACCGTTATTCAAAACGACCCACTGACTTTACAGTCTAGATCAGTGTCGGGAGACTGCATTTCCATAGATGAATTCCGATTGGCTAATGGAGCTGGCCAGCACATCGCCACGTATCCAGAATCTATTTGTCCATCACTATATCGACTGCTGCCAGACCCAATTACTGAGAATGTAATTGAGTGTAATTGAGGTAGTTTACCGTAACGATTATGCGCCTTTACCGGAACTCTACGATTGTAGAGGTATTTCCCGTCACGAATTAATGTGTGCGGTATTGTGTGCATTTTTTACCTCGCCATTAATTAAATTAGCGAAGAAAAAAAGTGATTTTTTGTTGGGAAGGTGGTGGCCGCTGTGGGACTCGAACCCACACGCCCGAAAGCCTCGGATTTTAAGTCCGGTCTGTCTACCAGTTCCAGCAAGCGGCCACAGGGTTTGATTAGAGGAAAGTTTCCCGCCCCGCAAGCGGCCGAGGCACGTTCCATCCCCTACATCCAAAATTCGCCCCGCCCATAATATGAGCGAGGCGAAGGTTTGGGTTAGCAAGCAACATGTTCGCACGTGCTAGCGAACACCCCTTCGATACAGGGCAGGGCGTTAAATTTTGGTGAAATTGCGAAAAATTTTATAGCCCATCAAATTGGCAGAGCGCGTGAACGCTTTGGCCCATCTCCTCAAGCTTGGCGCGCCCCCCCAATTCAGGCAGATCAACCACAAAGGCGCAGCCCGTCACCTGCGCGCCGAGGCGCTCAATCAAGTGAATGCCCGCCCGCGCTGTGCCGCCAGTGGCCAAGAGATCATCCACGAGCAAAACACGTTCACCCGCCTCGAAAGCATCATCATGGATCTCGACAGTGGCCGTGCCATATTCCAATGCGTAATCTTCGCTGATCGTGGCCGCGGGCAATTTGCCTTTCTTGCGAATAGGCACAAAACCTTTGCCCAGTTGATGCGCGACCGCGCCGCCAAGGATGAACCCCCGCGCCTCAAGCCCCGCGACCTTATCAATCTTTTGCCCAACATAAGGGGCAAGCAATTGATCCACAGCCAATCGAAACCCGCGCGGGTCTGCAAAAAGCGTGGTCACGTCACGAAACAAAATCCCCTCATGCGGGAAATCGGGAATGGTGCGGATATAATCCTGAACCGTTTTTTGGGGCGTCATAGCGTCTCTCCGTTCGGCGGGCATTACAGCACGCGGCCTGCAATCGCATCTAGCTTGGCGACCATATCAGGGTCGCGCTTATCGGGGGCCGTCATGATGGCGTGATCCAATGCGCGATCACAGCCGCACGGACAAGGCGCGCGCTCAGGCCCCAAAAGCGCAGGCAAGGCGGCAATGGTCTTGCGCGCATTTTCTGCATTTCCTGTAAGGGTTTTGATGATCTCGGTGATATCCACCGCGCCGTGATCTGCATGCCAACTGTCATAATCCGTGATCATCGCAATCGGGGCGTAGCAAATCTCCGCTTCGCGGGCCAATTTTGCCTCTGGCATATTGGTCATGCCGATCACATCGGCCTTCCATTCATTGCGATACATCAGTGACTCTGCGAGGGTCGAGAATTGCGGGCCTTCCATCGCCAGATAAGTGCCGCCTTGATGCAGTTTTGCGCTGCTTGCGCTTGCGGCCTTGGCCAATTTTGCGCTGAGATCCGCGCAGGTGGGATGTGCCACGCTGACATGGGCCACCAGACCTGTGCCGAAAAAGGATTTATCGCGCGCGAAGGTGCGGTCGATAAATTGATCAACCAAGACGAAATCACCAGGCGCCAAATCTTCGCGGAATGACCCGCAGGCGGAGACAGAGATCAAATCGGTCACCCCAAGGCGTTTTAGCGCGTCAATATTGGCGCGATAGGGCACGGTGGTGGGGCTGTGGACATGGCCGCGCCCGTGGCGTGGCAAAAAGGCCATGCTGACCCCGCTCAGGCGGCCCGTCAGGATGGCGTCAGACAGCGTGCCAAAGGGGCTGTCCACCTCAACCCATTTCGCGCCCTCAAGCCCGTCTATCTCATAGACGCCCGAGCCGCCGATCACGCCAATCACGCGCTCTGTCATCCTGCCCCTCCATGGGTTGGTTCCAAATCCACGCGCGCAGTATCGCAAGCGGCGGGGGGAAGGGAACCCGCGAATTGGTATTTTGGCCTATTCAGGCCGCGTCATGGTGAAAATTTCACCGATTTGCGCGTAATCCTGATAGCCAAGCCGTGAAATCAAGCCCGCGCGGGTGATGTCAAAGCGGCCATCACTCAGGCAATCAGGGCGGATATGCACCCCCGTCACTTGGCCAAAGACCGCAAAATTATGTGCCCCGTCCAAGGCAACGATTTGGGTCAGTTTGCATTCAAGGCTTGCGGGGGCGTTGGCCACCCGCGCTGCTGCAATGGTTTCACAGGGGGCACGGGCGATCTGTGCATGGGTAAATTCATCCACGCCCCTTGGCCACGGGCCAGAGCTTTGGTTCATCATATCGCGCATCTCGTAGCCCACGAGATTGACACAAAACACCCCCGTCTCGCGAATATTGGCCACGCTATCCTTGGTGTCGCCGCGATCCGCTTTGGCCGAGGTCGAGGCGAACATCACCTGTGGCGGCACATAGGCGACTGCGTTGAAAAAGGAATAAGGCGCAAGATTGTCCTGACCATCGCTCCCCCGTGTCGAAATCCACCCAACCGGGCGCGGTGCGACTATGGCATTGAACGGGTTGTGGGGCAGGGGGTGGCCGTCATCAGGTTTATAGAACATCGCCGCGCCTTTTGCTTCTTCGGTTTGGCATTGAGCTAGCGCCGTGCTACCAGTTTGACCAGAGGCATTACATGAGCAGCCAATGGTCGATATCGCCAAAGAGCAGCCAAATGACTGGTGGGAGGTCGAAGCCCTTTTCGATCTGTGCTTTGCGCCCGGGCGCACGGCGCTGAGTTCCTATCGCCTGCGCGATGGGGTTCCGCCTGTTGACGGGCTCTGTCTCATAGCCCGCGATGACTATGGTGCGATTGGTGGAGCGATCCGGTTTTGGCCCGTGCGTGTCGGGGCCAAAGAGGCGTTGTTGCTTGGCCCGATTGCTGTGCATCCCACCCGTCAGGGGGAAGGTTTGGGCGGGCTGCTGATCCGCGAAGGTCTGCGGCGGGCTGACGCCTTGCACTGGCCGCGCACCATGTTGGTGGGGGATGCCCCTTATTATAGCCGCTTCGGGTTTCACCGCCTCGAGGGGGTGGAGATGCCACCACCCACCAACCCCGCCCGCATTTTGGGCGTTGGGGATTGGTCAGGGGTGACGGGGAAAGTGACGCGTTGGGGCGCCTAAGCGAGGCGCGCCAAGATCAAATCTGCAGCTTTTTCGGCAATCATGGTCACGGGCGCATGGGTATTGCCCGAGGGGATGGATGGCATCACGCTGGCATCCGCCACGGACAGGCCCGAAATCCCGCGCAAGCGCAACTCTGGGTCAAGCGGCGCGTTTTGATCCGCCCCCATTCGAACGGTTGAGACAGGGTGAAAAATCGTGGTTGCGATATCGCCTGCGGCGCGCACCAGATCACCTTCGCTATTGATATGGGTGCCGGGTTTGATTTCTTGCGGTGCAAAGGCGCGCAAGCGTTCGGTTTGCATCAGGCGGCGGGCATGTTTAATGCTATCGACCGCCACGCGCTGATCTGCTTCAGCAGACAGGTAATTCGGGTCAATGACAGGGGCGGCCTTTGCGTCGGGCGAGGTGATATGCACCGAACCGCGGCTTTCTGGCCTAAGGTTGCAGACCGAGATGGTGAGTGCGGGGAAGTCATGCAAAGGCTGACCAAAAGCTTCAAGCGATAGGGGCTGTACATGATATTCGATATTAGCGGTTTCGTAATCGGAACTTGATTTCGTGAAAATGCCCAGTTGTGAGGGGGCCATGGCCATCGGGCCAGATCGCTTGAGCGCATATTCAAGCGCAATTTTGGCCCGCCCCCAGAGCGAGGCGTAAAGGGTGTTGAGTGTTTTTGCGCCTGAAATGCGGAAAATCGTGCGGATCTGAAGGTGATCGGCGAGGTTTTCGCCAATCTCGGGGCTGTCTTGGATCACGGGTATGCCCAAACCCTGCAGGCGTTCCGCTTGGCCGATCCCTGACAATTCCAAAAGTTTCGGTGTGCCAATTGCCCCCGCGGCTAAGACCAACTCACCGCGGATTTGGATGTCTTTGACGATCCCGTTTTGACGATAGCGCAGGGCGCGAACGCGCCCCTCGGTGATGACGATTTGCTCGGCCTCTGCATTCGTGACGATGCGCAGGTTCTTACGGGTTTTGGCAGGATCAAGGAAGGCGCGGCGCGCGTTCCACCGCAAACCGCCTCTTTGGGTCACTTCGAAATATCCCGCGCCCTCATTGTCGCCTGTGTTGAAGTCATCTGAGGGCGGGATGCCCATTTCAGCGGCTGCTTCCCGCACCGCATCTAAAATTTCCCATGACAGGCGTTGATTTTCCACGCGCATTTCGCCGCCTGCGCCATGCAGGGCGTCCGCGCCGCGATGATAATCTTCCGAGCGTTTGAAATAGGGCAGGACATCCTCCCATCCCCAACCCGTATTGCCCATCTGGCGCCAAAGATCATAGTCGCGCGTTTGGCCGCGCATATAGATCATTCCATTGATTGAAGAGCAGCCCCCTAAAACCCGCCCACGCGGATAGTTGAGCGCGCGCCCATTTAACCCCGCCACAGACGCGGTTTTATAGCACCAATCAAGGCGCGGATTTCCCATCGCATAGAGATATCCCACGGGGATATGCACCCAAGGGTGGCGGTCATGCCCACCCGCCTCCAACAACACGACCTTGTGCTTGCCATTTTCAGACAGGCGATTGGCCAACACACATCCCGCTGACCCTGCGCCGACAATCACAATATCCGCTGCTTGCATGATTTAACCTCGATTGCTTTTTATATGCCCGCTTCAATACGGGCTTTTCTTGTTGCAGAAAGCTTCATCCCTGGGCTTGAAAGTTTGCTCTCAGGCCCAAGCCATGCATATGCCAAGAGGCAGGGATCAAGATCCGCCGTTGTGATCCGATGTTCGTCACCGGGGCGGTTTAGGATTAACGAACCTGGTGCATGAGCTGCGACTTCGTTTTCAGACCAATCGCCCGCGACCGAGATATAGCTTTCTTCAATTTCCGCATGGCTGTGTTGCGGGTAAGTGGTGCGGGGGGCAAAGAGAACAAAGCCCAAGATCATCTTTTCAGAATAGATCGGCCCCCGCGGCCCCAATATCTCGCAATAGGCATATTTCTGCGCCAAGGCCTTTGGCACTTTCTCATAGCCGTATTCCCATGTCAGTTCGGTTGCGACCCGCGACAGCGCGCGCGACAATCCCGCGACCAAACCCCGCTCGCCCAGATCAAGGGCGCGGGGCAAATGGTCGGTGACGGGTTTGAGCAATGGCCCGCGCGGCATCACCACGGGATTTGTGTCAAATACCTGCGAGATGCCTTCACGCACCCGTTTGCGGTGGCTGCGGATTGGTTTTGATCCCCCCGCCGAGCCGCGCCTGTAAAGCGCCTCAAACTCGCGCAAGAGATAGACCCAATTTGGAAAGGCCATAAGCCGCTTTGGGGGCCTCAACCTCAAGCGCCAACGGGGCAAGGGGGTCTGTCATAGCTGCTATCCTTTTGGGGCCCTACTAGGCCAGTGCCGCATTCAAAGGCACAACCACGCGGCCGCGGATTTTACCTTCAAGAAATTTTGGCGCCTCTGCGATGACATCTTCAAGGGCCATTTCATGGGCGATTGCCGCCAATTTGCTCATATCCAAATCTTTGGCCAAGGCCGTCCATGCATCAATCCGCTCATCGCGCGGCACCATGACACTGTCGACCCCCAATAGGCTGACCCCGCGCAAAATGAAGGGCGCGACCGAGCTTGGCAAATCCATGCCTGCGGCAAGGCCACAGGCGGCGACAAGCCCACGATATTTCATTTTCGAGATAACATTAGCCAAGACGGTGCTGCCCGCAACATCGACCGCACCTGCGAAACGCTCCTTGTCGAGGGGGCGGGGTTTGCCTGCGAAATCCTCTCGCGGCAGGATGTCGCTTGCGCCCAAGGATTTAAGATAGGCTTCTTCCTCGGCGCGGCCCGTGACCGCACAGACAGTAAATCCTTTCGCCGCCAAAAGGGCCACGGCAACACTGCCAACACCGCCCGCGGCCCCCGTGACCACGACCTCGCCCGCCTCTGGCGTGAGACCGGCCTTCAACAAGGCGCTGACGCAGAGCTGCGCGGTATATCCTGCCGTCCCGATCTCCATCGCTTGGCGCAGGCTGACACCATCGGGAAGTGGAACCAACCAATCGCCCTTGAGGCGTGCGAAACGCGCCAAACCGCCCCAATGTTTTTCACCAACACCCCATCCGTTCAAGACCACCCGATCGCCGGGATTATAGCGTGGATCTGCGCTTTCACGGACGATGCCCGATAGGTCAATGCCGGGAACCATCGGAAAACTGCGCACCACTGGCGCGGCCCCTGTGATGGCGAGCGCGTCCTTGTAATTCAAGGTTGACCAAGCCACTTCGACCAAAACATCCCCCTCGGGCAAGTCTTCCTTAGCGATTTGGCGCAAGGCCACGCTTTGCTGATCATCCTCTTTGCTGATTACGATGGCATCGAACATGGGGCATCTCCTTTTGGGGTGGTGTTAAGCTGTGCAAGAAATTGCGCTGCAAACAGGCGCAAGGGCGCAGGCCCGCGTTCCAATTTGGCCCGCAAAACGGCGCCCTCCCATCCAATCCAGAACATTTGCGCCAGATCTGCGGGGTTGTGATGGGGGGATATCTCGCCCTGATTTTGGGCAAGCTTTAGAACCCGCGCCAAGCGGGCTTGCCAATCTTCCAAGGTCGCAATGAGATCGGCGCGGAATTCTTCGGGCAATGCGCCCATTTCTTGCCCCAGATTGCCAATCAAACATCCGCGCCGAAAGCCGTGACGGGCCATGCCCGCCTCGGCCGCCGCAGCAAAGGCCGCGACACGGGCAAGCGGGGCAAGACTGTCATCGCTCAAGTGGCGTTCCATCTTTGACACGAAATAGGCGCGATAGGCCGCGATGGCGGCGCGACCGAAGGCGGCCTTGTTGGGGAAATAATGATAGAAACTGCCCTTTGGCACACGGGCATGCGTCAGGATCATATCAAGCCCGACCGCAGAATAACCCCGCTCTGTGAGATGCACCAACCCTGCGCGGATCAATCGCTGATAGGTGGCCGCGTCTTGGGGCGCAGTGGCGGGGCGGCCACGGCGTTTGTGGGCGTCATATGTCACATCGGCTAAGCTCATGCGATATTTCTTAGACGGCTCGGTCTAATAATCAAAGTCCTCATTTTTCGGGCGGCATAAATTCCGCTTGCCACGAGCGCGGAACCCGTCAGGATGCCACGGCAAAGCCAACATAAAGAGAGGGACAAACGGGTGAGCAAAGTAGCGATTGTAACGGGGGCCGCGCGCGGTATCGGATTGGCCACCACTGATCTTTTCCTTGAGATGGGCTGGCGGGTTGTGATGGTGGATCGCGATGCGGCCGAACTTGGCGCGACATCCACCCCGCGTGATGGGGCCCTAGGGTTTGTTTGCGATGTCTCAGACCCTGAGGCTGTGGCAGAACTGGCGACCCAGATCAGCGCCAAAATGGGGCGCGTGGATGCTTTGGTGAATAATGCAGGTGTCGCGGAATTTGGTCCGATTGAAGAATGCGATTTCACAACATGGCGCCGTGTCATGGCGACCAATTTAGATGGCGTTTTTCTGATGTCACAGGCGATGACGCCTGCGCTAAAGGAAACCCATGGCGCGATTGTCAATATTGGGTCAATTTCGGGTCTGCGGGCGTCAACCTTGCGGGTGGCTTATGGTACGACCAAGGCGGCTGTTATTCATTTGACCAAACAGCAGGCGGCAGAATTGGGCGAATACGGCATTCGTTCGAATTGCGTCTGCCCTGGCCCTGTGCGCACGAAATTGTCGATTGCGGTGCATTCGCCCGCCATCATAGCCGCCTATCATGATGCGATCCCGCTCAATCGTTATGGGTCCGAGCGTGAGATTGCTGAAGCGATCTGCTTCCTATGCAGTGAAAAAGCGAGCTACATCTCTGGTCAAATACTGGCTGCGGATGGGGGGTTTGAGTCGACAGGCGTTGGGCTGCCTGCGCTGCGCAGCTAGGGCCTAATGGCCGTTTTGATGAGCGAGCCAGTTTGCAACCGCGCTGCGCACGCTCATCGCCCCTGTTGCCTGCGCTTCGCGGATCACGGCGCGCAGTTCGCGCAAATCAACCCGCCGCAAGAGGCTTTTGACGGGGCCGATGGAGGCGGGGCGCATCGACAATTTGCGCAAACCCATCGCGGCAAAGCACAACGCCTCAAGGGGGCGGCCTGCATCCTCGCCACAAAATGACAAATCGGTTTCAGTTTCCGCGCACCGCGTGACGATCATTTCTAGGAAATTCAAGAAACTGACATTGAGCGTGTCATAGCGGCGGCGCACCTGTTCGTTCTCGCGGTCAGCGGCGAAGAAGAACTGCTTAAGGTCATTGCCGCCGATTGAGACAAAATCAGCCATTTCAAAAAATTGGCGCGGTGCGAAAGCAAGGCTTGGGGTTTCCAGCATGGCCCCGATTTTAAGGGTTTCGGGCAAGATATGTCCCAAGGCCGCTTCGCGATCCATTTCGCGCAAAAGATGATCACGGGCCTCGGTAAATTCTTCGAGTTGGGCCACAAAGGGGAACATGACCGAAAGCGGGCGGCCTTGTGCCGCGCGGATTAGGGCCTGCAACTGCATCCGCATAACGCCCGGTTTATCAAGACCCACGCGGATCGCGCGCCACCCCAAGGCGGGGTTTGGTTCTTCTGGCCGCTTCATATAGGGCAGCACCTTATCTGACCCAATATCAAGCGTGCGAAACACCACGCGCTTGCCGCGTGCTGCATCCATGACGCGAGAATAGAGCGCGGCCAATTCCCCGCGCCGTGGCACTTGGTTGCGCGTTAGAAATTGCAATTCCGTGCGAAATAATCCTACGCCTTCCGCACCTGACGAGGGCAGGGAGGGAAGATCCGCCATAAGGCCCGCATTCATCTCAAGCGTGATACGCGTGCCGCAAAGCGTCTCGGCGGGTTTGTCACGGATCGAGGCATAGCGTTCTTGGGCTGCGGCCTGCATGGCGATTTTATCGCGAAACGCCTTGGCCACATTCTCTTCGGGCCGCAAATGCACGATACCCTGCTCGCCATCGACCAAAATCGGGTCACCGTTCAGCGCCTCGGTTGTGATACGTTTGGCATTGATGATTAGCGGAATGGCGAGGGCGCGGGCCACAATCGCCGCGTGACTTCCAACCGATCCCTCCTCAAGCACCACGCCTTTGAGGCGGCGGCCATAATCCAACAATTCCCCTGGCCCAATGTTGCGTGCCACGAGAATCGGGTGTTCGGGCATTTCCGCGCCCGTGTCGCCACCTTGACCTGTCAAAATCCGCAAAAGGCGGTTTGAAAGGTCGTCTAAATCCTGCAAACGTTCGCGCAAATAGGCGTCAGGCACAGTTTCGAGCCGCGCGCGGGCGGCCGATTGTTCTTTTTCGACGGCTGCTTCGGCCGATAGGCCGCGCGCAATGTCCTCTTGCATCCGTTTGATCCAACTGCGCGAATTGGCGAACATGCGATAGGCTTCGAGAACTTGGCGTTCCTCGCTGTCATCGTTGTCCATACGGGTCAAAAGCTGATCAACTGATTGGCGCAGCGTGGCGATTGCATCCGATAGGCGGGCTTGTTCGGCCTCTGGATCATCGGCCACGGGGCGGGTGACGACCACGCGCGGTTCGTGTAGGTAAACCGCGCCTTCGGTCACGCCCTCTTGCGCGACACCGCCACGGATCATCACCTGCGACTGGTGACGAGCCGATAAAGCCTCGCCCTCACCGACAAAGGCGCCAAGTTCTGTCATTTCAGCCAGAACCATCGCGACAACCTCTAGGGCATAGAGTTCATCTTCCGAATAGCTGCGCGCCTCTTTCGATTGCACAACCAAAACGCCAAGCCGTTCCCCTAAGCGCTGGATTGGCACGCCTAAGAAACTGGAATACCGCTCTTCGCCCGTCTCAGGCATATAACGAAATCCACGCGCGGCGGGGGCGTTGGGGGTGTTAATGGGGCGGGCATCGCGGGCAACGCGCCCCACCAGACCCTCGCCGAGGCGCATTCGGGTGACATGAACGGCCTCTGGGGCCAAGCCCTCAGTCGCGCAAAGCTCGAGGGTGTCGGAATCGCGCAGCAGGTAAATCGAGCATACCTCCGTGCCCATCGAATCGGCGATCAGATGGGTGATACGGTCAAGTCGCTCCTGTCCTGCGCCTGCTTCGGCCAAACTGGCTTGCAAGCGGCGCAGCAATTTGCGGCTCTCGGTTTCCGTGCGCTCTGGCATAGTCCCTCATTTAGCCCCATAGGGGCTTGTCGTTCGGCCTAGACATACCGCCCGATGCAGGTGTCGCGCAACATACGGTTAGCGCAATCTGCGCCTTGCGGCATAAATTTGCACGAAACTCGGGCCTTTGGTTGAAAAAAGCAGCGACAAAACGTGCGCAATGCGCGCGCATCGGTTGACCACTTCAAGGCTTGGCGCTAGACCCTGCGCTGACCGGACACCCTTTGCCACGGTTCCTGACAACCGAGGGAGAGCATCTTGCAAGACCTTCTTTCTGAATACGCGCCAATTTTGATCTTTCTTGCCATGGCCATCGGCCTTGGCCTGATCCTGATTTTGGCTGCTGTGATTGTCGCTGTGCGCAATCCTGATCCTGAAAAAGTTTCCGCCTATGAATGTGGGTTCAACGCCTTTGATGATGCGCGCATGAAATTTGATGTGCGTTTCTATTTGGTGTCGATCCTGTTCATCATCTTTGATTTGGAAATCGCGTTCCTGTTCCCATGGGCGGTTGCCTTCCCAGATATGTCGATGACGGCGTTCTGGTCGATGATGGTGTTCTTAGGCGTGCTGACCATTGGCTTTGCCTATGAATGGAAAAAAGGAGCGCTGGAATGGGAGTGATGACAGGTCAAAACGCCGCAGGTGTGGACAAAGAGGTCGCCACCCAAGCGCTTAATCGCGAGCTTCAGGATAAAGGGTTTTTGCTGACCTCGACAGAGGACATCATCAACTGGGCGCGCACGGGCAGCTTGCATTGGATGACATTTGGTCTGGCATGCTGCGCGGTTGAGATGATGCACACCTCAATGCCGCGCTATGATGCGGAGCGGTTCGGGATCGCCCCACGCGCCTCTCCACGCCAGTCGGATGTTATGATCGTGGCGGGCACTTTGACCAACAAAATGGCCCCTGCGTTGCGCAAGGTTTACGACCAGATGCCTGAACCGCGCTATGTGATCTCGATGGGATCTTGTGCGAATGGCGGCGGTTACTACCATTACAGCTATTCCGTTGTGCGCGGCTGTGATCGGATTGTGCCAGTGGATATTTATGTTCCTGGCTGCCCTCCGACCGCTGAAGCGCTGCTTTATGGTATCCTTCAGTTGCAGCGCAAAATCCGCCGCACGGGAACGATTACGCGCTAAGGCGCATCTTTGGGCGCAAGGCGCCCGAACCAAAAAGAGAGTGACGCAATGAGCGACCAGGCCTTGCAAGAATTGGCGAATTATCTGGCCGAAAAGCAGCCCGAAGCCGTGATGGGCAGCGCCATCACACGCGGCGAATTGACGGTCGAGGTCTCCTTGGCCCATCTGTTGGATTTCGTGGAATTCTTGAAACTCGACCGCAATTGCGCCTTCTCGACCTTGGTCGATGTGACTGCTGTGGATTACCCCGGCCGGGAGCGGCGCTTTGATTTGGTCTGGCATTTCTTGTCTATGTATCAAAATCAACGCATCCGCCTTAAAGCGGCGCTGCGCGAGGATGAGATGGCCCCCTCCATCGTGTCGATTCATCCATCGGCGAATTGGTTTGAACGCGAAGTGTTCGATATGTTCGGTATCCTTTTCACAGGCCACCCCGATCTGCGCCGCATTTTGACCGATTACGGCTTTCGCGGTCATCCGTTGCGCAAGGATTTCCCGACCACTGGCTATGTTGAGCTGCGCTATGACGAGGCGCTCAAGCGCGTGGTCTACGAGCCTGTAAAACTGGTTCAGGAATACCGCCAATTTGATTTCATGAGCCCATGGGAAGGCGCGCAATATGTGCTGCCCGGGGATGAGAAGGCAGACCAAGCCAAGGAGGCGCAGAAATGATGGACGGCTCCAAAGGATTTGAAGACGCGCTGACAGGCGAGCAGAAAATTCGCAATTTCAATATCAATTTCGGGCCCCAACACCCCGCTGCGCATGGCGTGTTGCGTTTGGTGCTAGAATTGGACGGCGAGATTTGCGAGCGCTGTGATCCGCATATCGGTCTTTTGCATCGCGGCACAGAAAAGCTGATGGAAAGCCGCACCTATCTGCAAAACCTGCCTTATTTCGACCGTTTGGATTACGTTGGCACGATGAACCAAGAGCACGCATGGTGCTTGGCGATCGAACGTATGACAGGTGTCGAGGTGCCGCGCCGCGCCCAGTTGATCCGTGTTCTTTATTGCGAGATCGGGCGTATCTTGAACCATTTGCTGAACGTGACCACACAGGCGATGGATGTGGGCGCGCTGACGCCACCCCTTTGGGGCTTTGAGGAGCGCGAAAAGCTGATGGTGTTCTATGAGCGCGCCTGTGGTGCGCGCTTGCACGCGGCCTATTTCCGCCCCGGTGGCGTGCACCAAGACCTGCCCCCTGAATTGATTGCGGATATCGACACATGGGCGCAGGACTTCCCGCGCGTATTGTCAGATATTGACGGGCTTTTGACCGAAAACCGCATCTTCAAACAGCGCAATGTCGATATTGGCATTGTCACTGAAGAAGATATTCAAAACTGGGCATTCTCGGGGGTCATGGCCCGCGGGTCTGGTTTGGCATGGGATTTGCGCCGCGCGCAGCCCTATGAATGCTATGACGAGTTCGAATTCCAAATCCCTGTGGGCAAGAATGGCGATTGCTATGATCGCTACCTGTGCCGCATGGAGGAAATGCGCCAATCCATTTCGATCATCCGCCAAGCCTGTGCCAAGTTGCAACTGCCCGAAAATCAGGGCGATGTTCTGGCACGCGGCAAGATCACCCCGCCTTCACGCGGTGAGATGAAAACCTCGATGGAGGCGCTGATCCATCACTTCAAACTTTATACCGAGGGCTTCCACGTCCCTGAGGGCGAAATTTACGCCGCGGTCGAGGCCCCGAAAGGTGAGTTTGGTGTCTATCTGGTTTCTGATGGCAGCAACAAACCTTACCGCTCTAAGATCCGCGCCCCTGGATTTGCGCATCTTCAGGCGATGGATCACCTATGCCGCGGCCACCAATTGGCGGATGTGTCTGCTGTTCTTGGGTCGCTTGATGTTGTGTTTGGTGAGATTGACCGCTGATCTCGGATCGGCCTTTGCAGCGGCGGGATCACCGCCGCGTTCAACCTGTTGACGGAAAACTTTACGATGCTCAGACGCCTTCATTCGGAACAGCCAGATAGCTTTGCCTTTACCCCTGAAAATCAGGCATGGGCTGAGGCGCAGATCACCAAATACCCCGAAGGACGTCAGGCTTCGGCGATTATTCCCCTGTTGTGGCGCGCACAAGAACAGGAAGGGTGGCTCAGCAAGCCTGCGATTGAATATGTCGCTGATATGCTCGGCATGGCCTATATCCGCGCCTTGGAAGTCGCGACCTTCTATTTCATGTTCCAATTGCAGCCCGTGGGCAGTGTGGCGCATATTCAGGTTTGCGGCACCACCTCCTGCATGATCTGTGGAGCGGAAGATTTGATTGGCATTTGCTGCGAGAAAATTGCCCCCAACCCGCATGAGCTGTCGAAAGATGGCAAGTTCTCGTGGGAAGAGGTCGAATGTTTGGGCGCCTGTTCCAACGCGCCAATGGCGCAGATCGGCAAGGACTATTACGAAGACCTGACGGCGGCGCGCCTGTCTGAGATTATTGATGAATTGTCGGCAGGCAAGGTGCCGACACCTGGGCCACAAAATGGCCGCTATACATCCGAGCCTGCATCGGGTCTGACCAGTTTGGCCGCGCATGAAAAGGGCCGCGATCCGCTGAATGCCTCTGCGCGATTGGCGGCAGATATCGCTGATACGGTCAAGCGGATTGATGGCACCGAGGTGCCATTCCTGGCCCCTTGGGGCAAGCAGTCATCGGCTGGTCTTCCCAAGGAGGCCGCGCGGCCCAAACCCGCAAATGCGGCGAAGAAAGCGCCTGCGAAAAAGCCTGCTGCGAAGAAACCAGCCGCCAAAAAGGCGGCAGCAAAGCCCGCATCGCGCAAGCCAAAGTCGAGCGAATAAGCGGCTTTACCACTCAAAATTCGGATCAATTCCACAAAAAACCCGCCTTTATGGCGGGTTTTTTACATGTCACCCCATGAAAAGATGTTTTTTATATGTGAAAAGATAGGGTAGTTGCGGGGCATTACGGCGCGACAGGCGCATGTCGAATTCAGTGATCAAAAATCTACGATCAGACGGGGGAAAATAAATGAGCGAGAATTCAGGGGGTTTGACCTGTGCAGCTGTGTCATGGGGCTTGGCGGCATTGGTCGGGGCATTTGCAGGGGTGCTTGTGGCAGTCCTTGGCGATTGGAGCTTTATGCAAGCCGTGTTTGCGGCCGTGATCGTGGCAGTCGGGGTAGGGTTGTTTTTGATGCTCACGCTGTGTTGCTGCTTGCCTGAGCCCGCCAAAAAGAGCGTTTCTGCGCCACAGCCCGTAGCGCCAAAACCCGCGGCCCCGAAGGCGGCAGCATCTGCAGCATCCACAACTACAAAACCTGCTGCAAAACCAAAAGCCGCTCCCAAGCCAAAGGCGGCGGCGAAACCAAAAGCCACAGCAAAACCCAAAGCGGCTGCCAAAGCCGCCGCACCCGCGGCCACCACAGGCGCGGGCACGCGCCCTGCCGCCTTGAGCGCCGCGCGCGCCTCTGGGGCGGATGATTTGAAAATGATCAAAGGCGTTGGCCCGAAACTGGAGGCGTTGCTCAATCGTTTAGGGTTTTACCATTTTGACCAAGTTGCCTCTTGGACGGCGGATGAGGTTGCATGGGTTGATCAGAACCTCGAAGGGTTTAAGGGCCGCGTCAGCCGCGATAATTGGGTTGCGCAAGCCAAAACCTTGGCCGCAGGTGGGCAAACGGAATTCCTAAAACGCGTTGGCGATGGGGATGTCTACTAAGTCCTAATGCGATTTCGTTCAAAAAGCGGCCCTGCATCCCAGATGCGGGGCCGCTTTTTCTTGCAGCTTGCAGCCACCCTCGTTAAAAGCCCGAGCAAATGACATGCCATGTTGCAGACCAAATGAATGACCCGCAAACTGCCCATGCAAAACGCTGAAGATGCCGCGCTCGACCGCAAGGGGCGAGTGGCTGCCTTGGTTATTGCGGGGGCAATGCTATTGTGGATGTTGATGCAGGCCATCGGTGCCCATCTTGGGTGGCCTGCGAGACTGGCTTTTTTGTTTGACCTTGCGGCAATTGCGGCCCTTTTCTGGGCGCTTGTGGTAACATATCAGGTATGGCAAGGCCGTAAAAAACTCCGTGCGGGGCACGGGCAGCGCCAGAACGACAAGGACTAGGACATGCTTCAGGATAAAGACCGCATCTTTACCAACATCTATGGGATGCATGAGCGCAGCCTGAAAGGCGCAAAGGCGCGGGGCCATTGGGATAGCACCAAAGACCTGATTGCGCTGGGCCGTGACAAAATAATTGAGATCATGAAAGCATCGGGATTGCGGGGCCGTGGCGGGGCGGGGTTCCCCACAGGTTTGAAATGGTCCTTCATGCCGAAGGAAAGCGATGGTCGCCCCTCCTACTTGGTGGTGAATGCGGACGAATCTGAGCCTGGCACCTGTAAAGACCGCGAGATCATGCGCCATGACCCGCATACGCTGATTGAGGGATGTTTGATCGCCTCTTTCGCGATGGGGGCCCATGCCTGTTACATCTATATCCGCGGTGAATATATCCGCGAACGCGAGGCCCTTCAGGCCGCGATTGACGAATGTTATGATGCGGGCCTTCTGGGCAAAAATGCCGCGAAATCGGGTTGGGATTTTGATCTATATCTGCATCACGGGGCAGGGGCCTATATTTGCGGCGAGGAAACTGCGCTTCTTGAAAGCCTTGAGGGCAAAAAAGGCATGCCACGCATGAAGCCACCCTTCCCTGCGGGGGCGGGTCTCTATGGATGCCCGACCACGGTGAACAATGTCGAATCAATCGCGGTTGTGCCGACCATTCTGCGCCGTGGGGCTGAATGGTTTGCGGGTTTTGGGCGCCCCAATAATGCAGGGACAAAACTTTTTGCGATTTCTGGCCATGTGAACACCCCTTGCGTGGTGGAAGAGGCGATGTCGATCACCTTTGAGGAATTGATCGAGCGTCATTGCGGCGGCATTCGCGGTGGCTGGGATAACCTCAAGGCGGTCATTCCTGGTGGATCATCTGTGCCCTGTATCCGTGGTGAGGATATGCGCGAGGCCATCATGGATTTTGATTATCTGCGCGAACAGCGCTCTGGCCTTGGCACAGCTGCGGTGATCGTGATGGATAAATCCACAGACATCATCAAAGCGATTTGGCGCTTGTCGAAATTCTACAAGCATGAATCTTGTGGCCAATGCACGCCTTGCCGCGAAGGCACGGGCTGGATGATGCGCGTGATGGATCGTTTCGTCAAAGGCGAGGCATCGGTTGAAGAAATCGATATGCTGCTTGATGTGACCAAGCAGGTTGAAGGTCATACAATTTGCGCGCTTGGTGATGCGGCTGCGTGGCCGATCCAAGGTTTGATCCGCAATTTCCGTGATGAAATTGAAGATCGCATCAAATCAAAACGCGGTGCCGCGATTGCAGCAGAATGATATAGAACGGGGCCCTTGCGGCCCCGTTTTTGTATCTATCGTTGGTCTAAGCTCTGCACGGGCTTGTGAATTGCGCTCTGACATCCGATGTGGCCTGATGTGAATATGGTAACGCAGATGCACAAATCCCCTCGAAATGGCCCGCGCGCGATGATGCGCGCCTTGGTCCTTACGCTGCTTTTGGCGGCAGCGGCGATGCCTGCAAGGGCTGAGGATCGCTTTGATGCCTTGCGCAACGATCCCCAAATTCATGAGGGTCTTTTGGTCATCTCAATCGGGCGATTGGTGCGCAATCATTGTGACAGTATCAATGCACGGATTCTGCGCGCTTGGGCTTTTGCACAAAGCTTGGTTGATCGCGGCATATCCTTGGGCTATTCGCGTGCTGAGCTAGAAGACTATCTCGATAGCGATGCTGACAAAGCACGATACCGTGCCCTAGCAGCGGCCTATCTGGCAGAGCGCGAAGCAAGTGTCGAAGATGCCCAATCTATGTGCAGATTGGGCCGCGACGAAATTTCTTCGCAGTCAGCCGTTGGCAGATTGCTTATTGAGGGTTAGAAGGCACCAAAAGCGAATTTGCAGGGCATAAATTCCAGACCCGCCCTGAGGCCAACGAAGGACCGCGCGCATGAGCGACCTGAGAAAAATCGTTATTGATGGGAATGAGATCGAGGTGGAAGGGGCGATGACCCTGATCCAAGCTTGTGAAGTGGCAGGAATCGAAATTCCGCGCTTCTGCTATCACGAGCGCCTCTCCATCGCGGGCAACTGCCGGATGTGTTTGGTTGAGGTTGTGGGTGGCCCCCCCAAACCTGCGGCCTCTTGCGCGATGCAGGTGCGCGATTTGCGCCCCGGCCCAGAAGGTCAGCCGCCTGTGGTGAAAACCAATTCGCCTATGGTGAAGAAAGCCCGCGAAGGGGTGATGGAGTTTCTTCTGATCAACCACCCGCTTGATTGTCCAATCTGTGACCAAGGCGGTGAATGTGATCTGCAAGATCAGGCCATGGCTTATGGCGTGGATTTTAGCCGGTATCGCGAACCCAAACGTGCCTCAGAAGATTTGGACTTGGGCCCCTTGGTCGAAACCCACATGACGCGCTGCATTTCCTGCACGCGCTGCGTGCGCTTCACCACCGAGGTGGCAGGGATCACCCAAATGGGCCAGACAGGCCGTGGTGAGGATGCAGAGATCACCTCTTATCTTGGGGAAACCCTGAATTCGAACTTGCAGGGCAACATCATCGACCTGTGCCCCGTAGGCGCGCTGACCTCCAAGCCTTATGCCTTTACCGCGCGGCCTTGGGAGTTGAGCAAGACCGAGACTATCGATGTTATGGACGCGCTTGGCAGCAATATTCGCGTGGATACAAAAGGGCGCGAAGTGATGCGTATCCTGCCGCGCAACCATGATGGCGTGAACGAGGAATGGATTTCGGATAAAACCCGCTTTGTGTGGGATGGCCTGCGCCGCCAGCGGCTTGATGTGCCCTATATCCGCGAAAAAGGTAAATTGCGCAAAGCAACGTGGGGCGAGGCTTTGGCCAAAGCCGCCGAGGCGCTGAAAGGCGCTAAGAAAATTGCATGTCTCGTGGGTGATTTGGCCCCCGTTGAGGCGATTTTCGCAATGAAACAGATGATCGAGGGTCAAGGTGGCGTTGTAGAATGCCGCACCGATGGCGCGAAATTGCCCGAAGCCAATCGCGCGGCCTATGTGGGCACAGCGGCGATTGAAGATATTGATCACGCAGATCATATCATCCTAATCGGCACCAACCCCCGCCTTGAGGCCCCCGTGCTCAATGCGCGGATTCGCAAAGCATGGGCGCGCGGCGCAAATGTCGAGGTGATCGGCGAAGCGGCTGATCTGACCTATGACTATGCACATCTGGGCACAGATCGTGCGGCCTTGGAGAAAACCTTGTCCCGTGCGGCAGGGGCGGTCGCAAAACAGGCATCACTGGTCATCATCGGCCAAGGGGCCCTGCGTGAGGCTGATGGCGAGGCGGTTTTGGCCGCAGCGCAAGCCTTGGCTGAGAAAACCAAATCGGGCCTCTTGGTCTTGCACACGGCCGCGGCCCGCGTGGGCGCGATGGATGTGGGCGCTGTTACCAAGGGGGGGCTGACCGCCGCGGTAAAAGATGCGGATGTCATCTATAACCTCGGCGCAGATGAGGTTGAGATCGCCGATGGTGCCTTTGTTATCTATCAAGGCAGCCACGGGGATCGTGGCGCGCATCGTGCGGATGTCATTCTGCCTGCTGCAGCTTATACCGAAGAAAACGGCCTCTTCGTAAACACCGAAGGGCGTCCGCAATTGGCGCAGCGTGCGAATTTCCCCCCCAATGAAGCCAAGGAAAATTGGGCGATTTTGCGCGCGCTTTCCGCTGAATTGGGCGCGACATTGCCTTACGACACCCAAACCCAATTGCGTCAGGCCTTGGTGAAAGCCGTGCCGCATTTGGCTATGGTGGACGAGTTGCCCGCGAATTCAGGCGCGGCTCTGACGCAAAAGGCCTTGGGTAAGGCAGATTTCAAATCGGCCATTGCAGATCATTACCTAACCAACCCGATTGCCCGCGCCAGCCAATTGATGGCCGAGCTATCGGCGAATGCAAAGGCGCGTAATGCGGCCGCATTGGCGGCTGAATGAAGAAATGATGTTCCGCGATTTACATCATATTATCTCGAAACGGGGTTCTATGATGGTCGCGGGGCTGATATGAGCGGGCCTAGGCCTTGCGGGATGCCAGACCATTCCGCGTTACGATCAAGGGCCACCCGCTTTTTATGACGGTGTAGAGACAAGACTACTGGACGACGACTTGGTGAATTTCATCGTGCAAATGTCAGGCGCGACCACGACAAGTAATGTTGAGGACTATGCCAAATGTGCGGCAGCGCAATATGCGCTGATCCGCGGATATGGTTTTGCGCGACATGTGCGCACAAATGTATACGAAGAGGGTGGCATTTGGCGCGGAGATGCGGTTTACACCATCTCGCCATCGCTCCCGCTCGGGTCGCAGACGATAGATGCAGAAGTCATCGTTGCGGCCTGTCAGGATAACGGCATACCGACGGTTTGAGGACGACATGGACGGTTTCTTATCAACCACGCCCGGAATGATGCTGATCATCGCAGCACAATGTTTGCTTGTGATCGGCTTTGTGATGGTTTCGCTACTTTTCCTTGTTTATGGCGACCGCAAAATTTGGGCGGCTGTTCAGATGCGCCGCGGCCCCAATGTGGTGGGTGTGTTTGGCCTGTTGCAGACCGTGGCCGATGCGCTGAAATATGTAGTGAAGGAGGTCGTGATCCCCGCAGGTGCGGATCGCCCCGTGTTCCTTCTGGCGCCAATGACCAGTTTTGTCTTGGCCATGATTGCTTGGGCGGTGATCCCGTTCAACGATACATGGGTTTTGGCCGATTTGAACGTGGCAATCCTGTATGTTTTCGCGATTTCCTCGCTTGAGGTTTATGGCGTGATCATGGGGGGATGGGCGTCCAACTCGAAATATCCGTTCCTTGGCTCTTTGCGCTCGGCAGCGCAAATGATCTCTTATGAGGTGTCCATTGGTCTGATCATCGTTGGGGTAATCATTTCGACTGGATCGCTGAACTTTGGCGATATCGTGCGCGCGCAGGACGGGAATTTCGGCCTGTTCTCGTGGTATTGGTTGCCGCATTTGCCGATGGTGTTTTTGTTTTTCATCTCGGCGCTTGCTGAAACCAACCGCCCGCCCTTCGATCTGCCCGAAGCGGAATCGGAATTGGTCGCGGGCTATCAGGTTGAATATTCTTCGACACCGTTCTTGCTGTTCATGGCCGGCGAATATATCGCGATCTTCTTGATGTGCGCGCTGATGACGCTGTTGTTCTTCGGCGGTTGGCTATCGCCCATTCCAGGGGTCGCAGATGGCGCGCTGTGGATGGTCGCTAAGATGGCCGTATTCTTCTTCTTCTTCGCGATGGTAAAGGCGGTTGTGCCGCGCTACCGCTATGACCAATTGATGCGCATCGGTTGGAAAGTGTTCCTGCCTATGTCTTTGGCTTGGGTCGTCTTGGTCGCTTTCCTCGCAAAGTTTGAACTCTTTGGTGGGGCATATGCCCGTTGGGCAATTGGGGGCTGAACGATGACACAGATCGATTATACCCGCGCTGCAAAATATTTCTTGCTGGTCGACTTTTTTAAAGGCTTCAAGCTGGGCTTTAAGTATTTCTTTGCCCCCAAAGCGACCGTCAATTACCCGCATGAAAAGGGGCCGTTGTCGCCGCGTTTTCGCGGCGAACATGCGCTGCGCCGCTATCCTAATGGCGAAGAACGCTGCATCGCGTGTAAATTATGCGAGGCGATTTGCCCCGCACAGGCAATCACGATTGACGCTGAACCCCGCGAGGACGGCAGCCGCCGCACCACGCGCTACGATATCGATATGACCAAATGCATCTATTGCGGTTTCTGCCAAGAGGCTTGCCCTGTGGATGCGATTGTTGAAGGGCCGAATTTCGAATTCGCCACTGAAACCCGTGAAGAACTGTATTACGACAAGGCCAAACTTCTGGCCAATGGTGAGAGATGGGAAGCGGAAATTGCCCGCAACCTAGAGTTGGACGCGCCGTATCGGTAAGTCCGAACCTGTGAGTGTGTAAAATGAGTAACGAGTCCCCCCAGAATCCTTTCGAGGCATTGATGCGCCAAACGCAAGAGATGACACAGGACTTCCTCAAGGCGGTTAACCCCGCCATGGCGAATATTACTGCGTCAAATCTTGATAAACTTTGGCCCACCATGCCCGCCGAAATGATGGAGGCTTTCTTTGGAAAGCAATTCAATCCGGGGGGTTTGGACGCGAAAACGCGGCTGCTTTTGACCCTGCATGGTCTGACCGTTCAGGGCGCATTGGCCGAGGCGCAAATCCGTATGACGGTGCGCCATGCGGTCGAGGCAGGGGCAAGCCCGCAAGAGATTGCTGAGACCATTGGCATGGCCGCGATGTTTGGCGGTGTGCCTGCGATGAACAAAGCGATGGAACTGGCCAAAGCGGCCATTGACGAAGGCGAGGACTAAAATATGGGCGTGGCCGATATCACCTTCTATGCGTTTTCAACCGTTCTGGTTGCCGCAGCACTTTTGGTGGTGCTGGCCCGCAACCCCGTGCATTCGGTTCTGTGGCTGATCCTCAGCTTCCTGTCTGCCGCGGGTTTGTTCGTCCTTTTGGGCGCTGAATTTGTCGCGATGCTGTTGATCATTGTCTATGTGGGCGCGGTGGCGGTGTTGTTCCTCTTTGTGGTGATGATGTTGGATGTTGATTTCGCCGAACTTAAGGCGGGAATGGCGCAATATATGCCACTTGCGCTTTTGATTGGTGTGGTTTTGTTGATCCAACTGGGCCTTGCCTATGGCACATGGGCCTTTTCAGATGGGATTGATACCCGCCTTGGCAATCCAACCCCCGCAAGTGATCAGATGCACAACACTAAAGCCTTGGGGATGATCCTTTATGATCGTTACCTGTTGGTGTTCCAATTGGCAGGTTTGGTTTTGTTGGTTGCGATGGTGGGCGCGATTGTTCTGACGCTGCGCCACCGCGTGGACGTCAAGCGCCAGAATGTCTTGGCGCAGATGTATCGTGATCCTGCGAAAGCGATGGAACTAAAAGACGTAAAGCCTGGTCAAGGGCTGTGACATAAGCGGGGCTTTTGGCCTCGCAGAATATTGAATGACCATGAGGGAAACCCCCTCGGAGGGACGAGATGACGATCGGACTGGAACACTACCTGACGGTGGCGGCTGCGCTCTTTGTGATCGGGATTTTTGGCATTTTCCTCAATCGGAAGAATGTCATCGTGATCCTGATGTCAGTCGAATTGATTTTGCTATCGGTGAATATCAACCTTGTCGCGTTTTCCTCCCATTTGGGGGATTTGACGGGTCAGGTCTTTACCATGTTCGTCCTGACAGTCGCCGCGGCAGAGGCCGCGATTGGTCTTGCGATCCTTGTCTGTTTCTTCCGCAACCGTGGCACCATCGCGGTTGAAGATGTTTCGAATATGAAGGGCTGAGCCGATGGAAACGATCCTGCTTTTTGCACCGCTCATCGGCGCGCTTTTGGCTGGCTTTGGCTGGCGGTGGTTAGGTGAACAGCTCGCCTGCATCATTGCAACCGCGCTTTTGTTCTTGTCGATGATCCTGTCTTGGGCCCTGTTCATCGGGTTTGATGGCGAAACCTATTCCATATCAATCCTGCGTTGGGTGGAATCAGGCAGCCTGTTCACGGATTGGGCCATTCGCATTGATCGCTTGACGGCGATTATGTTGATTGTGATCACCTCTGTCTCGGCGCTCGTGCATCTGTATTCCTTTGGCTACATGGCGCATGACGACAATTTCCGCGAAGGCGAAAGCTATCGCCCGCGGTTCTTTGCCTATCTGTCGTTCTTCACCTTTGCCATGCTGATGCTGGTGACCGCGGATAACCTGCTGCAACTCTTCTTCGGGTGGGAAGGGGTAGGGGTCGCCTCCTATCTTTTGATTGGCTTCTATTTCCGCAAGCCAAGCGCAGGTGCGGCGGCGATGAAGGCCTTTATCGTCAACCGCGTTGGCGATTTCGGCTTCCTGTTGGGGATCTTCGGTCTGTACTGGATGGCGGACTCGATCCAATTTGATGTGATTTTGCCGATAGGTGCGGAATTGGCAGAGCAAAGCTTTGCCTTCCTCGGCTTTGAGGTTAATGCCGCCAATACAATCGCAATGCTGTTGTTCATCGGTGCGATGGGGAAATCGGCGCAGCTCTTGCTGCACACATGGTTGCCTGATGCGATGGAAGGCCCGACCCCTGTATCCGCGCTGATCCACGCTGCAACCATGGTGACGGCGGGGGTCTTCTTGGTCTGTCGTATGTCGCCGATTATGGAATACGCCCCCTATGCCACAAATTTCATCATCATCCTTGGCGCACTGACCGCGTTCTTTGCGGCCACTGTTGGATTGGTGCAGAACGACATCAAGCGCGTCATCGCCTATTCCACCTGTTCGCAATTGGGATACATGTTCGTTGCGGCGGGGGTTGGGGTTTATTCGGTGGCGATGTTCCACCTCTTCACCCACGCATTCTTCAAGGCCATGCTGTTCCTTGGCGCAGGCTCCGTCATCCACGCGATGCATCATGAGCAGGATATGCGCAATTACGGCGGATTGCGGAAGAAGATTCCCTATACATTCGCGGCCATGCTGATTGGCACATTGGCCATCACGGGCGTTGGTATCCCGCTGACCTATTATGGCTTTGCAGGGTTCCTGTCCAAAGACGCGGTGATTGAAAGCGCCTATGCCTTTGGCGGTGGTTTGGGCCATTACGCCTTCTGGATGTTGGTGATCGCGGCTGCCTTCACCAGCTTCTATTCATGGCGTTTGATGTTCCTCACCTTCTTTGGCACCCCGCGGGGTGACAAGCACACGCATGATCACGCACATGAAAGCCCTGTGGTGATGTTGATCCCGCTTGGCGTTCTGGCCTTTGGTGCGGTATTTGCAGGTATGATCTGGCTGAAGCCGTTCTTTGGGCATCCAGATGAGGTCGGTAAATTCTTTGGCGTCCCCTATGCTGAGGCGATGGCCCATGGTGAGGGGGACGCAACCCATGGCACCGAAGGTCACACCGATGCGGCCATGGCCGAAGAAGGTCATGATGCCACCCATGCCGCCACGCATGAGGGCACAGCCGAGGCTGAACATCACTATGTCTTTACAGGCGCACCCGGTGAAGGGGCCATTCACCAAGCCCCTGAAAATACCGTTCTCAGTGACGCGCATGAAGTGCCCAAATGGGTCAAAGTTGCGCCGTTTATCGCGATGTTGGGCGGGTTTCTTGTGGCTTATATCTTCTACATCGCTGTCCCAAGCCTTCCTGCCCGTTGGGCAGCGGTCAACCGCCCGCTTTATCTGTTCTTGCTGAACAAGTGGTATTTTGACGAGATTTATGACGCGGTCTTTGTGCGCCCTGCTCAGGCGATTGGCCGTGTCTTTTGGAAGCTTGGCGATACCAAAATCATTGACGGGGGTATCAACGGCCTTGCCCTTGGGATCATCCCCTTCTTAACCCGCCTCGCAGGGCGTGCGCAGTCGGGTTACGTTTTCCATTATGCATTTGCCATGGTGGTCGGTGTGGTAGCACTGATCACATGGATCAGCCTTTCGATCGGAGGCTAAGGGATTTCCATGGACAACTTACTTTCCATCGTCACCTTCCTGCCTATGGTTGCGGCCCTCATCCTTGCGCTGTTTTTGCGCGGCGAGGATGAGGCGGCACAGCTTGGAGCCAAGCGTTTAGCGCTGGCAGCCACCACCGCAACCTTCTTGATCTCCTTGGCGATCCTTGTGCAATTCGATGCGAATGACACGGGCTTCCAAATGGTGGAAGAACGCGAATGGCTCTTTGGGCTCAGCTATAAATTGGGCGTGGACGGGATCAGCGTGCTATTCGTTCTGCTGACCACATTCTTGATGCCGATTACAATTGCTGCCTGTTGGGGCGTAGAGCATCGCGTCAAAGAATACATGATCGCGCTTTTGGTTCTCGAAAGCCTGATGATCGGTGTCTTTGTGGCATTGGATTTGGTGCTGTTCTACCTGTTCTTCGAAGCGGGCCTGATCCCGATGTTCTTAATTATTGGGATTTGGGGCGGCAAAAACCGCATCTATGCGGCGTTCAAATTCTTCCTATACACCTTCCTTGGTTCGGTGCTGATGCTGGTGGCGATGGTGGCGATATATATTGATGCAGGCACCACCGATATCCCCACATTGTTGACACATGAATTCTCGGCGGCAGGTATCAGCCTCTTTGGATGGCAGATTGCAGGTGGGATGCAGATGTTGCTTTGGCTCGCTTTCTTCGCGTCCTTTGCGGTCAAAATGCCAATGTGGCCTGTCCATACGTGGTTGCCCGATGCACACGTTCAGGCGCCAACCGCAGGCTCTGTGGTTCTGGCGGCAATCTTGCTGAAGATGGGCGGATACGGTTTCTTGCGCTTTAGCTTGCCAATGTTCCCAGTCGCCTCTGACATCATGGCGCCGTTGGTGCTGTGGATGTCTGTGATTGCGATCATCTACACCTCACTGGTCGCGATGGTGCAAGAAGATATGAAAAAGCTGATCGCTTACTCATCAGTTGCGCATATGGGATATGTGACGATGGGGATTTTCGCCGCCAATCAACAAGGTGTAGATGGCGCGATTTTCCAAATGATCAGCCACGGCTTTGTTTCGGGGGCGTTGTTCCTCTGTGTTGGCGTCATCTATGATCGCATGCACACGCGCGAGATTGATGCCTATGGTGGTCTGGTAAATCGGATGCCCGCTTATGCGGCGGTGTTCATGCTGTTCACCATGGCCAATGTGGGCCTTCCTGGCACATCGGGCTTTGTCGGCGAATTCCTGACCTTGATGGGTGTTTTCCATGTGAACACGCTGATTGGGCTTTTGGCGGCAACAGGGGTGATCTTGTCGGCGGCTTATGCGCTCTGGCTCTATCGCCGCGTGGTGTTGGGTGACCTGATCAAGGAAAGCCTGAAATCCATCACCGACATGACCGCGCGCGAAAAGGCGATTTTCGCGCCATTGGTGGTGATGACCATTCTATTGGGTGTCTATCCGAGCCTCGTCACCGATATTATTGGCCCCTCGGTAGAGGCGCTTTTGTCGAATTATCACACAAGCGTTGCGGAGTTTGCCCCCGCAACTGCGCTTGCAGCCAGCCATTGAGGAATTTCTAATGATCGGCGCAGACCTCGCAGTTTTGATCCCAGAGATTGTCCTGTCCATCTATGCGATGGCGGGGCTGATGTTGGCTGTTTACACAACCAAAGATGGCATGGCGCCTGCCTTGACCTACGCGACCGCCGCAGTCTTTGCGATTATGGCGCTCTATGTCGCGGCAACAGGTCAAGGCGATGCAAGCAGCTTTGGTGGCATGATCGTGGTTGATGATTTTGCGCGCTTTGCCAAAATTGTGATCCTTTTATCCGCGGCGGCAATTTTGATCGTGGGCCAAGAGGCGATGCAGAAATCGGGCCTTGGTCGGTTTGAATATCCGATGATTGTCACCTTTGCGGTTGTTGGCATGATGATCATGGTGTCCGCTGGTGATTTGATCGTGCTTTACATGGGGTTGGAGCTGCAATCCCTAGCCCTTTATGTGGTTGCCGCCTTGCGCCGTGACAGTGTCCGCTCAACCGAAGCGGGCCTTAAATATTTCGTCCTTGGCGCTCTCTCCTCGGGTCTTTTGCTCTATGGCGCGTCCCTCGTTTACGGCTTTGCGGGCACCACGCTTTTTGCGGGCATCATCGAGGCATCGATGGGCGGTATGTCTTTGGGTATGGTGTTTGGCCTTGTCTTTATGGCGGCAGGTCTGGCCTTCAAAGTATCAGCGGCCCCATTCCACATGTGGACACCTGATGTTTATGAGGGCGCACCGACCCCTGTGACAGCCCTTTTTGCGACAGCGCCGAAAATGGCCGCAATGGGGCTATTTGCCCGTGTGGTCTACGATGCCTTTGGCATGGCCATTTCCGATTGGCAGCAGATCGTTGCGGCCTTGGCGGTTTTGTCGATGTTTGTCGGGGCCATTGCAGCCATTGGACAAACCGATATCAAACGCCTGATGGCTTATTCGTCCATCGGGCATATGGGCTTTGCCCTGATGGGTCTGGCTTCTGGCACGGGGCAGGGTGTCGAGGCGATGCTGATCTATATGGTGATTTATGTGACCATGAATATTGGTGTTTTCTCCTTCATCATGTCGATGGAGAAAGATGGTTACCCCGTCACCGATATCTCTGCCTTGAACGGCTATACCACCGCACAATCGGGTCAGGCCTTGGCGGTTTTGGTGCTGATGTTCAGTCTCGCAGGTGTCCCACCCATGTTGGGCTTTTTCGCGAAATACGCGGTCCTGGTAGCGGCTGTTGATGCGGGTTTGGTTTGGTTGGCCGTGTCAGGGGTCATCGCCTCTGTGATCGGCGCTTACTATTATTTGCGTATCGTCTATTTCATGTATTTTGGCGAACCGCGCGAAGGCCTAGATGGGCGGATGTCGATCATCCAATTCTTGGGCCTGACGATTTCCGCCGTGGTCATGATTGCGGGCATTGTGAATTTGTTCGGTATTGACCATTTGGCGGCCAACGCGGCGCAGGCACTTGTGCGCTGACAGCACGGCGGTTGAACGGGTCATTTTGGCCCGTGTCGACAGCACCATGGCCGAAGCGGAGCGGCGCTTGCGCGCCGCGCCGCTAGAGCGACCCATATGGATTTTGGCCCATACCCAAGAGGCGGGATATGGTCGGCGGGGGCGGGCATGGCGCGCCCCCTTTGGTAATTTCACAGCCTCACTTATCCTGCCACTCAACTGCCCCCCGCAAGAGGCAGCTTTGCGCTCGTTCACCGCGGCGCTGGCCTTGCGTGATGCTTTGTCCAGTTATTTGGCGCCTGACGCATTGACCTTAAAATGGCCCAATGATGTGCTGCTTGAGGGCCAGAAAATCGCGGGCATCCTGCTGCAAAGCCACGGGATCGCTGTGGGCAAGCAGGGGCATTTGGTGATCGGCATCGGTGTGAACCTTCGACACAGCCCAGATGTGGCGGGCCTTGAGGAGGGCGCGCTTGCGCCCATTGATCTGTTCAGCGTTGCAGGCCAATGCCCAGACCCTGAAACCTTTTTAGATCAGCTGACCCCGCGCATGGCTCATTGGGAGGCGCAGATCTCTCAGCAGGGTTTTGCTCCTGTGCGCGCCGCATGGATGACCCACGCGGCCAAGCGCGGCCAAGTCATTTTGGCGCGTTTGCCCAATCGGGACATTCGTGGCGTTTTTGACGATGTCGACGAA
The DNA here is from genome assembly GCF_037805125.1 of Roseobacter sp. HKCC-CH-9208. Taxonomy (NCBI): domain Bacteria; kingdom Pseudomonadati; phylum Pseudomonadota; class Alphaproteobacteria; order Rhodobacterales; family Roseobacteraceae; genus Roseobacter; species Roseobacter sp. HKCC-CH-9208. Next base: position 601,147 of record NZ_JBBLYK010000001.1, on the reverse strand, counting down.
ACTGGTAATCTGATATTAACCACGCCAAGCGGGCCTTGTGCCATTGCGGCGGCGGATATTTATTTTTAGGGGGCGTGCGAGATGCTTCTTTGTGTGGATTGTGGCAATACGAATACGGTGTTTTCCCTTTGGGATGGCGCACAATTTCTGTGCACATTGCGCACCGCAACTGAGCATCAACGCACCGCAGATCAATATTACGTTTGGTATTCAACCTTGATGGATCATTATGGGCTAAAACCCAAGATTGACGCGGTGATTATCTCCTCAACTGTGCCGCGCGTGGTCTTTAACTTGCGCGTTTTGTGTGATCGCTATTTCGACTGCCGCCCGCTTGTGGTTGGTAAATCTGAGTGTCTCTTGCCTGTGCCGCCGCGGGTGGATGCAGGCACGCAAGTGGGGCCTGACCGCTTGGTCAATACCGCGGGCGCCTATGATCGCCATGGCGGCGATTTGATTGTGGTGGATTTTGGCACAGCAACCACCTTTGACGTTGTGGCCGAAGATGGCGCTTATGTGGGTGGTGTCATTGCGCCGGGCGTCAATCTTAGCCTTGAAGCATTGCACCACGCAGCCGCCGCCTTGCCCCATGTGGATGTGACAAAACCGCAATCGGTGATTGGCACCAATACGGTGGCTTGCATGCAGTCGGGCGTGTTTTGGGGCTATGTAGGCCTTGTGCGTGGTATTTGTGACCGCATTCGCGCCGAGCGCGAACGCCCGATGCGGATAGTTGGGACAGGGGGGCTTGCGCCGCTCTTCTCTACGGGCGATGTGTTGTTTGACAGGATCGAAGATGATCTGACCATGCATGGTCTGACCGTGATCCATAAATATAACGAGGAACAGGCAAGCTGATGAGCGATCGAAACAGGCTGATCTATCTTCCCCTTGGCGGGGCAGGTGAGATCGGAATGAACGCATATGTCTATGGTGTTGGAGAACAAGGTGCGGAGCGTTTCATCCTTGTCGATTGCGGCGTCAGCTTTCCCGACATGGATGGTCAACCGGGCGTTGACCTGATCCTACCTGATATCGCGTGGTTGGAAGAACGTGCAGATCGCCTTGAGGGGATTTTCATCACCCACGCCCATGAAGATCACGTTGGCGCCCTTGGTCATTTGTGGGGGCGCCTGCGTGCGCCTGTTTACGCCCGTAATTTCACGGCCATCCATGCCCGCCGCAAATTGGAAGAGGCGGGTCACGACACTGATCAGGTGCGGGTCGTTGGGGCCTATCCCGAAGTGGTGGAAGCAGGCCCTTTCAAGGTGCAATTTGCCCCCGTCTCGCATTCCATCCCTGAAAGCTCGGGCCTTGTTATCCACACGGAACATGGCCGCGTGGTGCATTCGGGTGATTTCAAAATCGACAAGAACCCGATGGTCGGCGAACCTTTTGACGAGGCCATGTGGGGTGAGATCGCAGGGAAGGGGGTCTTGGCCTATATCTGCGACAGCACCAATGTGTTTTCGCGCCATGAGGGGCGCAGCGAAAGCCAGTTGCCAGAACCCATCACAGCGCTGATTGGGCGCGCGCGGGGCATGATGGTGGCGACCACCTTTGCCTCCAATGTTGCGCGGGTGAAAACCTTGGCCGATGCCGCGGTGGCCAATGGCCGTTCCGTCTGTCTGCTGGGCCGTGCGATGCAACGCATGATCCGCGCTTCGGTCGAGGCGGGCGTGCTGACTGATTTCCCCTCGACCGTGTCAGTTGAGGAAGCCCGCGATATCCCACGCGAAAACCTCATGCTGATTGTGACAGGCAGTCAGGGGGAGCGGCGGGCAGCCTCGGCGGCCCTATCGCGCGGCTCTTATTTGGGGATGGAGCTGAAAGAGGGCGATATGTTCCTCTTCTCGTCCAAAACCATTCCGGGCAACGAGATCTCTGTGGGGCGCATTCAAAACGCGCTTGCAGAAATCGGGGTAGAGATCGTGGATGAACAATCGGGCTTTTTCCATGTGTCGGGCCATGCCAATCGCCCCGATTTGGAAAAGATGCATGATATTTTGCGTCCGCGTATCCTTGTGCCCAATCATGGTGAATTCCGCCATTTGCGCGAACATGCGCGGCTTGCCATGGAAAAGGGAATACTTGGCCTTGTTGCGCCAAATGGCACAATGTTGGAATTGTCAGGCAATGCGCCCGCTGCGGTCGAATATGTCGAGGTCGCGCGCGATTACCTAGATGGCAGCACACGGGTGGGCGCCTATGACGGGGTGATCCGTGATCGCATGAAACTGGCCCTAAATGGCCTCGTGATTGCGGCGCTGATTGTCGATGAGGATGACAGCTTGATTGAAGATGCGTGGGTCGAGCTGCGTGGCCTGCCAGATCATTTGCGCAATGGCCATGGCAGTTTAACCGAGATGCTCGAGGATGAATTGGCCGATCTTCTGCCGCGTCTGGATCGCAAGATCACCCGTGATGACGACAAGATTGAGGAGGCGGTGCGCCGCGCCATCCGCCAATCTGTTCAGGCCGAAATCGGCAAAAAGCCTGAGGTCAGCGTGATCATCAGCCGCATTGTCGCTGAATAAAAAAACGCCCCAAGATGGGGCGTTTTTTTATTCTTCTGATGCCGGTTCAGCGGGGGTTTCTGCCCCTTCGGCCTCTGGTTTTTCTTTAGGTTTGCGCGGGCTGCGCTTGCGCTTTGGCTTTGGGGCCTCCTCAGTGGTGGCCACTGGTGTCTCAATCTCTTGCGCCTCAGCTTGGCTCTGCTCATCCTCTGCATCGGCAGGAAAATAGCTGCTGCTTGGCCCGCGGCGTTCGTCAAAGCTGAGCGCGATAAAGCTTGGTAAATGCTCACCCATGCCAACAACACGATGTCCGCCACCTTGTCCGCCGCGATTGCGTCCGCCGCGCTCATGGCAGTCATGGCTGCGCTCGGGGCGCGGCGCCGCGCTGCTCGGAGTTGGGTGGGGCGGGGTATTGTCTTCGGACACCTCTTTGGGCGCCTCGGTCTGTGTTTCAGTCTTTGCTTTGCTGCCCTCATCGTCCTCGTGCGACTTGCGGCGACCACGCCCCCCGCGGCTGCGGCGGGGTTTGTCGCGGTCATCATTCGCCGCGTCCGCTTCATGAGGCTTTTGCGCGCTTGTGGGGCTCCATGGCAGGGGCTCATCAGTCGGAATGGGCTTGCCAATCAAGGCCTCAATCGCTGTGAGATATTTTTCATCTGCAGGCACCGCGATGGTGATTGCGCGGCCCTTACGCCCTGCGCGGCCCGTGCGGCCAATACGGTGGACGTAATCCTCGGCGTGAGAGGGGACGTCAAAATTAAACACGTGGCTTACGCTTGGCACATCAAGGCCGCGCGCGGCCACATCTGAGGCCACAAGAAAGCGAAGGCTTCTTTCGCGGAACCCATCCAAGGTGCGCATGCGTTGCGATTGATCCAAATCGCCATGAATAGGGGCCGCATCCAGCCCGTGTTTCTTCAACGATTTTGCGACTATATCGACATCCACCTTGCGATTGCAGAAGATGATGGCATTTGTGCAACCCTCGCCCTCTGCGGCAATCGCGGCGCGCAGCATGGTGCGTTTTTCTTTCGCGCTCGTGTCGCGGCGGGTGGGTTTGAAGGAAAACAACGCCTGCGTGATGGTGTCGGATGTCGTGGATTGGCGCGCCACTTCGATCCGCGCGGGATTCGACAAAAAGGTTGATGTGATCCGCTCAATCTCTGGGGCCATCGTGGCAGAGAAAAAGAAGGTTTGGCGCGTGAAGGGCGTCAGCGAGAAAATCCGCTCAATATCGGGGATAAAGCCCATATCCAACATGCGATCGGCCTCATCCACCACCATGATCTGAACGCCCGTCAACAGCAGTTTGCCGCGCTCGAAATGATCCAAGAGACGGCCTGGTGTTGCGATCAGAACATCGACACCCCGATCAATCAGAAGGTCTTGCTCTTTGAATGACACCCCGCCAATCAGCAGGGCCTTGGTCAGTTTCAGATGCTTGGTGTAGGTGTCGAAATTTTCGGCCACCTGTGCCGCCAATTCGCGGGTGGGACAAAGAACGAGGCTGCGTGGCATCCGCGCCCGTGCCCGACCCCGTGCCAAAAGTGTGATCATGGGCAATGTGAAACTGGCGGTTTTGCCTGTGCCCGTCTGGGCAATCCCCAAAACATCGCGCCCGTCCAATGCGGGGGGGATTGCGCCTGCCTGAATGGGGGTTGGGGTTTCATACCCTGCTTCAGATATAGCTTTCAGAACCTTCGGATTGAGGTTTAGATCGGTGAATTTGGTCATATGCGTCCGTTCTGGCCAGTCTCAACTGGCATATGTGAAGGAGCGCATATCCTCGCGCGCTCCGCGGCGTGATCCTTGGCCAGATTGCCAAGAATGGACAAGCATTTAGCCGAAACCACGGCAAGGGTCAAACGGGGTGTTAAACCATCAATTCCTTGGTCGCCGAGAGCCGCACATCGGGGTAGTCGCGTTCGACACGATCAATGTCCCATTGCAGGCGCGTCAGATACACAGGGTCGCCATCATTATCGACCGCCATATGTTGTTTATTGGCGGTCGCAAATGCATCGACCTTATCGCGCGCGCCATGCACCCATCGGGCCGATGTGAATTGGCTGGCTTCAAAACGCACGGGCAGCCCGTATTCCAGTTCTATCCGACTGGCGAGAACCTCGAATTGCAGCGCGCCCACAACACCTACGATAAAACCTGAGCCGAGTTGCGGCTTAAAGATTTTTGCAGCCCCTTCTTCGGCGAATTGCATCAGGGCCTTTTCAAGGTGTTTGGCTTTCATCGGGTCGCCTGCGCGCGCCACTTGCAACAATTCAGGCGCGAAACTGGGTATCCCTGTAAAGCGCAGCGCCTCCCCTTCGGTCAGGGCATCCCCGATGCGCAACTGCCCGTGATTGGGAATGCCGATAATGTCGCCTGCCCATGCCTCTTCCGCCAATTCGCGGTCAGCGGCGAGGAACAGCACAGGGTTGGATACAGCCATCGGTTTCTTAGAGCGCACATGATGCAGTTTCATGCCCCGCTCAAAATGTCCTGACGCCAAACGAATAAACGCCACGCGATCGCGGTGTTTTGGGTCCATATTGGCCTGAACTTTGAACACGAAGCCCGTTACCTTGCCTTCTTCTGGCGAAATTTCGCGCGGATCGGCCGTTTGCACCTGTGGCGCGGGGCCGAATTCGGCAATACCCTCCATCAATTCCCGCACCCCAAAGGAGTTGATGGCCGAGCCGAACCAAATCGGGGTCATCGCACCCGCAAGGAATGTGGCGCGATCAAAGGCGGGCAGCAATTCGCGCGCCATCTCGATTTCTTCGCGCAGCTTGGCAAGCTGTGCGTCGGGGATGTGATCCGCAAGTTTTGGGTCGTATAGCCCACTCATCTTGACCGTTTCGGCAACGCGGTTGCGATCTGCGCGATCCATCAATTCAAGCCGATCATGGATCAGGTCGTAGCACCCCAAGAAATCGCGCCCCATCCCAATAGGCCAACTGGCGGGGGCCACATCAATCGCAAGGTTCTCTTGGATTTCGTCAATGATTTCGAATGTGTCGCGGCTTTCGCGATCCATCTTGTTGCAGAAGGTGAGGATGGGCAAATCGCGCAAGCGGCAAACCTCAAAGAGCTTTTGGGTCTGGCTTTCTACGCCCTTGGCCCCATCAATCACCATGATGGCGGCATCCACCGCCGTAAGCGTGCGGTAGGTATCCTCTGAGAAATCGCTGTGGCCCGGGGTGTCCACAAGGTTAAAGCGGAACTCGCGGTAGTCAAAGGACATGGCCGAAGCCGAGACTGAGATGCCGCGATCCTGTTCCATTTTCATAAAGTCCGAGCGCGTGCGCCGTGCTTCGCCCTTGGCGCGCACTTGACCCGCCATTTGAATCGCACCGCCATAGAGCAAGAATTTCTCTGTCAGCGTGGTCTTGCCCGCGTCTGGGTGGGAAATGATCGCAAAGGTGCGTCTGCGCCCGATTTCAGGCGGCAGGGCAGGGCGATTGGCGAGGGGTGAAGGCGATATATCGGACATGGGGCGCGGTATATGGCGCGATGCGCCCTTTGGAAAGGGGGATGATGCGGCAGGGTGATGAGAATATGCTATGGGTTAGGGCGTTTTTTGCCACCCAGTGAGGCCTCGTAAAGCGCCTTGGCAGGATCACCCCCCGCGCGGGCAAGCGCCAGCGCGTCAAGCTCAAGCGCGGTGCGTAATTCGGGGCTCAGATCGGGCGCGGCGGCTGCAAGGATCGCTTCGGGCAAGGCGGGGCGGGTTTGTCCTGTAACCATCAGGCTTTCGACCGCGATCCCCTCGGCATAAAGGATTTCGTGACGATCAAGCAGGATTTGGAACTCATCAAAGAAGCCGCCCTCAAGCCGTGTGATGGTGCTGCCATTGATCAAATGGGCGGCCTTGACCATGACCTCAGCGCGGCCTGTGCCAAGCATATCTTGGCGTTGCCATACAAAGAGGCGATGGTTCGGCATCAAAACCAAATCTCGCGCCGTGTTTAACGCGCCTTGGCGGATCAGCACGGGCGCCGTGCTGCCTGTGCCGCGCAACACAGTGCGCCCAATCCATCGGATAGGCTGCGCCCCATTTTCGCGGGTCAGCAGCAGATGGCCTTCTTGCAGCGCCTCAACGGCAATTTGTGCGCCAGAGGCAAGGGTAAGGTGCGTGCCTGCCAAAAAGGACAGGCAGGCAATATCAGCAAAGCGCAGCGATGCTGTTTCGGCCTCAGAGCCTACCAATTCATAATCTTCACCCGGCTCCAGATTGCACAGCGGCAGGATGTAATGGGCGGGTTGGCCTGCAGGCCAGATTGTCAGGGTCAGGATTTCGGCCAAAGTCGCGTCTGGGGTCATCAATTGGTGACAGGCTGCAATCGTCAGCTTGTCGCCTGCACGGCCCAATTGACTGCCTTCGGCCACCAGCTGCGTGCCATCGGCATCATCCCGCATGGCAAGGGTGAGGGCGCTGGCATCTTTGCGCATGCGGTAGATATCGCCTGCCTCCACCTCGTCAAAGGTGCCAAGCGCATCGCCTTCATTGGCGCCGCGATCCACGCAGAACTGCGTGGCAGGATAAACATCGAATTTTAATTGCGCGGGTAAGCTGGCCATTTCACCCTCCTTTTTTCTCAATAGAAACGGGGCAGGGCGCGGTCAATCGGCGCTTTTGGTGAAAGGTAAATCTCACGCAAGACTGGATTTGGCAGCAACAGGCACCTAACTTGCCCCCAGAGGCGCGCTTGCGCGCAAGGAAAGATAGTAAAGAATGCGAGGGAGCAGATTATGGATTTGGGCATTAAGGGAAAGCGCGCATTGGTTTGTGCATCGTCCAAGGGCTTGGGGCGCGGCTGCGCCGAAGCCTTGGCTGAGGCAGGGGTTGATCTGGTGCTCAATGCCCGCGGTGCAGAGGCGCTTGAGGCGACTGCTGCGCATATTCGCGACACCTATGGCGTTTCAGTCACCGCGATTGCCGCCGATATCACCGATGAGGCGGCGCGCGCCGATGTGATCGCGGGGGCGGGTGCAATTGATATTCTTGTGACCAATGCGGGCGGCCCCCCACCAGGTTTGTGGTCGGATTGGACGCGCGATGATTTCATCAAGGCGCTGGATGCCAATATGCTGACGCCGATTGCGCTGATGAAACATTACATGCCGCAAATGATGGAAAAATCATGGGGTCGTGTGGTCAATATCACCTCGCAATCGGTCAAGGCACCGATCCCACAATTGGGCTTGTCCAATTCTGCACGCGCAGGCTTGACGGGCTATGTTGCGGGCACAGCCCGACAGGTTGCTGCCAAAGGTGTGATCATCAACAATCTCTTGCCTGGTATCCACGCCACGGATCGCGCCGATGCGCTCGATAAGGGCGTAGCGGAGCGCGAGGGAATTAGTGTTGAGGAAGCACGCACCCGCCGCTTTGGCACCCTACCCGTTGGGCGCTACGGCACGGCGCAGGAATTTGGCGCTACTTGTGCCTTTTTATGCTCGCAACATGTGGGCTTCATGGTGGGGCAAAATGTGCTCTTGGATGGTGGTCAGAACGCCATCACCATTTGAGCGGCCGCAGCACAGCGGCGCTTGAAAGGGGGGCTTGTGCCTGATACCTGACCAAGTTGAGTGTTTTTATCAGGATGCAAGCGCCCTATGAACCAAGTCCCGCGCCAAAATTCCCCGCGGCTTGAGGTAAGCAACCTCTCTTGCGTCTTTGATGGGACGGAAGTGGTGCGGGGCATATCCTTGTCGGTGGCGGCTGGGCAGGTGATGTGTTTGCTTGGCCCTTCGGGATGCGGAAAATCCACCACATTGCGTGTCATCGCGGGGGTTGAGCGTCAAACGGGTGGGACGGTTGCGCTTGATGGTGTCACTGTCTCCGATGCAGGGCTGCATCTGCCCCCCGAGGCGCGGTCGGTCGGTTTGATCTTTCAAGATTTCGCGCTTTTTCCGCATCTCAACGTGGCGCAAAATATTGCCTTTGGTCTAAAGGGGCGCGGCCCTGAAGTGGGCGCGCGGGTTGAGGAATTGCTCGCCCGTGTCGATCTCAAAGGATATGGGGAAAAAGGCATCCATATGCTGTCGGGCGGCGAGCAGCAGCGTGTGGCCTTGGCCCGCGCGCTTGCGCCGCGCCCCAAAGTGATGCTGATGGATGAACCCTTTTCGGGGTTGGACAATCGCCTGCGCGATGGCATCCGCGATGAAACATTGGAATTGCTGAAAGAAGAGGGCACAGCGGTGGTTCTTGTCACCCATGAGCCCGAAGAAGCGATGCGCATGGCGGATCAAATCGCCTTGATGCGCAACGGTCATATCGTGCAACAGGGCGCGCCCTATAATATTTACAACGCCCCCGTGGACAAAGCGGCGGCGGCGTTTTTCTCGGATGTGAATGTCATCTCTGGCCGTGTGGACGGGGCGCTGATCGACACCGCCTTTGGGCAATTCTTGGCGCCGGGTTTTGCCGATGGCACGGCGGTTGAGATTGTCTTTCGCCCTCAACATGTGAAGATTGATTTTGATCGGGGTGGTCGTGGCCCAAACCCTACTGTCAGCGATGGTGTGCCGGCACGCGGCATGGTCGAGCGCGCGCGCTTCATGGGCCATGAAAGCCTTGTTGAGTTTCGCATGGATTTCAACGGCGAGGTGATCCGTGCCACAGTGCCGGGCGTGTTTTTGCCCAAGAAAGGCACCGCGATGTGGTTGAGCCTGCGCCGCGAGAAATGTTTTGTCTTTCCTGCGGCCAAAGCATCCTAAACGGGCCTTCATTATACAATCGTGATCAGTTTCCCGCGTGCAGGGGCGTTTTGCCCCTTGCAGGCGGCGCAGGATTTCGCGACATTCCTTTGGTGGGCAAGCGGCATTGGCCTCTGGGGGCTATGGCGTTGAGGCCAAGATATAAACGCGGCGCGGTTGATGTGCGGATTGTGTCATCAGCCTGCGCTGAAATGGGAGAGCGAAATGTTCAACAATATTGGCCCTGCAGGGCTTTTGCTGATTGCGGTGGTCGTGCTGGTTCTATTCGGGCGCGGCAAAATCGCGGGCCTGATGGGCGAAGTGGGGAAAGGTATCACCGCCTTTAAGCGTGGCGTCAAAGACAGCACCGAGGAGCTTGAAAATAAAGCTGCCGATGGTGAGGGCGCGCGCGATGTCACCCCTGAAAATGAGCGTGACAAGGCCTAATGATCGTCTTTGGCCTTGCGCATTGGCGCGGGGCTGGATCATGAAACCCTGCGCTAATCGCGGTTTGTCACGAGAGGGATGCCATGCCTGATATCGGGTGGATGGAATTGATGGTGATCGGCATTGTCGCCTTGATCGTTGTTGGGCCAAAAGACTTGCCTGTCATGTTCCGCAAAGCGGGTCTGTTTGTGGGGCGCATCAAGGGCATGGCGCGCGAGTTTACCTCGGCTATGAATGATGCGGCCGATCAAACGGGCATGCGCGAAATGAACCGCGAGATGAAAGCCCTGACCAATCCGCGTCAATATGGTCTGGATAAGGTCAAGCAATCTCTCAACGCGGATCTTGATCTGGATGCAGATTTCAACAGCGACAAGCCGCTGAAGACGGGCAATCAGGGTAAACCTGCGGGCGCGCAAGGAAATCCGACCCAAGCCCCCGCACCTGCCGTTAAACGCAGTGAGCCTGCAGAGGCGCCAAGCGAGGCGCCAGAGCAGGCAAAAGCCGCGCCTGCCAAAAGGGCTGTCCCCAAAGCAAAGGCGGCCCCCAAGGCTGCGCCGAAAAAGGCACCTGCAAAAAAAGCCGAACCCGCAAAAACGACACGGGCCAAGGCTGCGCCTGCAAAGGCCAAGACCACTGCGCCCAAAGCGGCCCCCAAACCCCGCGCGAAAAAGGCGGATGAGGCATGAGCGAAGACGAGATTGAAGATCATTCCGCCCCATTGATTGAGCATTTGGCGGAATTGCGCACGCGGTTGATCCGCTCGGTTTTGGCCTTTGTGGCGGGTATGGTGATTATGTTCACTGTAGCCGAACCATTGCTTGAATTTATTTCGCAACCTCTGGCCGATGTCTTGCGCGCGCGGGGCGAAGATGCACGTTTGATCTTCACCGCCCCGCAAGAGAAATTCTTTGTCTTGATCCGTATTTCAGTGATCGCGGGCTTTGCGATTTCTTTCCCTGTGATTGCGCATCAGCTTTGGCGCTTTGTGGCACCTGGTCTCTATAAGACTGAGAAAAATGCGTTTTTGCCCTTCTTGATTGCTTCGCCGCTTTTGTTTCTCTTAGGGGCTGCCTTCGCGCATTTCATCGTTACGCCCTTGGCCATGAATTTCTTCATCGGGTTTTCCGATGCGATCCCTGCCTTGGCCAACTTGATTGCAGGGGAGGGGGAGTTCCAACCCTCCGCGCCCTCACAAGAGCTGCAAACGGTCTTTCTCGGTTCGGTGCGCGAGTCGCTTGATCTGGCGCTCAAGTTCATCTTTGCCTTTGGGCTGTGCTTTCAGCTGCCCGTGCTTTTGACCTTGATGGGTAAGGCGGGTTTGGTTTCAGCGGCAGGTCTGCGCGATGTGCGCAAATATGCGATTGTGGGCATTTTGGTCGTTGCGGCCTTGGTGACCCCGCCAGATGTTGTCACGCAGCTGATCCTTTTCAGCGCCGTTTATGGGCTTTACGAGATTTCCATTTTCTTGGTCGCCATGGTTGAGAAAAAGCGTAAGGTGCGCCTCAAGGCCGAAGGCCTATGGGATGAAGACGAGGCCGATGAAGCACCCGCAAAGGACGCGGCGCAGAAAGAGTAAACGGTAGTAATGGCTATGGCGAAAAAGCAGCTTGCCCGAATTGCGGATGCGTTAGAACGGATGGCCCCGCCCGCCGCGCAAACCCCTGATTGGGGTGCAGCTGATGCCTTTGTGTGGCATGCAGATCCTGATCATTTGGAACCTGTCGCGCAGATTTCGCGCGTGGGTGTTGAAATGTTGGTGGGCGTGGATCGCGCGCGCGACACGCTTATGGCCAATACGCGCCAATTTGCGCGCGGCTATGCCGCTAATAACGCGCTCTTATGGGGCGCGCGGGGGATGGGGAAATCCTCGTTGGTTAAGGCCGCACATGGGGCCGTGGTGGCCGAGGGTCTGCCGCTCAAATTGGTGGAAATGCAACGCGAAGATTTGCCCACGATTGGCAGGCTTTTGACACTGTTGCGCGCGGCCCCCGCACGCGTGATCTTGTTTTGTGATGATCTATCCTTCAGCCATGATGACCAACATTATAAATCGCTCAAGGCGGTTTTGGATGGTGGTGTGCAAGGCCGCCCTGAAAATGTGATTTTCTATGCCACGTCCAACCGCCGTCACCTGATGCCGCGTGATATGATCGAGAATGAGCGCAGCGGTGCTATAAACCCGTCTGAGGCGGTGGAGGAGAAGGTCTCGCTCTCGGATCGGTTTGGGCTGTGGCTTGGGTTCCATCCTTGCACGCAGGACGAATATTTCGAGATGATTGACGGCTACTGCCGTGCTTATGGCGTGGCTGTGCCCCAAGATCAGTTGCGTGCCGAGGCGATTGAGTGGACTGCAACGCGCGGGGCGCGGTCAGGCCGCGTGGCATGGCAATTTTTCACCGATTTGGCAGGTCGACACGGCGTTGCGCTGAAATAATTACAGACCGAAAACCCGCTCCCCAAGGCTCAGCCACAATTGCATGGTTGCGAAGGAAAGCAGCGTTTGCACCGTGATCATCGCGGCCATAAGCGGCGCATCCCCTCCCATTTGTCGGGCCAATGTATAGGCGGCCACACCTGTTGGCAGCGCGCCAAAGGTCAGCGCGATTTGTGCCTGTAGGGGCGGCACATCGAGGATCAAAGCCAACCCCATAATTGCGGCAGGAAACAAGCCAAGCTTTGCGATGGCTGCAAGAAATAATGGCCCCGCCTCTGCCGAGAGGCCGCGCAGCTTGAGGTTCGCCCCAACGCACAGCAACATGATGGGCAGGGCCGCTTGGCCCAGAATTTCGAGGCTGTCGTGAAAAACTGGCACCCGCGGCAACCCTGCAAGGTTCCATGCCAAGGCAGCGGCAATCGACAGGATCAAAGGGTTTTTCGCAAGATTTTTCAGAGTGGCCGTGATCTGGCCGCCAATCCCCGTGCCGCGCTCTTGTGGCAACATGAGGACAAGCGTGGTCACCACTGTTAGGTTGACCACAGGCACCAGAATGGCCGCGCCTAAAATCGCAAGCTCCAACCCCTCAGGCCCATAGAGGGCGCCTGCGACAGCAAGGGCGATGAACGTGTTGAACCGTCCCGCCCCTTGCACCAAAGAACTGCCCGCGGCGCGCCCATGGTGGCGCATTAAGCCTGCCCCGCTGAGCCCCGCAATGATGCCCACGAAAAACCCCGCATAGAGCAATGCGGAAAAGCCACCCAAAGCAGCAGCGCCCAAATCGGCCGTAGAAATGCTGTCAAAGAATATGGCAGGCATCAGAACCAGATAGACCAGACGGTCATTGAGGTTCCAAAACTCGGCCGAGGGCAGGCCGGCGCGGCGCAGGCCGTAGCCTGTGGCAATCAGAACGAAAATCGGCGCAATGGCGAGGGGTATTGTGAACATGGCGCTTTCTTACGCCTCTTGCAGGATAATGGCGAGCAGCGCGGCTAGGATCAGAACCAATCCCATCACCTCTTTTTTCGTGCTGCGTTCTTTGAGCCAGAAGATGGAAAAGAGATAGGTAAAGACCAATTCCACTTGCCCGACCGCTTTGACCAATGCCGCATTTTGCAGGCCAAAGGCCAAGAACCATCCAAGTGAACCCATAAGTGAGGTGGCCCCCGTGGCAAGTCCAATGCGCCATTGATGCAGCACAGAACCAATTTGTGCGCGCTCGCGCCAAGCAATCCAAAGGCCCAAACTGCTGGCTTGAATGGCGCAGGCCACCGCAAGAGCAAATCCAGATCGCAGCAGCGCATCCCCCCCTTCAAGGCTTAGGATCGCGCCGCGATAAGTCACGGCAGACACCCCGAAAAGCCCGCCAGAGGCCAGCCCGAAAAATGCGGCCTTGGTGGCAAAGCGTGCGAGAAGGGTTTGACCATCGCCCTTTTGCCCCCCGTCTGAGATCAAAATAACGCCGATCACCCCAACCACGATGGCGGCAAAAACCCATAGCGATACGCCTTCGCCCAAAACCACCAAGCCGAGGCAGGCGGTCAGGATGGTTTCCGTCTTTTTCAGGGTAACGCCAATTGCGAAGTTGCGAAATCCAAACAGCGCCACAACACAGGCTGTGGCCAGAACTTGGGCCAATGATCCAAGAACGATATAGGCCCAGAACTGGGGTTGGATCTGTGGCAAATCAAACCCGCGTAGGCGGGCATATAGGATCACGCCACAGGCCACGATGGGCGCGCTGTAAAGAAACCGCGCCCAAGTGGCGCCTGCGGTCGACAGCGCACTTTTGCGCAAGTGATGCTGCAACAGAAACCTGAGGTTCTGCATGAAGGCAGCAAAGATGGTGGCGGCAATCCAAATTGGCATGCGATCAGATTGCGCCTTTCCTGAGAAAGGGCAAGCGTGCAGTTACGGGTTCAGCGCGATAAAATCATTTGGGTCATAACCATTGGCCGCAGCAAGGCGCAATGCAGCGTCAATGCGATCAGCGCCCCCCGTTGTTCTGCGGTCAATGATCCACGCCAAGCGCCCGTCAGGCGCGCCTAGCAATGCGGTGCGATAGTCATCATCAACCCAAAGCACCCAAAGCGCCCGCCCGCGCGCATCTGTAAAGCGGGCAGGGTGCGGGCCGTCCGAGGTCAGCGCCATCCTTTGGCCAGACCCATCCACATACCGCAAACCTATGATTTGGCCGCTGCCTTCCTCAAAGCTGAGGTTGCGCGGCGCGGTTCTATCGATGGCGTGGCGCATCACCCATGGCCCCGCAAATCGTGCTGCTTCAAACCGCGTGGTCGAGGCAATCGGTGCATCCGCCCGTCTTGCCCCCATCATGGGCGGGCTACAGGCTGTGATCAAACACAGGGCCAAGAGGAGCGCGGTTTGGGTGAGGCGCAGGCGCATCAATAGGGCAACGGATGGGCGCGATGGATCGCGTCTATCTCGTCCAGAACATCGCCCGATAGGGTCACATCCAAGCCATCTAGAATGCGGGCAAGCTGTGCGCTTGTGGTTGCGCCAAAGATGGTCGAGACGGAGAAAGGGCGCTGCACAGTAAAGGCCAAAGCCATGTAAACGGGATCAATCCCGTGCTTTTGTGCCAAGTCTAGATAGGCTGCGACCGCATCAAAGACGCGCGGGCTTTTGCGACCGCCCAAATCCCCGTTACCCTCCATGCGCGAGCCTTCTGGAATGGCCCCGTTTTGGTATTTCCCCGTCAAAAGGCCCGCGGCAAGGGGCGAATAGGCCAGCAGGGTCAGTTGCTCATTCACGGACAGTTCCGCAAAATCTGTGTCATAGAGGCGGCACAGGAGCGAATATTCATTTTGCAACGACATCACACGCGGCAGGCCGCGCTCTTCGGAAAGGCGCATCCATTGCGCAACGCCCCAGACCGTATCATTGGACAGCGCGAAATAGCGCATCTTGCCTGCTTTGATCATCCGATCCGCCGCATCCAAGATCTCTTCCATATGGGCCAGCGTCACGGATTTCACCTGTGCCGAAGGATCATAGCCCCAGTTTTGGCGGAAATGATACGAACCGCGATTGGGCCAATGCATTTGGTAAATGTCGATATACTCTGTGCCCAGTCGTGCGAGCGAAGCATCGAGTGCTGCGGTAAAACTTGCGGCTGTTATATCCTCACCCATGCGAACAAACGCGGCGTTTTTGCCCGTGATTTTGGTGGCCAAGATATAATCGCCGCGCCGCGCAGGGTTGGCGCGGTTCCAATTGCCAAGAATGGTTTCGGTATTGCCGACTGTTTCCGCCCGCACAGGGTTAACGGGATACATCTCGGCGGTGTCGACAATATTGATCCCTGCCGCAAGCGCCATATCCATTTGGCGATGTGCGTCTGCCTCTGGGGTTTGGTTGCCCCATGTCATCGTGCCGAGGCAGTAATCGGTGATCATTGTGTCTGTGGTGCCAAGCTGAATTTTGCGCATCCCATCCTATCCTTCGCTGCTATCTTCCGCGTTATTGGTAGCGAGATGCCCAAGAAGGGCAAGGGGAGTGCGAAAATTTCTTGCGGAACAAAAGAGGAACATTTAGTCTGGCCTCATGCAAATCACCCATGCCTCTTTTGATCACATTAAGGCCTCTGTGGCGCGGGCAAACCCGTCTTTGCGCCTTTTCGAGGGGTGTGATTTGCGGCTTGGGCGGGTGCATGAGTTTTGCGGCCCCGCACGGCGGCGTCTGGCGCTTTGGGCGGCGGCGCGGATGGAGGGGGCGGTGCTTTGGATCCGCCCTGCGTGGCACCCTGATCATCTGCATATGCAGGCCGTGGTGGAGGAGATTGACCCCGCCCGCATGATCTTTGTCGCGCCTGAGCGGCGCGAAGACCTGTTATGGTGCATGGAGGAGGCTTTGCGCAGCGGGGCCTGTAAAACCGTGGTGGCCGAAGTGCTAGAGCCACCCAACCTGACCGCGATCCGCCGTTTGCATCTGGCGGCTGAACATGCGGGAAAGCAGCCTTTCGCCGCGATTTTAACACCGCATCATGGGGGCGCAGCAGGGGTTGAGACGCGCTTTTCCTTAGCGGCCAATCATGGGGCCTTATCCATGCAAGGGGCGCTTGCAGGAAATCTGCCTGCAGGCCTAGAGGGGCGCGCATGGCATATGCAACGTCTGCGCGCGCGCCTTGCCCCGCCCGCCGCATGGCGTGTAACGCGCGCATCCTCAGGCCTTTGTGCGAAATCCATAGCGCCCAGTTTTGTTTGACACCTTTGCACCGTCTAGCCATCCGCTTTGCTTTGGGTTAGACGCGAGAGCGAAGGAAATCATCTAAGACAAGGCGGGCGTGATGGAGCGTGTTCTGATCACTTCGGCGATCCCATATATCAATGGGATCAAGCATTTGGGAAATCTCGTAGGCAGCCAATTGCCTGCTGATCTTTTCGCCCGTTACAACCGCGGTCGGGGCCGTGAGGTTTTATTTCTCTGTGCCACAGATGAGCATGGCACGCCCGCCGAATTAGCCGCCGCCAAAGCGGGCATGGATGTCGCTGAATATTGCGCCAAAATGCACGCAGTTCAGGCTGAGATTGCACAGGGTTTTCGCCTGAGTTTCGATCACTTTGGCCGGTCTTCTAGCCCGCAAAACCACGAATTGACCCAACATTTCGCAGGCCGTTTGGCCGAGGCAGGGCTGATCTCTGAGGTGAGCGAGCGGCAGGTCTATTCCAATGCCGATGGCCGCTTTTTGCCTGATCGCTACATTGAGGGCACATGCCCCAATTGCGGCTATGACAAGGCCCGTGGGGATCAATGCGAGAACTGCACTAAGCAGCTTGACCCGACCGATTTGATTGACCCGCGCAGTGCGATTTCTGGCTCAACGGATTTGGAAGTGCGCAAGACCAAGCATCTGTATCTGCGCCAATCCTCTATGCGGGATCAATTGAATGCGTGGATCGACAGCAAGACAGATTGGCCAATTCTGACCACCTCTATCGCCAAAAAATGGCTCAATGACGGGGACGGGTTGCAAGATCGTGGGATCACGCGCGATTTGGATTGGGGCATCCCTGTTAAAAAGGGCAAGGATGAATGGCCAGGGATGGAGGGCAAGGTCTTCTATGTTTGGTTTGATGCGCCGATCGAATATATCGCCTGCGCCGCAGAGTGGGTTGACGCAGGCAAGGGAGATGATTGGGAGCGGTGGTGGCGCACTGACAAGGGCGCGCAAGATGTGCGTTACGTCCAGTTCATGGGCAAGGATAACGTGCCCTTCCACACCTTGAGCTTCCCTGCAACGATCTTAGGCTCTGGCGAGCCATGGAAGCTGGTGGATTACATCAAATCCTTCAACTATCTCAATTATGATGGCGGCCAATTCTCGACCAGCCAAGGGCGTGGCGTGTTCATGGATCAGGCTTTGTCGATCCTGCCTTCGGATTGTTGGCGGTGGTGGTTGCTGAGCCATGCGCCAGAAACCTCGGATAGCGAATTCACTTGGGAGAATTTCCAAGCAGGCGTGAACAAGGATTTGGCCGATGTTCTGGGCAATTTCGTCAGTCGGATCACCAAATTCTGCCGCTCAAAATTCGGTGAAGTGATCCCTGAAGCGGGCGACTACAGCGCACAAGAGGCCCAAGTGATGGCTGATTTACAGGCCCGCCTTGCGGCCTATCAGGCGCATATGGAGGCGATTGAAATTCGCAAAGCCGCCGCCGAATTGCGCGCAATTTGGGTTTTGGGGAATGAATATTTGCAATCTGCCGCCCCTTGGACGGTGTTCAAGGAAGATCCAGATCGCGCCGCGGCCATCACGCGGTTTTCTCTGAACCTCATCCCGTTTTATGCGCTCTTGTCTGCGCCGTTCATCCCAGATGCCGCACAGGCAATGTTGGATGCGATGGGGTGCAAAGATTACGCATGGCCCGAAGATGTCGCAGAAGGCCTCTCGCGGCTTCCAGCTGGGCAAGACTTCACTGTGCCTGAGGTTCTTTTCGCAAAGATCAGTGACGAGCAGCGCGAAGAATGGCAAGCCCGCTTTGCGGGGGTGCGCAGCTGATAGAGGGTTGAATTTCAACCTCTTTGGGCCTTTGGTGGTGATAGAGGCGCGGCGCAAAGGCTGGTAAGTTGGATAAAGACCCGTCCCGATCTGGGCAACACCCCCTTAAGGCGATGTTGGCAGCAACATGGCCCCAGCAGCGCGCCTTGTTGTCGGAGGCATGGTTTATCCTACGCCGCAAAGGCCCAAGCCAAATTCAGTTTTGGTTTATCGCGCTTGTGCTTGGGGGGGCAGCAGGCAGTGCGGCGGTTTTGTTCCGCCTTGGTGTGGATCGCTTGCAAGCCACGCTTTATGGCACCGAAGATATCCGTCATTTGCACAGCTACGCCGAAAGTTTGCCGTGGTATCTGATTTTGCTGATCCCCATTTTGGGGGGGCTTTTCGTGGGGCTGATCCTGCATCGCTTTACGCCTGATGGGAGGGTACGCTCTGTGGCGGATGTGATTGAGGGGGCCGCGCTGAATGAAGGTCGCGTTGAGATACGCGCGGGCCTTGCCTCGGCTGCGGCGTCCCTAATCACGCTTGGCTCAGGCGGCTCTACGGGTCGAGAGGGGCCTGTGGTGCATTTGGCTGCCGTAATCTCTAGTAAAATCTCCGCGCTTATTCGTGCCGATGGGATCACGGGGCGGGATTTGTTGGGCTGCGCGGTGGCCGCGGCTGTTTCCGCCTCGTTCAATGCACCAATTGCAGGGGCGCTTTTCGCGCTTGAGGTGATCTTGCGCCATTTCGCGGTGCATGCATTTGCGCCCATTGTCATTGCCAGTGTGGCAGGCACAGTGATCAGTCGCCTCACCTTGGGCGATGTGACCGAGTTCACATTGGGTCGTGAAAGCGCCTTGGGCTTTTACGCGGAACTGCCCGCCTATCTTATGTTGGGATTGATCTGTGGGCTTGTTGCCGTGGTGTTTATCCGCGCGGCCTTTTGGGCCGATGACCAAGGCACTCGGGTGCAAAATTTCCTGCGCTTGCCGCGGTTCTTGCGCCCTGCGATTGCGGGTGCGTTACTGGGAGGCTTGGGGATTTTCTTCCCCCATATCATTGGCGTGGGCTATGAGACCACAAGCGCCGCTCTGACAGGGCAATTGGTGCTGCATGAGGCGATTATCTTCGCCATTCTCAAGACGGTTGCCGTGGCAATCACGGTTGCGGGGCGCATGGGGGGCGGGGTGTTTTCCCCCTCATTGATGATTGGCGCGCTGACGGGCCTTGCCTTTGGTTTGATCGCGACCGCAATCCTGCCCGAGATGTCAGGGTCGGTGACGCTCTACGCGTTGGCAGGGATGGGGGCGGTTGCCGCCGCTGTTTTGGGTGCGCCCATCTCAACCACGTTGATTGTGTTTGAACTGACAGGCGACTGGCAAACGGGCCTTGCGGTGATGGTTTCTGTGTCCCTTTCCACGGCGCTTGCCAGCCGCCTTGTAGATCGCTCGTTCTTTTTGACCCAACTTGAACGGCGAAACATCCATTTGGCGGCAGGGCCACAGGCCTATTTGTTGGCCATGGTCGGGGCAGGGCGGATCATGCGGCCCATGACCGACCCGCGTGCCGCGCCCGCTGATGCCCTCTTGGCGCAGGTTGCGGAAGGGGTGTTTGTGACGCTTGAGGATACGCTTGAAACCATCATGCCGATTTTTGAGAAAACCGAAGCGGATTACATTCCCGTAATCAAAGAAAATCCGCAGGATGGGCCCCCCGCCCTAGAGGGGGCGGTGTTCCATATTGATGCGCTCAAAGCCTATACCCGTGCCATGGCGGACACTGCCGCGGAAGAGCACAGCTGACGGACACTGTGTTAAATACGCTCGACTGTGACGCGGTCGGTAAAGAAGGCTATCTGGCCCTTAATGGCTTGGGCTTCGTCCGTTTTTGGGTCTTCATAAGACCACGCCGCATCGTCAATCTGCCCTGATGCCGTTGAAATGGCATAGTAGCTGGCCATTCCCTTCTTGAGGCATTTGGTGGTGCTTTGGGTCTTTTCCAAAAGCGCCATGGCGATATCTTCGCGCGGAAAGTAGATCACAGCGGGCTGATCGCCCTCACTCAATTCCAATGCCGCAGCAGACTCCGCCACGATCGCGCCGCCTGCGCGCACAACATATTTCCCCGATGCAGGGCGAATCGACATTGTGTTGGTCATGAATAGATCTCCTTCGTGAGCCTCTCATACAGGCTTGGTCTGAGAATAGCTAGGGAAGGTAACGGAAAGACTACGCGATGGGCGCAGTGGCCTGTCGCAGCCATGCCTGCGCCTCGGGCGGCACCAACGGCATCAGGGCTTTGGCCACGCGGGCGTGATATTCGTTCAGCCATGCGATATCCGCCGCCGCCATGTCATGGCTGACCACCAACCGCCGATCAATGGGGGCGAGGGTCAAAGTTTCAAATTCCAACATCGCCCGCGCATTCCCACCCGCAATTGGGGCGGCCTCTTGGACGACAATCAGGTTTTCAATGCGGATCCCATAAGCCCCCTCTTTGTAGAAGCCTGGTTCGCTTGATAAAATCATCCCAACCTCGAGGGGCACATCCGAGGCGCGACTGATCCGTTGTGGGGCCTCATGCACGCTGAGATAGACCCCGACACCGTGACCTGTTCCGTGGTCGTAATCGCGTCCAGCGGCCCAGAGGGGGGCGCGGGCCAATGCATCCAAATCCCGCCCTGCCAATCCTTTGGGGAAGCGCGCGCGCGACAGCGCAATCATGCCACGCAAAACTTGGGTGAAGGCCTGTTTTTCCTCAATCCCAACATCCCCCACGGGCAGGGTGCGGGTGATGTCGGTGGTGCCATCAAGATATTGCCCGCCTGAATCGATCAAAAACAGCGTGTTTGGCGCAAGCGGCGCATTGGTGGCCTCGCTCACGCGATAATGCACAATCGCGCCATGTGCGCCTGCGCCTGCGATTGTATCAAAACTGATATCTTGCAGCGCGCCCGTCTCGCGGCGAAAGCGTTCAAGCGCGCAGACGCACTCAATTTCAGTCAACCCGCCTTGAGGGGCGTGATGATCAAACCAACGCAAAAACTGCACCATGGCGGCCCCATCGCGCAGATGTGCAGCACGGGTTGCGTCAATCTCGGCGGGATGTTTGCGCGCCTTGGGCAGGGTGCAAGGCTCGGGGCCTTCGTCAATTTCTGCCCCTGCCTCGGCTAAAATCATCCGCAGTTTATGGGGGGCTGTCTTGGGATCAAGGCGGATGGGGCCAGAGTTTGCCTCTTGGCGCAACCGCTCCTCAAAGCGGTTGAGCGGGTAAAGCGTGACCTGATCGGGCAGATCAACATCCGCGAATTTCGCAGGGTCGGCAAATACGCTGATGATGCCTGTGCTTGAGAGAATGGCGAAGGCCTGAACCACGGGAAGATGCGGCAGGTCGGCGCCGCGAATGTTTAACATCCAACAGATGGAGTCGGGCAGGCTGAGCACAGCGGCGCTTACGCCTTGGGCGGCGAGATCAAGCCCCACTTCGCTACATTTTTCAACAGCGCTGCGGCCCGCGTAGTGCAATGGATAGGCGCTCGCCTTCCCATCAGGCGGCGGCGGGCGGTCAGACCAAAGCGCGTCAATTGGGTTCTCAGTAAGAGGGCGCAAGGTGATCTGATGGCTTGCAACAGCCTCTGCCAAGCGATCAATCTCGGCCATTGTGTGCAGCCATGGATCAAACCCGATCACGCCGCCCTTCGGCAATGCTGTGGGCAGCCATGTTTCAAGTTTGGTTTTGGGCCAATCTACAGGGGTGAAGATGTCTAAATCGACCTCATCGCGCACCTGAAGGCGGTAACGGCCATCAATAAAGATACCAGCCTGCTCTTTGAGAACGGCACAGAATCCCGCCGAGCCAGAAAATCCGCTCAACCACAAAAGCCGTGCATCACAAGGCGCAACATATTCGCCTTGATGGGCATCGACGCGCGGCACTAAAACACCATCGACCCCAAGTTTTGGAAAACAGTCACGCAAAGCGGCCACGCGCGGGGCGCCTTGGTCGGGGCGGGAGGCAGTATCAAAACTTTGAAACTCTGCCCGCTTATCCAAACCGATATAACCCTGATTTTGCGCCCCCGTTGCGCAGTCCCATAACGCGGGCGCGGGCCCTCGGGTCAGTGTCAAAGAGGGCCGCCAATTGTTCGGTGATTGCCCCTGCCAACTGTTCCGCATCAGTGATCGTCACGGCGCGCTCGTAATAGCGGGTTACATCATGACCAATGCCAATCGCCAGCAATTCCACGGCACGGCGGCGTTCAACCATGCTGATCACATCGCGCAAGTGCTTTTCAAGGTAATTCGCGGGGTTCACGGATAAGGTGCTGTCATCGACAGGCGCGCCATCCGAGATGACCATCAAAATTTTGCGCGCTTCGGGGCGGGCCAACATCCGCTTATGCGCCCATTCCAGCGCCTCGCCATCAATGTTTTCTTTCAAAAGGCCTTCTTTCATCATCAGGCCCAAATTGTCGCGCACCCGTCGCCACGGGGCGTCTGCTGATTTATAGATGATGTGGCGCAGATCATTCAGACGACCGGGTTGCTGCGCGCGCCCTTGTGCCAGCCATTCCTCGCGCGCGCGCCCACCTTTCCACGCCCGGGTGGTGAAGCCCAAGATTTCGACCTTTACATCGCAGCGCTCTAGCGTGCGCGCCAGAACATCGGCGCAGATTGCCGCGATGGAAATGGGCCGCCCGCGCATCGAGCCTGAATTGTCCAAAAGAAGCGTCACCACCGTGTCGCGGAATTCGGTATCCTTTTCGACCTTAAAGGACAAAGGCGTTGTAGGATTGGCCACAACCCGCGCAAGGCGGCCTGCATCCAAGATCCCTTCTTCGCGGTCAAACTCCCACGAGCGGTTTTGCTGCGCCTGAAGGCGGCGCTGTAGTTTATTCGCCAAGCGGCTGACCGCGCCTTTCAAAGGTTCCAACTGCTGATCAAGATAGGCGCGCAGGCGTTCAAGCTCCTGAGCTTCGGCCAAATCTTCGGCGGCGATTTCCTCGTCATGGGCGGTTGAGAATACGATGTAATCTGGGTCGGCATCCGAATGAGGGGGCGCTTGGGGCGGTTCAACGGGCGCGTCTCCATCGGGCAGTTCTTGTTCCTCGCCCTCCTCGGAATCGCCGTTTTCATCCATTTGCACCTGTGCCTGAGAGGCGTCCTGCTGTTCTTCTTGCGAACGCTCTGGGTCGGCATCGGCGCTGTCATCTTCCTGACTTTCGCTATCGCCTGTGCTGTCTGGTGTTTCTTCTTGCTCCTGATCTTGATCGGCGCTGTCCTCATCCTCTTGGTCGTCCAATTGGTCGGGGTCATCGCCCAGTTGGTCAGCATATCCCAGATCAGAGATGAATTGCCGCGCAACGCGCGAAAAGGCGGTTTGATCGTCCAGCGACCCTTTGAGGGCATCTAGGCTTTCGCCGCAGCGTTCTTCAATGAAGGGGCGCCACAGCTCTACGATATTTTGCGCCTCAGGGGGCAGCGGGCGGCCTGTTGCAATCTGGCGCAGCATATATCCCGCCGCGGTCGACAGCGGCGCATCGCTGCGTTCGGTAATTTCACCATAGGCCTTGCGCCGCGCCTCTGCGCCGATTTTTGCGTCAATATTCCCAGCTGTGCCAGGCATGACGCGGGCACCAATGGCTTCGCAACGGGCGGTTTCAATCGCCGTCATCAAATCGCGCGCAATCGGCCCCGTGGGTTCGTATTTCGCGGCAATGCGGGGGTTGTGAAAGCGATGACGCAGTGCGAACGCATCAGCCGTGCCGCGCGCAAGCAGAACCTCATCGCGGCTCATGCGGCGGCTGATTTGCGGCAGGCGGATCGTGTCATTGCTGGCACCAGGCGGGTCAACCGAATAGCTGACCCCGAGATCGGGGTCATTGGCCAAAACCCGTGTCGCATCGGCAAGCGCCTTTTTGAACTGATCGGCTGGATTATCGGTGGGCTTGCCCATTGGGTGTCGGTCTTTCCTTAGCCAAGGCTGACGCTTGCAGCACTTTCTGGCAATTCTTCATCAAAGCAGCGCTGATAAAACTCTGCGACAGTCTGGCGCTCTAGCTCGTCACATTTGTTGAGGAAGGACAAACGGAACGCATAGCCCGTATCGCGGAAAATCTCGGCATTCTGCGCCCAGTTGATGACGGTGCGCGGGCTCATCACAGTCGACAATTCCCCGTTCATAAAGGCCGTGCGTGTGAGATCGGCAACTGTGACCATCTGGCTGACCGTTTTGCGCCCCTCTGCCGTGTTGTAATGAGGGGCCTTTGACAGAACGATTGCGGCTTCGGCATCATGGCTGAGATAGTTCAAGGTCGCCACGAGGCTCCAACGGTCCATCTGCGCTTGGTTGATCTGCTGCGTGCCGTGATAAAGACCTGTGGTGTCGCCCAAACCGACAGTGTTTGCCGTTGCGAATAGGCGGAAATATTTATGCGGCTGAATGATCTCGTTTTGGTCAAGCAGGGTGAGCTTTCCATCATGCTCGAGCACGCGCTGGATCACGAACATCACATCAGCGCGTCCCGCATCATATTCGTCAAACACGATGGCGACAGGATTGCGCAAGGCCCAAGGAAGGATGCCCTCATGGAATTCGGTCACCTGTTTGCCATCGCGCAGTTTGATGGCGTCTTTGCCGATTAGGTCAATACGGCTGATATGACTGTCGAGGTTCACGCGCACGGCGGGCCAGTTCAGGCGGGCGGCGACCTGTTCGATATGGGTGGATTTCCCTGTGCCGTGATAGCCTTGGATCATCACGCGGCGATTGTGCGAAAACCCCGCCAAAATCGCCAATGTCGTGTCGCGATCAAATTTATAGGTTGCGTCGATCTCAGGCACACGATCAGTCGCGTCAGCAAAGCCTTTAACCTTCATATCACTGTCGATGCCAAAGACATCCCGCACCGAAATTTCTTCGGTGGGTTTTGCATCCATTGCCAAGCTTCCATCTGCCATATCGTAAAACCTCGGGGGAGTTAAAATGCGTCACCTGTGGTGGTGCAACATATCGCGCTGCGCCGCAAGGGGAAGGGGCGTAGGAATTTTGTCTCCGATTTGGGGGTGATTTCCGCCAAAATACACGCTTAACGCGAAAGACAGGTCACCTTTGCCGTGATCGCCTGCGCAAGCCGCGCTAAGGTCTCGCCGCGCAGCGGTTCCTCTCGGATCACACGGGGCAGGGCAGGCAGCCCTGCCGCTGCAAGCGTTATGGTGATATCGGTAGCAGGCGTGACAGCCCCCCCGCGATAAAGCCCCAAAAGCCCGCCCGTGGCATCAAGGACCGGCCCGCCCAACTCGGTTTGCGAGGGGTTTGGATAGGCGGGGCCTGCGTCCTCCAAGGGTCGCAAGGTGGCCGCTGAAAGCCTGCCTTCATAGGCAAATCCAGCGATATATTGCGCCGATCCCATCCGAGAGGCGGCTGTAAATTCCGCCAAAGCTGGTGGGGTCAGCGGGGTGTCGGGCGCAATCACCACAATCCCAAGGGCGCTGTCGCGGTAAATCTCCCGCGCGGAAACCGCATCATTGAGGCGTAGGGTGGGGCAGGTTTGCGGCAGGCTTGCATCGGTTAAGACATGGCCTGTGTCCGTCACAAAAACGCCTGAGCGTTGCGCAAGGGGGCTTGGCTCTGTTTCCGATGTATTCAGTGCGGGTGATGTGCCGCTTTGTGCGGTGTCACGCTCTAACACGCCCTCTAATGCCAGGAAATTTTCCTCAATCTGCGGCATCAGCCGTGCGATGGGGGTATATTCTGTGGCGGGGCCACGGATGATTAAACCCTTAATCGCGCCGCCCTCTAAGCGGGCAAAACCTGTGGTAAAGCGCGCCGCATCACTGGCGGCAATATCAAAACGGCCCCGCAGCATATCGCGCAAGCCCCCTTCGGGCATGATGTCGGCATCTGTTACAATCTCGAACAAAGACTGCAGCCGCGCCTGATCCCCCTCAGCGGAGATCAACACGACCTCGACCCCGCGCGCATCTGTTGGGGCAAAGACCGCAAAGGGGGGGGCGTAGGTCGCGAATTCCACATATCCCATGGGCAAGAGTGCTGCGATGCCCGCGCGGGTGTCCGTGATCCGCTCTAGGCCAAGTTGCGCTAAGTCTGCCTGCCATTGCACGATTAAATCTGACCGTTCGGCGGTGGTTGATACCCCCGTTTCGGGCCAGTCATTCCTGCGCTGCCATGCCGCCATGGCCGCCCTCGTGCCCGCGCCAAATACCCCATCAATCGCCCCATCATAAAGCCCGAACCATTGCAGCGCGCGCTGTAAATCATCGCGCGCGGCGGGATCAAGATCCGCTTCGCCTGCGCGCGCTTGGGCAAGGGTTTCTCGCGGAGGTGCATCTGTTTGGGGCGTGGTTACAGGGGCGGTTTTTGGTTCCACGGGTGTTTGTGATGGTTTTTCAGGCGCATCTTGTGGCGCGACCTCGGGCAAAGGTTCAATTGCGATCACCTGCGGTGCTGTCGCTTGGGCCGCAATAGGCCAGAATTGGCGCGTGTAATTTTGCGGCGTTTGCATATAGCTGTCGCTAGGGATTTGACCTGAGGCCCTTAGATCGCGCAGGCGTTCCTGTGCCGCATCGCGCGGATAGGGGCCGAGGGCCAGCGCATAAAGGCCCGTGCGCATCATAAATCCTGCCACCCCCATGGTGGCGCTGCGGCTCTCATAGACGCGCAGACGGGATTGCGCCGTAACCAGATCGGGATGCGCTTCGATTTGCACCCAAACCAAATCTGTTTGGGCCTGCGCTTGGGCCTGTGGCGCGTGGCCAATCAGACTGGCGCATAGAATGGCCAAAGAGATCACAATTGCCGCCCGCAACCGCGCAGTCTGACCTGCCCGAACCCCGTGATTTTGCATACTGCCCTAATCCGTAACCTTAAGGGTGATTTTGTTCAGGTTATCCGCGAAACGGACGGGATGCACCCCGTTTTCACCAATAATTTCGTAAATTTCCCATCGCGCAGGTCATAAGCTGTGATTGACCCTCGGCATCCTGCGTCCTATGTGGTCGACAACTTTCGTTAAGCCCAAGGAACGATCAATGTCGCGCATGGAAAAGCCCCACAGTTTCCAAGAGATCATCCTGCGTCTTCAAACCTACTGGGCGCAGAAAGGCTGTGCCGTGATGCAGCCCTATGACATGGAGGTCGGGGCGGGAACCTTTCACCCTGCCACAACCTTGCGCAGCTTAGGCTCGCGGCCTTGGGCGGCAGCTTATGTGCAGCCTTCGCGCCGCCCCACCGATGGCAGGTATGGGGAGAACCCTAACCGCTTGCAGCATTATTACCAGTATCAGGTGCTGATCAAACCAAGCCCGCCCAATTTGCAAGATCTCTATCTTGGTAGCCTTGAGGCCATCGGGATTGATATGGCGATGCATGACATTCGCTTTGTGGAGGACGACTGGGAAAGTCCGACTTTGGGCGCTTGGGGCCTTGGTTGGGAAGTTTGGTGTGATGGCATGGAGGTCAGCCAATTCACCTATTTCCAACAGGTGGGCGGGCATGATTGCCACCCTGTGTCGGGCGAGTTGACCTATGGTCTTGAGCGTCTGGCGATGTATGTGCTGGGCGTGGATCATGTGATGGAGATGCCGTTTAATGATCCAGATGCACCGATTGCGTTGAAATATGGGGATGTGTTCCGTCAGACCGAGGAAGAATATTCCCGTTTTAACTTTGACACGGCCAATACAGACATTCTTTTGCGCCAGTTCGAAGAGGCAGAAGCCGAATGTCAGCGCATCCTTGCCGCAGAAAATATTGATCCCAAAACAGGCAAGCGGATCATCATGGCGCATCCCGCCTATGATCAATGCATCAAGGCAAGCCACATGTTCAACCTGTTGGATGCCCGTGGGGTCATTTCGGTGACGGAGCGGCAAGGTTACATTGGGCGGGTGCGCGCATTGGCGAAACTGTGCGCTGACGCTTTCGTGCAAACTGAGGCGGGCGGATTTGAGGCGGGGCAGCACGCATGAGCAATAAACGCGTGGGTCGTTTTGTGGTGGTGGCGATTGCCCTCTCGGCTTTGGCGGCAGGGGCGGGAATGTGGTATGCGCAAACCCGCGCCTATTATGCCCCTGTCATGCCCGATGATCCGCGCGGGCAGATCACGCTCAGCGTTGATGGCGCGCCCACGCGTTTGGCCATTTCCAACTTCGATGGCATTGACAGCAACAGCTCGCCCATTCGGTTCCGCGCTTGTTTTGATCTCGAGGCAGGCCAAGAGGCGCTGATTTCGGCTGCGGAACCTTATGAGGGGGCAACGCCCTTGATCGCGCCATCTTGGTTCCAATGTTTTGACGCCGAGGCGATTGGTGCCGCCCTAGAGGCGGGGCGCGCAACCGCCTATTTGAGTGCGCGCGATTTTGTCTATGGGGTCGATATCGTGGTTGCCTTGGATGACGCGGGGCAGGGCCATGCTTGGCGGCAGATCAACCCGTGCGGCGAAGCAGCCTTTAATGGGGATCCTGTGCCAGAAGGGTGCCCCCCTGTCCCTGAGGGGATGCAATGACCGAAACCCTCACCGAACTTGAACAGTTGCAAGCCGAGTTTGATCGGTTCCGCCGCCGCGCGCGCCGCAATGCGCGCAAGGCGCAGGTGGATGGGCTGTTGATGGGGGTTGTGTCGATGCTGACCCCGCGTGATGTGGTGTGCGATTGTGGGGCGAATGTGGGGGATGTGACCGCACAGCTTGCCGCGTCAGGCGCCCATGTTCACGCATTTGATCCTGATCCCTATTGCATTGATACGTTAAAAAAACGCTTTGCCGATGCGCCGAACGTGACCATTCACGAAGCGGCACTTGGCACGCGCGAAGGCACGATCCAATTGATGCGGGCTGTCAATTTTGACGAAAACCCAAAAGGTGCATCCGTCAAATCCACTGTCTTGGAAGGCTGGCGGATGATTGATCAGGATCTGGAGCACGCGATAGTTGTGCGCCTGTTGGATTTCCCCGCCTTTTTGCGTGATCTCATCGCAGAGCATGGCGAAATTGCCTTTGTCAAAATGGATGTCGAAGGTGCTGAGCTTGACCTTCTCGAGGCGATGGAGGCGGCGGGCCTGTTTGACGCAATCCGCCTGACTGTGGCTGAAACCCATGAAAATAAATTCAAAGAGCTTCGGCCCCGTTTTCGCGCTATGAGCGAACGCCTGAGCGAGGCCTATCCGATCACCCGCGTCAACCTTGATTGGATCTAACGCGACCGCAATAGGACGAAATCTATGCCCGATCTTCTGCTGGAACTGTTTTCCGAAGAAATCCCTGCCCGCATGCAAGCCAAAGCGGCCGAGGATTTGAAATCGCTTGTGACCAATGGTCTGGTTGAGGCGGGGCTGACCTATGCATCCGCGGCAAGTTTTGCGACCCCCCGCCGCCTGTGTTTGGTGGTGGACGGGCTGAGCGCCAATTCCCCAACCACAACACAAGAGCGCAAAGGCCCGCGCGTGGATGCGCCAGAGGCCGCGATCGAAGGGTTCTTGCGCGGCGCAGGCGTGTCACGCGATGCGCTTGAGACACGCGAAGATAAGAAGGGCGAGATTTATGTCGCCCGTATCACCCATCAGGGGCGTGATGCTGCGGATATTATTGCGGAATTGGTGCCATCGGTCATTCGCAATTTCCCATGGCCGAAATCCATGCGATGGGGGGCAGGCTCTTTGCGTTGGGTGCGGCCTTTGCATTCGATCCTATGCCGCTTGACCGATGAGGCGGGCGCAGGCGTTGTGCCCTTCGAGGTTGATGATATCGTGGCGGGTGACAAAACGCGCGGCCATCGCTTCATGGCCCCTGATGCCTTTTCTGTCAGCAGTTTTGAGGATTATGAAGCCAAGCTGAAACGTGCCCATGTGATCTTGCGCGCTGATGAACGCGCAGACGCCATTTGGCACGAGGCCAGTCAAATGGCCTTCGCCGCGGGGTTGGAATTGGTCGAAGATCGCGGCCTTTTGGCGGAGGTGGCGGGCCTTGTGGAATGGCCCGTTGTTTTGATGGGCGAGATCGGCGCGGATTTCTTGAACCTGCCACCAGAGGTTTTGCAGACCTCGATGAAAGAGCATCAGAAATTCTTTTCTGTGAAGAACCCCAAGACAGGGCGGATTGAGCGCTTTGTGACTGTGGCCAACCGCATTACCGCTGATGAGGGCGCGACCATTTTGGCGGGCAATCAAAAGGTGCTTTCTGCGCGTCTGTCAGATGCGAAATTCTTTTGGGAAAATGATTTGCGTGTGGCAAAAACGGATATCACCCAATGGACGCAAAGCCTTGAGAATGTGACCTTTCAGGCGAAACTTGGCTCGCAGGCCGCGCGGATCGAACGGATCGCGGATTTGGCGGCGGAACTGGCCCCAATTGTGGGGGCGGACGCAGATCAGGCGCGCCAAGCGGCAAAGATCGCCAAGGCGGATTTGTCCTCTGAGATGGTCTATGAATTCCCTGAATTGCAGGGCTTGATGGGCCGCTATTACGCCGCTGAGGCAGGCTATGCGCCTGAAATTGCGAAGGTTGCGCAGGAACATTACCAACCCCTTGGCCCGTCAGATGATGTGCCAAACGCGCCTCTCTCGGTCGCCGTGGCTTTGGCCGATAAGATCGACACGCTGACGGGCTTCTGGGCGATTGATGAGAAACCAACAGGCAGCAAAGACCCCTACGCGCTGCGCCGTGCGGCCTTGGGGGTGATCAGGTTGATTTTGGACAATGGGGTGCGCTTGAACTTATCCGCCCCCTTCGTTTCGCGTGGTGCGGCTTTTGGGTCTGATGCACCTGAGGCTGTAGCCGCAGACCTCCTTTCGTTCTTTCATGACCGCCTTAAGGTGCATTTGCGCGATGAGGGCATTCGCCATGATGTGATTGATGCCTGCCTGTCGATGGCCGGCAATGATGATTTGGCCTTGGTCGTGGCGCGGGCGCGCGCCGTGCAGGCGGTGCTGTCGACCGATGATGGTGAAAATCTGATCCAAGGTTATCGCCGTGCCAACAACATCCTGACGCAAGCAGAGGCCAAGGATGGGGTGGAATATCGGTTTGGCGCAGATATGAAATTTGCAGAAACCGATGAAGAACGCGCGCTTTTCGCGGCCCTTGCCGCCGCGCGGGAGGCGGCCAACCCCGCCCTAGCCTCAGAGGATTTTGCGGCCGCCATGGCCGCTTTGGCCGCGCTGCGCGGGCCGATTGATGCCTTTTTCGAAAAGGTGCAGGTCAATGCGGATAGCGAAATTGTGCGGCGCAATCGTCTGAACTTGCTGCATGAAATCGTGGAAACTTGTGGCAAGGTCGCCGATTTGTCGCGCATCGAGGGGTAATGCTGCATCGCGGCGCTTTACAGATAGCGTTATGATTGTATCTTAGTGTCTTGGCCAGTTTCGGCTAAGAGTAAGAATTGCAAATGAAAAATCGCCCCGACTATATGCTGATCACCGCCACGGCGGATATGCACACAGCCACCCATGGCAATCGCGCCAAATGCTTGCAGCGTTTGGTGCGCTTGGGCTTGCCCGTGCCTTTGACAGCGGCCTTGTCCTTTGACGCTGTGCGCCAAATCGCGCAAGGGGTGGTTCCTGATCTGGCCCCGCTTTGGGCCGAGTTTGGCCCTCATGCCTTGGTTTCTGTGCGCTCCAGCAGCCAAGCTGCGGATTGGGGCGGGCCTGGCACGGTGCTGAATATCGGGATGAATGACGAATTGGCCGAACATTTGGCCAAGGTTCATGGGCGCAGCGCGGCAGATCAGCTTTATGTCAATTTCATCCGCGCCTATGCGGTGGATGTCTTGCGTCTGGATGCCGATGAATTTGAGGGGCCGCTGACCCCACGGATTGCCAAAGACCATTTCGAGGATGAAGCGGAGGAGGCCTTTCCCCAAGACCCTGCAGTGCAGTTGCGCGAGGTTCTGCGCTCTATGGCGCGGGCGTGGGAGGGGACAACCGCGCGGCTGTTGCGGCAGGCGCAAGGCGCACCTGCTGATGCGGGGCTTGGTCTTGTGGTGCAGCGCATGGCACTGGGTGTCGGTGAGGGTGTTTCGGGCTCTGGCATCGTTCAGATGATTGACCCTGACACGGGAGACGCCGATGTGATCGGTCGTTTCGTGCCGCAGGCGCAGGGTCGAGTGGCATTGCGTGATGATGATGCGCTCTACATCCGCAGTGATGCGCGTGGCCATTCCCTTCAAGATGCAGCGGCAGAGGCTTATCATGACCTGATCGCTGCGGGCGCTTTGATGCGCGAGAAATTGCGCGAAGAAATGCAGATTGAATTCACCTTGATGAATGGTCAGCTGAACATTCTTGACGCAGTGCGTGCGCCCCGGTCTGCACGCGCGGCTGTCGCAACAGTGGTCAATTTGGCCAATGATGGCGTTATTTCGCGCGGCGAGGCTTTGTCGCGGATACCGCCCTTTTCTTTGGGGCAATTGTTGCACCGTCAGGTGGATGCAGAGGCCGCCCGTGATGTTTTGGGGCGCGGTATTGCCGCCGCACCTGGGGCTGCGACTGGCAAGATTGTCTTTTCGTCTACCGCGGCCCAGGCCTTGGCCGCGCAAGGCGAGGCCACAATTTTGGTCAAGCGCGAAACCAGTTCAGAAGATGTGCGTGGGATGCACGCCGCGCAGGCCGTTTTGACCGAGCGGGGTGGTATGACCAGCCATGCCGCCGTGATTGCCCGCGGGCTTGGTTTGCCCTGTGTGACGGGGGCAAGCAGCCTGCAACTGGATATGCGTAAGAAAACGCTCACCACCGCAGGGCGGCGCGTGTTCCACGAGGGGGATGTGATTACTGTTGACGGCTCCTCTGGTGATATTTTGGTGGGGGCTGCCAAGATGATCGAGCCTGCTGTTGGCGGGGCCTTTGCCACGCTGATCCACTGGGCTGATGAAATTCGTGATATCGGCATTCGCGTCAACGCGGACACAGTCGAGGATGTCGAAACCGCGCAGCAATTCGGTGTTGACGGGATCGGATTGTGCCGCACAGAGCATATGTTCTTTGATCCAAATCGCCTGACTTTGATGCGCGAAATGATCTTTGCCGAAACCGAAAGCGACCGCGCGGCAGCCTTGGATCGATTATTGCCAATGCAACGGGGTGATTTCACCGAGCTGTTTAAACGGATGCAAGGCAAGCCTGTGTGTATCCGACTTTTTGATCCGCCTTTGCACGAATTCTTGCCCTCAGATCGCGATGGCATTCGTGCCTTGGCCGAAGCGTTAGATTTGCCTGTAAGCCGCGTGGCCGCGCGCATTGAATCGCTGCAAGAATATAACCCAATGCTGGGGATGCGCGGCGTGCGTCTTGGGATCACCGTTCCTGAGATTTATGACATGCAGGCCCGTGCGATTTTTGAGGCAACCATTGCCGCAAGCGAGGGGAAAAACCCCGTTGTTCCCGAAATCATGATCCCGCTTGTTTCGGCCAAGCGTGAGGTTGAGTTGGTAAAATCAAGGGTGGATGCGGTGGCCGCGGCCGTTGCCGCGCAAAATGGCAAAAGTTTCACCTATCGCCTTGGGGTGATGGTTGAGACGCCGCGCGCAGCGTTGCGGGCGGGCGAGATTGCGGAATCTTCCTCCTTTTTGTCATTTGGCACCAATGACTTAACCCAAATGACCTATGGTTTGTCGCGCGATGATGCGGGGCGCTTTATGTCGGCCTATGTTCAGCAAGGTGTGTTTGTGGAAGACCCGTTCACCCGCTTGGACACGGAAGGGGTGGGTGAATTGCTGCTCATTGGCGCAGAACGTGGGCGCGCTGTCCGCCCCGAAGTGACCCTCTCCATCTGTGGGGAGCATGGCGGTGATCCAGATTCGATCCGCTTTTCGCGGATCGCTGGTTTCGACTATGTGTCCTGTTCACCATTCCGTGTTCCTTTGGCCAAGCTATCGGCGGCACAATGGGTTTTGGAGGAAGAGACTCTCTCTGCAAAGCGTTGATATTGCGTTGAGTCTGCCATCTGATTTGCCAAGGCCTACGTCTAAATGATGCGGTGCGCTGCGCGTCAAACACAAAAACGCGGGTCAAGTTGTCGGTTTTAGAAAACCGTGCTAATGACTCTGTCGCAATCTGAACAACGGATTGCGACATTGGGGATCAACCCCAAGGAGCAGAGGCAATGGGTTTCAAACAGGCATGTGCTGCGATTGCGGCCTCCTTGTTATTTATGTCAAATGCCGCCTTGGCAGAAACGTCCTCAATCTATGATGGGGATTATCCCGTTGTGATGTCATCTTCGCAGCCGCAAGCCGGTTCGATGGAATTGCGCCTATCGTCTTTAATGTTTGATGAGCGCGCTGCGTTGCGGGGCATCAGCCCCTCACAAGTCGCCCGTTTGGGTGCGCCTGTGCGCTCCCCCTTTGGTCGAAATGGGGCGCCGCGTCAGATTTATAACGAAGCCCAATTGATGTCTTTGCCCCGTCCACGCAGTAACGCGCAGCATCGATGCCTCACCGAGGCGCTTTATTTCGAGGCGCGCGGCGAGCCGATCCGCGGTCAATATGCCGTGGCCGAAGTGATTTTGAACCGCGTGGATAACGACAATTATCCAGATAACATTTGCGATGTCGTCTACCAAAACGCGCATCGGCATTTGGCCTGCCAATTCACCTATGCCTGTGATGGCATCCCCGAGAATGTGACGGATCGTGCCATATGGGACCGCCTGTCGCGCATCGCCCGTTTGATGATGGATGGCGCGCCGCGCACCCTCACCTCAGGGGCCACGCATTATCATGCGGATTATGTCCATCCTGACTGGGCGCGGGTTTATCCGCGCACTGCCACGATTGGGCAGCATCTGTTCTATCGTCAGCAATATTAAGCGCGGCGCAGCAGCGGGTCGCTGATAGCGCGGGTTGCGGCGGTTTTGACGCCTGTCTTTTGGAGTCTTTTGGGCTATGCAACCTGCAAAAAGACGATCACGAAAGCCTACGCCGATGACGGATGATATTCGACTTGCTTTTGCCCACCCGTCCGAGCGGGCCAAGGCGACCGCCACAGATGCCCCGCTTGATCGTATTTCGATGTCCAATCATGAGCGGGATGTTGAAATCGGTGCCTTTCAGGCCGAGCGCGGGATTTTGCAGCGTATCCGTTTTAATGTGGTCGTAGAGGTGCGCTCTCAGGCGGAAAGCGCCGAGGATGATGTGGACCGCATTTTGTCCTATGACCGCATTGTCGAGGCGATTGATGCCGAGCTTGCGCAGGGCCGTGTCAATTTGCTGGAAACGCTATCGGTGCGAATTGCAGAGCGGGTCTTGAGCCACCCGTTGGCTGCGCGCTGTTTCGTGCGAATTGAGAAATTGGATCGCGGGCCCTATGGTTTGGGGGTCGAGATTATGCGCGAAGCAGAGGCCAATCAGCGCCTTAGTCTTCTTGCGGATGATGGCCCGCATCCTTTGATCGTGTATTTGGCCAATGATGCAATAGCGCGCCCTGATTTGGCGCAGCTCCTAGATCACCTTGAGCAGGCAGGTGCCCCTGTCATTTTGTGCGTGGGCAGCACGGGCTTGGCGCAGCCTCAAGCCCGCCATGGCCTGCCGCAGCGGCGGATTGATCTGTTGGATATGGAAAAGAACGCTTGGGTCTTGGCCTCTTGCGATGATCGCTGTGTGGTGGTGGACAGTCGCACAGAATTGGACTGGGCCATGCGGCAGGGGCAAATTTCGGTTTGGGCCCCTTCAAAACTGGTTTTGGACAGTGCCGAACCACCCAAAGGGGCAAAAGTGACGGGGGAGCAATTGGCGCTGTGGTTGGCCGAGCAATTTGAGGCGCAGCGTATTGTTTATTTGGGCGGCCACCCGCCGTTGAAATCATCTATCCCTGTGCAGGCATGGCCGTTTGACGTGATGCCTGATCTTTAATTTGGCCAGTAAACTTGATGGACGCTGAGCCACAGGGTAGGGCTAGTCCTATGACTGATTATTATCGCCCCATACCCGTTACGGGCCCCGCGATCGGGCCTGATGCCGTGCCCCTTGCAAGGGGCTGGTGCCATTTCACGCATGTTGAGCGGTTAAACCGCACGGGCGCGCGCGAGATTTTACCCGCCGCAGACTTGCCCGCGGCATGGCGCGCGCCGTTGACGGCAGCGCGTGGTGATTTTGCCACTGTGCCTATGGGGCGCCCAAGCCTTATGGGAATTTTAAACCTCACCCCAGACAGCTTTTCCGATGGTGGGCGGCATGAGGACATCCAAGCCGCGCTGGAGCAAGCCCATCGTCTTGTGGCGGAAGGCGCAGATATTTTGGATTTGGGCGCAGAAAGCACCCGGCCAGGCGCCAAAGAAGTGCCGCAACAACAAGAAATCGCGCGCCTGATGCCTGCGCTAGAGGCCTTGCGCGGCTCTGGGGTGATCTCGCTTGACACGCGCAAGGCCGATGTGGCGCGTGCGGGCCTTGCTGCGGGCGCGCAGGTGATCAACGATGTTTCAGGGTTGCGCTTTGATGCAACTATGATTGAGGTTCTGCGCGAGAGCCGCGCGCCCTTGATCTTGATGCATTCGCTTGGCACGCCTGAAACCATGCAAGATTTGGCCCCCGATGCCTATCAAGATGTCGTTCTCGATATCTACGATGGGCTTGCTGCGATGCGCGATCAGGCGCTTTCTGTGGGGCTGACGCATGACCAAATCTTGCTTGATATTGGGGCGGGCTTTGGCAAGACCTTTGCGCAAACCCGCGCGTTGTTGCGTGACATCAGCCTGTTCCATGGGCTTGGCTGTGGGTTGCTTTTGGGGGTATCGCGCAAAGGGTTTGTGGGCCATGTGACGGGGATCAAACAGGCAGATCAGCGTGATGCTGCATCGGCGGCAATCGGCCTATGGGCCATATCGCAGGGGGTTCAGATGCTGCGTGTCCATGATATAGCCGTGCATCAAGCGATGATTTCTGCCTATATGGCAGCAAGCGGTTTGACCCTTGGGGAGGGGTAATAAAATGGCACGAAAATTATTTGGCACGGATGGGGTGCGGGGTCAGGCAAACAGCTATCCCATGACCGCCGATATGGCGCTGAAATTGGGGGCGGCGGCGGGGCGCTATTTCCGCCGCGATATGGAGCGTGGCCATCGTGTTGTGATCGGGAAAGACACGCGCCTGTCGGGCTATATGTTGGAAAATGCGCTGACGGCGGGCTTCACCTCCACGGGCATGGATGTGCTGTTGCTGGGGCCTGTGCCAACCCCTGCTGTGGGCCTTTTGACCCCCTCCATGCGGGCCGATGTTGGTGTGATGATATCCGCAAGCCACAACCCCGCCTCAGATAATGGGATTAAGTTTTTTGGCCCTGACGGATTTAAACTGTCAGACGAGGCAGAGGCCGAGATCGAAGCCCTTGTGTTTGGGGATATTCAACCTGCACAAGCGGGCAATATCGGGCGCGCACGGCGCATTGATGATGGTCGTTTCCGCTATGTCGAACGCGTCAAAGGCACATTCCCCCAAGGTCTGAGCCTTGAAGGTTTGAAGGTTGTCATCGATTGCGCCAATGGTGCCGCATATCGCGCCGCCCCCGAAGTGCTGTGGGAATTGGGTGCCGAAGTCGTGGCGATTGGCGTGAGCCCAGATGGGTTCAATATCAACGAAAATGTCGGCTCAACAAAGCCGCAAGCCGCGATTGCCAAGATCAAGGAAACAGGGGCCGATGTGGCCTTGTGCCTTGATGGCGATGCTGATCGCATTGTGATCATTGATGAGGCGGGCCAAGTCGCGGATGGGGATCAGATCATGGCGCTGTTGGCGGCGCGATGGGCGGATGAGAACCGTCTCAAAGGTGGCGCCTTGGTGAGCACTGTGATGTCGAATTTGGGATTGGAGCGGTTCCTGAGCGGGCGCGGGATTGGCCTACACCGCACGGCCGTTGGGGATCGCTATGTTGTCGAGGCGATGCGCGCAGGTGGTTACAATCTTGGCGGTGAGCAATCGGGCCATATCGTCATGAGCGACCATGCCACCACGGGTGATGGGTTGATGGCAGGTTTGCAATTCTTGGCTGAAATGGTGCGCCAGAACAAACCTGCAAGCGCGCTTGCCCGCAGCTTTGATCCTGTTCCGCAGATGTTAGAGAATCTGCGCTTTTCACCTGACAAAGCCCCGTTAGAGGCAGCATCAGTCAAGGCCGCCATCGCCGAGGCAGAGGCCCGATTGGGGCAGGCGGGGCGTATTTTGATCCGCAAGTCAGGCACAGAACCCCTCATTCGCGTTATGGCCGAAGCCGAGGATGAGGGGCTCATGGCGGCTGTGGTTGGGGATATTGCGGCGGCCATTCGCGCCGAGCTGTAACCCCGTGCTGACTGTCCCTTTTGGGATTTTTCGCAAAACCACCTTTTCAGATCGGCTTTGCAATGTCATACCCCGCGCAAGGCCTGATCTTGTTGCGCGAGGTGGATCATGTTGGACGAACAAGACCTCCATCTAGATGATGATCGTGACGCTTATGCGTTGGACGATAGTCTGCGCGCGCAATTGCGGCGTGCGGTCAGCGCAGAGGATGTAGATGCCATCGATGCGTTGATGGAGCCGCTACACCCTGCTGATATCGCTGATATTCTCGAACAAATCTCCAGCGGCGAGCGTGCAGCCCTTCTGGCGCTTTGGTCGCGTGGGATTGATGGTGAGGTTCTCTCTGAACTTGATTGGTCAATCCGCGAAGACATTCTGCCGCTTTTGCCAAGCGATGTTCTGGCCGATGCTGTGCGCGAGTTGGACTCGGATGATGTTGTTGATCTGGTCGAAGACCTAGAAGAAGATCAGCAAGGGGCCATTCTTGGCGCGCTTGACGATGCCGATCGGGTCGCGGTTGAACAAGCGCTGAGTTTTCCAGAAGGGTCTGCTGGGCGTCTTATGCAGCGCGAGGTGGTGCGCGCGCCTGAACATTGGAATGTCGGGCAGATGATTGACTATCTGCGTTCCGAAAAAGCGGAATTGCCCGAACAATTCTATCACATCATTCTCGTGACCCCTGCAATGAAACCTGTGGGTTATGTCTCGCTTGGGCGGCTGTTGTCGAGCGCGCGGGCAACATCATTGAAGGACATTCTGGAAGACAGCTTTCGCACTATCCCTGCCAAGCAGGATGAAGATGATGTCGCCTACGCCTTTAACCAGTATCACCTGATCTCTGCGCCCGTTGTCGATGATGATGGGCGATTGGTGGGCGTGATCACCATTGATGACGCGATGAGCGTTCTTGATGAAGTCAATGAAGAGGATTTGCGCCGCCTTGCAGGTTTGGGCGTGGATGAAAGCCTCAGCGACACGACCTTTGAAACTGTGCGTCAACGCTTTCCTTGGTTGTTTGTCAATTTGGGCACAGCGATTTTGGCCTCGGTGGTGATTGCTCAATTCGAAGCGGTGATTGCGCAATTGGTGGCCTTGGCCGTGTTGATGCCGATTGTGGCCTCTATGGGGGGCAATGCGGGAACGCAAAGCCTTGCCTTGGCTGTGCGTGGGCTTGCAACGCGCGACCTCACCTCCGCCAACCTGTGGCGCGTTGTGATGCGTGAGGCGGGCGTGGGGGCTTTGAACGGTTTGGCCTTTGCCCTTGTGATGGGCGTTGTGGGTTATGTTTGGTTCGATTCCGTTCTCTTGGGCGGCGTGATTGCAGGCGCTATGGTGGTTAATCTTGTTGTGGCGGGATTGGCGGGGATATTGATCCCCGTTGCGTTGGAACGCTTTGGCGCAGATCCTGCGCTCGCCTCAGGCACATTCGTGACCACGGTCACCGATGTTGTGGGCTTCTTCGCCTTTCTTGGCCTCGCAGCACTTGTCCTGATTTAGCCGTTTGGCACTTCTAGCGTGATGTTTTCGCCGTCCTTGATGTATTGAAGGCTGTCATCGCCAATCGCGGCGACACGCCCCCCGTCAAGACGATCTCCAACTTCGACCGTAACAAACCGACCCGAAGGCAGGCGCACCAAGGCGCGGCGGCTGCTCGAAGGGCCAGTGACACCAATCAAATTCGTGTCGCGCAAATTTATGGCATTGCGATTGGTCGCGGCGCGGGTCACCCGTTCGCCGGATGGGGTGTCGGTGCTGACGGCGGCGATTTCCGCCTCAATTTCCTCATCTGCGCCTGATTGTGCGGCGGCCTCTGCGGCAACACCATTTGGTGCAGCGGCGCTTGCGGGTGTTGCAGCGGCCACCACCGCCTCAAAGCCCGAGGGGCGGGCCTGTGGCAAAAGCGAACGTGAGACAGCCAAGTCGCTGATCAAGGCCTGATTGGCGCTGCGTCCTTCACTGACGGCGAGGGCTGCTGCCTCGGCGGCGCGGGCTGCTTCGGCAATTTCTTGAAGCGAGGCGGGGCGCAGTTGCGGCGTGATGCTGCTCAATTCGCTGCGCGTAAAGCCGTTTAATTGCTGGCGCTCAAGGATTTCTGCGAAGTTCTCAGGTCTGAGGCGTGGCAGCGTGCCTGCCAATGTTTCGATTTGCTCAAGCCGTGCCGCACGGGCCGCCTCTAGGATGGCATCAGGGCGCGGGATTGCCGCAACCGGGGGCGCCGCATCAAAGACCAATACGCCATCGGGGCTCAACGCCCCCTCAGGGGTTGGATCAACAAGACCTGCGCTGTTCAAAACGCTGCCTGTGCCAAAGGGGATCGGCGAGAGGATTGGCGGCGGGGCATCATCGCCGATGCCGCCCAAGGGTGGGCGTAGGGCCAGCGCATCTTGTTGGGTCAAGATCGGGTCAATCGCGGCAAGGATGGTGCCGTCACGCCGTGGCCTTGGCGCAGTAAGGGTAGGCGGTGTCGCCATAAGTGCCACATCGGGCGCAGGCAGGCCGCTTGCCACAGGCGCGCTTGGGGCAGGTTCGGCAACTGTGGGCGTTGCCGCGACAATTGCGGGGGCTTCAGGCGTCACATCTTGCTCTGGGGCAGAAGGCATTAGGAGAAATGCCGTAACAATCACGGCAATCCCCCCTCCAAGACCAAGGGCCATTCCTTTGCGAAAACGCGGCACGAAGAGCGCGATATCCTCTAGTCGAATTTTGCGCTTGGGGGGGGGGATGGTTGCAAGGTTTTG
This sequence comes from Roseobacter sp. HKCC-CH-9208, assembly GCF_037805125.1. Classification (NCBI taxonomy): domain Bacteria; kingdom Pseudomonadati; phylum Pseudomonadota; class Alphaproteobacteria; order Rhodobacterales; family Roseobacteraceae; genus Roseobacter; species Roseobacter sp. HKCC-CH-9208. Next base: position 560,033 of record NZ_JBBLYK010000001.1, on the reverse strand, counting down.
CACATAAGGTGTCGGCTTGAGGCGCTTTGCCAAACGAAAGATGGGCGTTCCATCATAATCATCTGGCAGTGTTTCCACGGTCAACGCCACAGCCGTGATCCCGTAGGATTTTATAAACTCTTGCGCGGCTTGGATGGTTTCCGCAGCAATGGCGGCGATTTGGATCACGGAATCCGTGCGCAGCCAATCATATTGCAATTCTGACAATTCATAGGGGGTGAGGCCATCCAATTTTGCCTCTACTGCGCGCCGCGCAGCGGTGGGGGTGGCCTCATCAGGGGCTTCGCAGCTTGTAAACAGAACTTGCTCACGCGGTACAATCACCAAAACTTGGGCGTTGTCTTTCGCCTCAATCAGAGATTTCATCTGCGCAAAAGCGGCGCTGAGATCCTCCGCATCTGGCGCGGTGCGAACGACAACCTCCCACGCATCATCAGAGCGGCGTGATGCAAGGCTAATGGCCTTGGGCGACAGGTGTAGCGTGAACTCCGTGCTCAAAATACCGATGCGCTTCTCGTTAAGTGGGCCAAAGGGGGGGGCGAATTTTTCTCCTCCTTGCGCCCAACTCTATACGATAGTTGCAGGGGGCATAAACCAGATAAGCGCGATATTTATAAAAATTTGAACGAGATCAGCGCCATTACTAGTAGTCGCGCGTCAGGGCCACGGCGATCAACAGCACACCAATCAGCAGGCATGCATCAAACAGTACGACAGCCGCCAATTCAAACAGCTCTGAAAGCCCAAATTCTGCATTGGGCGCCATCACCCATGCACAGATCATCAAAATTGCACTACTTGCGATAGTGACGGGTGGTAACACCCGCCATGACTGGCGCTGTGCAACTGTGGTGTAGTGCCCCAAGAAAGCCAGCAGTTTGAATGCGAGAACGGGCAGCGTGAGCCCGATCATGCCCAGTAAGAAAAGATGGGCATCATTTTCGGTGTCGTAGATATATACAGTCAGCGCGATACCTGGCAGGCCGTAGAGAAGCCCAGAGTGTGAATAAAGCCAAGCGGTCAGCACTTTGGCAATGGTTGCAAAGCCAAAGAAGATCAAAACGGACTCCGTGGCATGATGGAGGGTCGCATTGGTTTGGCCCACCAAGCCATGATTAATCGCCGCAGCAGCCAACAGGCCTGCGGACACGAAAAACGCGGTTTTCAAATGTGAAACAGTGCGCAGGAACGCAGGTCCCGCAAGACATCTAAACCATTTAACCACGCGGTTAACTCCTTCGGAGGTAAGAGCCCGCTCCGAACTACAATAACCAACCTTAAAGTCTTGTTGTGAATCAAGACCTATTACTCATGCCTAAATATTGCAAATACTTATATTTGACTGATGTCAATCGTCACGCTGCAAAAGACGGGGCCAATGCTCTGTCTTGCGATAGTGTTTGGCGCGACTGTCAGGATTCAACTGTATAAACCCCTTTTTCATAGGGGATTTCAGCGCACGATTGAAGGTGGCTGTGGGGACGTCTCGCATCAACGGATGATTGTGGATCTCTGCGGATGTTAAAATCTCATCTGGATTTTCAGCCTAAAGGTCGATCGCGTGTAGAAGATCAAGTTCTACTTTGGGCAGTGAGACAAGGCCCAAGTCCCGCTCAAGCGACGCCAGAAGCTGGCGCATGCGCGACAACACATTGAGCGAGCTTTGATCCACGCTTAAACTCCGTACTAACCGACCGCGCGTTTATACCAATCTCGCCGCCAAGCCGCTCATATCTCACATCTATATGTAACTATAATTCATATATGTTTCTCAAGTACAACGCCTTCTTTGAATTGAAATTAATGAAAATAATCAAAATGATTGAAAACGAGCGCCCAATGTGTCACATGCGATTCACGGGGAAATCTCAGACCTGGAGTCTTGATGCAAGCGCTTTAGTCGGGCGTATCAATTTGGGACTTTTCCGCAGATATTCGAACACCCCTCCTGCAGCTGGCCAATCTTGCAGGTTGGGTGCGGGCTACTCCGTAACCCCATCGTAGCCCGGGGCAGAGGCCAGTCCCCAGTTTAGCAGCCGACACTGGCCTCTGCCCGAACCTATCAAAAACCCCCATCCAAATCTGTTTGGACGGGGGTTTTTCTTTTTCAGTGGTGCAAGGTTTACGCGGTTGCTTTGGCCAAGGCCTGATCAAGATCGGCAATCAGGTCATCTGCATCTTCAATCCCAATGGACACACGCACCACATTGGGTGCGGCCCCCGCTGCTTGTTGCTGTTCTGGGGTCAGCTGGCGGTGGGTGGTTGATGCTGAATGAATGATCAGCGAACGCGTATCGCCCAAATTTGCGACATGGCTGAACAGCTCAAGACTATCTACCAGTTTCACACAAGCCTCATATCCGCCTTTCACAGCAAAGGTGAACAATGCGCCTGCACCCTTGGGGCAGATATCCTTGACCCGCCCATGATAGGGGGAGGATGGCAGACCCGCATAGGTCACGAAATCAACGCGGGGATCCTTTTCAAGCCATGCAGCGATTTTCGCAGCATTCTCAACATGGCGCTGCATCCGAAGCGACAATGTCTCAATCCCCATCAGCGTGTAATGCGCGGCTTGCGGGTTCATGGTCATCCCTAAATCGCGCAAGCCAATCGCGATTGAATGGAAGGTAAAGGCCATCGACCCCAACGCCTCGTGGAATTTTAGGCCGTGATAGGCGGGTTCAGGTGCCGAGAGCGAAGGAAATTTATCACTGGCTGACCAGTCAAATTTGCCGCTATCAACCACGCAGCCGCCTGTGACAGTGCCATTGCCCGTGAGATATTTTGTGGTGGAATGCACAACCAAGGTCGCGCCATGTTCAATTGGGCGGCAGAGATAAGGTGTCGCGGAGGTGTTATCCACAATCAAAGGGATATCTGCGCCATCGGCGATATTCGCAATGCTGCGCAGATCGGTGATATAGCCACCAGGGTTTGCGATGGCCTCGCAGAACACGGCGCGGGTGTTGTCGTCAATCGCGGCTTTCACCGCGTCAAGATCATCGAAATCAACAAATTTTGCAGACCACCCAAAGCGTTTGATGGTCTGGCTGAATTGGGTGACTGTGCCACCATAAAGGCGCGTAGAGGCCACGATGTTGCAGCCTGGCCCCATGAGCGGAAACAGGGCCATGATCTGCGCCGCATGACCAGACGAGCAACAAACCGCACCAACACCGCCCTCTAGGGTCGCGATCCGCTCTTGGAGCACAGCGACTGTGGGGTTGGTCAGGCGCGAGTAAATAAAGCCAACCTCTTGCAAGTTAAACAGACGCGCCGCGTGATCAGCATCTTTGAACACATAGGCCGTGGTTTGGTAGATCGGCGTTTGGCGTGCGCCGGTTGCAGGGTCTGGATGCGCACCTGCATGAATCTGCAGCGTGTCAAATTTTAGGCTTTTGGGGTCGGACATGGTGTTTTTCTCCTCGCGTGTTTCCCTGAAGGTTATGTTTAGGGCGCTGGCGTGTGCAAAACAACATCTGTCGCAGTTGTTATTGGCATTGCCCCTAGACCTTAGCGGCGCGTTGCGGCATTAGAAGACAAAACGACACGCGATTTAGTTTGGAGATTGTCATGCTCTCATTCCTGCTGCGCCTTGTGACTTGGTGGAATGGTCAGACGGTTGGAACGCAACTCTACACTTGGCGGAAGGGCCAGAAGGTGGGTGAGGATGCGCAGGGCAATGTGTTCTACCAATCCCGCGATGGCAAACGCCGTTGGGTGATTTTCAATGGCGAGGCCGAAGCCAGCCGCATCAGCCCCGATTGGCATGGCTGGTTGCATCACACATGGGATAAATCCCCTGCCGATGCGCCGATTGCGCGCAAGTCATGGGAAAAAGAGCACGAAATGAATCTGACGGGGTCAGAGGCGGCCTATGCGCCTGCGGGTTCTTTGCGTCAGGCCGCACCAGTCGCGCGCAAGGATTACGAGGCATGGAGCCCCGAATAAGCCTGTGCGCTTTTTTGGCAGCATGAGAGGGGTTCCGTGATGGCCGAAAATAGATTGAGCGAAATTTTGGTTGGCGGCGCGGTCTTGGCCGTAGCTGCGGGCTTTCTGCTCTATGCCGCTGAAATCGGCGGGATCGGGCGCAGCACGGGGTCGAGCTACGAGGTGTCGGCGCTGTTCCGCTCTGCAGAAGGGATCGGAATTGGCACAGATGTGCGCCTTGCGGGCGTTCGAGTTGGCACCGTCAGCAGCCTTAGTCTTGACCCTGCCACCTTCCGCGCAGAAGCGACCTTGAATATCCGTGACGATATTCTGTTGCCTGATGACAGCATTGTCAGCATCGCCTCAGAGGGGCTTTTGGGTGGGTCATTCGTTGACATCCAACCGGGTGGTTCGCTGTTTAACTTGGCCGCTGGGGATGAGGTGTTAAACACACAAAGTTCGGTCAGCCTTGTGACCTTGCTGATGCGCGCCTTCTCGGGGTCTGGGCAGTAACATGTGGGCGCGTCTGGCGGGATTGGCGTTGCTATCAGCCTTTTGTGTGGGCCCTGTGGGCGCGCAAGATCAATCCTTGGATTTGAATGGGCAAATGTCGGCCGATGGCATTGTTGTGATCCCGATTGATCCTTTGCCGCTTGATACTGGCGCAGAGACAAGCCGCCCGCAAACCTTTGGTGAAGGCAGCCTTCCGTTTGGCAGCGGCACAGTCATCGCGCCTGCCCCCGTTATGGGGGAGGTGGCGCCTGTGATCGTGCCGCAAGAGGAAAACGGGGATATGACCCAGACCGATGATGGCGGTGCGGGCCAATCGGGTGTCCTCTTGGAAACAAGCCCCGCTGAACCTGATTTGGGCGGCGTGACGTCCATCACAGAAATCGCAACAGAAACTGGGTCGGGGGCGCTGTTGCGCGCCTTGGACAAAACCTTGGCGCAATCGCGTGATTTGGAATTGGCGACTGGGGCCGCGGCGCGGCTTGGCCGTATCACGGTTGAAATGGTTGCGTGCCGTTATCCTGAGGGTGACGCCAATTCAGATGCTTTCGCCCATATGCGCATCACCGATACCGATGGGCGGGCCTTGTTTGATGGATGGATGGTGGCCTCCAGCCCCGCGCTGATCGCCTTTGATCACCCGCGCTATGATGTATGGGTGTTGCGCTGTAGCACATCCTGAGGGGTGAATAGGCCCCCGCACGCTATGAAATCTGCATGTTTCTCAAGCGCCGCATCAAGCCGCTTGCGATAGTCGATGCGCGAGATCTCGATAGCACCTAAGCGGATCAAATGGGGCGTGGTAAATTGCACATCAAAGAGCGTGAACCCGCCTGCATTGAGGCGCGCGACCAAATAGGCGAGCGCAATTTTCGAGGCATCACGCGCCCGCGAAAACATACTTTCCCCAAAAAACGCAGCCCCAAGCGCCACCCCATAGACACCACCCACCAGATCACGCCCTTGCCACAGCTCAAGGGAATGGGCGAATCCTTTCTCATGCAGTGCGCTGTATAAAGCGGTTATTTCCGCATTGATCCATGTTTCGTCCCGATCCGCACAGGCGGCCACAACACCTGCAAAATCGCTATTGATCCTAATCTCAAATGGGTTTTGGCGGATCCTGCGGGCAAGGCTGCGGGATATGTGAAAGCCGTCTAGGGGAATGATCCCGCGCCGTTTTGGCTCAACCCAAAATAGGTTTGGGTCATCGCGGCCCTCGGACATTGGAAATATGCCCGCTGCATAGGCTTGCAACAGAAGTTGCGGGGTAATTTCAAGGGCGGCTTGGGTGTCGGGCATGAGTGAAATTTAGCATGATAAAGGCCAAAATGCTTCACGCATTTTGGCCTGTGATCTTTGATTTTGTGCCAGAATTAGGCCTTGCCGAAGGTTTCTTCCAGCCAATGTTCTAGCCAGTGGATGTTATATTGGCCTGTTTGCACCGCCTCTTGGTCGAGCAAATCGTGAAACAAGGGCACCGTGGTGTCGACACCATCCACGATCAATTCTGACAAGGCGCGCTTGAGGCGGGCAAGCGCCTCGGGTCGGTCACGGCCATGAACGATCAGCTTGGCAATCAAGCTGTCATAATAAGGAGGGATGCGGTAGCCATCATAAAGCGCGCTATCCATCCTTACACCCAAGCCACCTGGGGCGTGGTATTGCGTGATCTTGCCGGGGCAGGGGGAGAATTGTGGCACTTTTTCCGCGTTGACCCGCACCTCAATGGCATGGCCGTTGATCTGCAAATCTTCCTGCGCAAAGCTGAGCGGCAGGCCCGCTGCCACGCGAATTTGCTCGCGCACCAAATCCACCCCGAAAATCCCTTCGGTCACGGGATGCTCCACCTGCAAGCGGGTGTTCATTTCGATGAAATAAAACGCGCCTTTCTCGTAGAGAAATTCAATGGTGCCAGCACCCTCATATCCCATTTTGGCAATCGCATTGGCACAGATCGCCCCGATCTCGGCGCGTTCCTTTTCGCTTATGCAGGGGCCTGGGGCCTCTTCGAAGACCTTTTGGTGACGGCGCTGCAGAGAACAATCCCGCTCGCCCAAATGAACTGCATTGCCCTTACCATCGCCAAATACCTGCACCTCAATATGGCGCGGCGTGGTGAGGTATTTCTCAATATAAACCGCGTCATTGCCAAAGGCAGATTTAGCCTCGCTGCGCGCCGTGCGGAATGCGTTTTCCAAGTCCTTGGCGCTTTGCGCCACTTTCATGCCGCGACCGCCGCCCCCTGCAGTGGCTTTGATAATGACGGGGTAGCCCATATCGGTGGCGACTTTCTTGGCCGCGTCCAGATCGGGAACGCCCCCCTCAGAGCCGGGGACGCAAGGAATACCAAGCGCCTTTGCCGTTTCCTTAGCGGTGATTTTATCGCCCATGATGCGGATATGCTCGGCAGAGGGGCCAATGAATTTGATCCCGTGATCCTCTACGATTTGCACGAAATTCGCGTTCTCGGAGAGAAACCCATAGCCAGGGTGAATCGCTTCGGCCCCCGTGATCTCGCATGCCGAGATGATCGAAGGGATCGACAGATAGCTGTTGGTGCTGGTGGGCGGGCCGATACAGACACTTTCATCGGCCATGCGCACATGCATCGCATCAGCATCGGCGGTGGAATGCACGGCGACTGTCTCAATACCCATTTCGCGCGCGGCGCGGATCACGCGCAGCGCGATTTCCCCGCGATTGGCGATGAGAATTTTTTTGAACATCGGGGCAGCCATCTTATTCGATGATCATCAATGGCGCGCCGAATTCCACGGGTGAGCCATCTTCCACCAAAATTCGCTTCACCGTGCCTGCGCGCGGGCTTGGGATTTGGTTCATGGTTTTCATTGCTTCGATGATCAAAACGGGCTGACCTTCAGTGACTTTATCGCCCACCGAGACAAATGCCGCCGCGCCAGGTTCTGGTGCGAGATATGCGGTGCCCACCATTGGAGAGGTCAGCGCATTTGGGCTTTGGGTTGGGTCTTCGGCGGCGGCAGGGGCCGCTGCGGGTGCGGCGGCGGCAACGGGGGCCGCTGCAGAAGGGGCTGCTGCAACTGGGGCAGGGGCCATCGCAACTGGGGCCGCATGGATTTGCCGCGCCACGCGCACATTCAGGCTGTCATCTTCGCCATACTCGCGGATAACTTCCAATTCGGTCAGATCGTTTTCGCGCAGCAACTCAGCCAAGGCTTTGATAAAGCCAACGTCACCGTCATGCGTATTCTTGCTCATGGATCCCTCGCAGATTATTCGCCCGCCTTTGGCTGAGCCCTTCGCTTATGTTTGCGCCCTAAATTGCCGCAAAATCAGAAGTTCTATATGCCACCTCGGCCAGAGTGGAAAGCACCAGATGGTCAAAAAATTATGCTTCTTTTGCAACGAATGCGCATTTCTTCCCTTATCTGTATTTGCATCTTCTGTGATAGGCCAGAACGATTGCGCATGCAATGATTGAGGATATGCGCATAGATCTGCCCTGTTCCCTCTTGCGCGACTGTCAATAAAGGCGTTCATATTCTTGGAAATGGAATTAGAGCGCTTTTGCCACGGGAGAGATGCATCATGGCTTTGGATCGGTCGAACACACCCAATGATCTTTCGGCATTTTGGATGCCATTTACCGCCAATCGGCAGTTCAAGAAAGCGCCTCGGATGCTCGTCTCAGCCGATGGGATGTTCTACAAAACTGCGGATGGCCGTGATGTTTTGGATGGCACGGCAGGGTTGTGGTGCTGCAATGCAGGGCATAATCGTCCCAAAATTGTCGAAGCCATCCGCAAACAGGCAGGCGAATTAGATTATGCGCCTGCGTTCCAGATGGGGCATCCGGTGGCGTTTGAATTGGCCTCTCGTCTGCGGGATATGGCGCCTGCGCCTTTTGAGCATGTGTTCTTTACGAATTCGGGCTCTGAGTCTGTTGAAACGGCTTTGAAAATTGCGCTGGCCTATCAGCGGGCCATCGGCCAAGGCAGCCGCACCCGCCTGATTGGACGCGAGCGCGGCTATCACGGTGTGAATTTCGGCGGGATTTCTGTGGGTGGCATCGTCAATAACCGCAAATTCTTCGGCAGTTTGCTGACAGGTGTTGATCACCTGCCGCATACGCATTTGGCCGAAAACGCTTATAGCAAAGGTCAGCCTGAGCATGGCGCGCATCTTGCCGATGATCTGGAGAGGATCGTGGCCCTGCATGGGCCTGAAACCATTGCTGCCGTGATTGTCGAGCCTATGGCGGGCTCAACGGGTGTGCTTCTGCCGCCCAAGGGATATCTTGAGCGCCTGCGCGAGATCACCCGAAAACATGGCATTTTGCTGATTTTTGACGAGGTGATCACAGGGTTTGGTCGTCTGGGCTCGTCCTTTGCTGCGGAACATTTCGGGGTCATGCCTGATCTGATCACCTGTGCCAAAGGCTTGACCAATGGCGTGATCCCCATGGGGGCGGTTCTGGCCACAAAAGAAATTCACGATGCCTTTATGCAAGGCCCAGAACATATGATTGAGCTCTTCCATGGCTACACCTATTCAGGCAGCCCGATTGCCTCTGCGGCAGGGATTGCTACGCTTGAAACCTACAAAGAAGAGGGCCTTTTTGAGCGTGCAGCCGAACTTGCCCCGTATTGGCAAGAGGCGCTGCATAGCCTGAATGGCCTGCCGCATGTCAAAGACATCCGCAATATGGGTTTGATTGGTGCGGTCGAGCTAGAGCCGATTGCAGGCGAGCCAGCCAAGCGCGCCTTTGCAGCCTTCCTTGACGCTTATGAAAAAGGCATCTTGATCCGCACCACAGGCGATATTATCGCCATGTCACCGCCGTTGATCATTGAGAAATCGCATATTGATCAATTGATCGGAACATTGGCAGATGTGTTGAAAAAACTGCATTGATCTGATTTGACGAACAGCGGGGTGCGGCTGAGTGCTTGCCCACATAAAAACCAAATGCGCCATAGGGGGCCTCTGTCGTGATGATACTGAACTTCACCGGATCAAATCTGCGATTTGCAGCAGGGGCTGTGGCGATGGCCGCGTTTTTGTCAGGGTGCGTCACAAGCCCGCCTGTGGATGACGAGGGCTATTTGGTTGAATTGCCAGAGGCTTTGGTCGAGTTGGCGGCGGATGGGCAAGACATTGCCCGCGTGCGTCTGATGGAAGATAACTGTTACTGGTATCTCTATAACGGCGTGGTTGAAACCACTTTGCTGCCAATCCTCACCGAAGAAGGGCGCATGATCTGCAACCAGTAGGGCAGGCAAGAGGTGGTTAGTAAATTCTTTTACAAGGCCGCCTAACTTGCGATAAGCAGGGATCATGAGCCATGCTGACCTGCCCCCTAACACGAAAAACGCCGCCCTGCCTTCAAGCAGCGCGCTGACAGGCAGTCGCATTCGCCAACGCCGCAGTGCTTTGGGGATGCGGCAGGCTGATTTGGCGAAGGCGGTCGAGATTTCGCCCAGTTATCTCAATCTGATTGAGCATGGCCGCCGCCGAATTGGCGGTAAATTATTGGTCGATATTGCCCGCGCCCTATCGGTCGAGCCGACCGCCCTGTCATCAGGCGCGGACGCAACGGTTTTTGACGCGCTGCACAAGGCCGCGACAGATTTGCGCCCGAACCTTTTGGCCGAGCCAGAATTGGATCGCATAGATGAATTGTCTGGCCGCTTTCCTGGATGGTCGGGGGTTTTGACCCAACAGCAAAAACGGATCACCGCACTTGAGGCGATGATTGACAGTTTGCAGGATCGATTGGCCAATGACCCCGTTTTGGCTGAAGCCATGCATGAAATTCTTTCAAGCGTTGCCGCCATCCGTTCAACCGCTGACATTTTGGTGCGCGAACCTGATCTCGAAACGCAATGGCGTGCCCGCTTTCATCGTAACCTAAACGAGGAGGCAGAACGCCTATCGTTGCGGGCCACGCAAATGCTCAGCCATTTCGAGCAACAAGGTGATACAAATGATGGCGCAAGCTCAACAGCGCAAGAAACGGTTGAGGCCATGTTTGACGCGGCAGGGCATTATTTCGCGGCGATTGAGGCGCATGGCGTGGACGCGATAGACGCGGTGATTGCGCGCGCTGCTGGGATGGAGGATCGCACAGCGCGGGATTTGGCGCGTGCTATGTTGCAGGCCTATGCGCAAGATGCAGCGCGACTTCCCTTGGGGCAGTTTCAATCAGCCGCCAAATCCGCGGGCTATAACCCGTCTCAATTGTTGCATCTGGGGCAGGGGGATGTGGCCTTGATCTTGCGCCGCTTGGCCACGCTTCCGCCTGACCCTGATGTGCCTGAATTTGGACTTGCGATTTGCGATGCTTCGGGCGCGCTGATGTTCCGCAAACGTATCACGGGGTTTTCGATTCCGCGCTTTGGGGCGGGCTGCCCCTTATGGCCGCTATATACCGCGCTGTCGCGTCCGATGATGCCAACGGATGGGGTTTTGGAATTGCCCAATGGTTTGGCCTATCACGCATGGGCGGTGGCGCAACCACGCGGCGGTGCGGGGTTTGCAGCCGCGCCAATTTTGAATGCAACGATGCTTCTACGTCCTTTGCAGGACGCCGAGAATGCCCTGCCGCAAACCGCGCTTCCCATCGGGTCGGGTTGCCATGTTTGCCCGCGTGACGCCTGTGCCGCGCGCCGCGTGCCTTCTGTTCTGGCCTAGCGTCTTGATGCAGAACGATTGACAAAAGCGGTGTCGCGGGGATTCCATAGGAAAAGCAGCGTGGGACAGAAGGCGCAAATGCCAAGCCCATATCTGCTTTGGGGAGGGACATCATGACGAACCGCATTTTGCTGGTTGAGGATGAGGCCAATATTCTTGAGGCCATCACGTTCATCCTCTCGCGTGCTGGAATGGAGGTGCGCAGCCACGGCAATGGGGCCACCGCCGTGGATGAGGTCAAACGCTATGGCCCTGATCTGATCGTATTAGATGTCATGCTGCCTGGCAGATCGGGCTTGGATATTCTGCGTGACCTGCGCGCTGATCCGAGCACGGAGGCATTGCCTGTGGTCATGCTGACCGCAAAAGGCCAAGCCAAGGATCGCGAGACGGCGCTTGGGTTAGGGGCAGATGCCTATTTGACCAAACCCTTTTCCAATTCCGAAATGTTGCAGCTTTTGACCCAAATTTTGGACGAACGCGGGGCAAAATCAGCCGCGCAAAAGGGATCGGCCTAAATGAGCCCCCCACGCGACACGTCCCGCGCGGCGCCCCCTGCGCGCAGGCATTTGTTTCTTGAGCGCGAAAGCTATCGCAAGAATCGCCTACGCGATGCGGCTGCCTTGATGCCTGTCTTTGGGGGGTTGTTGTTCTTTGGCCCCGCCTTCATCCTGACCCCGCGCGAGCAACTGGCAGGGGGGATATCATTCTGGCTTGTCTATTTTTTTGCGGTTTGGACAATCTTGATTGTGATCACCTATATTCTGTCGCGCGCGCTGCCCCAGATTGAGCGCGAAGATGCCACCGCAGACCTCCTAGACCCTGCGGCCGATCCAGTATCGGGGGAGGGGTGATGCTGTCCTTTGACGGGTTGGTCGCGGTTGCGGTTCTGTATGTGGTGGGGCTTTTTGGCGCGGCTTTTTGGGCGGAGAAACGCGCAGCCGAGGGCAAAGCGCGTTGGCTGCAATCTCCTGTGACCTACACGCTGTCATTGTCGATCTACACCACCGCATGGACATTTTACGGCGCGGTCGGGTCTGCCGCGCGATCAGGGCTTGAGTTTATCACGATCTATCTTGGCCCGACCTTGGTCTTCATCGGATGGTTCTGGATCTTGCGAAAATTGGTGCGCATCGGGCGCACGCAAAGGATCACATCTATCGCGGATATGATCTCGTCTCGATATGGGAAATCGGGGGGATTGGCTGCGATTGTGACCATCCTCATGGTGATCGGGGCCACGCCCTATATCGCCTTGCAGATGCAATCGGTGACGCTGTCTTTCTCTGCCTTTATCACGCCAAATTCAGGTCGTGAGATGGATACAGGCCTGATGGCCATATGGGTCGCGGGGGGGCTTGCACTCTTTACCATTGTGTTTGGGACGCGCTCTTTGGATGTGAATGAGCGTCACCCGGGTCTGGTTTCGGCAATTGCCCTAGAGGCCATCGTCAAGTTGTTCGCTCTGATCGCCGTGGGTGTATTCGTGGTCTGGGGTGTGGCCTCTGGCCCGATGGATATGTTGGTGCGGATAGATGCAAGCCCGCTTGCCTCGATTTCGTCCAATGGCGCGCGTTGGGTCGGTTTAACACTGTTATCGGGGGCCGCGATTTTGTGCCTGCCGCGGATGTTTCAGGTTTTGGTCGTAGAAAACTCTGACGAGCGGCATCTGGCAACGGCGGCTTGGGCCTTCCCGCTGTATATGCTGCTGATTTCGATTTTTGTGGTGCCAATTGCCGTGGTTGGTCTGCAAGAAATGCCGCAAGGCGCGAACCCTGATTTGTTCGTTCTGACCCTGCCTTTGTCGCAGGGGCGAGAATTTCTAGCCCTGCTTGCGTTTTTGGGCGGGTTTTCTGCCGCCACCTCAATGGTCATTGTGGCGGCCTTGGCCTTGGCTACGATGTTGTCGAATCATATTATCATGCCTGTCTGGCTGCGCGCCACGCGCCATGATGATCCGATGTCTGGCGATATGCGCCGCGTGGCCCTCATGGCGCGGCGGTTTTCGATCCTTGGGATCATGGCGCTAGGCCTTGCCTATTACCGCCTCTCAGGTGGAACCGAGGCTTTGGCCGCAATGGGATTGATTGCCTTTTTGGGTGTGGCGCAGGTTTTGCCTGCGCTTGCAGGGGGCATATTCTGGCGCGGGGCCACGCGGCTTGGGGCAGGGGTAGGCATTTTGACGGGCTTTGCCGTTTGGGCGTGGCTGCTGTTGCTGCCAAATGCCTTTGCGGGTGAATTGCTACATGATGTGCTAACTTTGGGGCCAATGGGGGTGCAATGGCTGCGCCCCAATAATTTCCTTGGCATGGCTGGAACAGACCCGCTTTTGACGGCGATGGTGCTGTCTTTGGGGCTGAACACGGTTGTGTTTATCGTGGTGTCTTTGGCAAGCTTTCCATCCCCACTAGAGCGCTTGCAGGGCGCGCAATTTGTCAAAGTGTTTGACTATACCCATGCACCATCGGGGTGGCAGGCGGCGCAGGGCACGGCTGATGATCTTTTAATCATGGCACGGCGTATTTTAGGGGCAGGGCGTGCTGCGCGTCTCTTTGGGCAGGCGGCCCGCGCGCAGGGGCGGGACAGTGAATTACCCGATCCAACCCCCGATTTTCTGGAGCGCCTTGAACGCGAATTGGCGGGGTCTGTCGGTGCTGCAACAGCCCATGCGATGGTCGGGCAAATTACGGGCGGCGCAGGCGTGTCGGTGCAAGACCTTCTAGCGGTGGCGGATGAGACCGCGCAGATCATGGAATATTCATCGAAACTTGAGGCGCAATCGGCGGAATTGGCCCGCACCGCGGCGCGCTTGCGCGAGGTGAACCAAAAGCTGACGGAACTGTCCGTGCAAAAAGATGCGTTTCTATCCCAGATCAGCCATGAATTGCGCACGCCTATGACCTCTATTCGCGCGTTTTCTGAAATCCTGATGCAATCTGAGGGTTTGGATGATGCGGCGCGGGCGCGGTTCTCGAAGATCATCCATGATGAAAGTCGCCGTCTGACACGGCTTTTGGATGATCTGCTGGATTTATCCGTTCTCGAGAATGGCCATGTCTCTCTGAACCCCAGTGAGGTGCATCTCGCGCGGGTCTTAGAGCGGGCGATCAATGCCACCGCCGCCCTTGAGGAAAGCCATCGCCTTGAGATTATTTACAACGGGACGGAGGAGGCGGGCTTTCGTCTGAACACGGACGCAGATCGTTTGGCTCAGGTCTTTATCAATTTGATTTCGAACGCCCAGAAATATTGCGAGGCCGAGGCCCCGCGCCTCACCATAACCCTGCGCGAGACAGCACGACATCTTGAGGTGGAATTTGCCGATAATGGCGCAGGCATCCCTGAACGTCAGAGAAGTTTGATTTTCGAGAAATTCGTGCGCCTTGATGGCACGCGCCCCGCGCAAGGCGCGGGGCTTGGTCTGGCCATCAGCCGCGAGATCATGCAGCGCCTTGGCGGGGGTCTGCACTATGTGCCTTCAGAGGGCGGAGCCGTGTTTTTGGTGCGCCTTCCCAAAGCGGAGGCGCGCGCGGCTTAAACTTTGCTCAACCTTTGCGCGGCTATGATCCCCGAAAGGCCGATGAATTTGGGGGCAGAAAGCGCGCAGGATGACAGAGGGCATTTCAAAAAATCGATCCGATCATACGCGGATCCTGTCCAAAATGCTGGGCCGTGATCTGCCGCGGCAGGCCAGTGCCACGACCCCGCCCGCCCCGTGACGCGGGTTGATATCGTGTTGGTGCGCGATTTTATCGACCTGCTTTTGGCAGGCTGCGCGCGGGAATTCGGTGATTTCTAAGCCTGCGATTGGCGGTTGCGTCTGTCTTTGGGGGAACCTGTCGAAGAACGTCATCGTTTGCCCTTGATTTTGGAGGAGCGGGATTATCACATTTGGAAATTAAGCCTTGAGTTGGGCGGCGGGGTGAAATCGGGGCAGATCGCGTTGATCCTGCCTGTCATTGGGCGCGCCGATGCCGTGGCCCAAGCCCCCAAAAAGCTGCACAAATTCACCGAGGCAGAGCGGCAGAGATGGCGCGCTACATGGGGCGCTGCAATTGGCGAGGCCAGCGTTTCGCTTGAGGCCATTTTGATGCGCCGCAAACTGCCCTTTGTTGAGGTTGAGGGGCTGTCTGTCGGCACTGTGCTGCCGTTTACGGATGCAACATTGACCGAGATACGGCTTGAGGATGTGACAGGGCGGGCCGTGTTCCGCGGTCGGTTGGGGCAAAAGTCTGGCATGCGCGCTGTGCGCCTTGGAAAAGAAATTACGATGCGTGCGACTGGCGGGCTTGCGCCTCAGCCTGCAGCAGCACCCCTGCAGTTGATCTGCCTGAGATGCCTGCACCGCTTGTAGTGGAAGCCGCACCTTTGCCGCCAGGCGCATAGGCTTTTGAATGAGCTATGCGTCTGGCGCATGGCGGGATGATCAAATCGGCAGTGGTAAGTCACCCATGCTGTCCCATATGCTGCATAGCAGAAAGGCTGATTTGACAGCCATATAGGAGAAATGAAATGACAACTGCTTCTGTTTATTCTTTCGCTGATGTTCGCCGTGTAGAGCTTGAAGCCCGCCGTTTGCGCGCTGAAGCGATGAAAGAAATCTTTGGCGCACTCTTTAACGCACTCGGCGCCCCCTTCCGCGCTGTCGCAAAATTGGGTGGCAAACAAGCGGCGCATTTGGCCTAATTTTACGGCCCTCGCCTCGTGCGGCCCTTGCGCGCAGGGGTTTGAGATCAAGAATAGCCTCGGCAATGTGCCGGGGCTTTCTTATTTCCGCCTCATTTATGGGTCATTGGTGCTGAAAACGAGCACAATTCTTGAGTCGCATCTGCGCCTATTCTGGCCACTGCGATAGGGAATAACCCCAGAATGGGGGAAGATATGTCAAGATTGACTACCGCATTAGGCCTTGTTGCCGTGGCGCTCTCGGCTTCGGCCTGTGTCTCGAACGGGACACTAACCCGTTAAGCGACCAACGCCTTTGACACATCCACCTTTTTCGATGTTTCTGGGAATGTTTTAAACCCATCGGCACAAACCCAACCCGCCCTTGCGGCGTTGATGCGCGAGCGGGGCTGGCGGATCACGCATGTGCGTGTGAATGTGCCGCGCAGCCTCAGCACCTCTGAAGCAAATACCATGAAACCCAATGTCGAACTTTTGTGGCAGGATGAGCCCTATGGGGATCGCTATGCCCAAGTGCGTGACATTCTAGAGCGGCCTATGCGCGGGCTTCTGCCTGCATTTGAGGGCAGCCGTGACGTGGTTTTGCAACTCAACGTATCGTTATTTCATGCCCAAACACCCTTGGTGCGCAGCACCTTTGGCGGTGAGCATGAGATCGAATTCACCTTTTCGCTCTATGACGCAACAACGGGTGCATTGGTCTATGGCCCCGCATCACGTGACTTGACCTTTGCCGCTTATGGCGGGCGGCGCGCCGTAGAAGCCGAAGCCATGGGTCTGACCCAGCGTGCGCGCATCGAGGCGCGGATGCATGATTGGATGATTTCCGAATTCCGACTGCCTGTGGCCCCATCGGGCGTTACATTCTAATCTCGCGCCCTCTTTCAGGGCGCGGTATTCTGAGCTAAAGGCGGGGCATGACACATAATCCTTCGCCCCTTCCCGTTTTGCGTCTGCGTCCCAAGGCCGATGCGCGTGCCATCCGCTTTGGTCATCCTTGGGCTTGGGCCGATGATCTGGTGCTTGATCGCCGCAGCCGCGCGATTGCGGCAGGCAGTCTTGCCATTTTAGAGGATGCCGAGCGCAATCCGCTGGCCCTTGGCATCGTGACACCTGAGGCGAAGATTGCTTTTCGGGTTTTGGAGCGCCGCGTGGATGTCGTGATAGATTCTGCGTGGCTGCAGGCAAAGATCCAAGCAGCCCATGACCTGCGCCACAAGATCTATCCCGCCCCCTATTACCGCCTGATCCATGCTGAGGGGGATGGGTTGCCAGGTCTGATCGTTGATCGCTTTGGCGACTGTTTGGTGATCCAACCCAATGCGATTTGGCTAGAAGATCGGATTGAGGAGATCGCCACCGCTTTGCGCCATGTGACGGGCGCTGAAACGCTTATCAAGAACGGCACGTCCCGCGCGCGCGCCGCGGAAAGCCTCCCCGAGGAGATGGTGCAGCTTTCTGGCGCGCCGATTTCCGGGCCATTGCCCGTGGTCATGAACGGGGCTACCTATATGGCCGATGTGATGGGGGGGCAAAAGACTGGTCTCTTTTACGACCAACGCCCCAACCATGCCTTTGCTGCGCAATTGGCCAAGGATGCACGGGTTTTGGATGTATTCTCGCACGTTGGCGGGTTTGCCTTGGCAAGTCTGGCTGCGGGTGCGCGCTCGGCCCTGGCGGTTGATGCCTCACAAGCGGCGCTTGATCTGGCAACGCAAGGGGCTAAGGCCATGGGGGCCGAGGCGCGATTTTCCACCCGCCAAGGGGATGCTTTTGACGTTCTTGAGGTCTTGGCAGGCGAGGCTACGCAGTTTGATCTTGTCGTGGCCGATCCACCCGCATTTGCGCCGTCCAAGCCCGCTTTGGAAAAAGGCCTGCGCGCCTATGAACGTGTTGCACGTTTGTCAGCCCCCTTGGTGGCTGAGGGGGGTATGCTCATCCTATGCTCTTGTTCGCACGCGGCGGATCTTGAAAAGTTCCGCGCCGCGTGTTTGCGCGGCATCGGGCGCGCGGGGCGTGAGGCGCGATTGATCTATACGGGCTTCGTGGGGCCTGATCATCCGCAACATCCAAGTTTGACTGCAACAGGCTATCTGAAGGCTTTGGCCTTCCGCCTGGTGCCATGAGGCTTTGTCTTGATGCCTGTGTGCTATACCCCACGGTTCTGCGCGACTGTTTGATGGGGCTTGCGCAGGTAGGGCAGATGACGCCGCTTTGGTCCGATCGCATTCTCGAGGAATGGGCCCGTGCTGCAGAGCGTAATCTTGGGCCTGAGGGCGGTATGATTGCACGCGGCGAAATTGCGCTGCTGCGAGCCAATTTCCCCACTGCCGTCATCGAGGCGGATTCTGAGATAGAAGCGCGCCTTTACCTGCCTGATTGTGCTGATATTCATGTGTTGGCCACCGCTATCGCGGGAAAGGCCAAAGCCATTTTGACTTTCAACCTACGCGATTTTCCGCGGGCTGAATTGGCGGGCCATGATATCGTGGCCCTCCATCCTGACAGCTACCTGTGCGATATCTGGGCTCAGGAACCTGACTTGGTGGCCAAAATTTGCGCGGGCGTTCTGGCGCGCATGAATGATTTGCGCGAGGCGCCATCTGATCTGCGCAAAATGCTAAAGCGAGCGCGCCTGCCAAAATTGGCGAAACGCCTTGCAGATTAGCGGATTTGCCCGCGCCACTTATCTTCGAGGGTTTCGATGGCTTTGATCCGATCAGCCGTGCTTGGATGGCTCATCAGCCACGCCGCCCCCCCGCGCAATCCTCCGCCAGACAGGGCTTCAAGTTTCCGAAAGAGCGATTTTTGCGGCTCTGTCCCGATGCCGCTGGCCGTCAATAATGAGGCGGCATAGGCATCCGCCTCGTATTCATCGGCACGGCTTAGTCGCGCTGCCAAAAGAGAGGTCAGGATATTGGCCAGCCAAATCCCCACCACCGCAACGGGGATCAACCGCCCTAGAAGGCTGCTAAGGGCCATACGGATTGCATTTTGACCCGAAAAATCAATCATCCGCCGCTTGGTGTGACCCAGTGAGACATGGCCCAATTCATGCGCGATCACCGAGGCCAGCTCTTCGGCGGTGACCTCCCCCGCGCGATATTTTTGATAAAAACCACGGGTAATGAAAATGCGCCCATCTGGTGCTGCAAGCCCATTGATGGCCTCAACTTCGTAGAGATGGACGGGAATATCTTCAAGGTCGAGCACCTTGGCCATCCGTTTAGAGATTTCGCGCAGTCGCGGATCGGCCAAATGGGTTGAGCGTTCGTCAAGCTCTCGCTTCAGTCGCCAGCTTGAGAACTGGCAACTGAGCAGCGCATAGCCAATGGCCAAAAGGATCGGGGTCAGCTTCAACATAAGGCTGATATGGCGCGGCACTGCGCCTCGGACAAGGGGTGCTTATGCAAGGGTTGCCTAAACGGGGGCAGGCACGAGCAACATCACAAAATAGCCCAAAGTGAACCCGATCAGCCCGCAGACCGCGCCATAATGCAACAGGTCTAGCTTATTGCCCTTTTTGCGAAAGGCCATAAAGAGGCCGAGGGCAATGCCGCCCAAAAGGCCAAGAAGTGCGGGCAAGGGGATCATGCGAAGCTGTCCTTTTCTCGTCTTAATTGCGCGCGGCTTGAGTTGCGTTTGGAGCGAGATTTGCAATTTCGCCCAAACGAATTTGCATCAGGCTGCGATCCGCAAACCCATAGCGGCCCCATGCGTAGGCTTCAAGCCGTGATCTCTGTGCCTCAGACCCCCGCCCCAATCCTTCGAGTGCTGTTGCGCGCAGCATTGAAAGGCTTGCCAAGAGATGGGCATTTTCACTGCGCCGCGCAATCGGAAGGGCGGTTGTGCTTTGCAAAAGCGCTGCGGTCATATCCCCACGCGCAAGGGCCAAGGCCCCGATTTGCATCTCGATATGGGCGCGCTGCACATCGGTATTGGGCAGGCGTTGATATATATCTTGCGCCGATGCAAAGGCCGCTGCGGCACGATCAGGGTCGCGGGCCAAGGCAATCCGGCCCAAGGCATAATAGCTAAATCCCAGACGCGCATCGCGCATGTTTGAGCGTTGCGCAATGTTGAGTGCCGTTTGCGCGTGTTCAAGGCGCTGTCCTTCGGGCATATTCGGGCTATGCGCGCGGCCAATGGCATTTGACCATGCCCGATTGTCGCGGTTGGCAAGATTGATGCTGGAAACAACACCACCTGTCGGGTTGATCCGCCCCAAAATCGCGGGCAGGCGCACGGCGATATCGGCCTGACCCATGCCGCTTTGCGGGGACGGGTCATTGAAGATCCGCAGCAACATCATATCAGTCGTGGTGAGCACCGCATGAAAATTGTCATCGTTAAAGACACTGTCGGTCAGGTCATATAGGTCGTTCAATGGCCTCAAAGCCTGCCCCAATTCTTCGTGGAGGCAATCACGCATTTCTTGCTGGCTAGCATCGGCGGGCAGAAAAATACCCGCGTGGCTTCGGGTGGTGAGGCTCGCCCAATCGGAGGTCACGCGCCCTCTTTGGCGGATGAATTCTTGCCATGTGCTGGCATTGGGCACGACAAAACAGGCCGCTTGAGGCACGGCAGCCGCAATGCGTTCGGCGGGCAGGGCCTCGATTGTGATTTTTGCGGGGCTGTTCGTGCGGTAGGCGGTTGCGCTGATCGCAATCCCCGCTTCGGTGGGCAGAGGGGTCAGCAGGCGCGACAGATCCCCCTCCAATGCAGGTGGGGCGGAAGGGGCAAGGGCCACCGTAATCGGCCCTTCAAAACGGCTGATCCGTGGGATTTGCCGACCCGATTCCAGCACAAAACTGAGGGCCATGAAATCTTCAGCTAAGGGTTGGTTGCTGCGCGAAAAAAAAACTGATTGGATTTGGCGCACCAAAACTTGGCAGATCAGATGTGGATGTGTCCATAGCAGGCGCAAGACGCGCCGCCGCATCATCGCGCGGTATATCGGCCATGCAGGCGCACAGCGTGAGCAGCGCCAAAAGGCCAAAAGCGCGGTGTAATTTATTTCGCATATTTAACAAAGCCCGTATCCGTTGCCACGCGATCATAAATCCGCCGCGCGGTCGCATTGTGGCTTTGTGTCAGCCAATATACCGAAGGCCGCCCTGCCGCTGCGGCATCGGCGCAGACATGATCAATCAAAGCGGCCCCGATACCCTGCCCGCGTGCATCAGGGGCGACAAACAGATCTTGCAGATATGTTACGGGTTCGGCCTTCCACCCATGAGCGTGAGAGATGACATGAACCAAACCAATCGCGCGCCCATCCTGCCATGCCAACCATGCCATCATATCGCTATGCGCAGGGGTGCTGTAGCGGGTAAAGCTGAGATCAATCACCGCCTCTGCGAGGGTGGTTTCGTAGAATGCGAGATAGGCCTTCCACAGCCCCTCCCACGCGCTCCGATCCTCTGGGCGCAAGGGCAAAATATCGATTGATCTGGGCATATGTTACTCCGACTACCAATTGCTGTTGTGGATGTATCCACAGATTCTGTCGCAAATTTGGCGAAAACTGGTGTTGTTCTGGGTGATATTCTCTGAGGCATTATAGCCGCGACAAATTGCGCGGGCCAAGCCGAATTGGGGCCATTCGCCAGTCCAAAGCGACTTGAGGCGCAGTCAGAAACGGGGTTCTCTATGGGGCCTAGGCGCGAGCCGATCCGTTCAGGTGATTTTGAGTGGAAAAACCGTCTTTAGGTGGGTGACATTACCCACGCCATCCTGTAAGCGGAGCCCGAGGTGGTAAAATGAAGTCTGATGCAAAATCAAAAATCGGGTCAGCCGCCGCTGAGGGGAACGAGATGAAAGCTGAGACCTTTCTTCCAGAAGACTATCGTCCCGCCGAGGACGAGCCGTTTATGAATGAGCGACAGTTAGAGTATTTCCGCAGGAAACTGCTCAACTGGAAAGCTGATCTGCTTGATGAAAGCCGCACAACTGTCACCGCGCTGCAAGATGGCACGCGCAGCATCCCTGATGTTGCGGATCGTGCGAGTGAGGAAACAGACCGCGCGCTTGAATTGCGCACCCGCGATCGTCAGCGCAAGCTGATCACCAAGATTGACGCTGCTTTGCGCCGTATCGAAGAGGGCGAATATGGCTATTGCGAGGTCACAGGCGACCCGATCAGCCTTAAACGTCTGGATGCGCGCCCGATTGCGACCATGACGCTTGAAGCACAAGAGCGCCATGAGCGCCGCGAAAAAGTCCATCGGGACGATTGATTGCGCGCAGCGAGTTTATAAGATTAAAAAAGGCATCTTTTCGGATGCCTTTTTTCTTTGACGGGTGCGAGGCTGAGCATGCTTATTGGGCGCAATATTTTGGTGATTGGGGCAGGTATTGGTGGCTTGGCTGCGGCCTGCTGCCTTGCGCAACGCGGCGCTTCGGTGCGCGTGCTAGAACAGGCCGAGGAAATCCGCGCCTTTGGGGCAGGGCTTCAACTTAGCCCCAATGGGATGGCCACGTTAGCAGGCCTTGGGCTGGCCGAAGAGATCAGCGCGATATCCCCCCGCGCCAATGCCGTATATCTGCGCGATTTTCGCAAAGGGGCGGCGGTGGCGCGTGTGCCCTTATCCCGTCAAACACGCCCATATCACTATGTCCATCGGGCGGATTTGATCGAGATTTTGGCCAGTCGTGCCCGTGATCTTGGAGTTGAGATTACCCTTGGCGCGGCTGTGACAGGGGTCGAAGGGCGTGATGTGATTTTGGCCGATGGTCAGCGCGAAAGTGCGGATGTGATTATCGGGGCAGACGGATTGCATTCCCGCATCCGCACCCATCTTGAGCCGCGTGGGCATCCGTTTTTCACGGGCCAAGTTGCGTGGCGCGCCGTGATTGAGGCGCAACAGGGTGATGCGTTGCGCGATGTGCAGGTGTTTATGGGGCCTGCCCGCCATATGGTGATCTATCCGCTTCGAGGCGGGGCATTGATCAATATCGTGGCGGTTGAGGAATATGACCAGTGGGTTAAGGACTCGTGGTCGGAGCGGGGCGATCCTGCACAGCTGACGGGCCGATTTGGTGATTTTTGCCCCGAGGCGCGTGCCTATATAGGCCGCGTGACGGAATGCTATCAATGGGGGTTGTTTCGGCATCCGGTCGCGCTTAACTGGCAAAATGGCCAGTTTGTGCTTTTGGGGGATGCAGCGCATCCAACGCTTCCTTTCCTCGCGCAAGGGGCCAATATGGCGTTGGAGGATGCTTGGATCTTGGCAGCGCGCCTTTCGGATACACATGATCTATCAAGGGCCTTGGCTGAATATGAGGCGCTGCGCCGCCCCCGCACCGCGCGGATTGTTCAAGCGGCCTCGGACAATGCAGACCATTATCATATGCGGCCAAGCCTGTTTCGGGTGGCCGCGCACACAGGGTTACGCATGGTAGCGCGCTACGCGCCGCATCTGCTGGCGCAACGCTTTGAGTGGATTTACGGATTTGATCCGACTAAGTCGTAAAGCTATAGGGGGGTAGGCTGTTAAACGCATGCTTTAGCGCATCCCCCCAAACCATTGAAATTAAGTTGAAATACGGATAATTTTTTTCGATCCGCGTCATTGTTCCATGCTTCAAGCTGTCTGCAGCATAAACATGAAGATCAAGCGGCAGGTTGACCGAAAGATTGGCCTTAATGGTCGAGTCAAAACTCACCATCAAAAGCTTGACCGCATCCTCAAAACTCATTTCGAGGTCACAGGCACGCACCAAAATGGGGCGGCCATATTGCATCGCGCTAATCTGAAAGAGTGGCGTGTCATCGCTGGCCTCTGCGAAATTGCCCTCACGATAAATTGGGAGCAGGCGCGTGGAGGTGCCTTTGATCTGGCCACCCAATATCATGGTTGCTGAAAACGTCGCCTCAACGATCACTGTTCCAGTCTACCCATTCAATGAAATCAAAAATGAACGTGAGCAGTCGTCGTTATCTAGAAGTGTCAATTAATTCCGCAGCAATCGCATCGACAATGGGGCGTGCCTCATCGGGAGTCATGCCAATCTCCAGGCGCGGATCATACAGCACGCGCAACAGCAATTCGTCATGCGCGGTCAAAAGGGCGAATTCTTCATCATCATTAAAAATCGAGGGGCGCGCCGTGGGGCTGTCATTGGGCAATCCCAACCCTTGGGCGATTTCCTCATGAATGCAGGATGTGCGCATCAAATCCGGATGCTCGGTGCGGATTACGGCAATAGCGCTTCGATATTCTGGCCGCGCATTTGAACGCGCAAATGCATAGACCGAGCAGAACGTATGGCGCGGCAGGTTCTCAATTTCGCGGATGATTGAGGTATCAATACTAGGCTCGATACTGCGCAGATAGGGGCTGATTTCTGCCTGCTCATCGCGGCTGATGAACAGCACATGGAAATTTCCACCCGACCCAACTAAATCAATCGAATGCCCCGCGGCGCGGCTGAGTTGTCGGGCGTAATCGGTCAGAATTTGACGATCCCTTGCCATTTTTTGCGGGTCGGTTGCTGGCCCAAAATGTGCTTCGATACGGACAGGATCAATCCATCGTCGCAGCCGCGAGGGGGTTTGACGGGCGACAAAGCGACCGTTTTCCATTGCATATTCATCATATAGCGCAATGGCTTCGAAATTGCGCGCCAAAGCACGGCGCGAGACAGGGGCATCCGAGGGAGTGGTGGATTGGCGCAATAACCCCTCACGCAGAAGCCGTGCCTCGGTTTGGGCATAATATTGCGCGTAAAGTGCGCTTTCGGCAGAGGGGGTGGTTACAGGTATGCTGCTTGATACTCCGTTCTGGTCCGTGGCGGCTGGCCCCATGGCCTGACAGCCCACCAAAATGCCAAGCGCCGCTCCCATCCATAGACCGCGCCAAAAGTTGCGCCCTAAAAACATCGCGTTTTTCATAAAATGCATAATGTCGCCTTACATATCAGCGCCCAGGATGCGTTGCATATGGATTTTGTCTTTGTCAGCGGCCAACGTGTTGCGCAATTTCGCGTCCATCTTGAAGGTGTCTTCATCAGTTGCAGAGCGGAGCATCCGTCTTGTGTCTGCACTTGCAAGATTATCTTTGATGTTTGCAACCAATTTCTTATTAGCGCGTTTCACCGTCTCAATTAAATAACGCCACGCTCGACTTCTTTGTGGAAAATACTGTCCGACGATCACGACATGCGCCAATTCGGCAACCCCGAGTGGCCAAATATCAACCACGGTTGGGTCGATTTTGAGGACTTAGGATCGATCATTTTTTCACCCTTGCATTGGATTTCACCGTTGCAACCCTTTGTGGTAATGAATTTTTAAAAATTTATACATATATTTTTATTTAATCAGCTTTGCGGTGGTTTGGCTGGTAAAGATTTGGAATGTATCTGTCATGGTTGCAATCTCACAGCGTGGCGGCGGGTGTTGTATTGCAGCCCCTTGACCCTAATTATGGCAAGGCGTAATGCCCTGTCGCGTGGCGATTTGTTTACCGGATTGCGGGCCACAAAAAAAATGCCGCTAAAGAGGTCGAGGCCTGCTTGCCGCATGATGCCCGACCGTTCAGATGGAAGGGATATGAAATGTCAGACACAGGCGCCAAGAAATCCGTAGGTTTGAAATCCTTGCCCGATACTGTTTCGGCGCAGACACGCGCAGTGCATTCTGGCACCCGCCGCAGCCAATATGGCGAAGTGTCTGAGGCAATCTTTATGACCCAAGGTTTTGTCTATGACAGCGCCGAGGCAGCCGAGGCCCGCTTTATCGAAGCGGGGCGTGAGGAATTTATCTATGCCCGCTACGGCAACCCGACTGTCGCAATGTTCGAGGATCGAATTGCGGCGATTGAGGGCACCGAAGACGCTTTTGCAACCGCATCTGGAATGGCGGCGGTGAATGGCGCGCTGATGTCCATGTTGCGCGCGGGGGATCATGTGGTGTCTGCGCGCGCCTTGTTCGGGTCTTGTCTCTACATTCTTGAGGAGATTTTGACCCGTTACGGGGTTGAGGTCACGTTTGTGGATGGCGATGACCTGACGCAATGGGAAGCCGCAATCATCAAGGGCAAAACCCGTGCTGTATTCTTTGAAAGTGTTTCGAACCCCACGTTGCAGGTTGTCGATATCGCCGCTGTTGCGCGTCTGGCCCATGATGCAGGCGCTTTAGTGGTAGTGGACAACGTGTTTGCCTCTCCCTTGTTCCAAGACAATCGTAAACTGGGCGTTGATGTCGTGATCTATTCCACGACCAAGCATATTGACGGGCAGGGGCGGTGTTTGGGCGGGGTGATTTGTGGCACCCGCGCGTTCATTCGAAAAACTGTGGAGCCCTATCTCAAACATACAGGCGCGGCGATGTCGCCCTTTAACGCATGGGTTATGCTCAAGGGGTTGGAAACGCTCCACCTGCGGGTTAACGCCCAAGCCGACACTGCTCTTGCCATTGCGCAAGGGCTAGAGGGGGAGGCGGGTGTGGCGCGGGTGCTCTATCCGCATCTCGACAGCCACCCGCAAGCCATGCTTGCCCGCACGCAAATGCAAAAAGGCGGCACAGTGATCGCGATTGAACTGGAGGGCGGGCGCGATGCGGCGTTTCGGTTCCTCAACGCGTTAGAGATCATTACAATCTCAAATAATTTGGGCGATGCAAAATCTATTGTTACCCATCCTGCCACAACGACCCACCAGCGTTTGCCTGAGGATCAAAAGCAACATCTGGGCATTACATCTGGTCTTGTGCGCCTGTCAGTGGGGCTTGAGGACGTTGACGACCTGTTAAGGGATTTGAAACACGCGCTCGGTACTGCGCGTGCTGCAAATTAACCCTTATTTTTGGGATTTTGTCGGAAACTCAAGGAATTGGGCGATATTTGTCGGGCCAATATTGATCCGTTCGGAGTTCATAATCGTAAATTATTCACAAAACAAGTTTGGATTCCGCGCACCAACACCCATATGATGGTAAGGTCGCGTGGCCGAAGGGGTGATGAGATGAACGTCCATATTGGTGCAGTTGCGAGTGAACCGACCCAAGACGAGGCCCGTGCGGCCTTGGCGCTTTTGAAACAGTGGGCGGAAAGCGCAAGCATGGCGGAGCGTGCCGCCCTTGATCCTGCTGTCTCCAAACTTTTGACCCCCTCCCAAGATTACCCCGAATTTTCGCGCAGCTATCCGCAGGATTTTAAAGTGGACGCAGCCTATAAAGAGGGTCTTCCTGATCTTCAAAATGGCCCTGCCTCGCTGATTAAAGGGGCCAAGCGTCAAATCCAACATGTGGGGATTTCCAATTTCCGCCTGCCTATTCGCTATCACACCCGCGACAATGGCGATGTGATGCTGGAAACTTCGGTGACGGGTACCGTCAGCCTAGAGGCGGGCAAAAAGGGCATCAATATGAGCCGCATCATGCGCAGCTTCTATGCCCATGCCGAAAAGACGTTCAGCTTTGAGGTGATCGAAGCCGCGCTTGATGATTACAAATCTCACCTCGAAAGTTTTGATGCGCGTATCCAAATGCGCCTTTCCTTCCCAATGAAGTTGCAGAGCCTGCGGTCTGGCCTGTCGGGTTACCAATATTATGACATTGCGCTGGAACTGGTCGAGCGCGATGGGGTGCGCCAGAAATTGGTGCATCTGGATTACGTTTATTCTTCGACCTGCCCCTGCTCGCTTGAATTGAGCGAACATGCGCGCGCCACGCGTGGGCAATTGGCGACCCCGCATTCGCAGCGATCTGTTGCGCGGATTTCTGTCGAGATTGCCCCTGACGCAGGGTGTTTGTGGTTTGAAGACCTGATTGAGATGGCGCGCCGCGCTGTGCCAACAGAAACGCAGGTCATGGTGAAACGCGAGGATGAACAAGCCTTCGCAGAATTAAACGCTGCAAACCCGATCTTTGTGGAAGATGCGGCCCGCCTTTTCGCGGGCGAGTTGCAAGCCGATCCACGGGTGGGCGATTTCCGCGTTTTGGCAAGCCACCAAGAAAGCTTGCACAGCCATGATGCGGTCAGCCTCTTGACCGAAGGCTCCACGTTTGAGCAGGCCAGCCTTGACCCCCGCCTGTTCCAAAGCTTGTTCCATATCGGCTAAGGGCCAAGACCCCATACGAAAAAAGCCCCAAGACGCGGGTCACGGATATGACGCTGTCTTGAGGCTTTGCTCGGTCTGACGAAGCAGTCCGGTCGTATACTAACGTGCAGAGTAAACTGCGGGCGTGGTGTTTGCAAATGAAATGAAGCCCCAGATCAAAGCTTTGGAGGGGTTTTAGGCCCTTCCATGCTTGACACTGCCTAAGTCAGAGGCCAACGCTCTGCCTCATGTTTGATATACGCCCCGTTGGATATGTCATTGGCCTGATCGTTACCTTTCTTGGGGTGTCGATGCTTGTGCCTATGGGGGTGGATCTTGCCATGGCCAATGGCGAATGGGGTGTCTTTGCCGAGTCTGCCGCAATTTCGGTGTTTATCGGCCTTGCTTTGGTGTTTTCTTGCGCCAATGGGGTGCAGCAGGGCCTGAGCCTACAACAGACCTTTCTTCTGACAACCGCAATTTGGGCGATTTTGCCGATCTTTGCGGCGCTTCCCTTTGTGTTCGGCGCAACAGATGCACGGATTGTTGATGCAGTGTTTGAGGCGATGTCAGGTCTGACGACAACAGGCTCAACAGTTTTCACAGGCTTGGAATATTTGCCCCACGGGCTGAACCTTTGGCGGGCGATGATCCAATGGTTTGGCGGGGTAGGTATCATCGTGGTCGCGATGGTGTTTTTGCCCGAATTGCGGGTGGGGGGGATGCAAATTTTCCGCTCCGAGGCATTTGAAACAATGGGAAAAATCTTGCCCCGCGCAACCGAAATTGCGGCGCGTATTTCGGTGATCTATGTGGCGCTCACCTTCCTGTGCTTTCTGGCTTATTGGGCCTTAGGCATGACCTTTTACAACGCGATCTTACACGCCTTTACCACGCTGTCCACGGGTGGGTTTTCGAACACGGATGCCTCCTTTGGGGTTTATCAAGGCCCGCTTGAATATGTTTCGGCGGTGTTCATGATTTTGGCAAGCCTGCCCTTTGTGCGCTTTGTGCAGCTTTTGGCGGGCACGGCAGAACCGCTTTATCGTGACAGCCAAGTGCGCGCTTATCTTGGGGTCATCACGGCCCTTGTGCTGATCATGACAGTGTATCGGATTATCGCAAATGGCGATCATCTCGAGCATGGGATCCGCGAAGGGCTGTTCAACGTTACCTCCATCATATCTGGCACAGGCTATTCTTCGGTGGATTACCAACTTTGGGGGCCTTTGCCCGTGGTGGTGTTCTTCTTTGTCGGCTTGATTGGGGGATGTGCGGGTTCGACCTCCTGTTCCATCAAAATATTCCGCTATCAGATCTTGCTCGAATCCATCTCCACCCAAGTGCGCCGCTTATCGGCCCCCCATGGTGTATTTGAACCGCGGTTTGAGGGGCGGCCTGTTTCGGCAGATGTCCTCTCCTCCGTCATGGGGTTCTTTGTGCTGTTCTTCGTGTTGTTGGGGATTTTCGCGGTGGGTTTGGGACTGACGGGGCTAGATTTCGTCACCTCTGTGTCTGGGGCTGCCACCGCCTTGGCTAATATCGGGCCAGGATTGGGGGATGTGATTGGCCCCTCTGGCAATTTCGCGCCGCTCAATGATGCGGCGAAGTGGATTTTGACGCTGGGCATGTTGCTTGGCCGCCTTGAATTGTTGGCGGTTTTGGTGCTGTTCATGCCTGCCTTTTGGCGCGGATAGCCGCCCCTGCCGCAACGGCCGAGGCCCATGCCCATTGAAAATTATATCCGCCCAACCAACCCGTCACATCCACGGCTTCACCAATGAAATAGAGGTTGGGGATATGCGTGGATTGCATGGTTTTGGAACTTAAGCCATCGGTCGCGACACCGCCCAAGGTCACTTCGGCGGTGCGATACCCTTCGGTGGCTGTGGGCCGCAGTCGCCAATCCTGCAATGCCTCGACAATCTCGTGAAGGCGCGCATCGCTGCAATCGGCGATATTGCCCGCAAGGCTTTGGGTTTGCCCAAAATCCGCAACAAAGGCTTTGGGCAGATAATCGGACAGCATCCCTTGCAGGCTGCGTTTGCCCGATTGACCCCGCGCTTCGCGCAGGACAGCGAAAAAATCGGTTTCGGGGTCAATATGCAGCGTGATCTCGTGCCCTTCGCGCCAATAGGATGAAATTTGCAAAATGGCTGGGCCAGACAGGCCGCGATGGGTGAAAAGCATGGCTTCGTCAAATTCTGCATCGGCCGCCTTGGCGCGCACAGGCAGGGAGAGCCCAGCCAGCGCCGCGAACCGCGCGCGTTGCCCCTCGTCAAACGTAAAGGGCACAAGGGCAGGGCGGGTGTCGGTGACGCGGTGGCCGAAGGTTTCTGCAATCTGATAGGCCAAGCTTGTAGCGCCCATTTTGGGGATGGATTTTCCGCCCGTGGCCACGATGAGATGATCGGCATATATCTCGCGCGCTTGGCCCTGTCTTTCGACTAATACGCAAAATTTATCCCCGCTCTGCCGGACGGAAGAAATGCTTGTTTCTAGCCAAAGTTCGGCACCAACCGCCGCCATCTCGGCCCGCAGCATGGCGATGATCTCTTTGGCAGAGGTGTCGCAGAAAAGCTGCCCCAAGGTTTTCTCATGCCATGAAATGCGGTGGCGATTGACCAAATCTAGAAAATCATAGGGGCTGTATCGCGACAGGGCAGATTTGGCGAAATGCGGATTTTCGGACAAAAACGCGGAAGGTTCGCAGTAAATATTGGTAAAGTTACATCGCCCGCCGCCTGAGATGCGGATTTTCTCACCCGCGGCTTTTGCGTGATCTATCACCAAAACGCCCGCGCCCGAATGGGCCGCGGCCATCAGTCCTGCTGCACCCGCGCCAAGGATTAGGGCGCTGACATGATGCTGCGGCAGCTGTGCCATTTAATCTACGAAATGACGGCTGATCTTGATTTGATCCCAAGCCCAGACCACCTCTTGGAGGCGTTCCTCATCCGAGCGGTCACCGCCATTCATATCGGGATGCAGAACCTTGATCAGCGCTTTGTAGCATTTGCGAATTTCGGTCTTGTTCATCGTGTCGCGTGCTTCCAAGATCTCAAGCGCACGCCGTTCTGTGGGCGGCAGTTTGCGCCCCGATTGTGCCCCACCTGCATGCCCTGGATTACGGGTGGCATTGCCGCCCAAAACCTGATGCGGGTCATCCACGCCTAGCCGCGCCCATGCTTTTTCCTCAACCGATTTTTTGAAGGGCTTAGTGGGCCTGTCCCAGACGCGATCGCGGTCAAGCTGCGCTTCCATCTCGGCCTCGGTCGTACCCTCAAAGAAATTCCATTTGAGATTATATTCGCGCACATGTTCGCGACAGAACCAGAAGAAATCCTCAAGATTGTCGGGGGATTTGGGCGCACGATACTGCCCCGCCTCTTCGCAGGCGGGGTGCTCGCATTTGCGCTGCGAGGTTTCAAATGCCCCAGACATGCCACGCCGGCCCGTCTTGCGTTTCTTCTTGTCGGTCGAAACGCGAAGGTCAAAATTAAATGGATCTTTGTCGGTCATGGGCCTGTCCTTCTCGACTCGGAACGGGCAGTCTAAGCTATTGGTGGCGAAGGTGAAGGGCTAGGGTGAAGATTTTCATGACAAGAACCGAAAAAATTCGTGATGCATTAGAAAAAGCATTCAATCCCAAAGTGTTGGATGTTCACGATGAAAGTGAGGCCCATCGTGGCCATAGCGGCTATCAAGAGGGGGGCGAAAGTCATTTTCGTGTGGTGATCCGCGCCGATGGATTGGCGGGGTTGTCGCGCATTGCGCGGCATCGTGCCGTGCATGATGCCATCGGAAAGCCTTTGATGGGCGAAATTCACGCTTTGGCCATTGATGCAGACGGGCCTGAGCGGCCCGGCTGAGAAAAGTTACAGCCCCAGTTTCTGGCTCACCAACTGGTTCACAGCGGCAGGGTTTGCCTTGCCGCCTGTGGCCTTCATCACCTGACCCACGAACCATCCCGCAAGTTTCGGGTTCTGCTTGGCCTTTTCCACTTGGGCAGGATTGGCGGCAATGATCTCGTCCAACGCTGCTTCAATCGCGCCTGTATCCGTGACCTGTTTCATGCCGCGCGCTTCAACAATCTGCGCGGGGTCGCCGCCTTCGGTATAGACGATTTCGAACAGGTCTTTCGCGATTTTGCCCGAAATATCCCCCACCTTAATCAGCGCGATAATGCCTGCAAGCTGTGCAGGTGAGACAGGGCTGTCACTGATATCGCGCTCGTCTTTCTTTAGGCGGCCAAAGAGTTCGTTGATGACCCAATTCGCGGCCAGTTTCCCGTCTTTGGCGGTGGCCGCGACCTCTTCGAAAAACGCGCTGGCAGTGACATCGGCGGTCAAAACGCTGGCATCATAATCCGAAAGGCCAAAATCGCCGATAAAGCGCGCCTTTTTGGCATCGGGCAATTCGGGCAGGTTCGCGCGAATGTCATCCACCCATGCCTGCTCAATCTCAAGCGGCAAAAGGTCGGGATCTGGGAAGTAGCGATAATCATGCGCCTCTTCTTTCGACCGCATTGAACGCGTTTCGCCCTTATCAGGATCATAAAGTCGTGTTTCCTGATCCACAGTGCCGCCATTTTCGATAATGGCGATTTGGCGGCGTGCCTCATATTCGATGGCCTGTTGAATGAACCGCAGCGAATTCATGTTCTTGATCTCGCAGCGCGTGCCAAGATGGCTGAAATCGCCCGTTTCACGGAATTTTTCATAGGCCCCCGGTGCGCAGACAGACACGTTTACATCCGCACGCAGATTGCCGTTTTGCATATTCCCGTCACACGTACCCAAATAGAGCATGATTTGGCGCAATTTAGAGACATAGGCCGCTGCCTCCTCTGGGCCGCGAATATCGGGGCGCGAGACGATCTCCATCAACGCCACACCTGTGCGGTTGAGATCCACGAAAGACAGGGCGGGATCCATATCATGGATGGATTTGCCTGCGTCTTGTTCCAAATGGATACGTTCAATGCGCACAATCCGTGCCGTGCCATCGCCAAGCTCGACCAAAACCTCGCCTTCGCCGACGATGGGGTGATACAATTGGCTGATCTGATAGCCTTGCGGAAGGTCAGGGTAGAAATAGTTTTTGCGATCAAAGGCCGAAAACAAATTTATTTCCGCCTTCAGGCCCAATCCTGTGCGCACCGCTTGGGCCACGCAGGCCTCGTTGATCACAGGCAGCATTCCTGGCATGCCAGCATCCACAAAGGCCACATTAGAATTGGGTTCTGCTCCAAATTTCGTTGAGGCCCCCGAAAAGAGTTTCGCACGGGTTGCGACCTGCGCGTGCACTTCCATCCCAATCACAAGTTCCCAATCGGATTTGGCACCCGCGATCACTTTGGGTTTTGGGGCTTCATAACTGAGGTCAAGCATGGCGCATCTCTCCAACAGGCGGTTTCCCGCCGTTTACTAGGCCAGCGCGTAGGGCGCGGCAAGGGCAGGACTTGCATTTTGAGGCAAAATAAGGGCAAAGGGCGAGCATATATTGGCCACCTGAGGGAATTGCATGTTTTCATTCAAAAGGAATGAACGCGATCTGGCGCATCATGCGCGGAAATTCGGCAAATGTGCTGCAACCTTTTTGGGCGCGGCGGTTTTGATGGGATGTGTCGGCGCGCAGGCTGATTTGCCCACCGCACGTTGGGATGAAACCCCACAGGCCCAAGATTGGACAAAGGCAAGCCTCTCGATGTTGGAGGAGGACGCGGCCGTTTTGGTTGAGACAACCCCTGCGGATATCGAGGCATGGTGTCCCGCCTATGATGAGGCGAACCCAGAACAGCGTGCTGCGTTCTGGAACGGGCTTTTGTCCAGTTTGGCCTATCGTGAAAGCACCTTCCGCGAAGATGCGATTTCGTCAAATGGTAAGTGGCATGGTCTTTTGCAAATCTCGCCCGCAACGGCGCGCGGCTATGGCTGTGCTGCTGGCACAAGCGAGGCTTTGCGCGAGGGCGAGGCGAATTTGCGCTGCGCTTTGCGCATTTGGTCATCAACTGTCGTGCGCGATGGGGTCATTGCCGCAGATCAAGGCGGGGTTGCGGCCGATTGGGGGCCATTGCAACGCGAAGCCTTGCGCAATGATATTCGCGGTTGGGTGTCGGAGCAGGATTACTGCCAGTCATGACGGCGCGCTTGTCGGGTTTGGATCAGGTGCGCGGTGTCGCGCTTGTGGCAATGGCAAGCTATCATTTCATCTTTGATCTTGATTTATTCGGCCTTTTGCCTTCTGGCACGGCCCTACACCCCTATGTGCGCGGCTATGCTATCGCTATTGCGGGCAGCTTTCTGTTCCTGTCGGGCCTCAGCATGGTCTTGGCCCATGGGGTGGGGCGGCGGTGGCCCGCCTTTTGGCGGCGGTGGGGCATTTTGGTCGCTGCTGCGGCGGCGGTAAGCGTTACGACCTATTTTGCCTTTGGGGCGCAATTTGTCTTTTGGGGCATTTTGCACATGATGGCTGCTGCAAGCCTAGTGGGAATTGTCCTCTTGGGGCGGGTGCCCGCTTGGGGCTTGGCCGTGCTTGGTATCTTGGCCCTTGGTCCAGGTATTTGGCTGCGCCTGCCTGCGCTTGAGCATCCGATATTTTGGATCACAGGCGCACAGGCGGCGCGGCCTGTGACAGTGGATTATTTGCCAATCTTGCCATGGATCGGCCCCTATCTTTTGGGCATGGCTTGGGCGCAATTTGCCCGTGATCTGTGCAGGCCGATCATGCCACAAAAGATATGCGGTGGTGCGCTTGGGGCGGGTTTGGCCCTTTTGGGGCGCAATTCCCTTGCGTTTTATCTCATCCACCAACCCGTGCTGCTGGCATTGGTCTGTGGATATGTTTGGCTGCTGGATTATGCGTTTTGATAACCCGCACGCATTCTTGCCACCATCTCGCTCATATCGTGGCTGAGGTTCGGGGTGTCAGAAATACGCTTTAGCGCCTCTTGGATCAGGGCCTGACGATCAACATCATAGCGCGCCCATGTCTCAAAGGCGGTGGACATCCGTGCCGCGGTTTGCGGGTTTTTGCCGTCCATTCGGATTAGCCAATCCGCGACGAACTGATAGCCCGTGCCTGAGGGCGCATGAAAGCCCGCAGGGTTGGCTGAAGTCAGACCTGCAATCACTGCGCGGAAGCGATTGGGGTTCTTCCAATCAAAATCTGCGTGCTCGGTCAGGCGATGTGCAACTTGCGCGGCCTCATCAGGGGCGGCATGGGCGATTTGCAGCATGAACCATTTATCCATCACGATGCGGTTTTCATGCCATTGGTCGTAGAAGGCCATGCTTGCCTGCTGTGCAACATCACCCCCATGATCCAACAGCGCACCGAACGCGGCTAATTGATCGGTCATATTGGTGGCCGTCTCGAATTGCGTCTGCGCGAGGTTTGGGCCATGCACACGGGTCAAGGCGCGCAGGGCCACGTTGCGCAAACTGCGCCGGCCTGCAGAGGCCGCATCAGGGCTATAGCCGTCTTCATCGGTCAGTGTTTCGAACAGCCGCGCGTAAATCGGCGCAAGTACAGCTGCGATGGACTGTTCCAAAGCGCGGCGCTTTTCGTGGATGGTGCTTGGATCAGGCACCACGCCTGCTTCGGCCAAATCATTGGCCAGCGCATCTTCGCTTGGCAGGCTTGCGCATAGCGCACGAAACTCGGGGTCGAGCGTGTCATCCTGCACCACCGCAGCGAGGGCTGCGATATAGTCAGGGTTCGGGGCTGTCCCATCGGTGATCATTGCGCACAGAACCTCACGCGACAGGCTGCGGCCCGCTTCCCATCGGTTGAACGGGTCTGTGTCATGGGCAAAGAGGGTCGCGCGCGCAGCAAAATCTTGCTCGATTTCTAAAATCACAGGGGCCGAGAATTCGCGCAAGACCGACAGGACAGGGGCCTCAGGCAGATCGTCAAACACCAATTCCATCTCAGGATCCGCCATTTCGACAATTTGCGTGGGCCGCAATTCGCGCCCGTCCTGACCCAATAGGCCAAGCGCCACGGGGAACAACAATGGCTCTTTGAGCGGTTGTTTGGGGGTGGGTTCGGTGCGCTGTGCCAATTTAAGCACCATGCGTCCATCTTGATAGGTGGAGGCGACCGTCAAACGCGGCGTTCCTGCCTGTTCATACCAGCGTTTGAATTGCGATATATCGCGCAAAGTGGTGTCTCGGAACACCTGCAACCAATCCTCGATGGTGCAGGCCTGCCCATCATGGCGGTCGAAATATAGATCAAGCGCCGCGCGATAAGCCCCTTCGCCCACCAAAAGCCGCAGCATGCGGATCAGCTCCGCCCCTTTTTCGTAAACAGTGGCCGTGTAGAAATTGTTGATCTCGACAAAACTTGCAGGGCGCACGGGATGCGCCAATGGGCCTGCATCCTCGCGGAATTGGCGCGCGCGCAGATTCAGCACATCACCAATTCGCTGCACAGGCGCGGATCGGGCATCTGCGCTGAACTGTTGATCGCGAAAGACGGTTAAGCCCTCTTTGAGGCAGAGTTGAAACCAATCGCGGCAAGTGATGCGATTGCCTGTCCAATTGTGGAAATATTCATGCGCGATGATCCGCTCTATAAAGGCATAATCTTGATCCGTTGCGGTTTCAGGGCTGGCCAGCACATATTTGGAGTTGAAGATATTCAGCCCCTTGTTCTCCATCGCGCCCATGTTGAAATCATCGACCGCCACGATGTTAAACAGATCAAGGTCATATTCGCGGCCATAAACCTGTTCATCCCAGATCATTGACCGCTTGAGCGCGTCCATCGCATAGGCGCAATACCCCTCATCACCGGGGCGGACATAGATATTGAGATCAACCTCGCGTCCCGAGGCCGTGGTGAACTGATCGCTATAGGCGCGCAAATCGCCCGCCACCAAAGCAAAGAGATAAGCAGGTTTGGGCCAAGGGTCATGCCATTCTGCATAGCCTGCGCCTGTCTCGCCCCGATTGCCATTGGACAGTAGGATCGGTGCATCCCCCTCAATGCGCACATCAAAGGGTGCCATGACATCGGGGCGGTCGGGGTAATAGGTTATTTTGCGAAACCCTTCCGCCTCGCATTGGGTGCAATACATGCCCTTGGACATATAAAGCCCCTCAAGGGCTGTGTTATCCTGTGGTGCGATTTCGACTTCGGCCTCCCAAACAAAGCCGCCCTCTGGCAGGCGTGCGGCAGGCACAGTCAGGGCTGTTTCGTTGAGGCGATAATCGGCCTCACTTAGCGCTGTTCCATCTATCTTTGCCCAGATCAGACGCAGATCCTCGCCATCAAGCACAAGCGCCCCTTCGCCCAAACCTTGCGCCTCGGGGTTGGGGCGAAAGGTGATCTGTGAAATGACGCGCGTGGCCTTTGGTGCAAGGCGAAAGGTAAGATGCACATGGTCAATCAAATACTCGGGCGGGGTGTAGTCACTGAGCCAAATAGTGCGGGGTGTGGCAGTGGCAGATGTTGCATCAAGGGGCAGGGCGGACACGGGGCAGGCCTCATTATATCGGGGAAGGGTTGACCTTAGGCTATGCGCGCCGGTGACAGGCTGCAACCAGATAGGTGGGTTAGAGCCAGTAAAACCGCGATATATCTGTGCGATTGTCAAAGAACGCCACCGCCTCAGGCCGAAATCCATAGCCGTGCCGCGCCACCGCTTGGGATAATTCTGCGAGGATCACATGGGTGATAAAGGGGATGTCCAAGCTTTGCGCCTCTGCCAGATCAAGCCATGTCAGATGAGACAACTCGCCATCGCCTTTGGTGAAATCCTGCGCAACGCCCTTCAGATCGTCAGCGCGCGCCAAAAAGAAACGCGCGTCAAAGCGGCGTGGGCGGCCTGTGGGGGTGACGGCACGAAAAAAGAAATCAACCCTTCGCGGATCGTATGGGCCAAGGCTGAGTCCTGTTTCTTCGTGCAACTCGCGAAAGGCTGCGTTGATCAAGGCCTCGGGTGAACAGGCGCTGTCATGGCCGAGGCGCGCTGCAAGCGCATCAGGGATTGCGTGCGCAAGCGGGGTGTCGTGATCCACCGCATCCACCGCCCCGCCGGGGAATACAAATTTTCGCGGCATGAACGCGGCAGATGCCCCGCGTTGGCCCATTAAGACCTGCGCGCCTTTTGTGCTGTCGCGCAATAAGATGATGCTTGCGGCATCCCGAATGGGAGGATCAGAAACCATGCATCCGCTTGGCCCATTGGATGCCCACAATCAGCCCCTTAAAGCGGGGCAAGAGGAACAGTGCCACCAGAAAGGCCCCAAGCGAAAACCCGCCTGCCATAACCCATGGGCTTGGTTGATAGGCCGTATAAACCCAGAGCATTAAGGTGCCCAAGATTTTCGCTGTGACGAGGATCGTCAAATAGGCAGGCCCATCATCCGCGCGGGCGTGGCTCAGATCTTCTCCACAGCTGCCACAGGTTTTTACAAGGTTCAGATAGCCGCTAAACAGTGCGCCCTCACCACAGCACGGGCAGCGGCCGCGCATGGCTTTGGCAATCGCGGGCCATGTTGGGCGTTCCTGCGGAACATGATCGAAAACACCATCCGCCAAGGCAGTGATTGGATCGATTTCAGCCGCTTCTGTGCTGGGGTTTGCCATGGCGCGCATCCTTTTCTTATCTCGACCTTAGCCCTAGCGCAAAGCGCAATCATTGGCAAAGGGGCGGGCCGTTTTGACGCGCTGCACAAAGCCCGCAACGGCGCGGAACAGGAACAAAAACCCGATGACCGTGACGACTTTCCAAAGCCCATCCAAGGATTGTGCAGCAAAAAGTTCATCGAAGAGAGGGCGCACCATCCATGCAAATGCACCAAGTGCGGCGCCTTCAAGGCTCATCAAGATCAGCGGGAATGTCAGGGCGGGCCAATATTTGAGGACATGCTCGCGCCACAGGCGGATCACAAGTCGAGACGAGCGCAGGTCAACCCCATTTGGGGCCTTGGTCTGCGAATCTGATGCGGGGCTTGGGTCTGATATGCGTCTCCAAATCTGCGAAAAATTACGCATTCTGCTAAAGAATGCTTAGCAAATCATCATCCGCCCTGATTAGGCTATGCCGCCCTTGCAAACAAGCACCCGCTATGTATGGGGTCAGATTTCCTGAATCCGCCATTGTTTTCGGGTCGATGTCTTTTCTGAGGTGCAAAGCGGCGCTTTCAGGACGGTTTTACACTAATTTCTGTTAATTGGTTGTCATCTAAGGCTCAGGCTGTTTAGCTTAGGGCAATTGAATGCGGGGCAACACCGCAACCACAATGGGAGTTCGACACTTTGTTCGACACAGCAAAAGACGCGTTTGTCGCTTTTGAGCATGTCCAGAAAAGTTACGATGGCGAAGCGCTGGTCGTAAAAGACCTTAACCTTCAGATCGGTCAGGGCGAATTTCTAACGATGCTTGGGCCTTCGGGGTCGGGCAAAACGACCTGCCTGATGATGCTTGCAGGTTTCGAGACAGCCACACATGGCGAGATCCTGTTGCAGGGTCGTCCGATCAACAACATTCCGCCCCATAAGCGCGGGATTGGGATGGTGTTCCAGAACTACGCTTTGTTCCCGCATATGTCGGTTGCAGAAAACCTTGCCTTCCCTTTGGAAGTGCGCGGCATGGGTAAATCAGAGCGCGAAGGAAAGATCAAACGCGCGCTTGATATGGTGCAGATGGGGGGTTTTGGCGGTCGCCGTCCCGCGCAGCTTTCGGGTGGGCAGCAACAGCGTATCGCCTTGGCGCGGGCCTTGGTGTTCGAGCCTGAGCTTGTTTTGATGGACGAACCTTTGGGGGCGCTCGACAAGCAATTGCGCGAACATATGCAATTTGAAATCACCAATCTAGCGCATCAGTTGGGCATCACTACAGTTTATGTGACCCATGACCAAACCGAAGCCTTGACCATGTCGGATCGTGTCGCGGTGTTTGATGATGGCCGTATTCAACAGCTTGATCCGCCTGATGTTCTCTATGAACAGCCGCAAAACAGCTTTGTGGCGCAGTTTATTGGCGAAAATAACACGCTTTCGGGTGTGGTGACGAAAATCTCAGGCGATCGCTGCGTTGTGAAGCTGGACAGCGGTGACGAAATTGACGCGCGTCCTGTAAACGTCTCGGCCGTGGGGGATCGCACCACTGTTTCCATCCGTCCCGAGCGGGTGGAAATGGACAAGCGCCGTCTCTCGCCTGACGCGCATACGCTGAAAGGCGAGGTTCTCGAATTTATTTACATGGGCGACATTTTCCGCACGCGCCTGCGCGTGGCAGGTTCGGATGACTTCATCATCAAGACCCGCAACGCCCCCGATCAAAAACGACTCACACCTGGCACCCAGATTGAAATAGGATGGTTGCCTGACGATTGCCGTGCGCTTGATGCTTAAGCGCATGGCCTAAGCTGCCACCTTCGCCTGGAGGGTGGCTATGCATAAGACCATACCAGGTAACAACACGGGAGACTGACATGAAACTGTCAAAAACACTTCTGGCAACTTCTGCAATCGGCGTCGCCGCAGCAGGTTTGGCCTATGCGGGCGGCCACATGGCCACTGGCTCATTCACTTTGGTTAGCTGGGGCGGGGCGTATCAAGCCAGCCAAACCAACGCGTATACAAATCCTTACTCCGCCAATAACCCAGATGTTGAATTCGTTTGGGACGAAAGCTCAGCCGAAGCTGTCGCAAAACTCCGTGCCATGAACGAAGCGGGTAACTTGACATGGGACTTGGTTGACGTTGTGGCATCTGATGCGCTGCGTCTTTGTGACGAAGGCCTCGCAATGGAAATCGATGCTGACGAGATGTTAGCGCCTGCTCCTGATGGAACATCAGCGAGCGACGACTTTGGTGATCTCTTGGTTGGTGATTGCTTTATCCCACAGATCGTTTACTCCACCACCTTCGGCTATCGCACCGACATGGTGCCTGATGGTGTAGAGCCTCCAAATGACATCTGTGATGTGTTCGATCTCGAAACATATCCTGGCATGCGTTCGCTTGAGAGCCGCCCAATTAACAACATGGAATGGGCTTTGCTTTGTGACGGCGTTGCAAAAGCAGACGTCTATGACGTGCTGGCCACTGATGAAGGCCAAGAGCAGGCTTTGGCCAAGCTCGACACCATCCGCGACAGCGTGATCTGGTGGAACGCAGGCGCCGATACGCCACAGCTTTTGGCGGATGGCGAAATCTTTATCGGTTCGACCTATAATGGTCGTCTGTTCTCGGCCATCGTTGAGCAGAACCAGCCAATCGGCATGATGTGGGACGCGCAGGTATTCGACCTTGATGGTTGGATCATCCCAGCAGGTCTGCCTGAGGATCGTCTAGCCCGCGTTATGGACTTCGTCAATTTTGCGACGGACACCCAGCGTCTGGCAGATCAGGCGGCCTACATTTCTTACGGCCCTGCACGTCTGTCCTCTGCGCCACTGGTTGGCAACCATGCAGAGCTTGGCATCGAAATGGCACCACATATGCCAACCGATCCAAACAACGCACGGAACACGTTCCTCTATAACTACGAGTTCTGGGCGGATTATCGCGATGATATTGACGCGAAATTCCAAGCATGGCTGGCTCAGTAATCTGAGCTGAATTTGGGGCGGGGCCGCGATTGAACGCGGCCCCCTCTCAACCATCGGGTGGCCCTATGAGGGCAGGGGTCTAGGCAGACCTAACGCGCGTGAAACCGCGGCACGGCCCGACCAAATTCATGACGATTGAAGATAGAAACGACTGACGGGGACAGGATGAGCGACACCACCAATTCAGGCCCGATGCTGGCGGCGGATGGAACCCCCCTCAAGACGAGCCTCGCCCGTGCCCTCAGACGCCAAAAGCTGCGTGCGCTGATGTTGATTGCGCCCCTTTTGGCCTTTGTTGTTTTGACATTTGTTGTCCCGATCGGATCGATGTTGTTTCGATCGGTGGAAAACCAAATTGTATCTGGCACGCTTCCCGAAACGGTTGAAGCGCTTGACGCTTGGGATGGCCAAGACGGCACCTTGCCAGATGAGACCGTGTTTCAAGCCCTATTTTTCGACATTTTCCGCGCTGCCGAGGCAAAGGAACATACCAAACTTGGCTCGCGCCTGAATTATGAACGCACGGGCCTTTCTTCGATGTTCCGCACCACAGGGCGGGGCATTGATGATATTGGCGAGGTGTTTCAAGATTGGCTTGAAGATGCAGATCCTGCCTTCAAGGACGGGATCACATGGTATGAGATGCTGTCTGGCACAGGCGGCGAAGATGTGATCGAAGCCCGCCGCGCCCTTTGGGCGAATATGGTGGGCGAGGGGTTTGCAGGCGATATTGGTTTTACCCTATCGGGCGAGATGGCAGCACTTCTGCCCCAAACCGCCGCCGCTTATAGTGACTGGGCCATCTATACCGCCATCGCGGATGAGGATGTGGTTTCCGAAGAAGACCCATGGGAGGCGGTATATGCGGCCTTGGCCCTTGATCTGGCGCGCGCTGATACAGCGGCCGCTCTAGCCTCA
This sequence comes from Roseobacter sp. HKCC-CH-9208, assembly GCF_037805125.1. Lineage (NCBI taxonomy): Bacteria > Pseudomonadati > Pseudomonadota > Alphaproteobacteria > Rhodobacterales > Roseobacteraceae > Roseobacter > Roseobacter sp. HKCC-CH-9208. The sequence goes on along the minus strand of NZ_JBBLYK010000001.1, from coordinate 517,692 downwards.
TACACAGGGGCGGGCGCAGGCCCATTGGCCAATGTGATTGCAGCCCTGCCAACCCTGCCGCAAATTGATTTCCGCGCCGCATTCATCGAAGAAAATGATGGATGGGGCGATACGGAAAACTGGCAAACGATCAAGATTTACAGCCCTGATTACACCACAGGCTATTTCCTCAACGCGATTGATATGGAAAAGGGGCTTGAGGGTGTGAATGCTCGCCCTGAAAGCCAGCAGCTTTACATCAAACTGTTCATTCGCACGATGATTATGTCCTTGATCATCACAGGTTCCTGTATCCTGTTGGGCTATCCCGTGGCGTGGCTTTTGGCCAACCTACCTGTGCGCAGCGCCAATGTTTTGATGATCCTTGTTCTTCTGCCGTTCTGGACATCGCTCTTGGTGCGCACCAGTGCATGGAAAGTGCTGCTGCAACAGCAAGGCGTGATTAATGAAATCTTTGTCTGGCTTGGATTTGTCGATGATGCAAACCGCCTGATTTTGATGAATAACTCGACAGGCACGATTATTGCGATGACGCATATCTTGCTGCCCTTTATGATTTTGCCGCTTTATTCGGTGATGAAAACCATTCCGCCGTCTTACCTTCGCGCCGCCAAAAGTCTTGGCGCGACCAATTGGACAGCGTTCTGGCGGGTCTATTTCCCACAATCTGTTCCAGGGATTGGGGCGGGGTCGATTCTCGTGTTCATCTTGGCGATTGGCTATTACATCACGCCTGAAATCGTGGGCGGCACAGATGGTGTCTTTATCTCGAACCGCATTGCCTACCATATTTCATCCTCGCTCAACTGGGGCTTGGCGGCGGCTTTGGGCTCGATCCTTCTGGCCTTGGTCTTGGCGCTGTATTGGCTTTATGACCGCATTGTCGGCATTGATAACGTGAAATTGGGGGGCTGAGATTATGGCTCAATCGCTGAAACTTACGCTCAAGCGCCCCTCCCTTTGGGGGTTCACGGCACCCCTGACTGCGGCTGTGTCAGCGGCCTTTGGCTATATCGCAGGCACATCCTTTGGAAATCCGCTCACGGGGATTGTTGCGGGCGCTTTCATTGGGGGCATATTGGCGGCCTTGATGCACCCCATGGCTGAAAAGCGGATGATGGCGCGCCTTGGTGTGATTGCGATCTTCTTTGCCGCGGGTCTTTTCGCCACCAATTTGGGCGGCGGAATCGCAGCAGGCCTTGTGGGCGCGGTGCTGTCGTGGTTCGTCTTCTGGATCGACACGGGCGATTATCGCAAAGGCGTGCCGATTTATTATACAGGCGGGCAGACCCTTTGGCATAACAGTTTCCTGTTTATCTGTGGACTGATCTTCTTCTTTCTGATTGCCCCGCTTTTCCCCGTGATGTGGCTGTCGTTTAACGCGCAGGATTTCTTTACCTTCACGCCCGAGATGCTGGCTTTTGACCCCGAGGGGTATTCGCTGAAGCATTACCGCGATTTCCTGACCACGGATGAGTGGATGCAGCCGCTGAAAAACTCGCTGATCATTGCGCCGATTGCGACTGTGATCTCGGTTAGTCTTGGCACGTTGGCGGCCATCGGTTTGTCGCAATCCCATGTGCCTGGACGTCAAACCATCATGGCGGTTTTGATCTCGCCCATGATTGTGCCTTTGATCATCTCAGCGACAGGGATGTTCTTTTTCTACGCCCCTCTTGGTAATTGGTTGGAACTGACCTTGGGTCTGAACAAATCCTTCGTGGGTTATGTGAAGGTGATCTTGGCGCATGCCGTGTTGGGCGTGCCTTTTGTAATCATCACAGTGACCGCCACGCTTGTTGGCTTTGATCGGTCGCTGACGCGGGCGGCGGCGAATATGGGCGCAAACCCTGTGACCACCTTCTTCCGTGTGCAGATGCCGCTGATTTTGCCGGGTGTTATCTCAGGCGGTCTGTTCGCCTTTATCACCTCGTTTGACGAGGTTGTCGTGGTACTGTTTGTTGGTTCAGCGCAGCAGCAGACCCTGCCTTGGCAGATGTTCACGGGCCTCCGCGAACAAATCTCGCCAACGATTTTGGCGGCGGCCACGATCCTTGTGACCATCTCTATCCTGCTTTTGACCACAGTTGAACTTCTGCGCCGCAGATCAGAGCGACTGAGGGGCCTAAGCCCAAGCTGATTGGCGCAAGATCACATCATTAAGGCCGCATTGGGTATGCCGATGCGGCCTTTTTTTGATCTGATGTTATGATAGAATTTGTGGAAATTGATAGGAAATGTCTATGATCCAAAAATTGGAAATGCTGCTTGCTTTGGCTAAAACCCAGCACTTTGGCCGTGCGGCTGAATTGTTGGGGGTTACTCAGCCAAGCCTGTCCTCAGGGATCAAGCAACTGGAAGACCAGCTTGGGGTGAAGCTGGTGCAGCGCGGGTCACGCTTTGGCGGTCTGACTCCTGAGGGGCAACGCGCATTGGAGTGGGCGCGGCGTATCGTGGGCGATAGCCGCCAGTTGTGTGAAGAAATGCGTTATAGCCGCGAGGGGTTATCGGGCCATTTGCGCCTTGCGGTGATCCCAACCGCATTGACCGAAGCCGCGCGTCTCGTCAGCCGCTTTTCGCGCGCGCATCCCAATGTCAGTTTTTCTATTCTGTCTCGTTCGTCCGCCGAAATCCTCAAGCTGTTGGAAAATCTCGATGCAGATGCGGGTGTGACCTATTTGGACAATGAGCCTTTGGGACGCATGGTTAGCACGGGGCTCTATCGGGAAAATTACGCGGTTCTGTGCCGATCAGATCATCCTTTTGCGGCACAGACCCGAGTGGCATGGGCCGCGCTCGAGGGGATGAGCCTGAGCCTCCTAACCCCTGATATGCAAAATCGGCGGATCTTGAACCGCAATTTCGCGGCGCATGGTCTCGAGCCAAAATCGGTTGTCGAAAGCAATTCGACCATTGTTCTGGTGAGCCATGTGATTGAGGCAGGTGCGCTGACAGTTTTGCCGCAACCCATGGCGCAGTTCCTTGCCATTGGCCATGATCTGCGGGTGATCCCGTTGGAAGATGGGGCGCTGCGCCCTGAGGTGGGTTTGATCGCCCCCCATCAAGAGCCTTATACCCCCGTTTTCCGAAGCCTTTTACGCGTTGCGCGCGAGATGGCGGGCGAGGTAAATTGATAGATTTTGTCTATCGTTTAACGAAATTTTGATATTGAAACGGAATTAAGCCTCGGGCATTAGTCGGGCATCGCGCGCGCGTTCAGGCGTGGATGCGCGCGATCCTCACGACCAAAGGATTACGGCCATGCCCCGCGACCATGCTGATGCGAATGATCAAGACATCACGGCGATTGTGATGCGCCACATGGGGATGGAGGGGCCTCTGCTGCCCATGCTGCATGCCTTACAAGAGGAATTTGGGTATATTCCTGAAGCGGCCCGCCCGATCATTTGTGATGCGCTCAACATCACAGGCGCGGAATTGCACGGGGTAATCAGCTTTTATCATGATTTCCGCACAGCGCCGTCCGCGCGGCACAGCTTGAAAATTTGTCGTGCCGAGGCCTGTCAGGCTGTTGGCGGCAAAGCGCTGTCTGATCGTATTCTCGCGATGCTTGGACTGGATTGGGGGCAGGCGCGCGCCGATGGGAAATTGGTGGTTGAGTCTGTTTATTGTCTGGGCCTATGCGCCTGTGCGCCTGCGGCTATGCTGGATGGCAAATTGATCGGTCGCGCCACCGAAGAAAAAATCATTAAAACCTTATCGGAGGCGGGCCTATGAAAAAGATTTATATCCCCCGTGATGCCGCCGCCAAGGCGCTTGGGTCTGATGAGGTTGCGGCCACTTTGGCCGATGCGCTTATGGCCCGTGGGGAAGAGGCGCAGATCATCCGCAACGGAAGTCGCGGGATGATCTGGCTAGAACCTCTGGTCGAGATCGAAGAAAATGGCACCCGTTTGGCTTATGGCCCGATTGCGGCGGATCAAGTCGAGGATCTTCTGGCAGGCAAGATCGAGACGCTCGGCCCTGTCGAAGATATTCCGTTTTTTGCCAAGCAAAACCGCCTGACTTTTGCGCGCTGCGGTTTGATTGATCCGCTCAGCTTGTCGGATTACCGCGCTCACGGCGGCCTTGTGGGACTGTCTCGTGCCGCCGCCATGAGTGCCGCTGACATTGTCGCAGAGGTGATCGCCTCTGGATTGCGCGGGCGTGGTGGTGCAGGCTTCCCGACTGGGATCAAGTGGAAAACTGTCTCAGAGGCGGCAGGCCCTCAGAAATACATCGTTTGCAACGCAGACGAGGGGGATAGCGGAACCTTCGCGGATCGGATGATCATGGAAGGGGATCCTTTCTGCTTGATTGAAGGCATGGCGATTGCGGGACTGGCCACAGGGGCCACGCGCGGGTTTGTATATATCCGTTCCGAATATCCCGATGCGATTGAAGTGATGGAAGAGGCGGTCACCATCGCCCGTTCCGAAGGCGTTTTGGGTGACGATGTGTTGGGATCAGGCAAAGCCTTTGATCTTGAGATTCGCGTGGGGGCAGGGGCTTATGTTTGCGGCGAAGAGACATCGCTTCTGAACAGCCTTGAGGGCAAACGCGGTGTTGTGCGCGCCAAGCCGCCGCTGCCCGCCTTAGAGGGTTTTCTAGGGCGGCCAACCGTTGTGAATAACGTCCTGTCCTTGGCAACGATCCCTGTGATTTTCGAAAAAGGTGCGGCGCATTATGCCAGTTTTGGCCTTGGTCGGTCTAAAGGGACGATGCCAATCCAGATTGCAGGCAATGTTGCGCGCGGCGGGTTGTTTGAAACCGCCTTTGGGATGCCTTTGGGCGAATTGGTCAACGAGATTGTGGGCGGCACCGCTACGGGGCGGCCCGTCAAAGCGGTTCAGGTGGGCGGCCCCTTGGGTGCCTATATGCCCCCGTCCAAATTTGACACGCCTTTTGCCTATGAGGAATTTGATGGGCAGGGCGGGCTGATTGGGCATGCGGGCGTGGTCGTTTTTGACGACAGCGCCGACATGGTTCAGATGGCGCGGTTTGCGATGGAATTTTGCGCGGTGGAATCTTGCGGGAAATGCACGCCCTGCCGCATTGGGGCAAGACGCGGGGTGGAAACCATCGACCGCATTGCCGCCGGGGATGCGACCGCAATCCCCTTGTTGACCGATCTGTGCGAGACGATGAAAGACGGCTCGCTCTGCGCGCTTGGCGGGTTCACGCCTTACCCCGTCATGTCGGCGCTTCAGAATTTTCCAGATGAATTTGGGGCCACCCCCGCCAATCAGGCCGCGGAATAGGAGGGTTTTGATCCATGAAAGATTTCATCATTCCTTGGGATGACCGCGACATGGGAACGCCCGCTAAGACGGGCGCGCCTGTCAGTCTGACGATTGATGGTGTGGCGGTTACTGTGCCAGAGGGCACAAGCGTTATGCGCGCCGCGGCCGAGGCGGGATTGTCGATCCCCAAGCTCTGCGCGACGGACAGCCTTGAGGCCTTTGGCTCTTGCCGTTTATGCGTTGTCGAAATCGAGGGGCGGCGCGGCACGCCCGCCTCCTGCACGACACCCGTGGCCGAGGGTATGGTGGTTCATACCCAAAACGCCAAGCTGCACAAACTGCGCCGCGGGGTGATGGAGCTGTATATCAGCGATCACCCGCTTGATTGTTTGACATGTGCCGCCAATGGCGATTGCGAATTGCAGGACATGGCGGGCGCGGTTGGATTGCGCGATGTGCGCTATAGCGCGACCGAAGGGGCGAGTATCGCCAACCATTTCACCGCGCGTGATACCAATGGGGATCTCAACCCCGAATATTTACCCAAGGATGAAAGCAATCCTTATTTCACCTATGACCCCTCCAAATGCATCGTCTGCAACCGCTGTGTTCGGGCCTGCGAGGAGGTGCAAGGCACGTTTGCGCTGACCATCGAGGGGCGTGGGTTTGACAGCCGCGTATCTGCAGGCGGCCCGTTGGATGATTTCCTCAGTTCGGATTGCGTGTCATGCGGTGCTTGCGTGCAGGCCTGTCCAACTGCAACTTTGCAGGAAAAATCTGTCATCGAATTGGGCACGCCGCAACGCTCGGTCGTGACCACATGCGCCTATTGTGGTGTGGGCTGTTCGTTCAAAGCAGAATTGAATGGCGATCAATTGGTGCGGATGGTGCCCTATAAACACGGCAAGGCCAATCGCGGGCATTCCTGCGTGAAGGGGCGCTTTGCCTATGGTTACGCCACCCATAAAGACCGCATTTTGAACCCGATGATCCGTGATGACATCTCCGAGCCATGGCGCGAAGTGTCATGGGAGGAGGCGCTTGGCTTCGCCGCGCAAAAACTGCGGGGCATTCAGGCGACGTATGGCCAGAAATCCATCGGCGTGATCACCTCAAGCCGTTGCACGAACGAAGAAACCTTCCTTGTGCAAAAACTCGCGCGTGCGGTGTTTGGCAATAACAATACCGACACTTGTGCGCGGGTCTGCCATTCGCCAACCGGTTATGGCTTGGGCCAAACCTTTGGCACATCGGCAGGGACGCAAGATTTTGACTCGGTCGCGCATGCGGATGTGGTTGTCGTGATTGGGGCCAACCCAACCGATGGCCACCCCGTTTTCGCAAGCCGTCTGAAAAAGCGCCTGCGCCAAGGGGCAAAGCTGATTGTGATCGACCCACGCCGCATTGATCTGGTGAAATCCGCCCATATCAAGGCCGCGCATCACCTGCCGCTGAAGCCTGGCACAAATGTGGCGGTTGTTACGGCCATGGCCCATGTGATTGTCACCGAAGGTCTTGCGAACGAGGCCTATATCCGCGAGCGCTGCGATTGGGATGAGTTCGAAGATTACGCAGAATTTATTGCTGACCCGCGCCATAGCCCCGAGGCGGTTGAGGCTTTGACGGGTGTGCCTGCTGCGGAACTGCGCGCCGCAGCGCGCCTATATGCAACGGGCGGCAATGGGGCGATTTATTACGGCTTGGGTGTGACAGAGCATTCCCAAGGCTCGACCACAGTGATGGGGATCGCCAATCTGGCGATGCTTACGGGCAATGTGGGCCGCGAAGGGGTGGGTGTGAACCCGCTGCGTGGACAAAATAACGTGCAAGGCTCGTGTGATATGGGGTCTTTCCCGCATGAATTGCCGGGTTATCGCCATGTCAAAAACGCCGATGTGCGCGCTATTTTTGAGCAAGCTTGGGGCGTTGAGATTGACCCAGAGCCAGGCCTGCGCATTCCCAATATGTTGGATGCGGCAGTGGCGGGTAAGTTTAAAGGGCTTTACTGCCAAGGCGAAGATATCCTTCAGTCTGACCCAGATACCAAACATGTGGCGGCAGGTTTGGCCGCGATGGACTGCGTGATCGTGCATGATCTTTTCTTGAATGAAACTGCTAATTACGCCCACGTTTTCTTGCCTGGCTCAACCTTCCTTGAGAAAGATGGCACCTTCACCAATGCTGAGCGGCGCATCAACCGCGTGCGCGAAGTCATGGCGCCAAAGGCAGGGATGGCTGATTGGGAAGTAACGCAAGCCTTGGCCAATGCCATGGGGGCAGGGTGGAACTATACCCACCCGTCTCAAATCATGGAGGAAATCGCCGCCACCACCCCAAGCTTTGCTGGCGTTGATTACGCGGTGCTTGAGGAAAAAGGCAGCGTGCAATGGCCGTGCAATGACGCAAACCCAGAGGGCACGCCATTGATGCATGTTGATGGGTTTGTGCGCGGCAAGGGGCGCTTTATTCTGACTGAATATGTTGCCACCGATGAGCGCACAGGGCCGCGCTTCCCACTTTTGCTGACCACAGGGCGTATCTTGAGCCAGTATAATGTGGGGGCGCAGACACGGCGCACGGAAAACACCGTCTGGCATGAAGAGGATGTGTTGGAAATCCATCCCCATGACGCAGAAACACGCGGGATCAAGGAGGGCGATTACGTCAAGCTGGCCTCGCGGTCAGGCGAGACATCCCTGCGCGCCAAGATCACTGATCGCGTCAGCCCAGGTGTGGTCTATACAACCTTCCACCACCCGCAGACGCAGGCCAATGTGATCACCACCGATTTCTCGGATTGGGCCACGAATTGCCCTGAATATAAGGTGACAGCGGTGCAAGTGTCGCAATCAAATGGCCCAACTGAATGGCAAGAAAGCTATGAGGCGCAGGCCAAGGCGGCGCGGCGTATCCTGCCAGCGGCGGAATAGCTATGGCTGCGGCCCCTTTGGCGCGCGCGGTGGTAAAGGCCACCCGTGACGGCCTGACGGCCGAAGACCGTGCCTTGGCCGAAGAATGCCCTGTGGCCATGGTCTTTGATGGGGGCACGCAAGCGGTCATGATGGCCACCCCGCGTGATCTCGAAGATTTCGCGCGGGGCTTTGCCAAAACCGAAGGCTTTATCGCGAGCGATGCCGATATTCGCGAGATTGAGATTGTCCGCCACGAGGCGGGTGAAGGCATTGAAGCACGGCTTTGGCTTGATGCCGCGCAATCAAAGGTCTTGCAGGCGCGGCGCCGCTCGATGATGGGCCCTGTGGGATGTGGGCTGTGTGGTATTGATAGCCTTGCGCAAGCGATGCGGGATGTCGCGCCCTTACCGCACGATATAGCCCCTTTGCCCCTCACCCCGCTATTGGGTGCGGCGGAGGCCTTGCGGGGTCACCAACCTTTGCACGATGAAACCCATGCGGTTCACGCGGCGGCGTTTTTTCATCCCTCACAGGGCATTGTCTTGGCGCGCGAGGATGTTGGGCGGCACAATGCGCTTGATAAGCTGATCGGCGCGATGGGGGCGGCACATATTGATCCGACTGCGGGCGCGATTGTGATCACTAGCCGCGTCTCGGTCGAGATGGTGCAAAAAACCGTTATCGCAGGCGCGCCTGTGCTGATCGCGGTTTCCGCACCAACCGCGTTGGCCTTGGATGTTGCAGATCAGGCGGGGCTGTGCGTGGCGGCATTGGCGCGCAAAGGGCAATTTGAAATTTTCACGCATCCCCAGCGGATAGAACAAGGATAGATCACTGTGGCATCGGATAAGCTGATTACGATGGCGAACCAGATCGCCACATTTTTCGAAAGCCAAAAAGGCGATGACTTGGCCGAGCGTGTTGCGGCCCATCTGAACGATTTTTGGGGGCCAGAGATGCGCGCTGATTTCGTAGGCCTTGTCAGCGACTCGTCACAGGCTGGCCGATTGCATCCGCTGGCACGCGATGCCGTGGCATTGTTGCGTCTGCCTCAAGACTTTTGATCATCCTCTGCTGCGATGTCAGAGGTAAGATCAAGTTTTGATGCGGGTGAAAAGCCGCCCACCTCTTGCAGAACCATATCTCGGGCTCTAGATCACCTCACAGATAGTTGAGACCACCGAAGAAGGCAAAAAGAACGGGCAGCGGTCAGTGTGACCTTCCCATTATGCGCTCATGGCAGGTTGGCGCAGGTTGGGGCGATATCTTGGCGTTTTTCACGCGCATTCTCTATCGGACGCAGAAAATGCGCCGTTAATTGGGTGTCAGATATTGACCTTTCCCGCAAAGCCTTTGCAGATTGATACAGCATAATCGCGCATCACCCAAGATGCGCCTAGAACAGGGAAGTAACATGAGCAGCGCAGGCCAGATATTGCCTATCATTGCCATTTTACCGTTTTTGGGCGCCTTGGTGCCGGGGTTGATGATCCGCGCGGGGCGCAATGCTTGCGCCACATTTACCGCGATCCCCACGGCTTTGGCGCTTATTATGTTGGGCACGCTTGCCCCTGTGGTATTTCGTGGCGAGGTTTTGACCTATTCCGTCCCTTGGCTGCCTGCCATGGGTTTGGAGATGGCATTCTTCCTTGATGGTTTGGGCCTGATGTTTGCGGGCATGATCTTGGGCGTGGGCCTGTTGATCACGCTTTATGCGCGGTTCTACCTGTCGGACAAAGACCCGATGGGGCAATTTTACACCTATCTTCTGCTGTTCCAAGGCGCGATGCTCGGCATCGTTTTGTCTGACAATATCCTGCTTTTGCTGATTTTCTGGGAGTTGACCTCGCTCTCCTCCTTCTTGCTGATTGGCTACTGGAAACACCTGCCCGAAGGTCGCCAAGGCGCGCGGATGGCTTTGGCTGTCACGGGTGCGGGTGGTTTGGCCATGATCGGGGGATTGGTCATTTTGGGCCAGCTTGCAGGCAGCTATAACCTGACGGATATTTTGCAGGCAGGCGATGCGATCCGCGCCTCCGACTGGTATTTGCCCGCGCTGATTTTGATCCTGCTTGGCGCCTTTACAAAATCCGCGCAGTTCCCCTTCCATTTCTGGCTGCCCCACGCGATGGCTGCGCCCACACCTGTGTCAGCCTATCTGCATTCGGCGACCATGGTGAAGGCGGGCATTTTCTTGATGGCGCGGATGTGGCCCGTTTTGGCAGGCACGCCTGAGTGGTTCTACATCGTGGCCACGACAGGTTTGATCACGATGGTGATGGCCGCGAAGATCGCACTGTTCAAAGACGACCTAAAGGCATTGTTGGCCTTCTCGACTGTCAGCCATTTGGGCCTTTTGACCTTGCTCTTGGGGATGGGCACGAAATTTGCCGCTGTTGCGGCGGTGTTTCATATCCTCAACCACCTGACCTTTAAGGCCGCTTTGTTCATGAGCGTGGGAATTGTCGACCATGAAACCCATACCCGCGATATAAAGCGGCTCGGCGGTTTGCGTCACCTGATGCCCATCACCGCGGTGATTGCGGTGATTGGGTCGTTGTCTATGGCGGGTATCCCGCTTTTCAACGGGTTCTTGTCTAAGGAAATGATGCTTGAGGCGGCGGTGCATACCCCTTGGGCGGGGGCGCATTGGGTGATGCCAGTATTCGCAACCTTGGGGGCATTATTCTCGGTCGCCTATTCGTTCCGTTTGATCGTTCATGTCTTTTTTGGGCCAAAGCGGGATGACTATCCGCATATGCCGCATGATCCAGGATTTGGGATGTGGGCCGCGCCTGCCTTCTTGGTCGTTTTTGTTGTTTTGATCGGCCTCTTCCCCGCCCTGATTGCGGGGCCTTTGGTGGCCACGGCAGGGCAGGCGGTCATCGGCGGAGAGTTGCCCTATTACGCCCTCAAGATTTGGCATGGCTTCACGCCTGCCTTGTTTATATCCATCGGCGCGGTGGTAGGTGGTTTGATCCTGCTCGCCCTGCATGACAAGCTTGAGCGTCTTTGGAACGCGGTGCCGCGCCCTGAGGCGAAAGTGATTTTTGATGTTCTCTATGGTGCGGTTCAGCGGGCCATGTCGGCCCTTAACGGGGCGTTGCACAATGGCGCTATCAGTCGCTATTTGGCAATCTTCGTGGTTGCCATTTTGGCGGCAGGCTACATCGCGTATAGCGGCGCGGGTATCGGCCCTGTCACGCGCGAGGCTTTGCCAATCACCCCGATAGCCGCAGCTGGGTGGGTGGCCATGGTGATCGCAACGGCGCTTGTTGTCTTGAACCACCGCAAGCGGTTCTTGTCGCTGATTTTGATCAGTATTATCGGCCTGGGTGTCTCTGGTGCCTTTGTCTACCTCTCGGCGCCTGATCTGGCGGTGACGCAAATCTCGGTTGAGACGGTGACGATCTTGCTGTTGTTGATCGCGCTGCATTTCTTGCCGAAATACACCCCCACCGAAAGCAGCCCCGCTTTGCGCATGCGCGATGGTGCGATTGCGATTGGGGCGGGTGTTGGGGTTGCGGCCTTGTCTATGGCGTTCCTCTTGCGGGATTTTTCGTCAATCTCGCATTACCACCTCGCCAATTCCAAAACCGGCGGCGGCGGCACCAATGTGGTGAACGTGATCTTGGTCGATTTCCGTGGTTACGACACCTATGGCGAGATCATCGTTCTGGGTATTGCGGGTCTGGTTATCTATGCATTGATGGAGGCGCTGCTCTCAGGCCCTGTGGGGCGGCGGTTGCGGCGCAGCGCAAACCCTGATCGTGGGGATTTGTCGCGTGATCGTCACCCGTTGATGATGGTTGTCGCAACCCGCGTGATGCTGCCTATCGTGTTGATGGTCGGGGTCTACATGTTCCTGCGCGGCCATAACCAACCGGGTGGTGGCTTTGTTGCGGGGCTGATCGTGTCGATTGCGCTTTTGACGCAATATATGGCGTCAGGCTTTGCTTGGGCGCAGGAGCGGCAAAAATTCGAATATCACAGCTTGATTGGTTGGGGCGTGGTGATTGCAGGTATGACGGGGATGGGCGCGTGGCTTTCGGGCACGCCGTTCCTGACCTCTGCCTTTGGGTATTTCCATTTCCCGCCCATCGAGGAATTCGAATTGGCAACAGCGGCCCTTTTTGATCTGGGCGTCTTTTTGACGGTTCTGGGGGCGGTGATGCTGATGCTCTATTCCTTGGCTCGTATTGCCTTTACCAGCGGCGAGCGTGCCAATCCCGAACCAATGGATTTTGATCCCGCCCGCGCCGATGACACGGCGCAAGAGCAGACCGCGAAGGGGGTTTGAGATGGAGTTTCTGGTAGCCAGCGCGGTCGGCATTCTGACCGCTGGGGGCGTTTACCTGATCTTGCGGTTGCGGGCCTTTCCCGTGATTCTTGGTCTTGCCCTTTTATCCTATGCGGTGAACCTGTTTTTGTTCTCAACAGGCCGCCTTGTGGTAAATGCAGCGCCCATCCTCAACCCCTATGGTGATCAGCCCTACACGGATCCTTTGCCACAGGCCTTGGTTCTGACGGCGATTGTGATTTCCTTCGGGATGACGGCGGTGTTGGTGATGATTTCCTTGGGCTCATTTTTCGAAAACGAAAGTGATGAGATCAATCTTGATGCCGAAGACGCAGCAGAAGAGGGGACTAAATGATGCATTGGATCATTGCCCCCGTCATTCTGCCCGCGATGCTTGCACCAATCATCGCTTATGTAATGCGGCACGACATAACCCTTGCGCGGGTTGGGGCATTTGCAGGCGTTCTTGGCCTATTGGGTCTTGCGATTGGCCTCTTTGTGATGGCTTCGGGCGGTGAGACATTTGTCTATCGCCTCGGCGATTGGCCTGCGCCTTTTGGCATTGTTTTGGTGCTTGATCGCCTTTCAGCGCTGATGGTTTTGCTCACGGCGATTTTGGCCTTAGTGGTGCTTTATCATGTTGTCGCAACCAATTGGGATAAGCGAGGCCGTCATTTTCATGCGCTCTATCAATTCCAACTTATGGGGATTGTCGGAGCATTTCTGACGGGGGACGCGTTCAACCTCTTTGTGTTCTTTGAGGTTCTCTTGATCGCGTCTTATGGGTTGATGATCCATGCAGGGGGCAAGATCCGTCTGAAGGCAGGCTTGCAATATGTGGTGATGAACCTTGCAGGCTCAACCCTCTTTTTGTTCGCGCTTGGCACGCTTTACGCCTCAACTGGCACGCTGAATATCGCGGATATGGCCGTGAAAATTGCGCAGGTGCCCGTAGAGGATGCAGCCCTAGTGCGGGTCGCGGGGATTTTGTTGCTGTTTGTCTTTGCGGTCAAAGCCGCGTTGTTCCCTGTGCAATTTTGGTTGCCTGCAACCTATTCCAACGCACCAGCCCCCGTTGCTGCGCTTTTCGCCATCATGACCAAGGTCGGGGCTTATGCAATCTTGCGCATTCACACCATCTCCTTTGGCCCTGAGGCGGGCGCGATTGGGGATATGGTGACCGCGTGGTTGATCCCAATGGCGGCTTTAACTTTGGCGGTTGGGGCGATTGGTGTCTTTGGCGCCAAACGTTTGGAGCACCTCATCGCCTATGCGGTAATCGGGTCAATGGGCACGATGATGTTGGCGGTTGCCGCCATGACCCCCGTGGCGGCCTCTGCGGCGATATATTACATGCTGAACTCGACCCTTGCGGCCGCTGCGCTGTTCTTATTTGCAGATATTTACCTGTCACGGCGCGGCGAAGATGGCAGGCTAATCCTTGCAGCACCTTTGGGACAAAACGGGCTGTTTGCGGCTGCCTTTTTTGCCGCAGGGATTGCGATGGTGGGTATGCCCCCATTGAGCGGCTTCTTGGGCAAGTTGTTGATCCTCGAGGCCTTGGCCGATGGCCCGCATATCACTTTGGCCTTTTCGGTCATTTTGATAGGCTCTTTGGTGATGATCTTGGGCTTTGTGCGCGCGGGATCAATCTTGTTCTGGAAATCGGTTACGGTCGCACCAGACCCCGATGCAGAGGCCGCCCCGCCTGTCACCCTATCGCAAGGGGCGGGAATGGGTGCGCTTGTCGCGCTCTTAGTGGGGCTGACCGTCTTCGCAGGCCCAATTTATGACGCGGGCGCGGCTGCGGCGGATCAATTGTTCTTCCCGCAGGGCTATATTGAGGCGGTGCTTGCACCCCATGGCGAAGGATGACCCCCATGCTCAGACGCATCTTTCCACATCCCTATCTTTCGCTTTTGCTGACATTGGTCTGGTTGGGCCTCGTCAACAAGGTGACGCTTGGCAATATTTTGCTTGGCGGGTTCCTTGGGCTTGTTCTGCCTTTGATGACATCGATCTACTGGCCGCGTCGGCCTATTCTACGTCACCCGTTCAAGGCGATCGAATTTATGCTGATCGTGCTGTGGGATATTGTTGTCGCGAATATTCAAGTCGCGAAGGTGATCTTGTTCAAGCGCAATGCCAATATCCATTCGCAATGGGTTGTAGTCCCGCATGATCTGACCTCGGCTGAGGCGATCACGATTTTGGCGGGAACCATCACGATGACCCCCGGCACGGTGTCGACCATGCTGTCCTCGGACGGGAAGGCGATCTTGGTTCACACTTTGGACACGGATGATCCCGATGCCGTGCGCGATGAGATCAAAACCCGCTATGAGCGCCGTTTGAAGGAGATTTTTCAATGATCACCTATGCGTTGATTTTCGCGATGGCCTGTTTTGGCATTGGCCTCTTGGCCAATCTCTATATTCTGGCCACGGGCGCTGATCTTGCGGATCGCATCCTTGCCTTGGATACAATGGTGCTGAACGTCATTGCCTTGGTCGTGCTTTACGGCATTTGGCAGGGAACGGGCGTTTATTTCGAAGCCTCCATGCTGATCGCAATGGTCGGGTTTGTGTCAACCGTTGCTTATTGCCGCTTTTTGTTGCGCGGCGACATTATCGAATAGGGGATGGCGATGTTGGTAGAAATTATCATCAGCGCGCTCTTGGTCATCGGCGGGATTTTTGGCCTCGTGGGTTCATTCGGGATGATCAAGTTGCAAGACACGTTGCAAAGGCTGCACGCGCCGACCAAGGCCGCAACTTTGGGCGTGGGTGGGGTGCTTCTGGCCTCGATGCTCTATTTCCTATTGATAAAAGGGCATCTGAGTTTTCACGAGCTGCTGATCACCTTGTTCTTGTTCCTCACCGCACCGATTTCGGGTCATTTTATCGCCAAGGCCTATATGGCGCGGCGGGTGCGCGAAACGGAGTTGCCGCCATCAGGTGGGGATTACGGCTGGGCCGCCTATAACGATCCACCCGCACAACCTGAGGACGATAAGACCGCTTAATCAGCCAAACAGCCTGCCGCGGGCGGTGATGATATTGCCCGTGATCAGCGCGCCATAGCCTGCGCAGATTGCAGCGAAGAGCGTCCAAGGCATCGAAAAGATCAAGCCGATAAAGACCACTGTGACAATCATCAAAGGTGCGATTGACCAGCGCGGGATTTTCAGCGCCTTTGGCGAAAAGGTTTTTAGCGTGGAGATCATCAAAATCGCCACAATCCCCAACCAAAGCGCGGCAGCGAACGGGTGCATGATTGGGAAATCCCAACCTGCAAAAATGAGATAAAGCGGCAATAGCCCCAACATTGCGCCACCTGGGGCAGGGACGCCTACGAAATGGGGTTTGCTGTTTTCAACCTCTTCGATGACATCATCGAGATCAGGTGTGCTGTCCTCGATTTTGTCAGGTTCGGCCCGCATGACGTTAAAGCGCGCAAGGCGCAGGCAACTTGCCCCTGCAAAGGTCAAAACGGCGATCCATCCTAAAGATCCAGTGCCATCCAAGATCATATGATAGACAAGCAGCGCGGGTGCGACCCCAAAGCAAAGGAAATCTGACAGGCTGTCCAATTCTGCGCCAAGGCGAGAGGTGGCGTTGAGGCGGCGGGCAATCAGCCCGTCTAGCCCGTCCATCACAGCCGCAAGCAGGATTAACACCACCGCCGTTTTGAACCGCCCATCCATCGCAAAACGGATCGAGGTAAGGCCCAAACACATGCCTGTCAAAGTGACAAGATTGGGCAGTAGAAGGGCGAAAGGCACCCCCTCATTTCCAGAATTGCGCGAAAACAGACGTTTCATTGCCGCGGGCCTTAGTGTTGCGTGTCAGGGTCAAGCGTGGCGATCACAGTCTCGCCTGCGATCATGGTTTGTCCGATCTTGACCAAAGGTTCTGCGCCCTCTGGCAGGTAGATATCAAGCCGCGAGCCAAAGCGGATCAGGCCAAAGCGTTGCCCGCGCTCCATCGCTTCATCCACAACGCTCCAACACAGGATGCGGCGTGCAACTAATCCTGCAATCTGCACCACACCATATTTGCGGCCATCGGGCAGTTCAACGGCGATGCCGTTGCGCTCATTATCGGTCGAGGCTTTGTCGAGCGAGGCGTTGAGGAATTTGCCCTCATGATAGGCCACGGCCGTGATCCACCCCGCCGCAGGGATACGGTTCACATGGCAATTAAAGACGGACATGAAAACCGAGATGCGCGTCATCGGCGCCTCGCCCAAGCCAAGTTCGGCGGGCGGGGTCGCAGGTTCAAGCAGGGACACCACACCATCGGCGGGCGAGACCATCACGCCAGCGCGATCTGGGGTGACGCGCTCGGGGTCGCGAAAAAAGTAATAGACCCACACTGTCAGACCCGTGCCAATCCACCCCAAAGGTTCCCATAGCGCGAAGAGGACAAGCGTGATCGCCGCCGCAATGGCCACGAATTTGCGCCCTTCGGGATGCATGGGTTTGACAAAGGTGGAGAGCATCGAAACCGACATTTTGGCCATTCCTGAAAGGATTGCGTTAGCGCTTGCCTAATCTGCGAAGGCCCATGCGTAAAGGGGCAATAACAGATGCCCGTCATTCTGCCCCTATGTGCAGGGCAGGACAAGGGCGTTGTCATAAACCGCGCCCGTGGCATCGCGATAGAGCCATAATTCGTTGATTGCATCCGTCCAAGCGCCCAAATATGCCCCGCTCTCGAGATAAAAAGTAACTTCCTCGCCCCGATCAGAGTGTTGATGTGCAAATTGCGCCGTAAAGCGCGCGCGTCCGTCAGTAATCTCGGCCTGTGGCAGTGCCGTGGCACGCAGAGACGCGAAATAGCGCCGAGGTTGATCGACCCGCACTGTGGCCGTGACATCCCCCGCGCGGCAGGTCAGCTCAAGCTGATAGGGTGGGGCGGCGGTCGCAAAAGCAAGCCCCGCGACTGTGAAACCCAAGAGGGCCCATGCGGTAAGGATAGGCTTCACGATCTGTCCTCCCGTTTTGCCTCGCGCCGTTTGTGCAAATGGTAAAGGGCGGGTGCCGCCACTTCGCGATAGGCCCAATCCACCAAGGGGCGCAGCGGCCATAGCCCAACCATATGCGCAATCCATCTTGTGCGCGGCATAGCCTGCCAAAGCGCCAGAAAGGCCGCAACTCCCGTTTGATGCACATCAGGGTTGCCCGTGTCGCGTAAATGCAGCGCCCGCAAAGCTGTGTCAGGGCTGACGCCCCAGCCTGCGGCAGCCTCATCTGTAATGGGCACAAAACGCAGATGGTCGGGCGCGTGTTTATTATACCGATTAATCTCCCAATTGCAGATGGGACAATCTGCATTGTACAGCAGTTCGATTCTTGGGGTTGGAGGGGCGTTGTGCTCGGTCATGGGCCAAAGATAGGGCAGGTTTGGAAATTGTCACCGTCTTTGCACGGATCCTGCCGCCAGAGAATAACCCTCAATCAATAAAACAAAAACAACTATAAATAATCTGAATTATTATGGCATGGCGATGATATCTGTCGGCAGCGTTTCAATTCCTATGGCAGTCATCATCGAGTGGATTTGGCCTCTGTGATGGGTCTGATGATTGAACATGTGAACGATCGCGAGAGACTTATTTATCCTCATCTCCTTTTGATAAACTCTTGAGAACCAGGTGAGTTCTTCCTCAAGTGTAATCTGAGTTAAATCACGAACCCATCTAATTATACGCTGATCTAATTTTTCACGCTCTTCTTTCCAGTCTCTAAACGTTTTTGTAAGTTGCGAGCTTTGATCAACGGACGCTCTTGGACCTTCGTCATTGTCAAAGCGCGACATCCAAATTTGATCACCCCAAAGAAGGTGATTAAGTGTGCCAAGTATTGACCCGAAGTAGGCGCCATGATCGGCAGTCAAAACCTGATGAGAACAAGCGCTTAAACTTGAGCGGATATTGGTATTTTGCCAACTGTTGTAATGGGCCATTTGTTCACAGAACTGGGGCGTAATCATCAAATAATTCCTTTTTGTTTATGTTTGACTTTATAATTGCCATTATCTGTTAAAAGCGATCGGCAACGTTGCTTGACCCATGTGTGGATTGCTGTTGTGAGTGTGTGTCTATTTTTCAGACGAAGGCAATTATGAAAATAACCAAAGTAAAAAGCCATGTTCTACAATATGAACTGTCAGAAGAACTTGGATATTCGCAACAATTCTACGCAAAGCGAAGTGCGCACTTGGTTGAAGTGCAGACCGATGAAGGTGTAACAGGGTGGGGCGAGTGCTTTGGAGCTGGAAACATTGCAGTCGCAAATAGAGGTATTGTTGAATTAGTCATCCAACCAATGATTTTGGGGTCGGATCCGTTGGATCGCGATGTTATTTGGCATAAAGTTTACAATTTACTGCGAGATCATGGTCAAAAGGGCATGCCGTTACAGGCTCTTTCTGGCGTAGATATAGCCCTATGGGACATTGCCGGTAAGGTTGCTGGATTGCCCTTGCACAAGCTGATCGGCGGGGCGCACCGCAGTAGTATAAAAGCCTACGGTTATGGCATGATGCTAAAACGAGAAAGTTTTGCTGACCATAAATCGCGCTTTAAGGATGAGGCATCCCGTATACTCTCAATGGGCTTCCACGCCACTAAAATGAAAGTTGGCCTCGGAGCTAAAGCTGATGTGGAGCTTTGCGCCGCTGTCGCAGAAGGAGTGGGCGCAAAAGGCCAGTTTATGGTGGATGCTAACCATTGTTACACAACCTCTGATGCGTTTTACGTGGGGCGAGCACTGGAAGAGATGAACGCCTATTGGTTTGAGGAGCCTGTAGCGCCTGAGGATCTTGATGGTTATCGTGAATTACGTCAGGGGCTTTGCGTAAACATATCGGGCGGTGAAGCCGAATTTAACCGCTGGGGCTGGCGAACTATTTTAGAAAACCGTGGTCTTGATATTGCGCAACCTGAAGTCTGCGCGCTCGGCGGCATTTCTGAATACCTACGTGTTCTAGCCCTGTGCCACGCCCATTTCACCCCGGTAATTAATCATGTTTGGGGATCAGCAATAGCTGTTGCAACAAACTTACAACTTCTTGCGGCTATGCCATCCATCCCAGGCGGTATTAATCAATGGGAACCAATGTTGGAGTTAGACACAACACACAATCACTTCCGTGACGAGCTATTGAAGGAACCGCTCGACGTTTTAGGTCAGGTGAAAAAAAATCAAGGCTACGTAACTGTCCCTAGTGCTCCAGGCATTGGTGTGGAGCCTGACCCGGAAATCATAAGGAAATACTCCATATGAAACCTCCCCCTAGTCTACTTAGAGGAACCTAGGAGAAGCAATTGAAAAGGGGAAAAATTAGAGAATTTTCTCCCTTCAAAGACCTATCAAAAAGTCTCTAGTCGCAAAGTGGCATCACAATATTGCCCGTCATAGGTGCCAACCCAAATGTCCAAGTACCCGTCTGATGGATATGTAAGGATGATTTTTGGGTCCAGGTTTCCATTGTCATCGTCATCGTAGTACCAGTTTGCACTTCCTGTGTTTATAAGCAGCGCTGAGTCACATTGGCTCACTACACTAATGTGAAGTTCATAGCCTCTCATACCCCTTAGATCGAAGGTGAAGTCTGGCGCAGTTGTGAAATAGCCTGGCCCTCGGTCCGTTCTAGGGTTTATGTGTCTGCAGTTTTGCAGATAGTTTTCTCCCCCGGCGACTACATTAAAATACTGTGGTTGATAGAGTTGATTTCCGCTGGCGTTATAGCTTTCACGCCCCCATTGTGAGTAATCTGGGCAGGCTGACACAGCGTTGGCCGCCAGTGTTACTAACGCTCCAATGGCGAATGCCGTTATGGATCTCATTGTCATCTCCGTGCGTTGGGTCTCGGACGTTCTGTAACAACTGTAGTTCATAAAGGCCGGAATATCCACTGTTGTGGCTGTATTTTTGGGCCGGTGGCCCATACCAAACGAGATGACGCTGCATCGAAGGTGACACATTGCTAGTAGGCTTGGTGACAGCAGGTGCATCCAAGCAACTAGCCCCGTTTATCGGTTAATCTTTGCGGAGGACATAATAACTTTTTTATTCAACGCACTCGAAAATGATAGTTCGAGGTAAATCAGTAGCTTAGAGCCAATATTTTCATGAAAATATGATGCCTAATGGCGGAGGAGGTGGGATTCGAACCCACGGTACGCTTTTGACGTACGTCGGTTTTCAAGACCGGTGCATTAAACCACTCTGCCACTCCTCCGACTTAAGCGAGATAGCCCTTGGAGGGCGATTCTGGAAGGGGTGCCGGATTGTGAATTTTTCCGTGATAAAAATTATGTGGCACTGATTTTCGAGTTGCCTCTGCCCTCACGATTACCTGAATCCTTGAGCTCGCTGCGACAACTTACTTTCAGCAGAGTTTTTGCAATTTGGCAATGCGCGCTGCAAGAAAATGCAAATCAAACCGCGCAGGCCTTGCGAAATTCTGGATTGCAGCCCACCATCTATGATCAGACCTCCAATGGCCGCCGTTTTTGGCGGGTGGTGGTCGGGCCTGCCTCGACAACTGCGGAGCGGGCCAATAATCTGGACGTTGCACGCAGGCTTGGCTTCCAAGATGCGTATTTTGTAACCAATTGAGCCCGCGGCCAAGCTCTGCGGGTCGAGCGACAGGTGGGGAATGGGCGTGACATTGGCAAAGACACTCGGCAGTTTCGGCTGCAGTTTAGCCTTGGCTGTAGGTATTTTTCTGCCTCAGGCGGTTAATGCCCAAGGGTTTGAGACACAGGCAGGATCGGCCTATGTGGTGGATCACAATTCAGGGCAGGTTCTTTTCGCGCTGAATGAGGATGTGCCTTTGCCGCCTGCCTCGATGTCCAAGCTGATGACGTTGAACATGACGTTTGAGGCGCTGGAAGATGGGCGCCTCACGTTGGACACCGCACTGCCCGTCTCAGAGCATGCCATGTCCTTTGGCGGGTCAACCATGTTTCTCAACACAACCGACCGCGTTCGGGTCGAGGATTTGATCCGTGGGATTGTTGTTCTGTCTGGTAATGACGCAACGGTGGTTTTGGCCGAGGCGCTTAGCTCTGATGGCACTGAGGCAGGATTTGCCGCGCTGATGACAGAACGCGCACGGCAATTGGGGATGGATACTGCAACCTTTCGCAACGCCAGCGGCTGGCCCGCTGCGGGGCATGTGATGTCGATGCGCGATCTGGGCATTTTGGCCGAGCGTCTGATCACCGAGTTTCCGCAATATTATCACTATTTTAACGAGCGTGAATTTCCCTTCGATAATCGCGCGCCTGACAATCGGTTTAACCGCAACCCGATTTTGGGGTTAGGGATTGGGGCTGATGGTCTGAAAACGGGCCATACCGAGGAGGCAGGCTATGGTTTGGTCGGCTCTGCCGTGCAAGGCGATCGCCGCGTGACCTTTGTGATTTCGGGCTTGCCTACGGCGGATGCCCGCGCTGGCGAGGCGGAGCGGATCGTGAATTGGGCCTTTCGCCAATTTGTCGAGCGCGATGTGATCGCAGCGGGGGATATTTTGGCGCAGGCGCCTGTGTTCTTGGGTGAAACGCCAACCGTGCCTTTGACAGTGGCCGATGATGTGCGGATGCTCTTGCCGCAATTGACGGTGACGGGCGGGTTGCTTGAGGCGGAGGTTACGCTGTCTGGACCTATTCCCGCGCCGATTGCGGCGGGCACGCCTTTGGGTGAGCTGCACATCGCGGTTGAGGGGCTTGCGCCGACAATAGTGCCCTTGATTGCCGCCACTGATGTGGCGCAGGCAGGCATAATGGGGCGTCTGGGGGCTGCAACTTCGCGCGCTATGGCGGCCGTGATGGGTCAGGTGTCTAGCCTGAGTGATAATTGAATGTCGGGCGCGGCAGGCGGGCTGTTTATCAGTCTTGAAGGGATAGATGGGGCGGGAAAATCCACGCAAAGCCGCCTTTTGGCGGCGCATCTGCGCGGCCTTGGCTGTGATGTGATTGAGACACGCGAACCTGGCGGTGCGGCGGGGGCAGAGGATATTCGCAAGCTGTTGGTCGAGGGGAATCCAGATCGCTGGTCGCCCGAAACGGAGATATTGCTGTTTTCTGCCGCCCGCCGTGATCACCTTGAGCGCACGATTGCGCCTGCGCTTGCGCGTGGGGGCGTGGTGATTTGTGATCGATTTGCGGACTCCACCCGTGTCTATCAGGGGGCGGCGCGCGGCGATTTGCGCGCGCTTGTCGATGATATCCACGCCCGTGTGATCGGAGTAGAGCCTGACCTGACCTTGATATTGGATATGGATCCCGCGGTGGCCTTGGCCCGTGGGTTGGCGCGGCAATCGGGTGAAGATCGGTTCGAAGACATGGGACTGGCCTTTCAAGAGCGGCTGCGGGCTGGGTTTCAGGCGCTTGCCCGTGACTTTGCCGACCGCTGCGCGATGGTTGATGCCAATCAACCCCAAGAGACGATTGCACAGGATATCGCGCGGATCGTAGAGGCGCGGCTATGAAGGATGATGATCTCTTGCCAGAGGCGGATGCCGCCGAGGGTCTGCCGCATCCGCGCCATGCCCCGCAACTGATTGGTCACACTGCCGCCGTAACCGAGTTTTGTGCGGCGCTTGCCTCTGATCGGATGCATCACGCGTGGTTGATTACGGGGCCAAAGGGCATTGGCAAGGCTACATTCGCGTGGAAAGCGGCGGAGCATTTATTGAACAGCCCCAATGATGCAGGGGCGGCTTTGTTCGACATGCCGCCTGATCCGCAGGGATTTGTCACCGATCCTGAGGGGGCCGTGGCGCGGCGTTTGCGCGCGCTGTCTGAGCCGCGGGTTTTGCTGGTGCGGCGCGGATGGAATGAAAAAACCAAGAAGCTGTCCGCCGAAATTACCGTGGATGAAGTGCGCCGCCTGAACCAATTTTTTGGACTTTCCGCCGTAGATGGCGGGCGGCGTGTGGTGATTGTTGATGCGGTGGATGAGATGAACCGCAACGCGGCCAATGCACTGCTCAAACTGCTTGAAGAACCGCCTGAGGATGCGATTTTGCTTTTGGTTGCGCATCAACCCGCGAAGCTTTTGCCCACAATCCGCTCGCGTTGCCGCACGTTGCGCCTTAACCCGCTTGGGGCGGATGAGATGGCCCAAGCCATGCACAGCATTGATGTGGCAGTGGACGACCCGCGCGCGGTGGTTGAATTGGCCAACGGATCGGTTGGGGTGGCCGCGCAGATGATTGAGGGGGGCGGTTTGGCGCTTTACGGCGCTTTGGTTTCCCTGATTGGCACATTGCCGCGATTGGATCGCGCCCAAGCGGTGGCCCTCTCCGAGCAGGTCACGGGCAAAGCAGGGGAAGCGCAGTTTGACCTGATGCTTGCGCTGTTGGATCGGTTGTTGGCGCGCTTGGCCCGTGTGGGGGTAACTGGCGCACTGCCCCCCGACATTGTCACGGGCGAGGAGGCAATTTTGGCGCGCCTTTCGCCAAGCCCCCATGAGGGTAGGGGATGGGCCGATCTTGCGGATCGTTTATCCGCCAAGGCACGACAGGGGCGCGCGGTGAACCTTGACCCTGCCGCTTTGATCCTTGATATGATCATAAGCATCGAAAAAGCGGCACCGCGTGTGATGGCGTGATCCTCCTTGAGGGGCGCATCACCCCCTTTGCTGCGCCATAATCTGCGAGACTGATCTTTTAGCCCATGAGTGACCGCGTGACCTCCTCCTCTGATGCCACCCCGCAATTGGTCGACAGCCATTGCCATCTGGATTTTCCCGATTTTGAAGGCGAATTGGGCGATGTCGTGGCGCGGGCTGTGGAGGCGGGTGTGTCGCGTATGGTGACGATTTGCACCAAAATGGGCAACGTTCCACAGGTGCGCAGCATTGCCGAGAGCCATGCGCCCGTGTTCTGGGCTGCGGGCCTTCATCCGATGAGCGTGGCCGAACAACCGCCCGTCACCGTTGAGGATTTGGTGGCCCTTGCAGCGCATCCAAAATTCGTTGGCATTGGCGAGACAGGTCTGGATTATCACTACACCGCCGATAGCGCAGAGGCGCAAAAAGACAGTTTGCGCATCCATATCGACGCGGCGCGCGAGACAGGGCTGCCCTTGATCATCCATGCCCGCGCCGCAGATGAGGATATGGCGCATATCCTGTGCGAAGGCTATGCAAACGGCCCTTATTCCTGCGTGATGCATTGTTTCAGCTCTTCGGCTGAATTGGCGCGCGCGGCATTGGATTTGGGGTTTTATCTTTCAATGTCGGGCATTGCGGCCTTCCCAAAATCGAACGAGTTGCGCGCCATTTTTGCCGAAGCGTCCCTTGATCGGATTTTGGTCGAAACCGATAGCCCCTATTTGGCCCCGCCACCGCACCGCGGACGGCGCAATGAGCCTAGCTATACAGCCCTGACCGCGCAGGTGGGGGCGGATGTCTTTGGCATCAGCCTTGCCGAATTTGCCGCTGCAACCAGTGCGAATTTTGACAGGCTGTTTTCCAAGGCCGCCCAATGGCAGGGGGGCGTTTAGGGTTATGGGCAAGCTGCGTTATACCATACTTGGCTGCGGCTCATCGGGCGGGGTGCCGCGTTTGGGAGGCAATTGGGGGGGCTGTGATCCGCGTGAACCCAAGAACCGCCGCCGCCGATGCTCGCTTTTGGTGGAGCGTTTGGGCGAGGGCGGCACAACGCGGGTCTTGATCGACACCTCGCCTGATATGCGCGCCCAGCTATTGGATGCAGATGTGGGCGTGCTTGATGGTGTGGTTTACACCCATTCACACGCGGATCACGTGCATGGTTTGGATGATCTGCGCATGATCGTCTTCAACATGAAATCCCGCCTCACTGTTTGGGCAGATGCCGCCACGGCCAGCGATCTTTTGTCTCGCTTTAGCTATGCCTTTGTGCAGCCCGAAGGGTCGGATTATCCGCCGATCCTGAAGCTGAACCCGATTGATGGTGAGATTGTGGTGACGGGGGCAGGCGGGCCTGTGACGCTGCAGCCATTCGATGTGCAACACGGGCGCATCATGGCGAAAGGGTTTCGCATTGGTGACGTGGCCTATTTGCCTGATGTCTCGGACATTCCTGCGCCTGCCTGGGAGATGCTATCGGGTTTGGATTGTTGGATTTTGGACGCGCTGCGCCGCACACCGCATCCAAGCCATGCGCATCTTGAGCAAAGCCTAGATTGGATTGCCCGCGCCCGCCCGCGCCGCGCAATCCTGACCAATATGCATTTAGATTTGGACTATCAAACGCTTTGCGATGAATTGCCTGCGCATATCTCGCCCGCCTATGATGGGCTGCGCATAAGTTTGGATATCTAGAGAATGTCCGCCCTTCTCGAAGTTGTCTTGCCCGTCTTTATCGTCATTGGCTTCGGCTATGTGATGGTTTGGCGCGGCTTGTTTTCTGAGGAGGGTGTTGACCTTCTCATGAAGTTTTCGCAAGGGATTGCGATCCCTGCGCTGCTATTTTTGGCGATTGCGCGGCTTGATCTGAGCCAAGATTTCCATTTCCCGCTGCTGCTGAGCTATTATTCTGGCTCAATCCTTGTGTTCATTTTGGGCATGTTCGGGGCGCGCGTCATCTTTGGGCGGGTTTGGACAGATGCGGTGGCGATTGGGTTTGTGGCCATGTTCGCCAATTCCGTGCTGTTGGGCCTTCCCATCATGGAGCGCGCTTATGGCCCCGATAGCCTTGCAGGGAATTATGCGATTGTCGCGCTCCACGCCCCGTTTTGTTATCTGGTGGGCGTGACCGCAATGGAGGGGGTCAAGGCAGGCCGTGTGGCCCCGCATATCTTGGCCCTTGCCGTGGGGCGCGCGCTGTCGCGCAATGCGCTGACCTTGGCGATTGGGGCGGGGTTTCTTGTGAATTTCATCGGGCTTGGTATGCCCGTTGTTGTCGAGGATGGGATTGCCCTTTTGGCCCGCGCGGCCCTGCCAACCGCGCTTTTTGGGTTGGGTGGGGTGCTCTATCGTTATCGCCCTGAGGGCGAGGTGCGGGTGATCGCGATGGTCTTGATCTTTTCGCTGATTATGCATCCCGCAATTGGGTGGGTAATGGGATCGCAGATTTTGCATATTCCCAGTGATGATCTGAAATCGGTGGTCATCACCGCCGCGATGGCCCCAGGGGCCAATGCCTATCTGTTTGCCAATATGTATGGGGCAGGGCGGCGCGTTGCGGCCAGTTCGGTTTTGGTTGGCACGGGCGTGACAGTTTTAACCTCATCAATTTGGCTGATCATCCTCGGGTGAGGCCCTTGTAAATTTTGTGCTGCGGCAACCTTCACGCTTCCCATTTGGTCAATTGTATACTATGGGATGCCGAAATCATCCTCCCTAAGGAGCCAAAGCTATGACCGACCAGACCCCAGATATCATCTATACCAAAGTTGACGAAGCGCCTGAACTTGCCTCGGCTTCGCTTTTGCCGATCATCGCGCGCTTTGCGCGGGCAGCGGGTGTCTCGGTTGGCACGCGCGACATTTCGCTGGCAGGGCGCATTTTGGCGGCATTTGCCGATCAATTGCCCGCCGATCAGCGCCAAAGTGATGATCTGGCCGCCTTGGGGGAGTTGGTCAAAACGGCGGATGCCAATGTGATCAAGCTGCCAAACATCTCGGCCTCTGTGCCGCAATTGCAAGCCGCAATCAAAGAATTGCAGGGGCAGGGCTATGCCATCCCTGATTATCCAGAAAACCCAAAAACTGATGCGGAAAAAGACGCGCGCGCGAAATATGACGCGATTAAAGGCTCTGCTGTGAACCCCGTTTTGCGCGAAGGGAATTCAGACCGCCGCGCGGCCAAAGCCGTGAAGGCCTATGCGCAGGCCAACCCACATCGCATGGGCGAGTGGACGAAGGATAGCAAAACCCGCGTTGCGGCCATGTCGGGCGGCGATTTCCGCAGCAATGAAACATCGGTCACGCTTAAGGATGCCGCAACCGCGCGCATCGTTCACGTTGCGGAAGATGGCACTGAGACCGTGTTGAAGGATGCAGTTAGCTACCCCGCGGGCACGGTTGTTGATGCGACCTTCATGAGTGCTGCGGCGCTGAGCGATTTTCTGGCGGCTGAGATTGAACAAACTAAGAAAGAGGGCGTGCTGTTCTCGCTGCATATGAAGGCCACAATGATGAAGGTCTCTGACCCGATTATCTTTGGTCACGCGGTCAAAGCCTATCTTGCGCCCGTCTTTGAACAATTTGGGGATCGTTTGGCGGCACTTGGCGTCAACCCTAATTCGGGTTTGGGTGATCTCTTGACCCGCATTGCAGGTGAGGCCGATATCAAAGCGGCGATTGACGCTTGCATGGCAGCGCGCCCGTCTATGTATATGGTCGACAGTGATCGAGGCATCACCAATTTGCATGTCCCCTCGGATGTGATTGTTGATGCATCCATGCCTGCGCTGATCCGTGCAGGTGGCAAAGGCTGGGGTCCAGATGGCAAGGAACATGACGCGGTCTGTGTGATCCCTGATAATTCTTATGCGCCCGTTTATGATGAGACGATCAAGTATTTCAAAGAAACGGGTAAGCTTGATCCCGCCACCTGCGGCACAGTGCAGAATATTGGCCTGATGGCGCAGAAGGCCGAAGAATATGGCAGCCACCCGACCACATTCGAAATGGCCGCAAAAGGCACGGTTCGGATGATCTTGGAAGATGGCACAGTGATCCATGAACATGCTGTTGAGGCGGGTGATATTTGGCGTTCGGCCTCTGCACGCAAAGCACCGATTGAGGATTGGGTGAATTTGGCGATTGATCGTCAGCGCGCCGAAGGCTGCGAGGCGGTGTTTTGGTTGGATGAAACCCGCGCCCATGATGCGGAATTGATTGCCTATGTGCGCCCGATTTTGGAAGCGCGCGGTGTGGCCGATAAATTCGCGATTATGGCGCCGCGTGAAGCGACCCGCAAAGCCCTAGAAACGATCCGCGCAGGTAAGAACCATATCGCCATCACAGGCAATGTGTTGCGCGATTACCTGACCGATCTCTTCCCTATCCTTGAATTGGCGACATCGGCCAAGATGCTGTCGATTGTAAAGCTGATGCAGGGCGGTGGTTTGTTTGAGACCGGTGCAGGCGGCTCGGCCCCGAAACATGTGCAGCAGCTGCAAGGTGAAAACCACCTGCGTTGGGACAGTCTGGGCGAGTTCTGCGCCCTTGGTGAAAGCTTTAAGTTCTTTGCGGAGACAAAGAACAATGCCGCAGCCCGTATCTTGGGCGAAGCGGTCGAGGCCGCGACCCAAGGCGTGTTGGACGACAACCGCAGCCCTGGCCGCAAGGTGGGCGAGCCTGACAACCGCGACAGCCATTACTGGTTCGCGCGCTACTGGGCCGAGGCCTTGGCGGCGCAAGGCGAGGATGCAAAGCTTGCCGCAGAATTCGCCCCAATCGCGAAAGCCTTGGCGGAACATGAGGCGCAGATTTTGGCCGAGTTGCACGCAGGTCGCGGTGCGGCTGTGGATTTGGGCGGCTATTACCACGCAGACCCTGCAAAGGTTGCAGCCGTCATGCGCCCCTCGGCCACGATGAACGCAATTTTCGCCTGACGCACAGGCCACTTCGCGTGATAATTTAGCAAAGCCCCCCGTGGTTTCGGGGGGCTTTCTCTGTTTGGGGGCTTTCCATATCGGCCCCAATCAGACAGAACATGGCGCAACATGAGGGGGGATGCCATGCGCATTGTCATTGCAGGGGCGAGCGGGTTTGTGGGGCGAATGCTGGTGCCCGAATTGCGCGTGCGCGGCGCAGATGTGATGCTGCTGGGCCGCATCCCTGAGGCGCTGCAGGCGAAATTCCCCGATTGTGCGGTGTCGGATTATGCAAACCTATCGCAGGCGCTGCAGGGGGCAGATCTGCTGCTTAATTTGGCGGTGGTGAATTCAGATGCGGGGGCAAGCCTGAGCGCCTATCAGTCCGTCAATGTGGAATTCGCAGCCACGCTTGCGCAGGCGGCGCAGGATGCGGGGGTGCGGTTTATCAATGTCAGCTCAACCCATGCTTTGGAGGCAGGCAACCGATCCGCTTATGCGCAAAGCAAGCGCGATGGTGTTGCCGCAGTTGACGCGGTGGGGGGGGATGTTGTGCATCTTTATCTGCCCGCGATTTATGGCGCGACATTCGCAGGCGCGCTGCGCCATCTAAACCGCTTACCCACGTCTCTGGCGCGGTTTGCCTTTGGCCCGATTTCGGCGCTGAAGCCGACCCTGTCCGTGACGCGCCTTGCGGAGTGGTTGTGTGATCACGCGGGGACGGCCCCGCGTGAGCTTGTGCTGAGTGACGGGCAGTCGGGAAACCTCACCTATCGCGCGGTCAGCCGCGTGATGGATTTAGCTGCCGCAGTGGGTGGCTTGATCCTATTCGCGCTGCCTATGCTAATCTTGTGGGCTTTGATCCGCAAAGAGGGCGATGGCCCTGCAATTTTCGCGCAACCGCGCGTGGGCCGTGGCGGGCAGGTTTTCACCTGCTACAAATTCCGCACCATGGCAATTGGCACGAAACAGGTGAGCACCCATGAGGTGTCTAGCGCCGCCGTCACGCCCTTGGGCGCCAAGCTGCGCCGATATAAACTTGATGAGTTGCCACAGCTTTGGAACGTGCTTTGGGGTGACATGAGCCTTATTGGCCCACGCCCCTGCCTGCCCGCTCAAGAGGAATTGGTACGCCTGCGCGGTCAGGCGGGTGTTTTGGACACTCGCCCCGGCATCTCAGGTCTTGCCCAAGTTGCGGGCGTGGATATGAGCGACCCCGCGCGCCTCGTTGCATGGGATGCCCGCTACATCGCGCTGCGCGGTCTAATTTTGGACATTCGGTTGATCTTGCAAACCGCCCTTGGGGCGGGGCAGGGCGATCGCGTGGGGAAATGAGATTGATTTTGCGCGTGTTTGATAACTGATGTTTCGCGACATTTGAAAATCTTGAAAAACACTCCAAAGACGCAGCCACGCGCGTGGAACGCGTTTCTTAAGATAAAATCAATTTCTTAGTATATTTATCCGTTTGTGAAATTTGCTGCGTGCCCGTTGGATTTTGATCATGGTCAGCGGTTGCAAATTTTCGTGCATTGGCGTCTCATGTCGCGGTCAAATTATGTTTGGGAGGGTCACGTGGAGCGCGTAATTTTTGCGATAATTTTGGTGGTTGCAAATTGGTGCGTGAGCCCTGCTGCAGCTCAAAGCTACTACGAGCCGGAGCGAGGCACTGCGACGCGGTCAGCACTGATGGATGCAATACGTCCGCATGTCGAGTGGGACCTTGGCCAGCCCATAGAGTTCGTCGTCAACGATTTGCGCGTGTCGGGCGACGTGGCATTTGCGTCTCTTGCCCCTCAGAGGCCGGGTGGCGCTCCAATCGATCTCAGAGACACTCCTTGGTACCGCCGCAATTGGGACCCGAATTCTGACTTCATGGATTTTATGGATGGCACACACACTGAGGCGCTCTATCGCAGGATGAGGGACACGTGGGTCGCAGTCCACTTCGCAATTGGAGCGACGGATGTGTGGTATGCATGGGATGAGTATTGTCCAGAGTATCGCTCCGTTATCCCAGAGTGGTGCAAGTAGAGCATTTATTCTATCGGTTGACGGTGGTCATAAATAATTTGGGCGGTTCTGGTGAGCGTTAAGAGGATATTCCACATACAGCCGGGGACGGATGGAGGCACTGAGCGCTTCTTCGTGACGCTGTCTGAGGCCTTTAACGGACGCGGCATTGATCAGGCATTTGCCATTCGACCGAAACGCGCTTGGCGTAGTGAATTGGAGGGATTTGGTGATGTCGTCGAGGGGCAGTTCCTGAGGAGGACGCCAAGGGGGATGTTCGATCTGTGGCGCCTTCACAGATCCATCAGAGAATTTAAGCCTGACGCGATTATGGCGTGGAGAGCGCCTGCTGCTCGTCTGATACCGCGCGGAGTGCCGGCAGCTAAAGTCGTACGACTTGGAGATTACCCCCGACACGTGCGCCACTTTACCGGACTTGATGCAGTCGTGTGTAACAACCCCAGCATAGCGCGACACATTTACGGAATTGGTTGGAATGGCGACGCCCCAATTATTTCTAACTTCTCTCGACCAGTGTCGAGTGCTCCGATATCGCGCGGGGGGCTCGACACGCCCGATGGTGCATTTGTTGTATGTGGCGCCGGCCGCTTCACGCGCGTTAAGGGGTTCGACCTTCTGATTGATGCAATTGCTCACGTCCCCGGCGCTTATTTGTGGCTGGTCGGTGATGGTCCAGAGGCAGAAGCTCTCAAGTGGCAGTCGGAGGATTTGGGGGTGTCTGATCGCGTGCGCTTCGCAGGCTGGAGAGATGACCCGACCGAGGTGATCGGAGCGGCTGACGCATTTGTCTTGCCGTCGCGAGACGAGCCGCTTGGTAATGCACTTATTGAGGCTTGGCGCGTCGGTGTGGCGTCTGTCGCCACTCAGACAGACGGACCGAATTGGTATGCCACGGACGGCCGTGACGCACTGTTGGTGCCATTGAGTGATCCTGGCGCCATAGCTGCTGCACTGCTCCGGCTTCAACAGGATCCTGGCCTTCGCCAGCACCTGTCGGATGGAGCTCGAGCCACACTGTCGGAGCGATTTGATAGAGATGGCGTCGTTGATGCTTATTTTGAATTGTTCGACAGCATTAATGGCCGCCAGATGTAATTGATGGGTGTCTCGCTGAAGGCGTGATCAGAAACAATAACACTGCGCTCTAATTTTAGAATTATACAACCTCACGGCGAAATTGGCTTCGTTTCGGAAAAATTGAGTAAAATAGCATGCAGTCGCTTTACTGCCTTCCTTCGGGCATTGATTGCAGCGTCGAGGTACCGGTTGAGCGTCTTTGGGTTCGAGTATGTCTTTTTGATCCTATTGCGTTCACACCAGTCAATGAGTTTGACTGATTGACGCATAATCGCATCGTATTCGTCACGTCGCGGGAACATGAGCATAGTCTCCGTCGAGAAATGTGAGCGCTTTCGCTCGTCCTCATGGTCTGGAGCGTTTGCAATCACCAAAAGGACGCGATCGATTTGTGCTTCTGCTGTCGCGATGGCGAGCAGGGCGCGCCCGAGGTCTGTGTCGTGGCAATGTGAAACATCGATTTCGTAATCGGCGAGCAGAGGCTTGAGGTACTCAAGGACTTGTTCGGCAGGCGGTGGTTGATTGAGGCCGTGTTTGACGCCGTTTATTGCGGATTTTTGTTTGCCATAATGCGTCTTAGGACCAGTGCTAGCGACGGCGTTTTGGCGGTTGGCTAAAATTTGGCGTTGTGTCGCCATCACTGCGTCTCCTCAGCTTCCTCGACTTCTGCAAATTTGCGTTGCCTTTGGTAGTGTTCGAGATCGGCAATCAGTTGTCGGCGTCTCTGCTCAGCAGATCGAATATTTTGTTCGTAGAGTACGATTGCATTTCTGTTGTCGACATAAGCGCAAGTGGCAGCACGAGTTGTAATGATTTGCGGATGTATCGACGGATCAGCGTCGAGCATTGGCCCGACTTCGTTCGCGTATCTGTCGATTGCGCGCTCCATATATGACTTCATGCGGCGGCGGTTGCGGTCGATCTCCAGATCGCAGTATGCAATGAGTTCGACTTGTCGCACCTCGAAGGCACCGACAGGTTTGAAGTGTGCTTCGATGGCATTAAAGTGAATTTGAAAGTCGTGGGGCTCCTCTCCGACGGAGAGGATGGGCCCAGTCAGGATGGGGAGGGACTTATTCATATTCCAAATCCTTGCAATTGATCTGTAAAGATTTTGGAACAAATAAAGAACATGTCAAATCTAAAATGATGGAAATTTCAATGTTTATTGAGCTTCTGTCTCGCGCCTGTCTCAGTGTGTTTCAGGTTGTTATAGCCAGTGTCTCACTTGGTGGTGATGCGGATGCCAGGCCGGTTGTCTGGTGTTCCGATGAATTCGATGCCGGCGGCTTCCAAAGCGTTTTTGATGGCATTGACAGTTTTCATAGATCCGTTTGCGCTATGCCCATTAGCTTCTAGTCGTCTTATCGTTTTTTCCGACAGGCCAGCGCTCACTGCAAGATCTTGCAGTGAAAGTCCAAGGGCCGCCCGTGCCATCTTTATCTGCAGTCCGTTGATCATTGACATAATCCAAAATGTCCGATATTCGGACAAACATGTTTGCGACACGAAATCCAACATTCGAATGGACCACAGCCCTCGAAATTCTCAGGGGCGCGTATGCCAAATCGACGATTGACGCCTACTATCGCGATTTCTGTATCTTTGTTCAATGGTGCGATAAATTTGGCTTTACTCCTTTGCCCAGTAAAGCTTTTACGGTTGCAAAATTTTTAGATGATCAGTCCCTCACCAAGGCGCCGGCCACTGTCCGGAGATATGGGGTCTCGGTTGGAAAAATTCACCGCTTACTGGATTTGGACGATCCTACAAGTTTCGAGATGGTGAAACTTGCCCTTAGGCGCGCTCATCGTTCTGCGAGTGTACCTCAGAGGCAGTCTATGGGTCTGACACGTGAGAACGTCAATGAGATTGTGGGTTTGTCACATCGCTCTGTGAGGCACCTCCGCGACGCAACTATGATTTCCGTTGGATTTGACGCTGTGGCACGTCGATCTGAGATTGTTAATATTCGAGTGAGTGATGTTCAGATCGTAAATTTGGCGAGTGGGCGCGTATTAATTCGGCGCAGCAAGACGGATCAAATTTGCCGGGGAAGGTGGGCATACCTTACAGAGACAACGTCTGAGTTGGTTCTGAGATGGCTTGAAAAGACCGCAAATAACGAATTCTTATTTGGCCCGGTATATCGTGAGCATGTTATTGATCGAATCCTTGATCCAGTCACCGTCCAGCGCAGCGTGCGCCGCGCAATTTCTGAAATAGGTCTAAATGAAGCCCGTAAATATACTGGACACGCTCTGAGGGTAGGCGCAGCTCAGGAGCTTCTTAAAATGGGTCGAAGCAGTTCCGATATTATGCGGGCTGGCGGGTGGCGGTCTATGGCAAGTGTTTCTCGCTATCTTGAAGCTGCGGGGCACAATGTTTGGTTAGAAAGTGCCAAACCCTAATCTCCAATATCGTAAATTTTTCGCTAAGGTTCACTCAATGATTTGCCTTGCCTTTTTGGGGATGTCTGATATGCGTTCACGCGTGAACGCATCAAAAGCTAAGCAATTTAATGATGTTATATCGGAGCTTGCGGGTAAGGCTTCGTGCGGTAGCTTTGAACGTAACTCAAAGTCCAACCGAAATGACCTGAGGTTTCGTATTCTTCGCTTGCTTGAGAATAATCCTCAGATGTCTCACCGGCAGATCGCACAAGAGCTTGGCGTTAGTGCTGGCGCCGTAAACTATTGCATTAATGCATTGATTGAAAAAGGTTTTGTGAAGGTGCGTAATTTTCGTGAGAGCGACAATAAGTTGCGCTATCTGTACCTGCTAACTCCAGAGGGTATGTCGGCTAAATTAGCTTTAGCCCATGAATTTTTGATCCGGAAGGCGCTTGAGTATCAAACATTGAAGCATGAGTTAGATACTCTGGTGTCTGAATTAGACAACTTGGACTACAGGCCTGACGATATAAAGGACTGAAGGGATCTATATTTCGTAATTTCTTAATTTTGGGGGCAAATAGTAATTAATGATTAAAAAGTCAGACATTTTATCGGCCAGCAGGGAGTATTTTGACCAAAAGTTTTCTGAAGTGCCATTCGAGCCTGGTGTAAGTTACGTGCCAGTGTCTGGTAAGGTGCTAGATGCAGATGACTGTGCTTCTCTTGTGGATGCGTCCCTCGACATGTGGCTGACTGCGGGCAGGTTTGCTGCGCAGTTTGAACCTAAGTTGGCAAAAAAATGTGGCCGCAAGCTGGCAAAGTTAACGGTTTCAGGTTCAGCTGCAAACTTGCTCGCTTTTTCAACACTTACTTCTTGGAAACTTGGTGAAAAGCGTATCAAGCCTGGTGATGAAGTTATCACTGTGGCGGCCGGATTTCCAACCACGGTAGCCCCTATTATTCAAAATGGCTGTGTTCCTGTATTCGTCGACATTGATCTTGATACTCACAACGTATGTGTAGAAGCGGTGCGTCGCGCAGTTACCAGCAAAACGCGTGCAATCATGATCGCACACAGTTTGGGAAATCCGTTTGATGTCGTTGCGATACGAGAAATATGCGATGAACACAGTCTTTATTTGATTGAGGATTGTTGCGATGCCTTTGGGGCTACCGTCACTATGGCAGATGGGTCTGAAAGACTTGTGGGCACTTTTGGTGATCTCTCAACTCTAAGTTTTTATCCTGCCCACCATATAACAATGGGAGAGGGCGGCGCAGTACTCATGGACAGTCTACGTTTGGCCCGGATCTGCGAAAGTTTTCGTGACTGGGGTAGGGACTGCTATTGCGAGCCTGGAAAAGATAATACCTGTGGCAAGCGATTTGATTGGCAGTTGGGCGGGTTACCTGAGGGTTATGACCACAAATACACATACAGTCACGTTGGCTATAATCTAAAGGTTTCTGATATGCAGGCGGCCGTGGGCTTAAGCCAATTAAGCAAAGTGGATTATTTTATCCAACGTCGTAGGGAAAATTTCGCCTACCTCACAGATCAATTACGGGAAGCTGAACTTGATAAATATTTTAGCTTGCCATGTGCTACAAAGAACACCAACCCATCTTGGTTCGGATATCTTTTGACGGTTCGCGAGCCACAGAAGCTTTCAAGAACCTCTGTAGTCAGCAGCCTTGAAGCTTTTAAAGTAGGTACCCGACTTTTGTTTGCAGGAAATTTAACAAAGCAGCCTGGGTTTCAAAATGAAAACTTCCGTGTCAGTGGTTTACTCGATAATACTGATTTTATTATGAACAATGCGTTTTGGGTTGGGGTTTGGCCTGGACTAAGTAAAAAGCATTTAGACTATGTTTGTGAATGTCTTAAAATAATTGTTAATAAGGAATTCAATCAATGAAAGCAGTGATCCTTGCGGGTGGCTTAGGAACCCGA
Organism: Roseobacter sp. HKCC-CH-9208; assembly: GCF_037805125.1. Taxonomy (NCBI): domain Bacteria; kingdom Pseudomonadati; phylum Pseudomonadota; class Alphaproteobacteria; order Rhodobacterales; family Roseobacteraceae; genus Roseobacter; species Roseobacter sp. HKCC-CH-9208. The sequence continues at coordinate 481,226 of NZ_JBBLYK010000001.1, read as the reverse complement.
TTAAGTGAAGAAACATATTTAAAGCCAAAGCCAATGGTTGAAATTGGTGGTAGGCCGATAATTTGGCATATAATGAAACATTATTCGCATCACGGAATAAATGATTTTATAATATGTTGTGGTTATAAGGGCTACATTTTAAAAGAATATTTTTCAAATTATTTGATGCATATGTCTGATGTTGAGGTGGATTTAACAAAAAATTCGGTTAACATAATACATCCGCGGTCGGAGCCATGGAAAGTAAAATTGATAGATACTGGCGAGAATACCATGACCGGCGGGAGGTTGCTGCGCATACGAAAATATTTGGAGGATGACTCCTCATTCTGTATGACATACGGAGATGGGCTGTCGAATATTAACATTAAGAAATCAATCGAGTTTCATAGGTCCCATGAACGCATTGCAACGCTAAGCGCCGTGTATCCACCAGGTCGGTTTGGCGCGCTTACTCTAAATGATAAATTGGTTACAAACTTCAGTGAGAAGCCTAGGGGCGATGGTGCCGCAATAAATGGCGGTTTTTTTGTACTTAATATAGAGGCAATTAACTATATTGATGGCGATAGCACTGTTTGGGAAGAAACCCCGCTTAGAAAGCTAGCGCAGGATGGCGAGTTAATGGCATTTGAACACACCGACTTCTGGCATCCTATGGATACTGTTCGAGATAAGCAAAAGCTTCAGAGTTTATGGGATGCCGGAAAAGCTCCTTGGGCTACTTGGCGTTGACAATTATGTATCGACAACTCATTTCACATAATTTTTGGAGTGGCCGTAAGGTTTTAATTACTGGCCACACCGGCTTTAAAGGCGGTTGGTTGTCTTACTGGCTTTCCACTTTGGGAGCAGATTTGGTGGGAGTGTCAATCCCGACAAGTTCATCACCAAGCTTAATTTCAACTTACTGTTTGCCAAACAACATGCGAACATACAATTGTGACATACGGAATTTTGAAGATTTTAACTTAATAGTTAACCAAGAACGCCCTGAAATAGTTTTTCATTTGGCTGCACAACCAATCGTTTCGCAATCATACGACGACCCACTGCATACAATTTCCACAAATGTCATGGGGACTTCAGTTGTATTTGAGGCAATAAGGCAATCAAAGACAACCAAAACAATCATAAACGTGACGTCTGATAAAGTATATTACAATGATGAGAGTGGTAGGGCTTTCCAAGAGGAAGATAAACTAAGTGGTAAAGATCCTTATTCTGGAAGTAAAAGTTGTGCCGATATAATTGCGTCTTCCTTCTCCCATTCATTTCTCATCGAGCAGGGAATTTCGGTATACAACGCAAGGGCTGGTAATGTGATCGGGGGTGGGGACATAGCCGTAAACAGGCTCATACCAGACCTATTCCGATCATATAGCGCAAAAAAGCAACTCGTAATACGTAATCCTGGAGCAGTTCGACCATGGCAACACGTCTTGGAGCCGATTGCAGGTTATATTGCTCTCGCTCAAAGAGGTTACAATAACCCTACACCAGAATTTGACTCGTTTAATTTTGGCCCAAGTCCTAAAGATCACTGGTCAGTAAAGCAAATTGTCGAATATTTTTCTGACCGTTTAAAAATAGATATCGATTTTCAAGAAAATAAAAATAATATAATAAAAGAAAGCAACTTGCTAAACTTAAACATTAACAAGGCTCAGTCTCAATTGGGTTGGAAACCTGTATTTGAATTGGCTACTGCGTTAGATCTTACGTGGATCTGGTACGAAGAAGCTTTAAATTACACTTCAGCAAGTGCTGTGACAGATCGTCAGATAAACTTGTATACAGAATTGTTGTGCTAACGTGAAGCTTTTACAACCTTTTTTCATCTTAACTGAAGGCAGGCGGTTGAGATTTTACGCTCTTTTGGTCTTTGGGTTCATTGCTTCCATTCTTGAGGTAATTGGAATAATTTCCCTTGGTATGCTAATTTCTATTTTTTTGGATTCAAACACATTAAGTCAAGGACATTCAAACAATTTTCTGAATAAATTAATGTTTCTTTTCGGTAATGCCAGTGAGAAAAATTTTTCCTATATGCTGGCTTTTTTATTTTTTTGTTCAATATTTACGCGGGCAGTTTACAATTACTTAGAAATATATGTCGTTGTGCTATATGAGCACTTTATTTCATTAAAATTATTACAAAAATATTTATTTGATGATATTTATTCGGTGATATCAAAAGGAACGGACCAAATAAAGAAAAACTTATTTTCAGAAAGCCCCAATATTGTAAATGGATATCTGCACCCACTCATAACGTTATTAACGCAAGGTGTCAGCATCTTTTTCTTAACGGGTTTATCCTTTCTAGCCTATCCAAAAATTACTGCTATTGTGCTAGGGTTATTCACTTTCGCCTGTATTTCTTTTTTCTACGGGTACCGAAAAGTGCTGTCAAAAAAAGGTTTTGAAAGGGTAGAGGCAAATAAAAAAAGGTTTTCAATTGTGGAGGCTGCCCTACATTCATTTAAGGCAGTAAAACTGATAGGTCTTGAAGCTTTCTTTCAAGATAAGTTTAATCAGGCATCTTATGCTTACAGCCGCAGTTTGGCGGACAGTCAAGCATTAGGTCCAATCCCGAAATATTTTTTAGAGATCCTAATATTTTTAGGAGTTTTTATAGTTTTTTTAAAGTTAGATGTGAGTGCTGATAATTATCCCGATATAGCGTCATCATCGGTAACTATGCTTATGATAGGGTACCGAATGCTTCCCGCTTTGAATCGCCTTTTTCATGCCATTACACAACTTCAATTTTCGAACTCATTAGTTAACGGCTTCGTCGGTGAGATTGGGCACGTTAATTTAAGTACGACTGAGAGTAAAAACTTGAAAACTACTCGCTCACAGTCATTCAACGCCAAAAGAAAAAGTGTCAGTTGTAGCTTAGAGTTTAAGAGCTTTAGCTTGGTTGGCTTTGACGGAAATCACGTAGTAAAAGACTTGGAAATTGGTTTGCCTGCTGGAAAACTGATAGGGATAACGGGCCGCTCAGGTATTGGTAAAACTACGCTGTTGGATTCAGTAATGGGCATTGGGTTGCCATTCGAAGGTGATTTAGTTGTCTGTGGTACAAGCTATACTTCAAGAAATTACTTGGATCTTCGACGCCGCTTTGGCCACGTGCCTCAGGATCCCGCCATAATAAACGATACCTTTCTTTTAAATGTGGCGTTGGGTATCCCGGAGGAGCAGATAGACGCGGAAAAAGTTTTGAGGCTAATGGTTCAAGTCGGTCTTTCGGACGTTGTGGCCAGCCTTCCCTACGGACTGAGGACGACGCTTGGAGATCGTGGGGGGGCTCTCTCTGGGGGGCAAAAACAACGATTGTCGTTGGCTAGGGCATTGTATCGAGAGCCAGATATTTTGGTATTAGATGAACCAACCAGTGCTCTCGATGCGGTGACAGAAAATTCAATTTTGACCCTATTAAAGAAGCTTTCTGAGACAATACCTATCCTGATGATTGCGCATAGCAAAACAGCTTTATTGCACTGTGATCTCGTGTTGCGCCTTGAAGCTGGATCATTGGTGTCTTCAGATCAAGAGGTTTAGATTATGAAGAAAATTAGTGTTTTGGATTGTACACTTAGAGATGGTGGTCACGTAAATAATTTTTTGTTTGGTAGTGATGAGATTAAAGAAATATGTTGTCGGCTTTCTGATGGATTAATTGACATCATAGAAGTGGGTTTTTTAAAGGGTAACTCTTATTCAATTGGGACAACCTTGTTTCCCGATATACAGACAGTCGAAGACATTTTGAAGGATTTGGAGGTAAAGTCCAAGATTGCTTTAATGGTTCGGCCGGATTGGTACGATGCCTCAGTAATTAGCTATTCATCATCTGTGGATATTTTACGGTTTGCCTTTAGGAAACAAGATATAGATGAAACCATCAGGCAAGCCACGAAAGTCAAAAGTCTTGGCTATTCCGTCTATCTAAACCCCGTAAATATTCTCCAGTACTCAGATGATGAATTTTCTGAAATTTTAAAGAGGATTAAAGTAATTGAACCTGATGGTATAAATATCGTCGATACATTTGGTGGGTTAAATTTAGAGCATCTGCGTCGAAAGTTTGATGTGTTGAATCAAAATTTAAATAAATCTTGTGCTGTTGGGGTGCACTTGCATGAAAATTTGTCACTTGCACTGTCACTCGCACTAGAATTTATTTCGTTTGACTCTGCTTTTGACAACTTGCTTGTGGACAGCTCACTGTGGGGCATGGGCCGAAGTCCGGGAAACCTTCCAACCGAGTTGTTGGCGGGTTATTTGAATACTCATGGGGTGAGTGACTATAAAATTAATGAGTTGAATCGCGCACTCCAGTGGCCCATGAGAGCATATAAGGAAAAGTATTCCTGGGGTTACGATCCAGGATACGTAACTTCAGCTCTGCTCAAGGTGCATAGGTCCTATCCCGAATACTTTATCGTGGAGAGGGGAGAGCCTTATCCGATATGTTACTCGTGCATTCAGAAAATATATGAAGAGGGTGTTGGCGCAACATTTGACCCTGTAGTTGCCGACCGCATTTTAAGTGAGATTAAAAATGAACGTTGCTGAATATATTGCAAGCAGATTAGTGGAACTTGGAATTGATACTTGCTTTACGGTGACGGGCGGTGGAGCAATGTTTTTAAACGATGCATTTGGACATTGCTCTGATTTACGCGTAATCTACTGTCATAATGAAACTGCGGCCGCAATTGCTGCGGAAGGATATGCTCGAGTTAACTACAAGCCAGCACTGGTTTGTGTTACGTCTGGGCCGGGTGCAGTTAATGCTATTCCAGGGGTATATGGGGCTTGGCAGGATGCCATTCCGATGTTTGTTGTGTCTGGACAAATGAGATCCGATACATTGTCAACGTCTACCTCTGCAAAAGTTCGCTATCTTGCATTCCAAGAATCAAACATCATTTCATTGTGTGAACCGATCACAAAGTATTCCATGCAAATCAAAAATGCATCGGAGGTCTCTAGCTGTTTAGAAGAAGCGTACGGTCAGGCCTTAAGTGGCAAAATGGGGCCAGTTTGGCTTGACATACCCGTTGATATCCAATCATCGCCTATGGCGAACTATTCTAACTTGAGCGCTATGGATAGAATAAGCGCGCATACCAACACCAATTTAGAACGTAAGGCTGACGAGCTCGTAACTTTATTAAAGCGCTCCAAGAAACCGGTTTTGATGTTTGGCGAAGAAATTCGCATGCAGGATTGTGTTTCAAGTGCGCTCCAACTCGCCGAATGCTTGAATATACCGGTTGTGACAGAATGGAATGCACACGATCAAATTTGTGATGATCATAGCAATTATGCAGGACGACCGGGAACAATTGGAAATCGTGGCGGTAACTTTACAGTTCAAGACTGTGATTTGTTAATAGCTCTCGGCTGTCAGCTGTCGATCCGACAAATAAGCTATAACTGGCAGAGCTTTGCTAAAAATGCAAAGTTATGTTACGTGACTTGCGACAGTGCAGAATTAGATAAACCGACAATTCATGTAGATTTGGCTGTTTTGGGATCCATTGAAGACTTTTGTTCACTGGTAATTTCGAACGTGAATACACCAAGGCGCTGTTGGGACGAATGGAATAGCTGGTGTCATGATAGAAATATAAAATATTCGGTTACTGGCAGTGTTTTGAATGACGAAGCTGGTTTTGTAAGTAGCTACGAATTTTTTAGAAGTTTATCAGAGCAATTACCAACTCGAAGCGTTACGACGTTAGCTAATGGAGCCGCTTGTGTGGTGGGTTTACAAAGTTTTGTCGTAAAGCAAAATACTCGGGTGTTCACTAATGCAGGCGCCTCGAGTATGGGTTATGGAATTGCTTCCGCGTTAGGAGCTGCTGCGTTTGTGAATTCTGAAAACGTGCCCACAGTTTGTGTGGAGGGCGACGGATCAATAATGATGAACTTGCAAGAGCTTCAGACAATAATAACAAATAAATTAAATATAAAAATATTCATTTTAAACAATAATGGGTATCACTCAATCCGACAAACGCAAAAAAACATGTTTTCTGCTGAAACTCGTGGGTTTTGTGGTGCTGATCCAACCAGTGGATTGGAGCTTCCAAATTTTGAAAAAATATCTGCAGCCTTTGAAATAACATATAAATATATTAAAAAACAAAAAGATATTAATAAAATAGTTAATGAAGTCTTAAAGTTACGAGGTCCTGTAGTTTGCGAGGTATACATAGATCCAGATGAAGATTTTAAGCCTAAGCTAATGTCTAAATTGCTAGATGATGGTACATTTAGTACACCAGAGTTAGAGGATATGTATCCATTTCTATCTAAAGAAGAAATAGAGAAAAATAAATTTAAATTAAAATGAATTCAATTTTTGTATCTTTTTTTGGCACTGTTGATAAAAACAGAGTTTTGCAGATTTTAAACCGAAAACATAGGGTCTTAGATTATTTTGACGAAATAAAAAAGTCAAATGATAACGAAAGCGATCGAGGGCCTTTAAGTCATTTTATTTTTATTGATCATTATGATGCTCTAAAGATCAACATCTTCCTTGAGAAAATTCATAGTTTTTCTAAAACTGGGCAATTTAGAAAACAACACATGAAAAAATTCATCGTTTTAGATGGGAAAACGCCGCAAGATATTTCAAATTTAAAACGTTATGCATTGGCATTGGGCGTTGTAAGTAGTGAAATTACTTACTTAATATGTGGAGAAATATTGTCGAGACGAAACGTAGTAAATTTTGAGGCGGAATATAAGAAAAATAGAGGCTTAAAAAAAATCAAAGTATCAATAATTGATGAAGTGGTTCAAGAGGTATCAGACTTATCGATATTAAAAGATCTTCACATCGGTCCAAGGGATGGATTTTTAACTAAATTTTCTTCATATTATGAAGAGAAAGACGGTAAATTTCATAAAATTAAGAATATTATGGAGAATGATGAAACTGTCTTAAATAATTTTTCATTTAAAAGCCTGTCGGAAATTATAAATTTTTTAAGATCTCAAAATAGTTGCGCATTAGAACCAATTTATCGATTAAGTCCCGCGTCATATTTTAAGGGTAGATGTGTAAGAGATTTTAGATACAATTTGGGTCAAATGCTGGTGGAGCAGATGCCGAGTGAAACCCTTGAAAGCATTGATGTTGTTGTGCCTGTGCCTGATACTGGGTTGGTGTATGCTCAAGGCTTTGCCGAAAAGTGTAATAAAGAAATTGCTCTGGCTATACACAGAAACGTTAACGTTAAAAGAAGCTTTGACATCGAAAATTCGGATCAAAGAAAGAATTTTATTCGCGCCAAGTTGAAAGTAATTAGTGACAAAATTGTGGGCAAAAACATTGCCCTAGTTGATGAAGCTATATTTACAGGTGTCACGCTGCGGATTGTTTGTGAGATGCTATATGAATGCGGTGTAAGGCAGATAACCATCGTTATCCCAACTCCACCAAACGTCCGGAAATGCGGTTATAATATGATGCCTAAGCGTAACGTTCTATTAGATTATGTTCGCCGGGAGCAATTAGGGTCATACTTCAATGTTAAAGATGTAATTTATGCATCTGACTCAAAACGCATAAACAAGATTTTAGGAAACGTTCAAATTTGTACTCAATGTTTTCTTGGGGAGGTATCCTAAATGAAGTCTGATGAGATAGCGGCTGTAATTGCCGTTCGGAAATTTGATAAAATTCTTCAGGATAAAAATTTGTTGCCGTTCGGTAATGGATCCCTTTTAACTCATAAAATTGAAGCGATACAAAAATCAAAGTCCTTTAAACACGTTGTGGTATGTTCCGAGGATGAAGAAATTCTAGAAATCGCTAAGTCTCTAAATGTTGAGGTATTACCTCGGCCTGACGCTTTGGCAGGGCCAGATAGTCTATTCAATGACTTGGTCGAATTCGTAAGCACGCGAGTAAGTGTACCCCATATCGCTTGGTTGTCGGTTACTTGTCCCCTGATTTCACCTAGTTTCATAAATAATGCAGTAGATTGTTACTTTGGAAAGCTACAAGAAGATTTTGACTCGCTGATTACGGTACGTAAGGTAAAGCGGTATTTGTTAGATGATAACGGTCCTTTGAATTTTAGATTTGATTTACATGCACGTAATCTAAATACTTTGCCAGACTTGTATGAATTTGTTAATGCAATCTGTATTGCACCGACTGTTGCTATGAAATCGTGGCGATATAATTGGGGCCGCCACCCATTTAAACTTCAAGTTCCTGAAGATATGTGCGTCGACATTTGCACTGAGTTTGAGTACCGCCTATGTAGGATGTTGTACGATGCGTCCAGTTCCAGATTAAATTAATGGCTACTTACTTTATTACCGGAGCGACAGGTACTCTAGGGTACGCTCTGTCTAATTTATTAACTTATCATGGCCACGATGTGGTCATTGGATTACATGCTTCGTCTAACAGATCAGTTAATTTCAAAAAAAAATTTAATTTTAAAACTGTTGATTTCGATATAAATAATCTAGAAGGATTTGTTTTTCCCGATAATGTTGATCATGTTGTTCATTTCGCTTGGAACGGTGGGTTGGATAGGCTTAATGATGTTCCAAACTATGCGAGTTACATTGCAACAATCAAATTATTTGAAATGTGTGTGTTGCAGTCCGTTAAAAGCTTTATGGGGTTTGGATCCCTAGCTGAATATGGCGCTACATCAAAAATAATTACAGAGAAATTAGAAGAAAATCCTATTACCGAATTTGGAAAATATAAACTGAAAACATATAAGTCCCTTGAAAATATTTCTAAAATGAACAGTACCAAGTTCTACTGGATGCGTGTGTTGAGCGCTTATGGCCGAAATGACCGAAGCAGTAGCATGATTATGACTTCGTTGAATACTTTAATCAATGGTGAGTTTCCGCGCCTCAGTAGTGGAAATTACTATTGGGATTTTGTCAATTCAGAAGATATTGCACTAGCAATCCTAAAGATTACAGAAGTACTTCCTAGCAATATTTTGTATGTAATTGGTGCTGGAGAACATCTTCTTTTAAAGGATTATGTGCAGATTATTAGCAGCTATTTCTCTGTAAAGCCTGAGCAAATGTTGGGACAGATTGCCGATCCTGATCCTTTAATTGAAATTAGGTGCAAGCCAACTCGGCTGGAGAATGATGTTGGGTGGACACCTTCGGTACCGTTTGAAGAGGGAATAGGTCGTATAATTGATGAATTGAAGTCAAATGCGCACTCTTGAGCCCATTCTTAATGATTATCGACGCGTCGGCTTTGATCTTGATGGAACACTTGTTGATACGTCAGGAGTGATATTGTCAGGCCTAGAGTGTGCATGTGATGCGATCGGAATAGCTGCGCAAGTTAATATCAGTCTTGTTGGTCCTTCCCTGGATGAAATATGTGAGATTTTATCGATTGATCGGTCCAAAAGAGATTTATTTAAGAGCACTTTTATCAGATTTCACGACGATAATATTGGCTTAACAGATTTAACATTTACCGGCGCCAAATCTCTTTTAGAGACGCTTCGAATGCGAGATCATACAATTTTTCTTATCACAAATAAGAGGCGTCGTCCAACGGAAATAATCCTTAAAAATTCATCTATTTTTGAATTCTTTGACCAAATATATTGTTCAGATGATTTTGATCTTGGATCTGAATTTAAGGCAGTTATTTTAAAAAATATTAAAATGTTAGACACCAAACATAGATTTATTTATGTTGGCGATCATGAAAATGATCAGATTGCAGCATTTCGAGCTGGTGTGAACTTTGTTTGGGTCTCGCAGGGCGAGGTTAAGCGCTATTCTACATGTCAATTCAGCTAGCAAAGTTCTCGAAATTATCTCGGCTAATCCGCTTATTTATTCGGATATTTGACGTAATATACATATTTTTTCAATTTTTCGGGAGAATTTTAAATCGAAGAAAATCTAAAGTATTTTTTCAATATAAATCTTCTTATACTCACCCAACTTTTTCGCGATTTTATACAGATCCACCAGTCCCATGGAGTACATTTTATTCGTGTCATATAGCGCACTGGCTGAATTATCCACGGTACATTGGACGTAAAAGCTATTTAATTGAATGTAACGATCATCCGCTTTCTGTCGTTGGATATTTTGAACGTTTACATGAGCCTTACGAAATTTTGGCTCGATTACATTCATGTGAGGAGGTTTATTTGCACGATAACTGCAAGGCAATTTTAGTTACTGACGAAGGTCAAAGAAATCTGTTCGATTACTATTTTGGAAATTTGCTCAACTCAAAGCTGTATGGCATAATTGCACCGGGGTGTATACCTCGTGTAAAATCTGCTCAACTCGAAGCCAGTTTTGAGAAAAAGTCTCGCAATTTCTTGTGTCTCGCAAGTGATTTCCAGCTCAAGGGGGTGGACCTTGTATTGGCGGCATGGTCAAAAGTTACCACTTATGACCCAACTGCAAAGTTGTACGTTGTGTGCCCGAACGTACCGCATTGGGCTCGAAATAAATACTCGACCACCAACTCAATCATATTTGTTAACGGTGGTCCGATCAATCCGTCCTTAAAACATAAATTGTATAGCGACTGTGACGTATCTATTGCCCTCACTCACTCCCATGGAGGCGGGGTGATTGCAGAGGCTCTAGAATATGGTCATGTAATTATTTCCGCAAAGTGGCATTGTTCTGCGTACGAAGCGGTCACACGATCAATTGAAATGCCATATTATTTTTATGAACCAAATATGTATGGAAAAAAATGGAAAACTCTTTCTGAATTCAAAGAGTTGCTTGAAACTGACAAGCGGAGTGGAGTTTTTGATAACGTCATCCAGGATTTAGCCTCAGAGATTTTAAGATATGCCACAGATCATGAAATCACCAATACAACGCGTTTAAGGAATTTAAATTGTGCCGAAACGGGATATAGCCTAAAAAAAAGAAATATGATGTTGAGTGAAATTTATCAGAAATTAATATAACAAGCGAGATAAAATTATAGTGAGCGAATATATAGTCAGTATTCCTTCAGATATCACCGATCTTGAAAATGGTAATATATTCAACTATCAAATAGCCCAAAATTTTCCTGGGGCGTTATGGGCATATTACTTCAAGAAAAGACTAGAGGGCTCGTCTGTTATAGTTAACACAGCCGATATTATTTTAAAAATGGTAAAGGCCAATAAAATCGACCCTAAAAAGGTATATGTAATTTCTCATAATTTTGACTATGCTTCTTGCTGCTTAGTGGCACTGGGGTGTCAGGGAGTTCTGTGTTTCAACCTTGAGTCTCCACTATATTCTCAAGTTTTTTTCAAAGATAAAAAAATGAGGAATTTTCATGGTTTTAGATATGTAATAAGCTTTGGTGATAATTGGCCAAATACAAAAAATAAATTTTGTTTTCCCTCCTATGACTCAGAATTATCAAGATTAAGTACATTTAATTCCGATATCAGAAAAAAAAGGGCAAGTTTTGTTGTTTCTAATAAACATGTTCCTTTTTTTTATAAAACTAACGTGCCATTGTATTGGCGTATTTATGAAAAAATTTGGTTATACAAAACCTTTAAAAGTTTTGCATGGAGTGTAACCGAACTTGGTCAAAGCCTACAAATTGAAAGACTGGAAATTATTGACTACTTTATGTCTTTAGAAATGATTGACGTCTATGGCCGAGGCTGGGACCGTCCGATCAATCATCCGAAAAGAATTTTACCGAGGTCTATGCGAAAAAAAACCAAAATGTATTTTGAAGAAATAAATGATAAATTAGGTACTATAAGTAATTACGAATATAACTTTTGTGTAGAGAATTTCAAAATGGACGGCTACGTAACAGAAAAAATAATTGACTCGTTCGTTGCAGGGTGTATCCCACTATACTGCGGGCCGGGTGATGCCATAGATTATATTGATAAAAATTCATTTATAAACATTTCGTGTTTTGGCTCATTTAAAGAATTGGCACTTTATATAACTTCAATGAGTAAAGAAGAAAAAAAACATATTTTAAGTGCCGGTCAGGAATTTTTAAACAGTACTGATAATGGATTCAGTTTTCAAAGATTTTCTGAAAATATACATAACGTAATATTAAATTATCGATCAGAGGTTTTGAAATCGTGAAATTTTCCCATCCAAAGAATGGAATCTACTGGTTTGGCGGCGCACCATCTCATTATTTTGCGAGTGCTCACAAAAGGCTGCAAGATCTTTATAGTGATTTTTGGTTTATCTACCAAGTTAAAGGGAGGGCTGATATCGATGCCTTGGGTTGCAATGTAACTGGTTGCAATAATGTTTGTGTTTCTGGATTTTTTCAGGCGATTATCGCGGTATTTAATATTTTTCTCAAGTCAAAACCTAAGGTAGTGATAGTGAGTGGAGTTTTTCCACCACTTTGTATGTTTGCAATTATATTTTCAATAATTTTTGGTATTAAATTTATTTATCTTTCTGATGAAACAATTTATGGAAACTATCGTCGTTCGCGCTTGTTGTTCTTTCTTTCTAAACTCTTTAAAACAATTGCGCTTCATTTTTCTCATATAATTATATACATAGGCACACTCAATTATTGTAATTATTTTATGTATAATGAGAGGTTCAAGGCTAAATTAGTTCATTGCCCGTTGCCGTTTAATTTAAATCCATATGAAGTAACGAGTGGTGATAATTGTGGTGATAAACCGCGACTGGCGGACTGTGTTACATTTTTGTACGTTGGCCGATTGTCACCAGAAAAAGGTGTAGAGTGTTTGTTTGACGCCGCGGAAATTCTGCTATCATCCGGGAAAGCGAAATTTAAAATAGTGATAGTGGGATCTGGTCCAGATGTAGAATTTTTAGAGAACTATTGTAAGCAATTAAACATAGAAGAGCACGTTTCGTTTGTTGGGTACCTCGAGCCTCCAGAAGTTGCCAAAGAATATCGAAACGCTGACGTTTTTGTTATGCCATCGCACCGGGATGCATGGTGTCTCGCGATCGCGGAGGCAATGACCTTTGGACTGCCAGTGGTTGCGCCGCTGTGGGTAGGTTCTACGGCAGATCTTGTTGTTCACGGTTTCAATGGATTTTTGGTTCCGAATAATAGTGGTCATCATTTGGCTAGACAGATGGCGAAGTTCATGGAATGTCCTGACGTCCTGGCCGATTTTAGTTATAATTCATATCAGATAATGAAAGCTCGTTCAGCGCACGGCGTTAGTTTTGAGGAAGAGTTAAGCCATCTGATAGACTGTGTATTGATGACAGCCAGGACTAATTTATGAAAGTCCTGCATGTATTGCCGTATATTGATCCACGAAAAGGTGGCCCCGTTTCTGCGGTAGATTCCTTAGTAGACTTATGCGTTCAAAAAAATATTGATAGCTCTATTTTGGTCATCAATAACACGTTCCAATGCTGCGCATTTGAAAATATACCTCTAAATTATGAATTTGAGAAAATCTCTTTTTTAAGTTTATTTTCACCCAGGCGTTTAATTTATACTTTTTTAACGATAAGAAATATATTAAATAAATATGATATTATCCATGTTCACGTTCCATTTTCTCTTTCTGCAATAATTTCTTGTTTTATTTGTTTGTTTCTTAAAAAGTGTTATATTATTTCTCCTCATGGATCATTTTCATCTTGGGCAATGAGCAAAAAAAAATTAAAAAAGAAGTTTTTTATGAATACTATTGGCAATGTATTTTTTAAAAAGGCAATATTTGTTCACTCAACATCAAGTTACGAAAAAGATCAAATTTTATTAAATACAAAACTAAATAATATTAAAATACTTCACTTACCAGTAAAAAAATATGAACATAATAATTCAATTTTAACAAAAAAAAATAAATCTGATATCTTGAAACTTGTAACGGTTTGCCGTCTTGATCCTGTAAAAAACATCCCGTTACTTTTTGAGGTTATTTATGACCTTAATCAAATAGGGATGAATATTTCACTAGATGTTTATGGGGCAGGCGATGAGACCTATTACAGGTCTATTGCCAATCTTATCCGTCAATATAAGCTTGAGAATTGTATTCGGTTATTAGGTTTCTTGGGAAGAAATGATCTTGAAAAAGAGCTTAGTAAGTATGACTTATTTATATTACTGTCAACACACGAAAATTATAGTATGGCCACAGTAGAGGCATTGTCTGTCGGATTACCTGTTATAACTTCTTCTGAAGTAGGTATCAGCTCGGACATTATTGAATATAATGCAGGGCTAGTAGTGCCATTATGTGACATAAATTTATTAAAATTAGCCATCAGAAAATTTCTTCAGTTTGGCTTGTCGCCGCAAAACGGCCTTAATGCTTTAAAGTTATTTAATGAAAGATTTAGTTACAGTGCAGTGGGATCGGAAATCAAGCTGTTTTATACTGTTCGTCATTGAAGCAGTTTTATAAATGATCTCTTATATTAAAAATTTTACATAATTATACTTCTTGAGATTTTTTTGGTTTAGTTTTTTTGAGAATTGTAAAGTTCAATAAATCATTTGTTTGATTACTTCGATCAGTGTACCTTGATTGGTGTGTTCAAGCTTTCAAGGTTGTTTTGCATATATGGGGTGCGTAGACGATAGCCTGTCGTAAAAATTCTTGACACTAAGCCAATTATAAATTGCATTCAAATTGTATTGTTCTCTATTGAAGGCACTTAAATTTTTCTGATGAGAAGAATATCAACCACTATCTTTCACACTTTCTGCTACTCAAACGGAGATTAGAAATGGCAACAATAAAATCATCGGTCTCAAATGATCGAGTTGACTTGGGGCGTGAAGTTCCTCTTCCTGCCCCTTTCGTGTTATATTGCGAGTTGTCCGGATTTTGTAATCTCAAGTGAAAGTTTTGCCCACATTATTTAGATCCTGATTCCTTAGTGAAGGATACGATGTCAGCATCGACGTTCGGAAAAATTCTCCATGACATCGAAGAATTGGGCAGATTAAAGGTTCTTAGATTAATTGGAACAGGGGAACCACTTCTAAATAAAAATTTTCTTACTATGGCGCAGTTAGCAAAACAAAGCGAATTCATTGATAAAGTGGAGCTTACAACTAATGCGCTATTGTTTGGACGAAAAGAGTACAAAGAAAAGCTAACTGAGAATCTAGATCGGATTATAATATCCATAGAGGGCTTAGATGGCGCTTCATATCATGAAGTGGCCGGTGTGAAGGTTGATTTTGATAAGCTGGTCAATGACATAAAAGAGCTTTATGAAATGCGATCGAATAAAGATTGCATAATATACATAAAAATACACAACAATAGTATTAAGTCTGATCGTGACCTTCAGAAGTTTTACGACCTATTTGCGGATAAATGTGATGAAATATTTGTAGAAAATCTTGTTAATTTGTGGCCTGAAACTGTTAGTAACTTAGGCTTAGATAACGGTCATCGATTTGGTTTTGAAGACAAAAGGCAGTTGGTGTGTTCGCAAATTTTCAAAAGTATGATGATTAACGCTAATGGAGACGTTGTTCCTTGTTGTGTCGATTTCAAAAGGGTCAATCGACTCGGCAACGTTAATTCGATGAGCTTGAAGGAAATTTGGGATGGACAACAACTCCTTGAGCTAAGGAAAAAACATCTAAGTGGTCAGGGGGGTAGCATTTCACCATGCAGTGGTTGTAGTTATTATCAAAGTGATTTGGATAATATTGATGACCACAGGTTTGAGATACTTAATCGTATATCCTAATTATTATGAATAAAATTATAGATTTTTATTGCTTTAGGGTTAATCTTTGTGATTTATCACAGTGATAAAATATATTTAGTAGTTTTGACCTTTAATAGGATTAATCTTCTCAAAGAGTGCATAAATTCCATACTCTCTCAGAGTAATCTCGATTTTGAACTGGTCATTGCGGACAATGCCTCTACTGATGGAACGCAAGCATGGCTTAGAAGTCTTCAATATGGTTGCAATTCATGTGATTTAATTCTTCGTGACTTCAATATTGGTGCAAGCGCAAACCTGGCAGATGTTATTCGCTCAAAAGTACCTAAGGGAGCGTGGCTGTCAGTCATTTGCGATGATGATACGATAGAGCCAAATTTTGTTGCTGAAGCTAGAAAAGAAATTTTAAATAATCGAAATCTCGAGCCAACCTGCATTTGCTTTTCACACAGAGAATTTCAATCGATAATTCATAGTGAAGGAGTATACCATAAAAATGTGAAGGGTATTTTTTATGGAAAAGATATTGTTGATTCCTTTAACAAAGGAGATATCCGAGTTGCGGGAATTTCAGGATTTTTTTTCAAAAGCCAGGGAGCAGGCTTCAAGTTGCTCGATTATCCAAGGGGTTTTTTAGCTGACACATATATTGTTTATACTGAAGGGTTTAGAAGCTGTCTGATAAGCTCAGATAAATGTGTATATAATCGACGCGCGTGGGACGGTCAGGAATCCTTTTATTCCGACGAAAATATGTTCATGTTGTTTAAGAGCTTCGTTATGTTCCAGCGTGACCTAGAATCATTTATTCATCAGTTGCCCGTTGAGAAGAGGTTCGATGTTAAGCCTCCCCCGTTGCGATCTTGGTTTTTTATTTTTTGGGTGCCGATTTTAACTTCTGGTTCGTTTAGACTAAACGATTTTCTTCGCTATTTAAGCTTTGCCCGTTCTCAAAAGAGTAAATCTTTACATTATGTTTATATGTTTATATTTTTGTGCCTTTTTGCCAGCCCAATTTCTTTGAACATACGTGTCGCGCTAAATCTCTTCAGAAAGCGCATAACGCACGGACGATCGTGATGGCTCTATGGAAATAAATTTAAAGCTAATTTATAGTCATTAATATTATATAATGTGGGTGTTTTTGTATTAAATGCTCTTTACGATAGTATAACGAGGAGTGTCTTTGAGTTTGCCAGTGGTGGTTTTGTTGGATTTTTGTTACAAGAATGGTGTCCAGCATGAATAAGCTTTCGTTTGGATGCCACTTAAAGAATATCATCTGTGTTTTTTCTAGCTGGTTTGTAAAAAGCGAGTTAGAGGCACAATAGATTGAATGTTGAAGGTTGCTCTCGATCGAATTGATTTTTTGTAAAGTGATTAATGAAGGAATTGGTAATAAAATTTTATATTAAAGTTAAACTAGTATTTGCTTGCCTAATTTAAAGGCTGGAGTGGTTGATTTCGTAGCGTCTGCCCTAGCGCAGTACTGAACGAAAGGTTTATTGTGAAACTTTCTAAGTATCAAAAACGGGTCGGAATTGCTCAGCAACGGAAACACGTTGTTATTCTGTGGAATATTTTTGGGGAGCCATTAATCAAGTCATTCATACCTGGTTCAAAATTACGAATATTTTTGCTTCGCCTTTTTGGCGCAAAAATTGGAGAGGGTGTTGTGATTAAGCCAAGAGTGCAGATTAAGTATCCTTGGAAATTGAAGATCGGAGATAACTCTTGGGTAGGCGAAAATGTATGGATCGATAATCTAGTTGATGTAACGATTGATCATGATGTGTGCGTTTCGCAGGGGGTCTACCTTTGCACAGGCAGCCATAATTGGTCTAGCATTACATTTGATCTTATAACACAGCCAATTGTGATTGAAGCCCATACCTGGATCTGTGCTAAGGCTGTCATCGGACCTGGGTCTGTTCTCGGTCAGGGCTCAGTAGTGGGGATGGGTTGTGTATTTTCGGGTACTTTGGAGCCATGGCACATAGTATCAGTACCTCCAGATCGTAAATATTTTTTAAAAAAGCGCGAATTTCTTCAGAGTTGTATATGATGTTTTGAAAAAGATCTTCTTCGAATGATGAAAGAAAATAAATTAAAAGTTTCTATCATAACTGTATGTCGAAATAGCGAAAACGCTATTAGGTCTTGTTTGGAATCGGTTCAGTCGCAGTCTTATAAAAATATTGAGCATGTTATCATTGATGGCGCCTCTTCTGATGGTACGTTAGATGTTATCCGTAATACTAAATTTCCAGATGACATTTTAATTTCTGAGCCTGATCAAGGCATTTATGACGGCATGAATAAGGGAATAGAGAGATCTACCGGCGACTTAATTTGTTTTTTGAATTCGGACGACGTGTACTCGGATCAGGATGTCATAAATGATATAGTTCATCAGATGACCTCAAAAAAATTAGACGCTTTACTTACCGACGTTTGCTTTGTCTCGAAATCGGGGAGGGTGGTCCGTAATTATTCTGCGAAAGACTTCACTCCATCCAAATTAAAGAGTGGTTGGATGCCTCCACATCCAGGAATGTTTATACTTAGGCAGAAAATTTTTGAAGCGGGGCTATTTGAACCAAGCTATAAAATCGCAGGGGATTATGAGTTCTGTATTAAATTATTTAGGTTGCCTGAGCTTTCTTGGTCTTATTATTCGAGGCGAACGGTCGACATGGCATTAGGTGGAGTGAGTACATCAGGCCTCAAGTCGCAATATATTTTAAATTGTGAAGTTTATCGTGCTTGTCGACAGCATGGTATCGACATTAGCTTTCTCAAGTTATTGATGAAGTATCCCCGAAAGGTGCTTGAATTTTTTGTTACAGGTAGAGCTTAAAATGAATATTAAAAAAACAATTAAAAGGCTCCTCAAAAAGAAAGTATTTTCGATGGAGGATGTTATTGATCCAGAGATCGTCAATGATCCCCTTGCAGGCTGGATTTCTGATATCTGTCGGAGACGTGAAGTGCGCTCGATTATCGAAATTGGCTCGAGTTCTGGTGATGGCAGCACTCAAGCGATTTTAAATGGCATCAAGGGGCGCAGTGATTTGTCGGATATGATAATTTGTTGCTTCGAACTGAGCCCAGTACGTTTTAAAAATTTGAAAAAAAATGTATCTGCTTTTAATGTAGTTTATCCATACAACCTCCCATCTGTTGCCAGTTCTGAGTTTCCTTCAGAGGATGAGGTTGAGAAGTTTATGGTGGATTGTGACGGCCCGTTGAAGTCGCTGCCCGTGGATCGTGTCGTAGGGTGGTTGCGGCAGGATATTGAGTACGTGAGGCGGTCGGGTGCTGATATTAATGGCATTTCCGCTGTGAAGTTGCGTCATAACCTTGAGACGTTTGATGCAGCGATCATTGATGGATCGGAATTTACTGGCGCAGTAGAGCTGCGATATCTTATTGGATCCAAGTATATCTTGCTAGACGATACTGAGACATTCAAATGTCGTTTCGCATTTGAGCAGCTCACCTCCGATCCTCGCTACGATTGTATAGCTTATGATCCAAAATTGAGAAACGGATACGCAATTTTTGAACGCATAGATTGATATAACACAATCCCTAGTCAGCGTTTGTGTCGTTAGAATTCAGGAATTCCTCGCGGTATGTTTTTTGAATGCCGTCCTCTAGGCTGACCTTGGGTTTCCATCCGAGATCGAAAATTTTTCTACTGTCCATTAATTTTCGCGGTGTTCCATCAGGCTTGGAAGCGTCAAATGTCAGGCTTCCAATATATCCGCTCTCTCTCGCAATTATCTGTGCAAGCTCCCTGATGGACACTTCCTCACCACTTCCCACATTGATGTGGTCATCCGATGAGTAGTTTTTCAGCAAGAATACTAATGCGTCAGCGAGATCGTCACTGTGCATGAATTCTCGTAGTGGAGTTCCCGATCCCCATATTTCCACAGCACCAGAACCCTTCTCATTCGCCTCATGAAATTTGCGCAACAGTGCTGGAAGCACATGAGAATTTTCCGGGTGGTAGTTGTCACCCGGGCCGTAGAGGTTTGTGGGCATGGCTGAGATCCAGTCTCTGCCGTACTGCCTTCGGTAGGCTCTGACTGAATAAATACCAGCTATTTTGGCAATCGCATAAGCTTCATTAGTTGGCTCAAGCGGTCCAGTTAACAGGGCTTCCTCTTTAATTGGCTGCTCAGCTAGTTTTGGATAAATGCAGGAAGATCCGAGAAAAAGTAACCGGTTAACATTCGCCGCGTGAGCCGCAGCGAATACTGAATTTTGAATGCTTAGATTTTCTTGCAGGAAATCCACCGGATAGGTGTTGTTGGCAATAATTCCGCCAACTCGTGCGGCTGCCATGATAACTGCGTCTGGCCTATTCTCCAGCATCCACTCAGAGGTGGCGCCTTGGTCGCGCAGGTCGAGAGTTTTGCGGTCAGCCGTCAGGATTTCGCAGTTCTCTGACTTCAATCTTCTGACTACTGCAGACCCCACCATTCCTCGATGGCCGGCCACAAAAATACGTTTGTTAGTGGGGTCAAAGATCATCTCAGCCTTCCAAGCTCACTGGTAGCTCAAGCCCGTGTTCCTTAAGGACTTTTGCGCGACGAGCTGCGACCAGGTCCGCCGCGACCATTTCCGAGCACATTTCCTGAGCTGTGATCTCGGGCGTCCAGCCCAACCTTTCTTTTGCCTTTTTGGGGTCCCCGAGCAGCGTATCAACTTCCGCTGGACGGAAATACCTCGCGTCAATGCGCATAATTACATCCCCCGCTTTGACCGAGGGCGCACGGTCACTGTGAACAGCGGTCACCGTAGCAATTTCTTCTGTGCCTGTGCCTGTAAATTCAATTGAAAGGCCAAGTTCTGCAGCCGTCCAGGTTATGAACTCCCTGACGGTATATTGCTGGCCAGTTGCGATGACAAAGTCGTCAGGCCGTTCCTGCTGCAGCATCATCCACTGCATTCTCACGTAGTCTTTCGCGTGCCCCCAGTCTCGCAGGCTGTCTATGTTGCCCATGTAGAGGCACTTTTCTAATCCGAGAGCTATGTTGGCCATGCCCCTAGTGATTTTGCGCGTCACAAAGGTCTCACCACGCCTAGGGCTCTCGTGATTAAATAAAATCCCATTGCAGGCATACAATCCGTAAGCTTCACGGTAATTGACTGTGATCCAGTATGCATAGAGTTTCGCGACGGCATATGGACTGCGCGGGTAGAATGGGGTCGTCTCTTTCTGCGGAGTTTCTTGGACCAAGCCGTATAATTCTGATGTCGAGGCCTGATAGAAGCGCGTTTTCTTTTCAAGACCGAGAAAACGAATGGCCTCCAGCAGGCGCAGCGTCCCCATTGCGTCCACGTCGGCGGTATATTCGGGCGCTTCGAAGCTAACGGCCACGTGAGACTGCGCTCCGAGATTATAGACCTCGTCGGGCTCGATGTCGCGAATAATACGGGTCAGATTTGAACTATCGGTCAAATCTCCATAGTGAAGCTTGAAGCGTGCGTTGTCGACTTGTGGGTCTTCATAAACGTGGTCGACGCGCTGCGTGTTAAACAATGACGCCCGACGCTTAATGCCATGCACTTCATAGCCCTTTTCAAGCAACAATTCTGCGAGATATGAGCCGTCTTGGCCGGTTACGCCGGTAATTAGTGCCTTACGCATATCGATCTCCCGTCATTGCTTTTTTCGCATACATTTCGTAACCCAGCAGTACAAGTGTCAGCGGAAAATATCTCATACAAGGGCGCCATATGCTACGTTTGGATTATTAGAGACCGGACCAAAGCCAGTAAAATTTAAGCAAGGTTCGAATAGTTTGGGTTTCAGAGTATGGTTTTGGGAAAAGCACTTGTAGTCGGGCTTGCAAGAAATGTTGCAAATGTTTTCGAAAAGAACTTCGAGGCTCTTTCCTCTGCAATGAACGTATTTGACAGTGTTTGTTACTACGTCGTGGAGAGCGACAGCTCAGACAACACCCTCGAAATATTTCGTTCGATTAAGCTCAGATCTCCGAATTTTGATTTTGTGTCTCTGGGCAACCTCTCCGATCAACTGCCAAATCGTGTAGACCGTATTGTGCACTGCCGTAATGCTTACTTGGATTATTTTTTTGAGCATCGCGATCAATTTGATTATTTGATTGTCGCGGACTTAGACGGAGTTAATGAAGGCCTAAGCGCATCGGCACTGTCGTCTGTGTGGTCGAAAGGCGTTGAGTGGGACGGGGTCTTTGCCAATCAGTCTTCACTTTATTATGATATTTGGGCACTACGTCACGATGCTTGGTGTCCAGGCGATTGCTGGCAAAATTACCGTTTCTTGATGGGAATTGGTCACTCCGAAGAGCAGGCTCTTTGGGAGGCCGTATTTTCAAAAATGATAAAAATACCGAGGGACCACAATTGGATTTCGGTACGGTCTGCGTTTGGCGGGCTCGGAATATACAAAGCTGCAAGCTTTCCAAACGAATATTACAGTTGTTATGATGACACCGGCGTCGAGGTGTGCGAACACGTAAATTTACATTTATCGCCTGGGTTTCAGAACAAGAAATTGTTTATCAACCCGGCATTGATCAACGGTGGATTGAACGGCCACTCTGAGAAGGCGCTTTTGCGTAGTCGCATCAAGAGGCGACTTCAGAATGCTGAAAAAACGCTTCGCCACTTCAGGGATCGATTGGGTATCGGCCTGAAGTTTGGTCAACTTAAGCGCCGCATAAAAAAATGACACTACCAAAATTGAAACAGTCACTGTCGCGGCGCAGGCTTCTGTTAGAGGCATCATTCTTCAAATTCGACTGTCTGTGGTCTAAGTATTACCCTTTCTTATGCGACGGAAACATTCGTAACAAGCACGTTTTCGATAGTACGGAAAGGTTACTTACCGAGGAGCAATGGCAGAACTGTTACAATCCTGAGGGAAAAATTTTCTGGGTCAAATTGGGTAGCTACAGAAATGGAAATCTCAACAATTTGACCGGCTTCGTGAAGCATGTTCTCCCAAAAATTTCTCATCCATTTACGTTAGTAACTACCGATGGAGATAGCTCTGTCCCAAACGATTTGAGTGAAAACGTTTTGCACAGATTACTTGAACATCCTAATTTAGTTGCGTGGTACACGCAAAATCTAGTAGACGAACATCACCCAAAATTACACTCAATACCCATTGGATTGGACCTGCACACCGACCGTGGATTTGGCGTAGGGATCAAGCTGCAAACTACATTCCGCGCAATTGCTACTCAGCCTTCAGAGCCGCGGCTAGATCGTGTGTTGGTTGATTTTGCGACAAGTTCCAACTCAAATCTGCGAAAAAGCTTCATAACGGCTAACAAAGATAATTGTTTTGTGGACATACTGTCTGCCCGGATTCCACAGCCTGAATTATGGAAAATGTATCGCCGTTACCGTTGGGTTGTGTCGTTGCCCGGAAATGGCTTGGACTGCCACAGAACTTGGGAGGCTGGGTATCTGGGCGCTAATGTTTTAGTGGCCGATGGTGCCTTACAGACTGTGCATAATCAAAAATTTATCACACAAATCGATCCGCATAATCGCATTGAAAAAAGTGATTTAGAAGGGGGTGGCGCATGCTCTTTTTCAAATGATGAAATCGTATCGGATTTGTACAGACGCTTTATTTCGCCAATAAAAGTGTCTCAATGTGACGCGTAATTTGGTTCGCATATATTTGGTGACTGTATTTCAGACCATCTGATTGCAAAAATTTTTTTCCATTTCGAATTATTTTTAGACGCTCCTCAATGTCCAAACTACCGCAATGCTGAACAATATCTTTAGATGATTGGAATTGAGACGCGTCTATTACTGCAGTTTTGAGCGATTGTGGGATACCATGGTGCCCCCAATAAATTGGAATTGAACCACCTAAAATAGCATCGAATACCTTTTCTGAAAGGTATCCAGGGTAGATGCAATTCTCAAAGCATATGTTAAAAGTCGAGCTCCTAATGACATCGTTCTTGCTGACGCAGATGCCTCCGTATGACTTTAAATTTCCTCGTATTTTTAGTTTCCGCGCAATTTTTTGAAGTTTTGGAAATGCAAGTAGCTCATGACGTATGTCCCAGGCGGATCCATAAAGTTTGAATTCTTCAGTGTTAGACGTCTCAAAATACTGAATAATTCTGGCGCGTTCTTTGTAGAGGTCTTTATATTTCACCGGATTTTTGAAGTTTTTATTGGCCGCTATCATCGAGAATGTATTCGACCCACAGTCTCTGTCATTTTCAACTGCTTGCGTTAGATCGTTGGCATCCCAGCAGGGTAGTTCCGCCAAAACATGATTTTCGATCGCTTGTAACGCTGGATTAAAGGAAATGACCTTGTCGTAAAGTTTGCAGGAACTGGCATTATTTAGCGGTGCTATCTCCGGTGTTTCCATAAACAGACCGACAGAGTAGGGGGCGGAAGTGCGTCGCTTTCCTGCATTTACGTGGATCTCCATGTCGATCTTTAATTCTGGAAGGCCTCGAATGTCGCCGGGAAATATAAGTCTACATCCCCGAGAACTCAGGTTGTCCCTCAAGATGCCACACCAAAGATTGCGCTTATCAGTACCAGAGATTTCTTCTCGGCTTGCCTTTGAGCTAGAGGCAAAGTCGTAATTTATCAGCACTGTCTTTATTTCGTCGTTCATATTTTACAGTATCTTATTTCTACGGTTTATGGGCCTCATCGAAGCTGTATTCTTTGAGCCAAATCACTTGGGTGGACATATCCGTTTTACTTCAAGCTGGCCACTCTTACTGTCTCTAGATATTCTGTGGCCACCGAGGAAGTTATCCATTAGTACCGTGGACAGTGTCGGTAGTCAGAGAGCCAGTTACCAAACGTTTTTGCGAGAAGTTTTTAGCTTGAAGCCTAGTGAAATAACAGAAAAACGTTCTTGGCGACTAGTAGTGCGCCTGTGGCGAGAGCATGTGATTGGCTATTGGCCCATCCTGTTATTTGCGCTGATTTTAATGAGCTTAGAAGGCGCCGCCTTGGGTGCTTTCGCTTGGATGGTACGTCCATTGTTTGATGAGCTATTTCAGGCCCAGTCACTGGATGGTTTGTGGCGCGTGGTAGCGATAATTGGCGGTTTGTTCTCATTTCGGGCGGTTGCTGGCTTTGTTCAGCGTTTGATCATGTCTGCGCTTGGTCTCAAGGTCACCACTGCCATACAAACTCGTCTGGTTCGTCATCTACTTACGTTAGACGGCGATGTGTACACACGGCATCCCGTTGGCGAGCTCATAGAGCGTGTAAGGGGCGACAGTACTACGCTCCAGACCGCGGCGACGAGCCTGTTGCTGTCATTGGGCAAGGATGCAGTGTCGCTTGTGGCTCTCTCTTTTGTCATGTTCTCTAACGATTGGCAGTGGTCATTGGTCGCTCTTGTTGGGCTTCCACTTATTTTCTTACCAATGACGCTTCTCTTAAAGCTAATTCGTAGAACGGCATTTGCAGCCCGTGAGGCTGCAGCTGGCCTAACTACCCGGCTTGATGAGATGTTCCACGGAATTCAGTCGATCAAAGTGAACCGACTCGAGCATCATGAGACGAGCAGGTTTGAGCGGGGCATCAAGCAGTACTTACGTCAACAGATCAGGTCTAATGCAGGGCAATCTGCAAACCCCTCTTTGATAGACTTAGTGTCGGGTATTGGCTTCGTCTCCGTAACTTTATTTGGAGCTACAGCTATCGTGACGGGTGAGAAGTCAGTTGGAGACTTCATGTCATTCATTACTGCTCTGTCTTTAATGTTTGATCCGTTGAAGCGACTTTCAAATTTAGCTGGCAGCCTTCAGTCAGCCGCCGCTTCCCTTGAACGCATTTACGGAATGCTTGACCAAAAGCCTACCGTTTTGTCTCCCGCACACCCCAAGCCTATCGCGCCTGGTGATATTGTGTTTGATCGCGTTGAGTTTTCGTATGGCGATTTGCAGATCATCAAGGAGTTCAGTTTTACGGCTAAGAAGGGCCAGACGACCGCTATTGTTGGCCCGTCCGGCGCTGGCAAGACTACACTTTTCGCTCTGCTCACCCGTTTGATCGATCCTGTTTCCGGTTCAGTCAGTATTGGTGATGTTAAAACGACCGATGCAGGCTTGTCTGATTTGAGGGATATGATCGCAGTTGTCGGTCAGGAAACCGCTCTATTTGATGATACGATTGAAGATAACATCAGGCTTGGGCGCTTAAATGCAACACCAGACGAAATTAAGCAGGCAGCCGAAGACGCTTCCGTTATGGAGTTTGTCAGACAACTGCCTGATGGTTTGAAATCCGCAGTCGGGCCTCGCGGTTCATCACTTTCAGGAGGTCAGCGCCAGCGGGTGGCCATTGCCCGTGCAATGGTAAAAAATGCACCGATTTTGTTGCTCGATGAGCCTACATCTGCTTTAGATACTCATTCTGAAAAATTGGTGCAGTCAGCCCTAGATCGCTTATCACAAGGGCGTACAACCTTGGTGATTGCCCATCGTCTGTCTACAGTGCGGCATGCTGATAAAATTGTGGTGATGGATCGCGGTAAGGTCGTGGAAGAGGGGAACCACGACACTTTGATAGAAAAAGGCGGCGTCTATGCGGGCCTCTTCCAGCTGCAGTTAATGACTGGCACTTTAGTGTGATCGTGTGGAGCGTTGGCTTCTCATCTCAAATGTCCCTAAGCTGATTTATCGATTAGGATCGGAGCCTGATTGTAATTCCAAATGAGTTTTGCGAAATTCGCGCTAACCGACAGCGCTGTAATAGAGATACGCTGACAATGAATAAAATGAATAATGCAAATATTCACCCTGTAATTTTGTGCGGCGGTTCTGGCACTCGTCTTTGGCCCGTCAGTCGAGCTGCCTTCCCCAAGCAATTTGTTAAATTGCATGGCGATGGCAGTCTTTTTCAGCAAGCTTCATCTCGTTTGTCAGGCGAAGGATTTTACGACCCGTTAATTGTGACGTCTGTCCCATTTCGTTTCACTGCACAGGAGCAATTGAACGACATCGGCATCCAGCATTCTGGAATTATGTTGGAGCCAGAGGGGCGCAATACTGCACCAGCAGTCTTGGCGGCAAGCTTATTGGCAGCACAGCGGGACCCCAACGCCGTGTTGCTAATAGCATCGTCAGATCATGTGGTATCAGATCCTGCTGCATTTCGTGATGCTGTTAAGGCTGCGCTTCCTTCTGCACTATCTGGAAACATTGTCACATTTGGTATTCGCCCGGACCGGCCTGAGACTGGGTATGGATATCTAGAGCTTGAAGAGAAAGATGTTGAAGTTTGTGCTCCTCTGAAGCGTTTTGTTGAAAAGCCTGATCTTGCAGACGCAGAGGCCATGCTCGCTGCAGGGACGTATTTATGGAATGCAGGCATTTTCTTGTTCAGAGCAGACACAATTCTAGAAGCATTTCAGAAATACGAACCAAATATGGTCACTCATGCTGAGGCGGCCATAAGAAATTCTAAGCAGGACTTAGGATTTTTGAGGCTCGACCCTGAAGCATGGTCGCGACTTAATTCGATTTCGATAGACTACGCAATTATGGAGAAGGCCGATAATCTATCCGTAATGCCTTACAATGGTCATTGGTCTGACCTGGGATCTTGGTCGGCTGTTGCCGATCAATCTGCTGAAGCTGCTGACGAGAACGGGAACGTGGTTTCAAATTCGGCAATTGCCATAGACTGCCACAATAGTCTGTTGCGCACTGAAGACGAAGGTCCACGCCTGATTGGCATTGGTTTAGAAGACATGGTCGCTGTTGCGACGGGCGATGCTGTGCTGTTAGCCCACAAGGATCAGAGCCAGAGAGTTCGTGAAGCAGTAGATCTTCTAAAAAAAGAGGGAGCTAAGGAGGCAACTGAATTCTCTCGGGACTTTCGCCCGTGGGGATGGTTTGAGAGCCTTGCTATGGGCGCGCGTTTCCAGGTTAAGCGAATTGTCGTCAAGCCCGGCGGTATTTTGTCACTGCAGTCTCACAAGTTTCGCGCAGAGCACTGGATTGTGGTTGAAGGTACGGCCAAAGTTACCATCGGAGACGATGTTAAGTTGGTGTCGGAAAACCAGTCAGTTTACGTTCCTCTTGGCGCAATTCACCGACTTGAAAACCCTGGAGATGTTCCAATGGTTCTCATTGAAGTACAAACGGGGTCGTACCTTGGTGAAGACGATATTATTCGGCATGAAGACGTATACGCGCGTACTTAATCACAATTTTAGTGTTCGAAGCTTTCGGATATGTGCGAATTTGTACGGCGCTTAAAAGGTTTTGGATAAG
The DNA here is from genome assembly GCF_037805125.1 of Roseobacter sp. HKCC-CH-9208. Taxonomy (NCBI): domain Bacteria; kingdom Pseudomonadati; phylum Pseudomonadota; class Alphaproteobacteria; order Rhodobacterales; family Roseobacteraceae; genus Roseobacter; species Roseobacter sp. HKCC-CH-9208. Next base: position 453,219 of record NZ_JBBLYK010000001.1, on the reverse strand, counting down.
GAATAGGATAAATGAAGCAGAGTACGACATTAGTGACCGGCGGTGCTGGTTTTTTGGGGTCGCACCTGTGTGATCGATTAATCGATCGTGGAGATGAAGTGATCTGCCTGGATAATTTTTTCACAGGGCAGAAAGACAACATCATTCACTTGATGAATAATCCAAAGTTTGAGTTGATCCGGCACGACGTCACGTTTCCGCTCTATCTAGAAATTGATCGAATTTATAATTTGGCATGCCCGGCATCGCCAGTGCATTATCAACACGATCCAGTGCAGACGACTAAGACGAGCGTCCACGGTGCTATCAATATGCTCGGACTTGCGAAGAGAACTGGAGCACGGATATTTCAAGCTTCTACCAGCGAGGTGTATGGTGATCCGGAGCAACACCCACAGTCTGAGGAGTATTGGGGCCACGTAAACCCGATTGGGATTAGGTCTTGCTATGACGAGGGCAAGCGGTGCGCTGAGACATTATTTTTTGACTATCACAGGCAGCATCAAGTCGAAATCAAAGTAGCCCGTATTTTCAATACCTACGGCCCGAGAATGCATCCTTCGGACGGAAGGGTAGTCAGTAATTTCATATGCCAAGCTCTGCGGGGTGAAGACATAACAATATTTGGCGACGGTCTACAGACGCGCTCTTTTTGTTATGTTGATGACTTGGTGTCGGCTTTTGTTCTGTTGATGGACAGTAATAGCGAGATCACTGGGCCAATTAACTTGGGCAATCCAAATGAGTTTACAATGCTTGAGCTCGCAGAAAAGGTCCTGTCGATAGTTGGTGGTTCTTCAAAGCTCATTTTTAAGGAATTGCCACAAGATGACCCACGCCAACGTCAGCCGGATATTACTAAGGCAAAGTCTATGTTGAATTGGGAGCCGTCAGTGCAGCTTGATGACGGTCTTTCGGAGACGGTGAAGTATTTCCGCCATTTGTTGGGATAAGAAACCTAACTCCACACACATAATTTTACGGTTACTAGGTGACTAAAATGCCTGCTAATTTGGGTTGTAATCAATAGGCATATTTTTCAATGCCATTTTGATCTCATCAAGATTATTCGATGTCATATAATTTTCGATAGTACCGATTGCTTGAAGATGTTTGGAGTGTGCATTTTGTGCTCGCGTAGGCTCAACCATTATCCTTGGGTGTAATGTCGTGCTTGCGTCACGTCCTATCAACAATTCTTCATAAAGTTTTTCGCCGGGTCGCAATCCTGTGATTTTAATTGGCAGTCCGTCTGTTACAGGAGTTTCCTGGCCGACAACATACGTCTCCCTGCCTTGGAGGCGAGCCATTGTGCGTGCGAGCTCCATTATTTTGATGGGTTCGCCCATGTCTAGAAGATATATTTCTCCAGCTTCAGCCATTGAGCTCGCCTGGATCACCAACTGCGCTGCCTCGGGAATGGTCATGAAGTATCGAGTGATTTCTGTGTGCGTCAGAGTGATAGGGCCACCTGCTTGAATTTGTTCTTGAAATTTCGGGATGACAGATCCCGATGAACCGAGGACATTCCCAAAACGAACTGCGCAGAATTTCGTTTTGGGATATTCTAGAGCAGCATCCTGCATAACCAGTTCTGCGATGCGTTTTGTTGCTCCCATGATATTGGTTGGACGCACAGCTTTGTCGGTTGATACCAGTGTAAAGTGTTTCACACGGCATTGACCTGCAGCTTGAGCAACTGTCTGTGTCCCAAAAACGTTGTTTCTGATGCCCTCAATTGCGTTGTCTTCAACGAGTGGCACGTGTTTGTATGCTGCAGCGTGGAACAAAGTCTCTACGGCATGCTCTTCAATGGTTTTCTTTACCAAATCTTGGTTTGTCACTGATCCCATTATTGGAATGAGTTCGACATTGTCGCTATTTGACGATGATGAACCCTTTAATTGTTCTAGGATCTGATAAAGTGCGAACTCAGAGTTTTCAAAGAGTATGAGTTTTTTGGGGCATTGCTTAAATATTTGCCGGCAAAGCTCGCTTCCAATTGATCCTCCTGCTCCCGTTACCATCACTGACTTTAGGGCAGTGGTTTTCTTCATCAGCTCGGGAATTGGAGGAACTGTTTCTCGCCCGAGCAGTTCCTCCACCGTCACGCGTCGAAGGTCTGAAACTTCTACACGCCCTGAAATGAGATCTGCTAAATTTGGAATGACGCGAACATCAAGTCCAATTTTTGAAAGGGAGCGTACTGCCCTTCTACGTTCATTGGCTTGATCGTCGGGAAGTGCGACAATAGCGGTCGTGATGTTAAGAGTTTTTATGCTTTTTTCAATTTCTGTGGGCGGTATGACCCTAATGCCAGCGACTTCTCTTCCTGTCATACTGTCTGATGCGTCAACGAACAGCTTTGGATTGTAGGATGGGTTCGCTTCGAGGGCTTGTAGGACCTGTCTTCCGACATCAGCTGCACCATAGATTAGGACAGGTTCTCCGCCTCGTGTTTGCGATGACAAATAAACGCCACGCATGATAAAGCGCGTCCCGCCAATCACTATAAGTAAAAGTGCAAAATAAATTCCTGGTACAGAACGAGGGACGCGAAGTGAAAAACCCTGACTAATAACAAACATTGTCACTGCTGAAACTGCCACGCCAATTGCAACAGTTTTGACGGCACGATCGGCCATGAAGCGTACGACCGCTCTGTATAGGCCAAGCACTGTAAATGTTGCCAAAGTCACGGGGATAACTGGTAGTAAAACCAGCCAAGGCCTCGCGTGGAAAGGCGTAGTAATGCCGTCTAGGCGAAGCGCCATTGCAAGCCAGAAACAAAATCCAATAGCGAAACTGTCAAACGTTAACTGGATCAATCGCTTCTGGTGGCGAGGAAGTTCGAACAGTGTCTTCAAGTCTCTACCCTGCTGCAAATCTTTTATTTAGCGTTTATTAACGTTGCACGCGTATGTCCACGACCGTTCTGGTACCCCATGCCAATTGACCGTGCTGGTGACAACATTATTTTGTAAGACAGTGACGCTTCAATATCATAGCGTTGCGTTTACACAGCATGATGTTTGGAGCTATGGACTATAATTTATAGTCTACTTCGCGCCCCAAGATGTCAGAATACGAGCTCGACTGGACAGCAGCTCTTGGGTAGCTGAGAGCGAATATGAAATCGTTTTGTGATTTCTCCCAGACAACATCAATGGCTGCAACTTTGTCGGGCAAACCTTGTTCCAGTAAATCGATGCTCATTCTTGCACATGTCTCAATCGATTTTATTGCTCTTGGTTTCACCAAATAGCATGCGGTTGTTCTCGTGCTTGAGGATATCAAAAAATTTGGGTCTACTTGAATTCCGTTGCGTCTATTGTATGCCAAGCACAGTACGTCCATGCGGTTGTCTTGATAAAAATGCTCAATCAAATGGTCGAGCCGTTCTCTATCTACTGTGAACTCGAGATCGTCTTCGCAAACCATCAGGAGCCGATGCTGTTCGACCACATAGGATGACAGAACATCGCGATGTGACATCGCGCAACCAATTGCACCGCGTTGATGCTTGTGAGCAGCAAACCTATTTGCATTTATCACACCAATTTTTACGAATTCTTGTTCTATCCGCTCGCGCCGGTCCGTTCTATGGTCGAGATTAATGTAGACGATATCACAACGCTCTAATCCATATTCGTTATCCGGCCCAATGGCAGTGACCTTTTGAACGCGCTTCCACCGCCATTTTAAACGCAAGTGTTGCAGCAAGCGTTTTAGTTCACGTTTGGGGCTCATTGTTCAAAACCTTAGCCAGTTAGGCATATAAATATCTTCAATCGTTTCTGTTGATCTGGCGAACCAATTTTTGGGTGATATCACTATATGCCCATCGTCTGTATATCCGTGTGCATTTGCCAGCCACGCTCCCCACCAACTAAAGCTTGAATTTGCTATGATGTGATGTTTGCACTGTGACATCAACATCATGTCATAATAGCTTAAATGTCCAACGTTTCCGGTTACGTATGTGATATCCTCTGCCTGCCCCAGTTCGTGCCTCGCTTCTTGCAATTCGTCAGAAAACACAAAAAAATGCGGTCGGCTTAATGACGCCCGCATGTGTTCGATGGCCTTATGATAGTAAGGCCACTCACAAATCCCATGAAAAGCTTTAACATTCGGATTGGAGACATAATCCCCACGGCGCACATGCACGCTAACCGACGTAGAGTTCAAAATATTATCGGAAATTCGTTGGTTTTCGTCAGTGAGTATGTCTTTGAACGTAAACGCTTGAGCAATTTTCTCTCTAGAGCCTTTGAAATATTTTTCTGATTGCCAATACCCGGAGAGATATTTGGGCCCAGACAGACTGTCGAAGCCTTCCCAGTAATTGTGACTGGGTTGATTGACTTTGCGGCCTAAGCGTTTCTGCAGTACGCTTGGATCTGGGCTGGCGCTGCCACGGGTATCTCTTCGCATCCTAAACCCGAGCACAGTGAACAAATCTAAGTTTGATGCTATTTGGAAATCACCGTTAAAGATTTCATTCAATTGATATCCTTGGTGGAGACGGTATTTGCGTAAACTTGTCAGATCGAGACGCAACTTCTGGCCCGTGCTTTCAGACAGTGCGCGACCTGCAGCGTATTGAAACATCTGATTACCCAATCCGCCGATAAGACGGGTGATGATCATAACGTCACCACATGCATTACGATATCTATTTCGTGTTGCAATTCTATGCCCCGCTGTCCAAAAACCATGATGTCTGATAGTCAGCCACGCGCAAAAAGGTCAAGCGCTCTGCTGTGTCCAAGGGAGTTTTCAATTTCATGAAGTCGATGCGCTTGTTGATGGTAGCTGACACTCTAACCGGTGGAGGTGCAGAGCGCGTGATCCTAGACTTGGTAAATGCATCTACAAAGCGTGAAGATGTTGAAATCATCTTGGCAGTTTCGAGTAAGTCGGGAGCTTTAAAAGATGCCTTTCCAAAATCAACAAAAATTTATGAATATGGGGCCTTTCGTGCAGTCCATAACGTGGTGCATAATGCATTGCGGCTTCGCGAAATATGCAAATCTGAAAACATTGACGCGATCATCTCTCACATGACAACCGTCAATAAGGCAGTATTAAGGGCGAAGCTCATATTTCCCTCACTGCCAGACGTTTACATTGTAGAGCATACAGAGATCGCACGTCAGCTCTTCGATATTCCTTCAGCATGGAAACGCTTCACAAGACCGATTGAATTTCGACTTCTTTACCCAAGGGCTAAAAAAGTTGTGACAGTGTCGCGTGATATTGGCGTGGAATTGAACAAATACTGTCGAATTGATCCGCAAAACTTCCTGACAATTTTAAACCCAGTTGATCGATCACGCGGACACATTACTGTCGCGGATGTGATAGTGCCGGGGCCAAGAGGTAAGTCTGTCATATCAATCGGTCGCCTTGATGGTGTGAAAAATTTTAAGGCGTTGATCCACGCCTTTGCGAAGGTTGTTTCCGCGAGAGGGCATAGTGACGACCGTTTGGTCATCTTAGGTGATGGGTATCAAAGAGACATACTTATAAATCTTTCGCGTGACCTGCGGATTTATGAACAAGTTTCATTCCCTGGTTTTGTGAACAATATTTATTCTTATCTCAAAGCATCAGATTTATTTGTTTCGACGTCTCGATACGAGGGGCTTGGCAATGCAATGTTAGAAGCGATTTCTGCAGGCATTCCATGTATTGCAACAAAAACCGCCGGAGCGCAGGAATTAAAACGCCATGTCAACTCAATTTCAGTTGTCGAGCAGGACGATGTTGTTTCTTTGGCGAGCGCGATTTTGCAGGAGCTCGAGCAGCCAAATCTAATTGTCAGTGATGAGGATCAAGACTTCATTCAAACTCTCAACCCTGAATGTGTCTTGCAAAGGTACATGGATTTGGTAGGCGGGGCGCAACGATGCAGTTAATGAATTTTCTAAGGCCACGGACAGCATCGGCAACGGAAGTCTTTTTTTTAACAATCGCTCTTTTTACGCTTCCAATTTTTGAGGCGCCGAAGAATATCGCGAGCTTTGGATTTCTGTGTGCGTTTTTATTCCAATCTCTGCGTTTTGGCAGTTTTGGCAAGTCTAGTCCTTTTGATATACCCATTTTGGGGCTCATCTCTGTTTTGTGGGTTGCTCCCCTGTTCTCCGAATATGGCACAATGGTTGCCCCGGTTTCATACACTGCTGGATGGACCATGATCGGACTTTTTGCACTTTGTGCGGCGCGTTTGGACTACCATTCGCGCCATTTAAACGTTTTGTTTTCAGCGTTATTATTCGGGGGGGCGTGGGCCGTAGCCGATAGTTTACGTGTTTGGGACTTGAAGCCTTATCCTGAATTTCGTTCCGTTGGACATGTAAATCATTCTTCGATGTATTCCCTTATCCCTTTGTCTGTCGGTCTTGCGACGCTGTTTGCAAGGTCGTGGCCTCTTAAATTTTTTGGCTTGATCGGAATTTTAGCAACTTTGGTTTATTTGCCGCCATCACGCAGTCTAGTTGGCGGCATTGCAATTTTTTCTTTGTTTATGGCTACAATAATTATTTGGGCTTGGGTCACTCGCGCATTGCGACCTGTTGTGGTTGGTGGATTTCTTTTAGCAGCGTTTGCCACTGGAATTACGTTTCTTCCCGCTTTTGACGGGTTTCGGTCGGAATTAGTCATGCGCGTTTCTAGTGAAGAATTGTTTTCTGGACGAGATAAGATCCTAAACACTGCCCTTGAAGTTTGGGATCGCAATCCAATCTTTGGCACTGGCTTGCGTAGCTTTGAGGTGGCAACGGCTGAACCTGTTGTTCGCGAGGAAGTCGAAGCTGACGGTCGTGACTATGATGCGGTTCAGTCGAATTATTGGTTTTACAACCACGGCCATAATTTGTGGGTTACCATTTTAGTTGAGCGCGGCGTTTTTGGTGTGGCAATGGTGGCATGGTTGCTATTTGCATACTTCAGAGGCTTCGTGCCAATAGCTATTGATCGTAAATTGGACGTACTATCAGACACTCGTGTGGCTGCGATTGCAGCCAGTTTGGTGGCGCTCGGCTTTGTTACTGCGGGTCTTGGAAATACCACGATGATTAATGAACACGGCCAGGCAGGCATGCTGGTCATTGCAATTGCTTGGGGCTTTTTACGCGGAACTGATGCATTGACAAAAAAGTAGGCAAAAACATTACATGTCACGATCGTTCGTCTTGGCAGCGTGGCAATACTTCTCTAACAGATGTTATTGGAGGAGATGCTGTGCCGCATGAACGTTTCAGATCTTTTTGGGAAAGCGTACGAGATTTTTCTGCGCCCATAAGTCTTGGCTTCACTGTGGTTATTTCCACTACATGGGGTATGGCGCAAAATACTGATACTGTTCCGACTAGCGCACTCAACCTGCCATCCACTCTTATCGCCGATCAAATCTATTTTGACCAAGATAGCCAATACTATCGCGCTATAGGCAGTGTGCAGATTTTTTATAATGGCGTTGAATTACGAGCACCTAGTCTTTCCTACGATGTGGTGAGTGATCGTGTGCTGGTAGACGGTCCACTTTACATTATTGACAATGCAGGGGGGCAAGTCGTCTACGGTGAATTCGCTGATATGTCGAGCGATTTGCAAGATGGTGTTATTATAGCTGCTCGGCAGCTAGTTGACGAAACTATGCAAGTGGCTGCTCAAGAGATGATCCGTCGCGACGGTCGTTATACAGAGTTTCCATACGTGCGTGCGTCCTCTTGCGAGGTGTGTGCGGAAAATGCGACCCCACTCTGGGAATTGCGTGCGCGGCGCGCGGTCCATGACCAAGAGACACGAAGTATTACGTACCGACATGCACAATTGCGCGTAGCTGGTACGCCAGTGTTGTACACTCCTTGGTTAAGAACACCTGACCCGTCGGTTCGACGTGCAAATGGCTTTCTCCCGCCTGTCTATTCTGTAAACTCTCGCCTAGGCTCGCGTGTTGGCTTGCCCTATTTTTACATGCTGGGAGACAGTGCCGATATTACAGTGACCCCGCAAATCTCGTTAGCGGGCGGATCGGATGCGGGGGACGGTGTGTTGCGCACTCTAGAAAGCCGATACCGCCAATCTTTCTTGAATGGTTACATTGAGCTCAATGGAGCCCTCAGCCGTGACGCTCTCACAGATGAAGACTTGCGTGTTTTCTTGTTTTCTAATGGACGTTTTGAATTTGATAACGAGATTGATTTGGTGTTTCAAACTCAGTCTGCGTCTGACCGCGCATACATAGCGACTTATGACTTCTTTGCAGATGGATCCTCAACTTTTGCAGGTGATGACATCAGATTTGCGCAAGATCGTCTCAGCAATTTTTTACGCTTTTCGCGAAGTAATGATGATGAATTACTAAGCTTTGATTTGTCGGGCTTTGCAGCTTTGCGAGAACCAAATTATGACTACAAATCTCCGAACCGCCTTTTGGACGCGCAGTGGACTTTCTTCCGCGAAACTGGCGACATTGGAGGCCTGACCCTTAACTTTGGCGCTCAAGCTGAATACAACGAATTCGGAGCGATCAACCCGCGCCGCCGCGATGTAGATCGCGCGATGGCCAATTTTATTTGGTCTGGTGGACTGGATGCTGGTGAAATCCTACGCATTGATACAGATTTGGCCTTGTTCTTGGATCGCTACGGCATCCATGAAGACGCTGTTTTTTCTGATGTGCAAACTAGTACAGCTGGGCTTGCGGCAACGCGCATGAGTTGGCCACTACAGTTTGAAGGTCCTTATGGTGGCGTTCAGAACTTTACTCCTTCTGTTGGTATTATGACGTACGAGGCTGGACGTGTGTCAATGCCGTCCCTTGACGGATCGATAGACACTATTGATGCTTTTAATCATGCAAATCTGGCCCGCTTTCGCCGAATTAACCGAAGTCAGAATGATCAATATGATGTCACTGTCGCCGATGTAGACCTGACATATCGCTATGCTGCTGCAAGCGGGTTCTATTTTGGCGGCTCATTTGAACGTGACCAAATCTTGTCCGGCGGCAACCCAAATTTGCAATCGGGTGAGCTGTATACCCTCCGTTTTGGTCAAATGACCGGTCATCTACAGTTCTCTGGAACAAGTAGGTTTAATCCAGATTTTGTACGCGTTTCAGATGTGTTTACAGTCACACAAGCATTGGAACACGTCACTCTGGAGGGTAGTTACACACGTATCGAGCCAGATGAGGCTTTGGGAAATCAAACAGCTGAACTAAGCTATGACCTCGGCCTGACAGCGCAAATTACTCAGGAAGTCCAAGCTACGATCGGTATAGCCCATGACAGATACGCGGCAGATCGTTCTTTTGTCACAGGGCGTATCGCTTTTGATAATACGATGGACTGGCGCTCGTCTTTGGGTTGGACATACGACAGTGACGATAATGATTTTGACGATCTTGTCTTTGACATTGGACACAAACTTGATTGGGGGGGGGAATTATTTGCAATTTACGGCCGCGAAAATGACACACTTAAGCGTGTTGGGGTTGGTCTAGCTTTTGATAATGAGTGCCTACGGATGAGCACTTATGTTTCCCGTGTCGAGAACCGTGTTGCAAGTTTAACGCCAATTACTCAATTGTCCCTAAATTTTGAGATCGGTAGTTTTGGAGCTGGATCTGGGACACAGACACGGAAATGCATGTGAGCTAAATGCTCCTGCTCGATGTGAAACAAGTTTTCCGAAAGAAAGAATGATATATGACAAAAATACGAAAAGCGGTGTTTCCTGTCGCAGGTTTTGGCACCCGTTTTCTTCCTGCCACAAAGGCAATGCCAAAGGAACTTTTGCCAATCGTAGACAAGCCCCTAATCCAATATGCGGCCGAGGAGGCGGTAGCTGCCGGCATAGACACTCTCGTATTTGTGACTGGGCGCAACAAACGGGCAATCGAGGACCACTTTGATAATAATCTCGAGCTCGAGACGGCCTTACGTGCTAAAAACAAACATGAACAAGCAGATATGGTGAAAAATATTTTACCTGATGGCGTCGAATGTATTTTCGTACGCCAGCCCGAGCAGCTGGGACTTGGTCACGCAGTTTTATGTGCTGAGCGAGTTGTGGGTAATGAGCCGTTTGCCGTTTTGTTAGCGGATGATTTTCTTACATGCAGTGGTAGTGGTGTAACTGTCGATTTGGTAAATGCGTTTGCAGCTTCTGGAACATCTCAACTCAGCGTTATGGAAGTGCAGGGCGCTGATATTGCGAAATATGGTGTGGTTGTTCCTGGGGTTGAGGCTGGATCTGTTGTTGGGCTAGTTGAAAAGCCTGCCCCAAATGAAGCACCTTCAAATTTGGCAAGTATTGGTCGCTACGTTCTTACGCCCGATATTTTTGATATACTAAGGCATCAAGCTGCAGGGGCTGGTGGAGAGATCCAGCTCGCAGATGCCATAGATACACAGGCCAGAAACGGCAAAGTGTCTGCTGTGATGTTGCAAGGGCGGCGCTTTGACTGTGGAAGCGTGAAAGGATATTTAAGTGCTATTATGCATGTTGCTGCCACTTTGGATGAAGGCTGAAATATAGAGTTTCAGTTTTTGCTTCAAATAGTAATGCGGGGCTCCTAAATTTTGGAAAATTAAAAATTTTTGATTAGTGTATCAAAACTTTTTAGCCATGAAATTTAGTTCAGTTTCTGTGTTTTATGTTGAATTTAGTGTCTTTGAGAGAAGCAAATATGACTGATCGGTGGTATTTGGTGCAATTCAAACCCAATTCGCACAGCATTGCCTTGCGCAATTTGAACCGCCAAGGATTTGAAACTTTCCTACCGATGCTGAGTGTCACATCCCGCGTTGGTGCGCGGTTTATGTCCAAGTCCCGCCCGCTTTTCCCAGGCTATCTCTTTGTCGCGCTAGATGCGGGGCAAGGGGCGTGGCGCAAGATCAACTCGACCTATGGGGTGGCGCGCATTGTTTCCTTCGCAGGACAGCCAAGCCGCGTTCCCCATGATTTGGTGGCGGGATTGCAGGCGCGGTGCGATGAGGCGGGGGTTTTGACAGCAGCCAGTGATCTGGCCCCGCAAGATCAGGTGGCCTTGCAAAAGGGCCCGTTCTCGCAATTTGTTGCGACAGTCGAAAGCTTGGATGAGGATCAGCGCGTTTGGGTTTTGATTGACCTGATGGGGCAAAAAACCCGGATCAATGTCGCGCGAGAGGATCTCACAAAATCCTAAATGAAAAGCGGTCCCGCGAGGGGACCGCTTTGTAGGATCAATCTAGGCCTTTAACATCTATCTGTGCATCCGCCTTTGGGTGGAACAATTTTTGGATCAGATAGACCCCCACTGCACCGCCAAGGCCGACCAGATCGGTAAACAACCCGCCTTCAATCATGAAGAGCGCTGCAGCGATGAGAATGGCGCGCAAGAACCACGGATTGCGGGCGCCCATGAACCACCCCTGCACACCTGAAGACAACAGGAACACGCCGAAAATGGCGGTTGCCCCTGCGCGCAGGATTTCAAGCGTGGTGCCATCCATCAGCAAGGCGGAGTTGTAGAAGAACATGAAGGGCACGATGAATGCGGCGATCCCGATTTTAAATGAGGCCACCGATGTCTCCATCGCGTTCGCACCCGATATCCCAGCCGCAGCATAAGAGGCCAGAGCCACGGGTGGTGTAATCGCCGAGACAACAGCGAAATAGAACACGAAGAAATGCGCAGTCAGCTGCGGAATGCCAAGTTCAACCAAGCCCGGTGCCACCACCGAGGCCGCAACCGCATATGCGGCTGTGGTGGGCATGCCCATCCCAAGAAGGATTGCGATACACATCGCAAAGAACAGCGCCAAAACTTGGCTTACACCTGCCAAATCCAATAACAGTGATGAGAAGCGCGCACCGACACCTGTTAGGCTGATTACACCCACGATGACACCAGCACATGCGCAAACCGCGATGATCTGGATGGCCATGATGCCAGCCAATTCAAACGCCTTGAGGATCTCCCGTGGCCCCATACCCGCGACCGAGGCGGCAGGCAGGCTTTGTGGGAAGAAGCGCACCATCAAGACGGGCATCCATGAGATGACGGCTGCACTGAGCGTGGCCAAGGTGCCCGCACGGATGACGGAATAGCCCTGGAACAAAGCATAGATGAGTATCAGGATGGGCAAGAACAGATAGAGCTGCTTCAAAAGCAGTTTCAATTTTGGCAGCTCATCCTCGCGCATTCCGCGCATTCCCAATTTAGCGGCCTCAAGATCGACCATGAAATAGACCGAGACGAAGTAGAGGATCGCGGGAATGATCGCTGCGATTGCGATATCCTGATAGGGGATGCCTGTGATCTCGGCCATGATGAATGCGCCTGCGCCCATGATGGGGGGCATGATCTGACCGCCTGTTGATGCTGCAGCTTCCACCGCGCCTGCGGTTTTCTTGTGATAGCCTACCTTCTTCATCAAGGGGATGGTCAGCGACCCTGTCGCCACAACGTTACCTGCGGAGGTGCCGTTGATCATGCCCATCAGGCCGCTTGCAAAAATGGCCACTTTGGCAGGGCCGCCGCGTGCGCGTCCTGCTGCTGCAAATGCGAAATTTACGAAATAATCACCAACCTTAGAGGCCTGAAGGAAAGCCGCAAAGATGATAAAAAGGATGATGTATGTTGAGGATACCGCCGTGGTTGGCCCAAGGATGCCCGCATCCGAATAAAGATGGCCAAAGAAGCGGTGCCACGTATAGGGGTTGCGCACGGCCAAAATACCCGGCAGCAAATGCGCAGTAAATGTGTAAACAAGAAACACGCCTGTGATGATAACCAATGCCAGACCGGCCACGCGGCGCGTCAATTCCATGATCATTGCCGTGCCCGCTGTCGCTGCGAACGCCACACCGATTGGTACAAAGGGCGTGCCTACCGAATTGCGTGCTGCGGTAGAGAAAATGGGCACAAGATAGGCGGCAACTACAATTGCGCAGAGCGCCAGAACCAAGTCGCTGGTTGCGAAGCTATCGCGTGGCTTGCGTTCAAACCAACCCAGGATTATGGCGCCGAATGTCGCCACTAAGAGGGGCATACCAAAATTCCAAATCTCGGTTTCATAAATCTCTGTTCCGGGGAAGGCTGCCCATGACACAAGCCCACCCATTTCTGGCAATGTGCCAGAGGAAATCAACCGCCCAAAGGACAACGCAGACCACAACGCCAGAGCTGCGGGTATGAACAAGGCATAACCCGCTTTTGACAGAAGCGCTGTATCTCTTGGAGCCTTTACTTCATCGACCCAAGTGTAAGCAGCATAGACGACAAAGCCTAAGACAAGCGCGCCTGCAATGTGAACAATTCGAAAATTCCATGTTTCAAGCGGGAATTGCGGCAAGAGTGGCAGGTCTATGCCAGTCATAGCCGAGATAGAAATTCCGTTCAAAGCGGCCATGTGGAACCCGGCATAGAGGGTTGCTAGGATGGCCACTGCGATCATACGAGTGCCTGCAAACAGGCGGCGGTTACTTTCAACGGGTTCCTGATCTACACCTTCGGCGATGACGGGACCTGTCTCAACGATCACTTCAAGTTCGTTGGTTTTGGTCTTTGAGTTATTAGTCATGATGTTGCTTCCGCTATGCCATTAAGTGCAAAAGAAAAGGCGCGCGAAAGGTCCATTACTTTCGCGCGCCCTGTAGTTTAAATATTAGCCGCCGAAAATTTGATCAGCAGCGATGGTCGCGCCCGCGTTTTCATTGAACCAACGTGCCGCGCCTGGGTGCCACATCAGAACGCCGTTCTTGTCCCAGTGTTCAGGTAGGGTAGAACGGGCTGCTTTATGGATATCTACCATGCGCTGGTTGTCGGACATTACAACATCCACAACTGCATATACAAAGCTCTCTGGCAGATCACAGTTGGCGATGGAGAAGTTCCACATGGAAACGGAACGGGCAGGTGCTTCCAGTGTCGTGTAGGCATCAGCAGAAATATTGAACTGCGACACGGGGAACGCTTCCAGGATCTGGGCCTGTTCTGCTTCTGTGAATTCAATGATGTTGATGTCTGTTTGAACTTCAAGCTGGCTCACCGCTGGTACAGGAACGCCGGCTGCGAAAGCGATCACGTCCAAGAGACCATCCTGCAACTGACTTCCAAGATCTGACCAGCCACCATTGCGGCGCTCAAAGTTTACACCCAACTCTTCCATCATGCGTGGGAAGTAGGTGTCAGACGTCGAACCCGCGGGGCCAAAGCCGATGCGCGCGCCATCAGGGATTTCAGAGATGCTTGTGATGCCCGATGAGGACAACGCAGTCACCGAGAATGGTGTTTGGTACATTGGGAACATTGCACAAGCATTAGTCATTTGCAGACCAGGTGCGATTGGGTTGGTGCCTGCCAGAGATTCTGCTGCGGGGCCCATTGTGGTCATACCGAAGGCTACCTCGCCGGTGTGAACAAGCGCCATGTTCTGCATCGGGCCGCCAGTGACTTCGCCGCCGCCAGTCATGCCCAATTCTTCTGCAACGAGGTTTGCCCAGCCAGCACCGTAGGCAAAGTAGGTGCCACCTTGCGATGCAGTACCGACAGTAAAGCTTTCAGGCCAGCCAGTGCGATCCATATGGCCATCTGCAAAAGCAGCAGAAGCGCAGATCGCAGTGCTCATAGCAAGTGCAGTCAATTTGGTGAGTTTCATGTCAAAATTTCTCCCTTAACTCATATCTTGCCAGCTGTTGTTCTTTGGAGAGCACAAGCTGGATGCGGTTTTTCATGCCACTATTAAACTTCTGGGAGCTAATGAGGCGAACCGCTGGCCGTTATTGTAGTTTAAATGCGGTTAAGGCAAGGCAGTTGGCGCTAACAATTTTTATGATCGATAATAATTTGCCATTGGATGGCATCTTTCTGCTTTCTCCATGCTAAGCCGATTTCAGAGCCCTCGACCCACGTTTTTAAAAAGCTGTAACGTTGCGTTTCCCCTTTTATGTCTCGGCTTTTCTGCTTATCTACTTGTCAAAATTAAGGACAACTCTCAATGAATGTGATGCCAGCAGGCGCCTCTTGGATTGATCGCTTTATGGGTCTTTCGCGGCTAGAGCCGCGGGTGCGCGATGTTCTGACCGAGCGCGCTACCACGATTTCCATTCGCGAAGGCACTATCATTTTTGGGCCGGGAAAGCGGCCTGAAAACCTTCTTTTACTGCTTGAGGGCACAGTGCGCGTGCAGCAAACATCGGACACAGGGCGCGAGGTGATTCTTTATCGCGTCAATGCAGGGGAAAGCTGCGTAATGACCTCGGCCTGCCTACTGGCATATGAAGATTATTCGGCCGAAGGCATCGCAGAAACGGCGGTTGAGGCGGTTGCTATCCCGCGGAGTGTTTTTGATGATCTGATCAGCCGATCAGAAAGTTTCCGCACCTTTGTGTTTTCCGCCTATTCGCGGCGCATGACCGATTTGTTCCATGTAATCGAAGAAATTGCGTTTCGCCGCGTAGACATTCGGCTTGCACAGCGGATTTTAGATTTGGCCAAAGATGATCTAATCCAAGCCACCCATCAGCAAATGGCCGCCGAACTTGGCACAGCGCGCGAGGTCATTTCCCGTCAATTGGCCGAATTTCAGCGCCGCGGTTGGATTAGTCTGTCACGAGGGCAGATCAAAATTGAGGCGCGTGGTGACATCGAAAAACTGTCGCGTTCCGAGCAGTGAGCATCGGTTGTAATCCACAGCCCTAAAAAATTTTTGGCTTATGTGACAACATCACTGTCAGCGCTGATATGATTGTGTAGATTGATTTTCAGCGAACAACGTAACCAGTTTAATCACGCATGAAATAAGGACGAATCTCTGCTGCCTTGATTTTACGCGCAGACATATGGACGTAAGATGGAAACCGAATTTACACCACTTCTTTCCGCCATTGGCGGTGTTTTAATCGGCCTTTCGGCCGTCCTCTTGATGCTGACATTGGGTCGCGTCATGGGTGCGACAGGTATTTTGACGGGCGTTTTGGCGCCTGCCAGCCGCAGTGATTTTTCGTGGCGCGCGGCCTTGGTGTTGGGCATGGTAACTGGCCCCACCGCACATTTCTTTTTGCGCGGTGAGATGCCCGAGATCAGCGTCCCCGGCTCGATGCCGATGCTCTTGGTCGGTGGCTTTATCGTTGGGCTTGGCGTCACCTTTGGCTCTGGCTGCACATCGGGTCACGGTGTTTGCGGCATGGCGCGACTGTCAAAGCGGTCAATCTCCGCAACTTTGACATTCATGGTAACAACCGCGATCACTGTTTTCGTGATCCGCCACGTGATCGGAGGCTGATCTGATGCGCTATATTTCAACATATATCATCGGCCTGATTTTCGGCCTCGGTATTTCGCTTTCGGGCATGTCAAACCCTGCAAAAGTGATAAATTTCTTTGACGTTGCGGGCAGCTGGGATCCAAGCCTTGCCTTTGTGATGGGCGGCGCTTTAATCGTCACCTTTATCGGGTATCGCTTGGTTCTGCCGCGCCCTTCTGGCCCTATTTTTGAGGGTAAATTTGTCCTACCAACCGCGACCAAATTAGACGCGCGCCTCTTGGGTGGATCGGCTCTGTTTGGGGTGGGTTGGGGTATTGCAGGCTTTTGCCCTGGCGGGGCCTTGCCCGCAATCGGCACTGGTCGCCTCGATGTCTTGGCCTTTGTCGCAGCGATGCTTGTCGGTATTTTCGTGGCCCGCGCCATCATAGCGGCGCGTCAAAATGCCGAACTGGATTCAAATGTGAAACGCGCCTGACTGAAACGATCGTCTTTAAGGAGCAAAAAAATGACCACCTTCCCCGTAAATATGAATGTTCAGCCTGAGGTTGCGTCGTTCTTTGATCCTGCGACCAATACAATCTCCTATGTGGTCAAAGATCCCAATTCCAATTCCTGCGCGATTGTCGATAGCGTTATGGATATCGACTATGCGGCGGGCAAGATTTCCTATGAAAATGCCGATGCGATTATCTCTTATGTCAAGGAAAAGGGCCTCAAAGTTGAATGGCTGATTGAGACCCATGTTCACGCTGATCACCTGTCGGCAGCACCTTATATCCAAGAAAAACTTGGTGGGAAAATCGGTATTGGTGAAAATATCATCACCGTTCAGGAAACCTTCGGCAAAGTGTTCAACGAAGGCACTGAATTCCAACGCGATGGCAGTCAGTTTGACGCGCTCTTTAAGGATGGTGATGTCTACGAGATCGGGGGCCTACGTGCCTTTGCAATCTACACCCCTGGCCACACGCCCGCTTGCATGACCCATGTGGTTGGGAATGCGGCCTTTGTGGGCGACACGCTGTTCATGCCTGATGGCGGCTCTGCGCGGGCGGATTTCCCAGGCGGGGACGCAGGCACGCTCTATGACAGCATTCAGAAAGTTTTGGCTCTGCCCGATGAGATGCGTCTCTTTATGTGCCATGATTACGGCCCCAATGGCCGCAATATCGAGTGGGAAACCACAGTGGGTGATGAAAAAAAGCACAACATCCACGTGGGCGAGGGCAAGACACGCGAGGAATTTATCAAGTTCCGCACCGAGCGTGACGCGCAGCTTGATATGCCGAAATTGATTATTCCCTCATTGCAAGTGAATATGCGTGCAGGTGACATCCCGACAGACAAGGATGGCCGTCCAATGCTCAAGGTGCCTTTGAACTTACTTTGAGCCTCTTGTTATCATAACTTATCAGTCTCCGTTTATTGCCAGGACGAACGACAATGGAAATCAAGACCATCAATGCCGAGATTTCGGTTGCAACGCAAATCAAGCCTGATGATGTGCAGAAATTGGCTGATCAGGGCTTTCGGGCGTTGATCTGCAACCGCCCTGATGGCGAGGCGGCTGACCAGCCGAATTTTTCGGAAATCGAGGTGGCCGCGGAAAAGGTGGGTCTTGAAATTCGTAATCTTCCGATTGTGTCGGGCAAAGTTACCGACCAAGACGTCGCAGATTTTGGCACTGCAATGCAGGAATTGCCGCAACCCATTTTGGCCTATTGCCGCACGGGCACGCGCTCGGCCACCTTGTGGTCGCTGTCTCAAGCCGGCCGAATGTCGGTTGCCGATATTTTGGCGGCAACCAAGGCGGCAGGCTATGATATGGAGGGCGTTGTGCGCCGTATTGCCGATGGCGGCAAAACTCCGACAGATCGCGCTGATGCCAAAGGGCCGCGAATGGATGGTGAAACCTGAAAAGATCAGCGCAAGCTGAGTATAAGATTAGTCAGGGCCGCGTCTGGCCCTGACCGCTAAACTGCCACGACACCTAGCGTGCCGCGTGCCAAAACCCTACCGCTAGACGACAGGCAATTGTCCCATGAAGAAGCTCTCCCATTACCTCCCCGTCCTTGATTGGGGGCGGACATATAATTCTAACGCCTTTTCCAATGATATGATTGCGGCTGTGATCGTGACGATCATGCTGATCCCGCAATCGCTGGCTTATGCGCTTTTGGCGGGCTTGCCGCCTGAGGCGGGGATTTATGCCTCAATCGCGCCCATCATTCTTTATGCCATTTTCGGCACAAGCCGCGCTTTGGCGGTTGGCCCTGTGGCGGTGGTGTCCTTGATGACCGCTGCTGCCGTTGGACAGGTCGCCGAGGCGGGCACAATGGGCTATGCCATGGCGGCCTTAAGCCTTGCGATGCTGTCGGGCGCGATGCTGCTATTTTTGGGCATTTTCCGCCTTGGGTTCTTGGCCAACTTTCTCAGCCATCCTGTGATCGCAGGGTTTATCACCGCCTCTGGCATCTTGATTGCGGCAAGCCAGTTCAAACATATCATCGGCGTGCAGGCCAGCGGCCATACATTGATTGAGATGGTCATTTCCTTGGTCGAGCATCTTGGTCAGATCAACCCGATCACTGTGGTGATTGGTGTGTCGGCGACCGCGTTTTTGTTTTGGGTGCGCAAGGGCCTGAAGCCGCGGCTTTTGGCCATGGGAATGGTGCCGCGCATGGCTGATATTGCGCAAAAAGCGGGGCCTGTTGCGGCCGTTGTTGTGACAACGCTTGCCACTTGGGCCTTTGGGTTGGCGGATCACGGCGTGGCGATTGTTGGGGATGTGCCCCAAAGCCTTCCGCCCTTGACCCTGCCTGATCTGTCACCAAGTTTATTGGGGCAATTATTTGTGCCCGCGCTGTTGATCTCGATTATTGGGTTTGTTGAATCGATTTCGGTGGCACAGACCCTTGCCGCCAAAAAGCGGCAGCGCATCAATCCCGACCAAGAATTAATTGGCCTTGGTGCGGCCAATTTGGGCGCGGCCTTTACGGGGGGCTATCCTGTGACGGGTGGTTTCGCCCGTTCCGTGGTCAATTTTGATGCAGGGGCTGAAACACCAGCGGCAGGGGCTTATACAGCGGTGGGTTTGGCCATTGCGGCCGTGGCATTGACGCCATTGGTGTTTTTCCTTCCCAAAGCCACGCTTGCGGCCACGATCATTGTCGCGGTGCTGAGCCTTGTCGATTTATCAATTTTGAAAAAAACATGGGGCTATTCCTTTGCCGATTTTGCGGCGGTGGCTGCAACCATTGTGCTGACCTTGGGCTTTGGCGTTGAGACGGGGGTTTCAGCAGGGGTGATTTTGTCAATCTTGCTGCACCTTTACAAAACCTCGCGTCCCCATGTCGCCGAGGTGGGCCTTGTTCCGGGAACGCAGCATTTTCGCAATATCAACCGCCACAAGGTTGAAACGGCGGATAGCCTTTTGACCATTCGGATTGACGAGTCGCTGTATTTCGCCAATGCCCGCTTCCTTGAGGATTTGGTGTTGGATCGCGTGGTTGAGGATTGTCCGATCAAGGATGTGGTGCTGATGTGTTCTGCGGTGAACGAGATTGATATGTCCGCGCTAGAAACCCTTGAGGCGTTAAATACGCGCCTCAGTGACATGGGCGTGCGGCTGCATATGTCCGAAGTGAAGGGGCCTGTCACCGACCGCCTCAAGCGCAGCCATTTTCTGAATGAATTGTCAGGCGAATTGTTCCTGTCGCAATATGATGCGTGGGTCAAACTCTCGGGCAAGGCATGACAGCGTGCCTCAGGGCGGCGGGGGGTTACTCCGCCGCTTGTGCTGGGGTTTTGCGCAGACGGATCACGACATCCAATTTGGATATCTCATAACCCTCGGGCAAATCGGGCAGGGCCGTGACCTTTAATTGGCCCGCAGGCGCATCTTCAAGCTGACCTGTTTCTTCCATGAAGAAATGCGGATGGTCATCCATGCGGGTGTCAAAATAGCTGCGCGCGCCATCCACGATAACCTCGCGCATCAGCCCTGCATCGCAAAAGGCCCGCAAGGTGTTGTAGACGGTCGCAAGGGACACTGGATCACCCGCCGCTTGGGTCGCTGCGTGCAAGCCTTCAGCCGTCACATGGCGATGATGACCATCTCCCACCAGCAAAGTCGCAAGTGAAAGGCGCTGACGGGTCGGGCGGAGTGCCGCCTGTGCCAGCCAGTTTGTGCTGCGCTCTAGGGCTTCGGGTGTCATCATTGGTCAATGTCCTGCCAGTTCTGTTTGTAATATATGCCCTAAGGTGTAGGTTTTTCAATTCGTTTGTCGAAATTGACGCAGTTGGGCGTCAAGTGGCAGGATAAAACCTTAGGCAAGCTGTCGCAAAATCGTTACCTTTGCTGCGCGCTGCCCTTGCATGGGGTGCAAACGCAATGGTAAGTCGAATGAACACGATCGGACAGGCCGCCCCTCGCGGGTGCTCGGCAAAAATAAGCAGGGGAGGCAGAGCATATGTCGCAATATCCGACACGCTTTGACAGAGATGATCTATTGAAATGCGCGCGCGGCGAATTGTTTGGGCCTGGCAACGCGCAATTGCCCGAGCCGCCGATGCTGATGATGGATCGCATCACCGATATTTCCGAAGATGGCGGTGCACATGGCAAGGGCCATGTGATTGCAGAATTCGACATCAAGCCAGATCTTTGGTTTTTCGACTGCCATTTTCCCAATAACCCAATCATGCCGGGCTGCCTTGGTCTTGATGGCCTGTGGCAATTGACGGGCTTCAATCTTGGTTGGCGCGGATGGCAGGGGCGCGGATATGCGCTTGGCGTGGGTGAGGTGAAACTGACTGGTATGGTGCGCCCTGATCGCAAAATGCTGACCTATCATGTAGATTTCACCAAAGCCGTGCAAACGCGGCGTCTGACAATGGGTGTCGCCGATGGTCGGGTTGAGGCCGATGGTGAGGTGATTTACCAAGTCAAAGATATGAAAGTCGCCCTTTCAGGAAGCTGATTGGAAGCGGTTCGAATACGCAAGAAGGAGCTTTGAATGCGCCGCGTTGTCGTTACGGGATTGGGCATTGTCTCACCCATCGGGAATAATGCCCAAGAGGTTTCCGCAGCTTTGAAAGCGGGGCAGTCTGGGGTTGAGTTCAACCCTGATATGGCCGAGCGCGGGTTTCGAAGCCATGTCTCGGGCACTCTGAAAATTGATGTGACCAAACATGTCGATAAACGCGCCTTGCGCTTTATG
Organism: Roseobacter sp. HKCC-CH-9208; assembly: GCF_037805125.1. Classification (NCBI taxonomy): domain Bacteria; kingdom Pseudomonadati; phylum Pseudomonadota; class Alphaproteobacteria; order Rhodobacterales; family Roseobacteraceae; genus Roseobacter; species Roseobacter sp. HKCC-CH-9208. Next base: position 431,729 of record NZ_JBBLYK010000001.1, on the reverse strand, counting down.
GGGCCGGGCGCCGCCTATGCGCATATCGCGATGGCGCAAGCCATTGCGGATGCTGGCCTGTCTGAGGCCGACGTTGTGAATGAACGCACAGGTCTGATCGCAGGCTCAGGCGGGCCATCCACCAGCGCCATGTTGGCTGCGCATCAAACAGTGCTGAATTCGGGCGCAACCAAGCGCGTTGGGCCGTTTGCTGTGCCCAAATGCATGTCCTCGACCATCTCGGCAAATCTTTCGACCGCCTATCAGATCAAGGGGATCAATTATTCGATCACTTCGGCCTGTTCGACCAGTTTGCATTGCATCGGGGTCGCAGCTGAACAAATCATGATGGGCAAGCAAGATGTGATGTTTGCAGGTGGCGCGGAAGAATTGGATTGGACCTTGTCCTGTCTCTTTGACGCCATGGGGGCGATGTCCTCAAAATATAATGACACACCCACAAAAGCGAGCCGCGCCTTTGATGCAGACCGTGATGGTTTCGTGATTGCAGGGGGCGGCGGCATCGTTGTTTTGGAAAGCCTTGATCACGCGCTGGCGCGCGGTGCCAAAATCTATGCCGAGGTCACGGGATTTGCCGCAACATCGGATGGGCATGACATGGTTGCCCCATCGGGCGAAGGCGGTGAGCGCGCGATGCGTCTTGCGCTGCAAACCCTGCCTGAGGGGCGCAAGGTCAGCTATATCAACGCGCATGGCACATCCACACCCGTGGGGGATGTGGGCGAGGTTCAGGCGGTGCGCCGCGTCTTTGGCGAGGGTCAGACCCCGCCAATTTCCTCGACCAAATCCATGACGGGCCACAGCCAAGGGGCCACCGGCGCGCAGGAAGCGATCTATTGCTTGCTGATGTTGGATCAAGATTTCATTGCGCCTTCGATCAATGTGGAAACCCTTGATCCCAATTTGCACCCAAGTGAGATTGCCACCACACTCGTTGAGGCGGCAAATCTGGATACGGTGATGACCAATTCATTTGGCTTTGGCGGCACCAATGGCTCGATGCTGTTGTCGCGCTATCGGGGTTAGGGGATTATGGCGGATTTGATGAAGGGTAAGCGCGGCCTGATTATGGGGGTCGCGAATGATCGCTCTATCGCATGGGGCATTGCCAAGGCCATGGCAGATGAGGGCGCCGAGCTTGCCTTTAGCTATCAGGGCGAGGCCTTCGGCAAACGGGTCGAACCGCTTGCCGCATCCGTTGGATCGGACATTTTGATTGATGTTGATGTGACCAATGATGCCTCGATGGAGGCGGCATTTGCGGCACTCAAAGAGAAATGGGGCACACTCGATTTCGTGGTTCATGCCATCGCTTTTTCGGATAAGTCCGAATTGACGGGGCGGTTTTCCGATACAAGCCGTGCGAATTTCTCGAATTCCTTGGAAATCTCTTGCTACTCTTTCATTGATGTCGCCCGCCGCGCATCGGAATTGATGCCTGAGGGTGGCACATTGTTGACACTGACCTATCAAGGTTCAAACCGCGTGACGCCATTTTACAACGTGATGGGCGTGGCCAAGGCGGCCTTAGAAAGTGCTGTGCGCTACTTGGCCAATGACCTTGGCCCGCAAAATATCCGCGTCAATGCCATCAGCCCAGGCCCAATGAAAACCTTGGCAGGGGCCGCAATTGGGGGCGCGCGGAAAACCTTTAAGACGACCGAGCTGAACGCACCCTTGCGCGCCAATGCCACGCTAGAGGCGGTTGGGGGAACGGCGGTCTACCTCGCCTCTGACTATGGGGCCTGCACCACGGGCGAGATTGTGCGCGTGGATGGCGGCTATCACGTTCTGGGCATGGCGCAGCCTGAGAATTTGTGACGAAGGCTAAAATATGATCGGCTCGGGCGGGTGTTGGGCCGCCCTTTGGCTGATTTTGAGACGCGTTAGAAACGGCGCGCCGCATTAAAAAACCGCCCCTGCATCTGGGGGCGGTTTTGTTTTTCTCATCAGCCTAAATTAGGCGATTTCGACCAATTCCACGGCAAAGGTCAAATCCTTGCCTGCCAGTGGGTGGTTTGCGTCTAGGGTGACTTCTTCATCGGTGACCGAGGTCACTGTGACGGGGATCGTCTGGCCGTCCGGGGTTTGCACTTGCAGGCCACCACCCACTTCAAGGGTCATTTCAGCAGGGATTTGCGCCCGTGGCACAGCCTGAACCGCCTCGGGGCGGTGGTCGCCATAGGCCTCAGCCGCAGCGATGGTCACCGATTTCTTTTCGCCTTGGCTCATGCCCGTGATGGCTGCGTCTAGACCTGCGATGATCTGACCTGAGCCAAGCGTAAAGCGCAGCGGATCGCGCCCTTCGGAACTGTCAAACTGGCTGCCATCGGCCAAGGTGCCTGTGTAATGAATGGCGACTGTATCGCCTGCTTTCGCCTGCGTCATGGCTGTCCTTTCGGATATTTTTGGGGAAATGAATATCACGGGGCCGCATCTTTGCAGGTGCCCGTATTGGGTTCTGTCTCAACTTAGGCGTTTCTACCCCAGATTGAAACCCCGTTGGTGAATTTTGCGATTGTGCACGCGAAGGCGGCTGATACTCTGACCCCGTAGATGCGCGAGAGGGGGGTATCTGATGGGCGAAACGGCCTATGTGACCGCCAAAGATGGGGTGAGCCTTGCCTATGATGACACGGGCGGGGCGGGGCCTGTTCTGCTCTGTCTTGCTGGTCTGACGCGTAATCGCGAGGATTTTGATTTTGTGGTGCGCGATTTTTGCGATCAGGCGCGCATCATTCGCCTTGATTTTCGGGGGCGGGGCGGGTCGGATTATGCGGATCCCGCCACCTACACCCCTTTGCAAGAGGCCGAAGATGTCGTGACCCTGCTGGATCATTTGGGACTTGCGCAAGCGGCGATATTGGGCACCTCGCGCGGGGGGATTGTGGCGATGATCATGGGGCTTACGGCGCGCGCACGGCTCAGCGGTGTTTGCCTCAACGATATTGGCCCCGAAATTATGCCCGAAGGGTTGTCCGCGATCATGGGTTATATTGGCCGCAGACCCAAGTTTCGCAGTTTGGCCGAGGCGGCGGCGGCCATGCCTGATCTGCACCCCAGTTTCCGCAATGTGCCCTCTGAAACATGGGCCGCCCATGTGGCGCGGCTGTGGCGCGAGGATGAGGCGGGACTGCATGTGCGCTATGATCCGCGCCTGCGCGAGGCGGTTGCGCCCGCCTTTGCCGCTGATGCCAAGCCCATTGATCTTTGGCCCTGTTTCGATGCTTTGGCCGCGCTGCCCCTTGCGCTGATCCGTGGGGCAGGGTCAAATATTCTATCGTGGGAGGTGGCCGAAAAAATGCGCGCCCGCAGGCCCGATATGATTTACGCTGACCTGCCTGATCGTGGTCATGTTCCCTTTCTCGATGAACCCGCATCACAGGCGGTGATATCCCAATTTCTGAAGGAGATCGCATGAGCGATATCGCGCAAATCCGTGCCGCTGCTGCCCGCGCTAAGGGCCATGTGCGTCAAACCCCGCTCTTATCCGCGCCCGCCCTAGATGACATTGCGGGGCGTAGGGTTTTTGCAAAGGCCGAGGTTTTGCAACTGACAGGCAGTTTTAAGTTTCGCGGGGCGTGGTCTGCCGTCTCAAATTTACCTGCAGCAGAGCGCGCCAAAGGCGTGCTTGCCTTCTCATCGGGCAATCATGCGCAAGGTGTGGCCTATGCCGCCGCGCTGCATGGGGTGCAGGCCACCATCATCATGCCCGCCGATGCGCCACTAGCCAAGGTCGACAATACGCGCTTTTATGGGGCCGAAGTGATCCTTTATGACCGCAAAGGGGGGGAGGATCGCAATGTGATCGGCGCGCGCCTGCAAGAAGAGCGCGGCCTGCCTTTGATCAAACCATTTGATAATGCAGATGTGATCGCGGGGCAGGGCACCTGCGGGCTTGAGATAGCCCAACAGGCGCGCGAGGCGGGTATTGAGCGGGCCGAGGTTCTGGCCTGTTGCGGCGGCGGCGGGCTTTCTGCGGGCATTGCCTTGGCGCTTGAGGCGGATGCACCACAAATGCGCCTGCGCACAGTCGAACCTGAAGGGTTTAATGACACGGCCCGCAGTCTGGCTGCGGGCGAGATTTGTCGCAACACGGGGCCAGAAGCAGGGCTTTGTGATGCGATTGTCACCCCTGCGCCAGGGCAGTTGACCTTTCCCATCCTTAACCGCCTGGCAGGAGCGGGGATCGTGGTCAGCGATGACGAGGTGCGCGCTGCCATGCGCGCAGCCTATGCGCATTTGAAGCTGGTGGTTGAACCAGGTGGCGCGGTGGCCTTGGCCGCCGCACTCTATCATGGGGCCGAATTGGAGGGCGACACGGCCATCGTCACCTTGTCAGGGGGTAATGTTGATCCTGATCTCTTCGCCGATATTTTACGCGGTTGAGGTCGTGATCCCGCGTCCCTTGCTGACGAAGATCACGAGGGACGCCACCATCAGCAGGCTTGACACCAAGAAGGCAGCGCCCGGCAGGTAAAGGTTGGCCCCTTCGCGGGTGAACCAGAAAAACGCTTGGGTCATGACAAGGGGCGAGATGATCATCGACAAGGCGGAGCAGGAAGCAAGCACGCCTTGCAGGGCCCCTTGTTGATCTGCCCCTGCCGCGCGGGACATCAGCGCCTGCATCGCGGGGGCCACCACCGCGCCCACGGATGAGATCGGGATCAACACCCAAACCATCCATGCCTCAGGCGCAAACCCGTAGCCCCACAGCGATAGAATATTCAGGATCAAGCCATATCGCACCGCGCGCGCCTCGCCCAAATAGGACAGGATCGGTCGGATCAATGCGCCCTGTGTAACGGAAATGGCCACACCATAGGCCGCCAATGAGGCCCCAATCAGGCCAGTATCCCATCCAAAGGCGGCTTGGGTGTAATAGGCCCAGATCGTGGGGTAGACGAAATTTGAAATTTGATAGGCCAACATCACGGCTAAAAGCGGGGCGAGATTTGGCAGCGCCCCAATTTCCATGATGCCGCCCAAAGGGTTGGCCCGTGCCCATTTGAAGGGGCGGCGATTTTCGGCCCGCAGCGTTTCGGGTGCTACGAAAATCCCAAAGATCAGGTTTAATCCAGCCAGAAGGGCCGCCGCATAAAACGGCGCGCGCGGATCAAGCCCTCCCAAAATACCGCCCAGAACGGGGCCCAAAATAAATCCCATCCCAAACCCTGCCGAGATCAGCCCAAAATTCTGCGCGCGTTTTTCAGCGGGGGAAAGATCGGCCATATAGGCAAGGGCGGTGGCGTGGGTTGCAGCGGCAATGCCTGCAATAACCCGCCCCAAAAGCAGCAACCAAATCGAATTGGCTTGCGACATGATCAGATAATCCACCGTCATCACCAAAAGCGAGATCAGCAAAATGGGGCGGCGGCCAAATCGGTCTGACAGATTGCCAATGATGGGGGAAAAGATGAATTGCATCACCGCATAAGAGGCCGACAAGATGCCGCCCCAAATTGCGGCATCAGAGAGGGTGATCCCCTGCACCTCCTCAATAAGGTCTGGCATGACAGGCAAGATCAGCCCGATACCCATGGCATCAAGCGTCACTGTGATCATGATAAAGATGAGCGACAGGCGCATTGTCATAGACCCCTCATGCGAGGAGGGATGCGACTTGTCAAGCTAGGTTGACAGATGGCCTGTGGCCGCGATGAAGTCTGTGATCAAGGCTGCATAATCTTCGGGCGCCTCGACAGGGGGCAAATGCCCTGCATCGCGCATCAATTCAAACCGCGCGCCGTGGATCAGATCCGCCATCTCGCGCATCAGATCGGGCGGGGTGGATCCATCTTCGGCCCCCGCAATGACAAGGGTCTGGAGGCGCAAAGCGGCGGTGGTGGTGTAAAAATCACTGCCTGATATGGCCTCGGCCCCGGCGAGATAGCCTCTTAGGGAGACATTTTTCAGGCCTTCCTCAAAAGCTGCGTGTCCCCCTCTGGCGCGAAAGGCGCGGGTGAACCAACGCTCCATCAAGGCGGGGGCTGCGGCCGCCATGCCGCCCTTGGCGATTGTGGCAATGCGTGACTGCCACATCTCGCGCGTGCCGATTTTGGTGGCTGTATTCGACAGGATAAGTGCGCGAATGAGGTCAAGCCGCTTTGCCGCCAATCCTTGCGCTACCATTCCTCCAAGAGACAGACCCAAGAACATCACCTCAGAAAGCCCCAATTCATCCAACAACGCCTCAGCATCGCGGATCAGCATCCCCATGGAATAGGGGCCGTCTGGAATATCGCTCTGGCCATGGCCGCGCATATCATAGGCGATGATCTGCAAACCTTCGGGCAAATGCGGAATCACCCCATCCCAAAGCCGCGTGCTGCACCCCAAGCCGTGACATAGCACAAGCGCGGGGGCCTGATCGCCGCCCCATCGCTCAACATGATGGCGCACCCCGTTCAGGGTCAAATCGAAGGCGGTGTTATCTTTCGCGTTCATGGTCATAGCGCAATTTGGCGATTTGTTCATTGGCTTCGGCCTTTTGTTGCCGATGCAAATCTTCTTCGACATAGGTCAGATGGTGGCGGATGGCGGACCGCGCCGCCTCTCCATCGCGGGCTTGGATCGCATCATTGATCGCGCGGTGATGATCGAGCAGCAAATCGCGCGTTGTGCGTTGCTTGAACATGACCGAGCGGTTGTAAAACACACCTTCGCGCAGCAGATCAAACATAGAGCGCATCATATGGAGCATGATGACATTGTGACTGGCTTCAATGATCGCCATATGAAATTGCGCATCAAGATCAGCCTCATCCGCAGGGTTGCGCTTGGAATGGGCAGCTTCCATTTTGCGAAATACGGTGTCGATCACTTTGAGGTCAGTGTCCGAGGCAAATTGTGCGGCGCGTTCTGCGGCCAAAGCCTCCATATCTCGGCGGAAGGCCACATAGTCAAACACCGCCTCTGGGTGGCTGCCAAACAGGCGGATCAGGGCAGGTGAGAACGCAGACCCCAAGACATCGGCGACATAAATCCCTGCGCCTGCGCGGGTTGCCAGAAGGCCGCGATCTTGCAAATCGGCAATCGCTTCGCGCAGCGAGGGGCGCGAAACCCCAAGCCGCTCTGACAATTCCCGCTCAGATGGCAGCCGTTCACCAGGGCGTAATATGCCGCGCAAGATCAGCATTTCTATCTGGCGCTGCACAGAATGCGACAGTTTTTCGGCTTCGATCCGTTGAAATGGCATCCGCGCGCCCCTCCCTGATTGGTCAATTTATATGACCAGACAGGGCGCGGGGCAAGGAATTAGCACCTCATTGGGTGCTGGGGCGAATAAAGATTTCTACGCGGCGGTTTTGCTGCCGTCCCTCAGGGGTCAGGTTCGAGGCGACTGGTTCAGTTTCGCCACGGCCAAAACTGCGCACGCGCCAAGGGGCAACCCCCTCTTCAAGCAAGACTCCCGCAACCGCGCTCGCACGGCGCGAGGACAGATCCATATTATAGCCAGACGACCCCGTATTATCGGTGTGACCGATCACATCAACAGTCGTGTCAGGATAGGTTTGAAGGTTCTGCGCCAAGGCCCGCAAATCCGATTGCAGCATGGCCCGAATGGCGGCGCTGTCCGTGTCGAACAAGATGCCCTCGGGCAAGGTGACAATCAATTCGTCACCTGTGTTCTGGATCATGATGTTTTCATTATCCATCTGCGCCCGCAGATCAGCCGCTTGGCGATCTAGCATTGACCCAATCCCTGCACCAATTGCAGCCCCCGCTGCCGCACCGATCACGGTATCGCGGCGGCTGTTTTCTCCGTCACGGGTCGCGCCCAGAAAGCCGCCCAACATCGCGCCTACAATCGCCCCGTCACGGGTGCGGTTGGCGTTTGGATCAGCGGCGGTGCTTTGGACACAGCCACTCAACACAAGGGCAACCGCGCTCAATACGCCCAGAGATTTCACGCGCAGGCCTGCAGTCTGTTGCGCCATGGAACACCTTCTTTCTTGGTTATTTGCTCGTGCGTCCATCATAGCTTTGCGCCGCAGCAAAAGAAAGCGGGTAAGCTTGCAATCGGCAAAGCCTCGCGCAGACGTGAGAGGCGCGTGAGCTTTAGCCTTGCGCCTCAAAGGCGGCGGTTTCCCATGCCAACATCGCGCGTTTGACGGGCAGGCCCCAATGATAGCCCCCCATCTCGCCCGATTTGCGCAAGGCGCGATGGCAGGGAATAAGCAGCGAGATGGGATTGCGCCCCACCGCCGTGCCAACCGCCCTGACCGCCTTTGGCGCGCCAATGGCTGCTGCAATTTCGGAATAGGTGGTGACATGGCCTGCGGGCACATTCATCAGCGCCTCCCAAACCTTGATCTGAAACGGGGCGCCTATTAGGTGCAAAGACGCCTCGCCCTTGGCGCTTAGGGCGGCATTTGCCCATGGGGCGATGGCCGCTTGGTCGTGCTGCAAATCGGCTTTGGGCCAACGTCTTGTCATATCCGCCAAACAGGCCGCTTCTCCCATCTCAGCGGCAAAGCCAAGCCCGCAAATCCCGCGATCTGATGCAACGATCAAAGCGGGGCCAAAGGCGCTGTCAAACCATCCGAAGCGCAGGGTCAGGCCCGCGCCGCCTTTGGCATAGTCACCGGGGGCCATGGCCTCCCATCGCAGGAATAAGTCATAAAGCCTGCCCGTGCCAGAAAGCCCCGTCAGCACAGCTGTTTCAAGCGTGCTGTGGCGCGTGGTCAAAAGCGATTTCGCATGGCCAAGCGTCAGGAATTGCGCATAGCGCTTGGGTGAGATGCCCGCATAGCGCGAAAAGACCCGCTGCAAATGCGCAGGGCTTAGCCCGATTTTAGCGGCCAGATGGTCAAGGTTACTGGCCACAGCAGGGTTTTCATCAATCAGGGCGATGGCGCGGGCAATGACGCCATAGTGATACTCGGTTTCACTGTCGGTGGTCTTCATCGCGCGGCTTCGTCCCTATTTGCTCTGATGTGCCTACACTAAACCTACGCGAGGCCTTGGTGCCGCGCGACCCGAAACTTGCGCAAAAGCCCTTCAACAGGGCTTGCGCCCGCGCGCCCCAATCGCCACAAGAGGCCATGGCACGCCAATTGGATTACAGCACCCTTGTCGAAATCTTTTCCCGCTTTGAGGCGGCTGAACCCGAACCCAAGGGCGAGCTTCACCATGTCAATGTCTACACGCTTTTAGTGGCTGTTGCCCTTTCCGCACAGGCCACAGATGCGGGCGTGAACCGCGCCACTGCAAAGCTCTTTCAGATAGCGGATACGCCGCAGAAAATGCTGGAGCTGGGCGAAGCGGGGCTGATTGAACATATCAAGACCATCGGGCTTTATCGCAACAAGGCCAAGAATGTGATCAAAATGGCGCAAATCTTGGTGGAAGAACATGATGGTGTCGTGCCTGCCTCGCGCGCCGCGCTTCAGGCGTTGCCAGGGGTAGGGCGCAAAACCGCGAATGTGGTCTTGAACATGTGGTGGCGGCAGCCCGCGCAGGCGGTGGATACGCATATTTTCCGCGTGGGCAATCGAACGGGCATTGCCGTTGGCAAATCAGTCGATGCGGTTGAGCGCGCGATTGAGGATCATGTCCCCGCCCCATACCAACTGCACGCCCATCACTGGCTGATCTTGCATGGCCGCTATATCTGCGTGGCGCGCAAACCCAAATGCGGGGCGTGCCCGATCATAGACTTGTGTCAATTCGAGGAAAAAACCCAATGAGCAATACCTATGATCTGGTCGGCATCGGGAATGCCATTGTTGATGTGATCGCACATGGCAATGACGCGTTTTTGGCTGACATGGGAATTGACAAGGGCATCATGCAATTGATCGACAAGGATCGCGCCGAGACGCTTTATGCCGCGATGACGGATCGTGTGCAGACCGCTGGCGGATCGGTGGCCAATACAATCGCAGGTGCGGCCAGTTTGGGGCTGAAAACCGCGTTCTTGGGTAAGGTCAAAGACGATGAGTTGGGCCGATTTTACGCCGATGGCATGCGTGCCGATGGCAGCGATTTTCCCAACCCGCCCGTGGCAGACATGGATTTGCCCCCCACATCGCGCTCGATGATTTTTGTCTCATCAGATGGTGAGCGCTCGATGAATACATATCTTGGGGCAGGCGCTGATTTTAACGAGGCGGATGTGGATGTCGACACTGCCAAAGCCGCGCGCTGGATGTTTTTGGAGGGCTATCTCTATGACAAACCCGAAGGCAAGTCCGCCTTTACCCTTGCAGGTCAGGCCTGCCGCGCGGGCGGGGGCAAAGTGGGGATCACCCTGTCTGATCCGTTTTGTGTGGACAGGCACCGCGATGATTTTCGCAACCTGATTGCGCAAGGTATGGATTTCACCATTGGCAACCATGAAGAATGGCTCTCGCTCTATCAGACCAGCGATCTTGACGCGGCCTTGGCCGAGGCCGCGGGGGCGTGTGGGCTGATTGTCTGCACCCATTCGGGCGAGGCGGTGAAGATCATCCACCAAGGCACGCGTTGCGAGGTTGCTGTAAACCCCGTCACCCCTGTGGATGCAACAGGAGCGGGCGACCAATTCGCCGCGGGGTTCTTGGGCGGGATGGCGATGGATGTTGGCATTGCGCGCGCAGGCGAGATGGGTGTGGCTGCGGCGGCAGAGGTGATCGCCCAAATCGGCCCGCGCCCCAAGCGCAGCCTGCGCGCGGTATTCGCCGATCAAAACTTGATCTGATCAATCGCCCAGTTTGGCGTGCACCTCGTCTAGATCAATCTCGCCAATGGGCATTTTATTGGCAGGGTTTGATCCGCATTACATCATCCGTCAATCACGCAATAGCGATGAGAACTTGCAGGCGCTTGCGCAATTCTTCACCATATCGCAGGAACAGGCGCAGGGGCTGTTGAACACGCCGCATTTGTTAGACGACTAACCCCTGCCAAAGCCAAAGCCAAAAGGGGGCAGCAAAATATGCCGCATGAGTACGATCCGCAGAATATCTTTGCCAAAATCCTGCGCGGGGAGATTCCAAACAACACGGTCGCTGAGACTGATCATTGTTTGGCCTTTCACGATATCGGGCCACAGGCGCCGACCCATATTCTGGTGATCCCCAAAGGGGCCTATGTGACCTATGATGATTTTGCACAAAACGCGTCAGACGCGGAAATCTTGGATTTTGTGCGCCTAACGGGGCGGCTGTGCAAAGAGCTTGGCCTGTCCTTGGCTGAAGGGGGGCAGGGCTATCGCGTCATCTCCAACGCGGGCGATCATGGTGGACAAGAAGTACCGCATTATCACCTGCATCTTTTGGGTGGGGCGGCTTTGGGGCCCTTATTGGCGAAGCGCTCAGGCTGATTGCGTGAGCGAGACAAAGACATCCTGCAAATCGGGTTCTTGGGTTTTCACGTCACGAATGCCCACGCCCGCAACCCGCAGACTGTCTAAAATCGCCGCAGGGCTAGTTTTGGCGCGGCTATAGCTAAAGACCAATGCACCATCGCTGCGCCGCTCAAGGGTTACGCCTTGCGGGGCGGTGACAGCATCGCTTGGCCCTTCTGGCAAGATCACAAGGCTTTTTTGATCCATCTGCGCCAGTAAGTTTTCGGTGCGGTCGCGCGCGATCACCGCGCCGTGGTTGATGATGGCGATTTCATCGCACATCTCCTCAGCTTCTTCCAGGTAATGGGTGGTCAGAATGATGGTCATGCCGCGCTCTTCATTCAGGCGACGCACATTGGCCCATAACATTTGACGTAATTCAATATCGACCCCTGCGGTTGGTTCATCCAAAACCAGCACATGGGGGTTGTGTATCAATGCCTTGCCAAGGAGCAATCTGCGCCGCATCCCGCCAGAGAGGGTACGGGCATAGGCTTCGGCCTTATCCTCAAGTCCAATGAGGCGCAAAACCCCCTCAACATCGCGTTGCGATTTTGGCATTCCATACAAGCCTGCCTGCACATCCAATGCCGCGCGGGGGGTGAAAAACGGGTCGATGTTCAATTCTTGGGGCATCACCCCGATAGAGGCGCGCGATTGGCGGGGGTTTTTGTCCTGATCAAACCCCCAAATTGTCACTTGGCCTGAGGTCTTGGTTACAAGCCCCGCCAGAATGTTGATCATCGTGGATTTGCCCGCGCCATTTGGCCCCAAAAGCCCAAAAATAGACCCGCGTGGAATGTCGAGATCAACGCCCTTCAGCGCCTCTTTGGCAGGGCTGCGCGCAGTGGCCGCGTAGGTCTTACGCAAATTGCGCAACTCGATGGCGTTTTCGCGTGGCATTGTCCTGTCTCCTCTTGCCCGATGGGAGGCAAACTGCGATATGAGGCAGATGTAAGCCTATGCTACGGCTAGGGCAAGCAGCCCGCGTGCGCACCGCGCGCAGACAGACAGGACAGGAGGAACGGCTCAATGACCATGGACGCCCCAGAAACCGAGATTGTCAGCCAATGGCGTGTGGCCTGCGATGGCGGGCAGGGCGCCTTGGGTCATCCACGGGTGTGGCTGTCCATTCCGCATGAAACGGGCCGTGTCGAATGTGGCTATTGCGACAAAATGTTCATTCACGAAAGCGCCGCCAAAAAGGCCAAGTCCTAAGCACCGCTTTCGGGTCGCATCCGCTCTGATGCTGCGCTAGAACAGGGGAAGCAAGACCCCAGAAACAAGCGCGGTGTGAATATGAGCGGATTTAGCAAAGGGTGCCACCTTCATCTCGTTGATGGCTCGGCCTTTATTTTTCGGGCCTATCATGCGCTGCCGCCGCTGACGCGCAAATCCGATGGCCTGCCCATTGGGGCGGTGTCGGGCTTTTGCAATATGCTTTTGAAAATGATTGTCGAGAATGGCGGCTCTGACGGGCCGACCCATGCGGCGGTGGTGTTTGACAAAGGCAGCCACACGTTCCGCAATGATCTATACGATCTCTACAAAGCCAATCGTGATGCCATGCCCGAGGATTTGCGCCCGCAAATGCCACTGACTCGCGAAGCCACGCGGGCCTTTAACCTCGCCTGTCTGGAGTTGGAGGGATACGAGGCGGATGACATCATCGCCACCCTTGCGCGGCAAGCGCGCGAGGCAGGGGGGCGCTGCACGATTATCTCATCGGATAAAGACCTGATGCAGCTTGTCGGCGGTGGGGTCGAGATGTTCGATGCGATGAAAAATGCGCGCATTGATGCTGACGGTGTTTTTGCAAAATTTGGGGTCGGGCCTGAGCGGGTGATTGATGTGCAATCCTTGGCGGGGGATAGTGTTGACAATATTCCCGGGGCGCCTGGCATCGGGATAAAAACAGCCGCGCTTTTGATCAATGAATATGGCGATTTAGACACGCTTCTGGCGCGGGCCGAGGAAATCAAACAGCCCAAGCGGCGCGAGGCGTTGATTGAGTTTGCCGATCAAATTCGATTGTCGCGGCAATTGGTCAGTCTCGATGCTCAAGTGCCGCTTGAAATCACCCTTGACGATTTAGAGGTTAAAGACCCCGAACCAGAGACGCTGATGCAATTTCTGGCCGCGATGGAGTTTCGCAGCCTGACCAAGCGTGTCGCGGATCATTTGGCGGTTGAGGCCCCTGAAATTCAGGCGAGCGCCGCGGCCCCTGCGCCTGCGGGCGGGGCGGCCCCCGCCGCACCAGAATTCCCTGCCTTTGATCATGGCCAGTATGTGACAATCACAACGCTTGAGGCGCTTACCCCATGGCTTGAGGCGGCGCGCGCGCAAGGGTTCATTGCGATTGATACCGAGACAACCGCCCTAGATGAGATGCGCGCCGAATTGGTTGGCGTGTCCTTGGCCACCAAGGCAGGGCGGGCCTGTTATATCCCTCTGCAACACCGCGCAGGCGGGGATGATCTCTTTGGCAGCGCCGTATTGGTCGAGGGGCAAATGCCGCTTGCCATAGCCCTAGATGCATTGCGGCCCGTGTTCGAGGATGAGTCCATCGTCAAAATCGGGCAAAATATGAAATATGACGCGAAAATCTTGGCCCGATACGGGATCAAGGTCGCGCCAATTGATGACACAATGCTGATGTCTTATGCGCTGCATGGCGGGTTGCACGGGCATGGGATGGATGCGCTCTCTGCGCGCTATCTCGATCATGAACCGATCCCGATTAAAACCCTGCTTGGGGCGGGCAAGGCCGCAATCACCTTTGACTTGGTCAAGATTGAAGATGCAGCCCCCTATGCGGCGGAGGATGCCGATATCACCTTGCGCCTGTGGCAGGTGTTCAAGCCTCAGTTGCATCAGGTGCAGGTGACACGGGTTTATGAAACGCTCGAACGCCCACTTGTGCCCGTTTTGGCGCGTATGGAAATGGCAGGGGTCTGCGTTGACCGCGATGTGCTGAGCCGTATGTCCAACGCCTTTGCGCAGAAAATGGCGGCGCTCGAGGCCGAAGCGCATGAATTGGCGGGCGAGGCGTTCAATCTGGCGAGCCCCAAACAACTTGGTGAAATCTTGTTCGACAAGATGGGCCTTGAAGGGAGCAAAAAGGGCAAGACGGGGGCCTATTCCACGGGGGCGGATATCCTCGAAGATTTCGCCGCCGCGGGTCACGAATTGCCTGCGCGCCTTTTGGATTGGCGCCAGATTGCCAAGCTGAAATCGACCTATACCGATGCGTTGCAAGATCATATCAACCCCGAAACGGGCCGCGTGCATACCTCTTACGTCATTGCGGGCGCGAATACAGGCCGTCTGGCCTCAACCGATCCGAACCTACAAAATATTCCCATCCGCAGCGAAGAAGGTCGCCGCATCCGCGAGGCTTTTGTGGCCCCTGAGGGGCGCGTTTTGGTCAGTTTGGATTACAGCCAAATTGAATTGCGCATTTTGGCCGAGATTGCGGGAATTGATGCACTCAAACAGGCCTTTCGCGAAGGGCAAGACATTCACGCCGCAACAGCGTCTGAAATGTTCGGCATCCCACTGGATCAAATGACCTCGGACATTCGCCGTCAGGCCAAGGCAATCAATTTTGGGGTCATTTATGGCATTTCTGGCTTTGGTCTTGCGCGCAATTTGCGGATACCACGCGCTGAGGCGCAAGGGTTTATCGACCGCTATTTTGAGCGTTTCCCGGGCATCCGTGATTATATGACCGCGACCAAGGAATTCGCCAAATCGCACCGCTATGTGCAGACCTTGTTTGGCCGCAAAATTCATACACCTGATATCGAGGCGAAAGGCCCCGCCGCAGGCTTTGCGCAGCGCGCGGCCATCAACGCGCCCATCCAAGGCACCGCGGCCGATATTATCCGCCGCGCGATGATCCGCATGGATCAGGCAATCGCAGATTTGCCTGCAACCATGTTGTTGCAGGTGCATGATGAATTGGTCTTTGAGGTGGATGAGGGCGCGGTGGACGCCCTGATTGCCCGCGCCCGCGATGTTATGGAAAGCGCGGCAAGCCCCGTTTTGCATCTATCTGTGCCGTTGGTCGTGGATGCAGGGCAGGGTAAGAATTGGGCCGAGGCGCATTGAGGGGGCGCACAAATCGGCCGCGCCCCCGCAAGGCGCTTGAGGGGCCAAGGCGGCTTGTGGCTTTTAACAAGCCCATGGATGTCCTAAGCCAATTTTCGCCCGATGGTCATTGGCGGGGGCTTTCGGATTATTTGGATCTGCCTGGCCTTTATCCTGCGGGGCGGTTGGATCGCGACAGCGAAGGGCTGCTGTTGCTGACCAATGATGGCCGACTGCAAGCGCAGATCACAAGCCCTGCCGCCAAATTGCCTAAGACCTATTATGCGATGGTTGAGGGCGCACCAAACCCCGATGCCGTTGGCGCATTGCGCGCAGGGATTACGCTAAAAGATGGGCCAACACGCCCTGCCGAGGTTGCGCAGGTGGCCGAGCCTGACTGGCTCTGGCCGCGTGTGCCGCCTGTGCGTTATCGTCAAACTGTGCCAGATCATTGGCTGCGCCTCACCATTACTGAGGGACGCAACCGCCAAGTGCGGCGGATGTGCGCCCATGTGGGTTTGCCTGTTTTGCGGCTTGTTAGGTGGCAAATCGGGGATTGGGTTTTGGGTGACCTGCCCCCTGCCGCATGGCGCGAGATTGAATTGCCCAAATAAAAAGGCGCGCAAGGCTTTTACCTTGCGCGCCCTTATCCGAATGTTGCGGGCTTTTAGGCCAGCATCGCCATTGGGTTTTCTAGATTGCGCACAATGGAGGCCAGTAATTCTGCCCCAAGTGCACCATCAATCGCGCGGTGATCCACGGAAAGCGTGACCGACATTACAGTCGCCACTTGCACCGCGCCATCCTCGCTGACGACAGGCTTTTTCACCCCTGCACCAACCGCCAAGATTGCGCCATGGGGTGGGTTGATAACGGCATCGAAATTATCGACCCCGAACATACCCAAATTGGAAATTGCGAAACTGCCGCCCTGATATTCATGCGGGGCGAGTTTCTTAGACCGCGCGCGTGCGGCCAGATCCTTCATCTCAGCCGACAATCGCGACAGGGATTTTTGATCCGCATCTTTGAGGACAGGAGTGAACAGCCCACCATCAATTGCCACGGCCACCGCAACATCAGACGGTTTCAGCTTGAGGATACGATCCCCCGCCCAAACCGCATTGGCATCTGGCACTTCCTGCAGGGCAAGGGCGCAGGCCTTGATGATGAAATCATTGACCGAAAGCTTGACATCCCGCGCCGCCAATTGCGCGTTCAGCTGGCCGCGGAAGGCAAGTAAATTGTCGATCCGAATGTCGCGGCGCAGATAGAAATGCGGGATGGTTTGCTTGGCATCGGTGAGGCGGGCGGCAACAGTTTTGCGCATCCCATCCAAAGCCACTTCTTCATAATCGCGGCCTTCGTAGATTTTCTTGATCTGATCTGCACCGGGCGAGGCGGGCAGAGCAGGCGCGCTTCGCGCAGGTGCCGCTGTCACCGCAGGGGCAGATGTAACCGCCTTGCCGCTTTCGACATCGGCCTTCACGATCCGCCCATGTGGGCCTGTGCCCTTCATTTTGGTCAGGTCGATGCCCTTTTCAGCCGCAATCCGCCGCGCAAGCGGTGAGGCAAAAACCCGTGCGCCCTCTGCCTTAGGGGCCGCAGGTGCAGGTGTGGGGGTTGCAGGTGTGGCTGGGGCTGATTGGGCTGCGGGTGCAGATGCCGCAGGGGCAGGGGCCGCTGCGGCGGGTGCCGCGCTCATATCCTCGCCCGCCTCACCAATAATGGCGATGGCGGTGTTGACCTTCACACCTTCGGTGCCCTCAGCCACAAGGATTTTGCCAATCACGCCTTCATCCAGGGCCTCGAATTCCATCGTGGCCTTGTCGGTTTCAATCTCGGCCAAGAGGTCGCCTGCTTGCACAGTGTCACCCTCTTTGACCAACCATTTCGCCAATGTGCCCTCTTCCATTGTGGGCGACAGGGCGGGCATTAGAATTTCGGTTGCCATAATCAGCCCCTCCTTAGCGATAGGTTACGGATTTGACCGCTGCGACCACTTCATCGGTGGTGACAAGGGCCAGTTTCTCAAGGTTCGCCGCATAGGGCATTGGCACATCTTTGCCCGTACAATTGATCACAGGCGCATCGAGATAATCAAACGCGTTCTGCATCAGATATGCCGAGATGTGATTGCCGATGGAGGCCACAGGGAAGCCTTCTTCGATCGTCACGCAGCGGTTGGTTTTTTGGACGGAGGCCAAAACCGTGCCGTAATCCAAGGGGCGCAATGTGCGCAGGTCGATCACCTCAGCAGAAATGCCTTCGGCGGCCAGACGTTCGGCGGCCTCCATGGCGTATGTCATGCCGATCCCGAAGGACACGAGGGTGACATCATCCCCTGCACGGGCAATTTTTGCCTTGCCAAACGGAATGGTGAAATCGGGCAGATCTGGCACCTCAAAGGTTTTGCCGTAGAGAATTTCATTCTCAAGGAAGATCACGGGGTTCGGATCTCGGATGGCCTGTTTCAAAAGGCCCTTGGCATCTGCGGCTGTATAAGGCTGCACCACCTTTAGGCCTGGAATATGCGCATACCATGCGGCGTAATCTTGGCTGTGCTGTGCGCCCACGCGGGCAGCGGCGCCGTTCGGGCCACGGAACACGATAGGACAGCCCATCTGACCGCCTGACATATAAAGCGTCTTTGCCGCCGAGTTGATGATCTGGTCAATCGCTTGCATGGCAAAGTTAAAGGTCATGAATTCCACGATTGGGTTCAGCCCGCCAAAGGCCGCACCGACCGCGATCCCTGCAAAGCCATGCTCGGTGATGGGGGTGTCGATCACGCGCTTTGCGCCGAACTCATCCAACAAACCTTGGCTGATCTTATAGGCACCTTGATATTCACCGACCTCTTCGCCCATCAAGAACACATTGTCATTGCCGCGCATTTCTTCGGCCATGGCATCGCGCAACGCTTCTCGCACGGTTTGCGTTTTCATCGGCGTGCCTTCGGGCCAATCGGGGCTTTGATCTGCCACGGGCGCCGCAGGGGCCGCGGCCACAGGTGCGGCAGGTGCCGCTTCTGCAACGGGGGCCGCAGAGGCGGGGGAGGCTGCCGCAGGGGTCGCGCTCATATCTTCGCCCGCTTCGCCGATGATGGCGATGGCGGTGTTCACCTTCACCCCTTCGGTGCCCTCAGCCACAAGGATCTTGCCGATCACGCCTTCATCGACCGCCTCGAATTCCATCGTGGCCTTGTCGGTTTCAATCTCGGCGAGAATATCACCCGCTTGCACGGTGTCGCCTTCCTTAACCAGCCATTTGGCCAAAGTGCCTTCTTCCATCGTTGGCGAAAGGGCGGGCATCAAAATTTCGGTTGCCATTGGTTTATCCTCTCCTTCCGCTCACGCGTCCGCGTAAATATCTGTCCACAATTCATCCAAAGGTGGCTCAGGGCTTTCTTTGGAGAATTCGGCGGCCTCATTCACGATGTCTTTGATTTCTTTATCAATCGCCTTGAGGTTGTCCTCAGAGGCGTGACCGCCCGTCAGCAACAATTGGCGAACATGTTCAATCGCATCGCGCTTTTCGCGCATTTCCTGCACTTCTTCGCGGGTGCGATATTTCGCAGGGTCAGACATCGAATGTCCGCGATAGCGATAGGTTTTGACCTCCAGAATGTAAGGTCCTTTGCCAGCGCGGCAGTAGGCAACGGCGCGTTGCCCCGCATCTTTGACCGCCAGAACATCCATCCCGTCAACCTCTTCGCCCGCGATCCCATAGGCCGCGCCGCGCTCCCATAGGCTTGGGGATTTTGTTGAACGCTGCACTGAGGTGCCCATCGCGTATTGGTTGTTCTCAATCACAAAAACAACAGGCAGCGACCACAGCTCGGCCATATTATAAGTCTCGTAGACCTGACCTTGGTTGGCTGCACCATCGCCGAAATAGGCAAAGGTGACGCGATCATTGCCGCGATATTTGTCCGAGAAGGCCAGACCCGCACCCAATGGCACTTGCGCGCCCACGATGCCGTGGCCGCCGTAGAAATGTTTCTCTTTCGAGAACATATGCATCGAGCCGCCCTTGCCCTTGGAATAGCCCCCGATGCGGCCCGTCAATTCGGCCATAACACCCTTGGCATCCATCCCGCAGGCCAGCATATGGCCGTGGTCGCGATAGGAGGTGATCCGCTTGTCGCCTTCGCTGGCCGCGGCCTCTAGGCCGACAACAACCGCCTCTTGCCCAATATAGAGATGGCAAAAACCACCGATCAAACCCATGCCGTAAAGCTGACCTGCTTTTTCTTCGAATCTGCGGATCAGCAACATTTCGCGATAGAATTTTTTCAATTCATCAGGCGAAACATTTGATTTCGCTTTGGTTTTTCCGCTCGATGCGGGGGTCGGTCGTTTCGCGGCCATATCCTTGGGCCCTCCCATTCGAAAGAATAGTTTAACGTTGAACTATTCTTTATCACAAAAGTCAGGGGAAAGGGTAGGGGGAATTCAGCCTAAGGGTTTTTGCGCAAATTTCTACTATTTTCACAGCCGTTCAGCATGCCAGCGAATGTGATCTTCGATCACGGAGGCCACAAAGAAATAGCTGTGATCATAGCCCTCATGCATCCGCATCACATGGGGCTGTGCACGTTCTGTCATGGCGTGGGCCAAACTGGCAGGGCGTAGTAGCTCAAGGAATTGATCTGCGCCGCCTTGGTCAATCAAGATGTCACTTGGATAGCCCTGCGTGGCCATCAAAAGACTTGCGTCATGCGCGGCCCATTGGCCCTGATCTGGCCCCAAATAAGCGGCAAGCTGCTTTTTCCCCCAATCTGATTGGGTCGGGTTGGCGATTGGTGCAAGGGCAGAAAGGCTTTTGAACCGATCAGGATAGGTCAAGGCAAGCGTCAGCGCCCCATGCCCGCCCATTGAATGGCCCGTGATGCCTGCGCGGGTGCCGTCAATGGGGAATTCCGCATCAATCAAGGCAGGAAATTCTTCTGCGATGTAATCCCACATCTTAAAATGTGCAGCCCAAGGGGCCTCGGTCGCATTGACATAGAACCCTGCGCCTTGGCCCAGATCATAGGCCTCGTCATTTGCAACGCCTTCGCCACGCGGGCTGGTGTCGGGAAAGACCACGGCAATGCCATACTCTGCCGCCCATGCTTGGGCGCCCGCTTTGGTCATGGCATTCTCATGTGTGCAGGTCAGACCTGACAGGTAATACAACACGGGCACAGGTCCGTCTTCGGCCTGCGGTGGAAGATAGACCGCAAAGGTCATTTCGCAGTTGCACGCATCTGACAGGTGTTTGGCGACAAGTTGCTTGCCGCCAAATGCACGATTTTCGCTGATCACCTGCATCAAAATTCTACCACTGCGCGGATGGATTTGCCCGCATGCATCAAATCAAACCCCTCATTGATTTGATCGAGTGTCAATTTATGGGTGATCATCGGATCAATTTCGATCTTACCATCCATATACCAATCGACAAATTTTGGCACATCTCTGCGCCCTTTCGCGCCGCCAAAGGCCGTGCCTTTCCAGACGCGCCCTGTCACAAGTTGGAAGGGTCGCGTGCTGATCTCGGCCCCTGCGGGGGCAACACCGATGATGACGGAAACACCCCACCCGCGGTGGCTGCATTCTAGTGCATCGCGCATCACTTTGACATTGCCTGTGGCGTCAAAGGAATAATCCACGCCACCGATCTGGTCATCGCCGCGCTTGGTGAGGTTTACAATCTCCTGCACAACGCTGCCTTCGATTTTTGACGGGTTGATGAAATGGGTCATGCCGAATTTGCGCGCCATCTCCTCTTTGCCATCATTGAGATCAACGCCGATGATCATATCTGCACCCGCCATGCGCAGGCCTTGAATGACGTTCAAGCCGATGCCGCCAAGGCCAAACACGGCGGCGGTTGACCCGATCTCGACCCCTGCGGTGTTGATCACCGCGCCAATACCCGTGGTCACGCCGCAGCCAATGTAGCAGATTTTGTCAAACGGCGCGTCATCGCGCACTTTGGCCAAGGCGATCTCGGGCAGCACTGTGTGATTGGCGAAGGTTGAGCAGCCCATATAGTGATAAATCGGCGTGCCATCGAGCATCTTAAACCGTGTTGTGCCATCAGGCATCAGCCCTTGACCTTGGGTGTTGCGAATGGCGGTGCACAGGTTGGTCTTGCCTGAGCGGCAGGATGCACATTGCCGACATTCAGGCGTATAGAGGGGGATCACATGATCACCAGGTTTCAGGGTGGTCACGCCTTCGCCCACCTCAACCACAATGCCTGCACCTTCATGGCCAAGAATAGCAGGGAAAATCCCCTCAGGGTCCGCGCCCGAGCGGGTAAATTCATCCGTATGACAAATGCCTGTGGCTTTGATTTCCACCAAGACCTCGCCCGCCTTCGGGCCGTCCAATTCGACCTCCATCACGGTCAATGGTTCGCCCGCTTTTAGGGCTACGGCTGCTTTGGTGCGCATGGTGATCTCCCCTGTTTTTATCCGATCTCGCCATAGTGTTAAGAAGCCCATCCCATAGGGGCAAGGCAGAATGCGGCGGTTGGGGGGGTTTTTTTGCCTTAACGCAGGACGATCTCATCCGCGCGCAGATAGCCGAGGATTTCGCGGGCTTGCTCATCCAGAAGGTCAAGGTCGAGGAACGTGTCGGACATGCGTTGTGTCAGGGTTTCAAGATGGGCCGTTTCAGCCTGCAACGCCGCCAATTCGAGACGCAGCTCATCGGCTTCCGCTTCGATTTGGATGCGCTCGAACAGGCCCGAGTCCCCTTGGATCGCGGCAAGCCCAAAATACCCACCGACCAAAATCAGCGTGATCTGAAGAACTGCCCCCGCAAGGGAAAGTTTGCGTGTCTTCGACATGCGTTACTGCCTCATCAATTCGGCATTCTTTGAATTTGTGCCGATATCGTGCGGGCAGATTCGCATATCCCAATCGAAAAGGGAATCCCCCTGATTCGATTTTTTTATATTTAGAGTCAGATATTTATAGCACTAAATTTAGGGGGTCAGATCCCCAGCGCCGCAACACCTGGGAGGGTTTTGCCCTCCATCCATTCAAGGAAGGCGCCGCCTGCGGTTGAGATATAGGTGAAATGCTCCGCCGCGCCCGATTTATTGAGGGCCGCGACCGTATCCCCGCCGCCTGCGACAGAAATCAGATGGCCTGTTTTGGTGGCCTGTGCCGCCGCTTGTGCGGCCGCGTTCGTGGCCGCGTCAAAGGGGCTAAGTTCAAAGGCGCCAAGCGGGCCGTTCCAGATCAAGGTTTTTGAAGTTTCAATCTGGGCAATGATGGCTGCCACGCTGTTCGGGCCTGCATCCAAAATCATCGCATCTTTGGGCACGGCCGTGCTTGCAACCACCTCATGCGTAGCACCCGATTTGAATTCGCGGGCAATGACCACATCGCTTGGCAAAATGATGGCGCAACCCGTGGTTTTTGCGTGATCCAAAATGTCGCGCGCCGTTTGCGCCAGATCATGTTCGCACAAAGACGCGCCGACATCATGGCCCTGTGCCGCCAAAAACGTATTGGCCATGCCGCCCCCGATTACGAGGCGATCCACCTTACCAACCAGATTGTGCAGAAGATCCAGCTTGGTCGAGACTTTTGCCCCGCCAACAACGGCCATAACAGGGCGGGCAGGGGTGCCAAGTGCGGCTTCCAATGCGGCCAATTCCGCAGCCATCAGGCGGCCCGCGCAAGAGGGCAGCAAATGCGCGACCCCTTCGGTTGAGGCATGCGCCCGATGCGCCGCTGAAAAAGCGTCATTGCAGTAAATGTCACCAAGCCCTGCAAGGAATTGCGCCATTTGCGGATCGTTTGCCTCCTCCATCGGGGAAAACCGAGTGTTCTCAACCAAGATCACAGCATACGTGGGGGTTGCCTCAATCGCGGCGCGGCTTGGGGTTTCGATGAAAATCACCTCATGCCCCAGTGCGGCCTCAAGGGCAGGCGTCAGTTGCGCTAGGCTCATTTCTGGAACGGGGCGCCCTTTCGGGCGGCCAAAATGGGCCAAAAGAACCACGCGGCCACCTTTCGCGCGGATGTCGCGGATCGTGGGGACGATCTTCTCAATCCGTGTCGCATCGGTGACGCGGCCATGTTCCATCGGTACGTTGATGTCGACACGGGTCAGCACCGTTTTGCCCGCAAGATCGAGATCATCCAAGGTGTTCCACGCCATTTGCGGCCTCCGATATTTGGGAAATACAGTCATCCTTGCGCTAGACTTTTCCAGCGCAAAGGTCAATTTTTTGGCAAAGAAAAAGGCGCGGTGTTCCGCGCCTTTTTGTCTTTAGATCAGTTTTCCTATCGCCACGGCCGTATCGGCCATGCGGTTTGAGAAGCCCCATTCGTTATCATACCAACTCAGAACGCGGCACATATTGCCATCCATCACTTTGGTCTGATCCAAATGGAAGATCGAGGAGCGGGGATCATGGTTAAAATCCATCGAGACATTGGGCTGATCCGTCACGCCCAAAATGCCCTTAAGCGGTCCATTGGCCGCCTTGATCACTGCCTCGTTGATTTCTTCAACTGATGTGGTGCGGGCCGCCTCAAAGGTCAGATCAACAACCGAGACATTCGGTGTCGGCACGCGGATTGCGACCCCGTCCAGCTTTCCATTCAATTCGGGCAAAACCAAACCAACGGCGCGCGCGGCCCCTGTTGAGGTTGGGATCATGCTCATCGCGGCGGCGCGGGCGCGATAGAGGTCCTTGTGCATCGTGTCCAAGGTCGGCTGATCGCCCGTGTAGCTGTGGATCGTTGTCATAAAGCCGCGCGAAATCCCGATGGCATTGTGGATCGCGAAGGCCACAGGGCTAAGGCAGTTCGTGGTGCAAGAGGCGTTCGAGACGATAATGTCATCCTTCGTCAATGTGCCGTGGTTGACCCCGTAAACGATGGTCTTATCCGCCCCTTTTGAGGGGGCCGAAACCAAGACACGCGAAGCCCCGTTTTCAAGATGCACGGCGGCCTTGTCGCGGTCGGTGAAAATGCCCGTGCATTCCAAGACGATATCAATGTGACCCCATGGCAATTCAGCGGGGTTGCGAATGGCGGTGACCTCAATTGGGCCGCGCCCCACGTCAATGGTCGTCTCGGTTGTTTTCACTTCGGCGGGAAAGCGGCCATGCACGCTGTCAAAACGCAAAAGATGCGCGTTGGTTTCAACAGGCCCCAGATCATTGATTGCGACCACCTCAATATCGGTGCGGCCCGACTCGATGATCGCGCGCAGCACGTTGCGTCCAATCCGACCAAACCCATTAATGGCAACTTTAACAGCCATAATCCCCTCCAGTGCGCCAAGCATGGCATTGTTAGCGGTAACATTTGCGGGTGGTATAGTCCCTTAGCCGCGAAAAGGAAAGGGGATCTCTAGCGCCAGAACGCCATTTTATCGAGGATATGGATCAAATGTTTGCACGCTGCTCTTCGGTCAGACGCTCATAGCCAGAGGCCTGTGCCGCCAAAGGCAGGGCGGTGGTCAGGGCCAGTGCTGCGACAAAGGTCGATGTTTTCATAAAAGACATGTGGATTTCCTTTCTGCTGTGGTGAACGGCCCACCTGTTTGTGGCGGCCTTGTGAGACAGGATTTGTGAGGAAATCGCCCCGATCGCCATTGGACGCGGGTTATAAATCGCAGAGTTCGATCTCTGGTTGGGGGCATTATAACTTGGGTTTAGGCCGTTCAGGGGATGAAAAAGCAAAAACCCTGCCATGCATCATGGCTGGGTTTTATAAAAAGTCGTGACCTAGGACGGGGGTTTAGGCGATCAGGCGCCCCATGGCAGCAGAGACATCCGCCATACGCGCCGAAAATCCCCATTCATTGTCATACCATGCCAAAACACGAACCGTGCGCCCACCGATGACCTTTGTCTGATCTGGCGCAAAAATCGAGCTATGCGTGGTGTGATTGAAATCAATCGAAACCTTGGGTTCTGGGTCATAGGCCAGGACGCTGCGCATATGGCCCTCGGCCGCATCGCGCATGATTTGGTTAACCTCCTCCACCGATGTATCGCGCCCCGCCTCAAAGGTCAGATCAACGCAAGATACATTCGGGGTTGGAACCCGCATGGCCGTGCCATCCAACCGACCTTCGAGTTCAGGCAGAACTTCTTTCAGCGCTTTTGCAGCGCCAGTTGATGTGGGGATCATCGCCATAGCGGCAGCACGCGCGCGGTAAAGATCGGAATGGCGGCGGTCTAGCATGGGCTGATCGCCCGTGTAGCTGTGGATCGTGGTCATGATCCCGCGCTCAATACCAATCGCCTCATTCAGCACTTTTGCCAAAGGGGCCAAGCAATTCGTGGTGCAAGACCCGTTCGAGACGACATGATGATCTTCGCGCAGATCGCGGTGGTTCACACCATAGACGATGGTTTTATCGGCTTGTTTCGCGGGGGCCGAGACCAAGACCCGCTTTGCGCCGCGGGTCAAATGGACTGCGGCCGCGTCACGATTGTTGAACTTGCCTGTGCATTCAAGAACGACATCGCAGCCCTCCCAATCCAACTCTTGTGGGTCGTAGGTGGAAAAGACTTTGATCGGGCCTTGGCCTAAATCCATTGTGTCCTCGGTCAGGCGCACCTCGCCGCCAAAACGGCCATGCACGCTGTCATATTTTAGAAGATGCGCATTGGTCTCAAGCGGGCCAGTCGCGTTGATTTTGACCACTTGCACATCGTTGCGTGCCGCCTCTGCGATATGGGCAAGGGTGCACCGCCCGATGCGGCCAAATCCATTGATGCCAAGGGTGATGGTCATGATCTTGTCTCCAATCCGATTTGCGCTCTTGCTTGACCGCATACAAAAGCCGCGCCCGATCCCCAAGGAAAAAATGACGAATTTTCATAATGTTAGCGAAAACATCCGATGTTAGCGCGAACGGTTGCGCGAACATGCTGTGCCGCTATGCTAGGGCGGCTGTTGGGTGCTAAAGGATTGGGGTGGATGAGCGGATTATTGGCGCTGTTGGATGATGTCGCGGCTTTGACCAAGGTTGCGGCGGCCTCCGTGGACGATATCGCGGCACAAGCAACCAAAGCGGGGGCAAAGGCCGCAGGCGCGGTGATTGATGACGCGGCCGTCACCCCCAAATATCTCACAGGGTTTTCGCCAGAGCGTGAATTGCCGATTGTCTGGAAGATCGCGCGCGGCTCGATTGTCAATAAATTGGTGATCCTTTTGCCTGTGGCGCTCCTGTTGTCGCAATTCGCCCCTTGGGCGATTCCGCCCCTGTTGATGATGGGGGGGGCTTATTTGTGTTATGAGGGGGCAGAAAAGATCCTTCATGCCTTTCGCCCGCATTCCGAGACGCGCGATCCTGCGGCAAGCGACCCCGCCCATTTAGAAGAGGCGCGTGTCAAAGGTGCGATCAAAACAGATTTCATCCTTTCCGCTGAAATCATGACCATCGCGCTCTCGGCGCTTGAGGCGCCAAGCCTGATTTATGCGGGTTTCGCGCTTGCCCTTGTGGCGATCGGCATCACCGCTTTGGTCTATGGGTCGGTCGCCCTGATTGTGAAGGCCGATGATGTGGGGCTGCATTTGGCGCATACCGACCGCGCGCCCGCCTTACAACGTCTGGGGCGGGGGATCGTGGCCGCGATGCCCAGCTTCCTGCTGTGGCTCACCCGAATTGGCACAGCGGCGATGCTGTGGGTGGGGGGCGCCATCCTTCTGCACGGGGCCGCGCAACTGGGCTGGCCCGCCCCAGAGGAGATGCTGCATCACCTCAGCCTTGCCGCAGCGGATGCTGTGGCCGCGGCCCACGGAGTGGTGGAGTGGGCGGTGTTCGCCCTTGGCGCAGGTATTTTGGGCTTGGGTGTCGGGGCCTGTTTGATCCCGCTCGTTGCGGTGATCCTGCCACTTTTTCCAAAGAAAAAGGGCGTGTAGGAGGCCCCCACACGCCCGATTTTGTTTCTTAGGTTCTGTGCTTAAAGGCGCGCTTTGGCCTCGGCCACGACCGCCTCTGCGGTGATCCCGAAATGCTCGTAGAGAACTTCAGCAGGGGCAGAAGCGCCAAAGCTGTTCATCCCAACAAAGCCCGCCTTGGCGTCACGACCACGCTCGCCCAACAACCAGCGATCCCAAGGCTGACGCACAGCGGCCTCAACCGCAATGCGCACGGGCCCTGCAGGTAGAACGCGCTTGCGATAGGCTTCGTCTTGCTCTGCAAAGAGTTCCATAGACGGCACCGAGACAACCCGTGTTCCGATACCTTCGGCCTGCAACTTGTCGCGGGCCGCCATGGCAATTTCGACTTCCGACCCTGTTGCCATCAAGATCACCTGACGCTTGCCTTCGGCCTCGGCCAAAACATAGGCCCCTTGGGCGGCCAAATTGCGCGAGACATGTTTTCTGCGCAACGTGGGCAGGTTTTGACGGGTCAGGGCCAACACGCTGGGGCGGTTTGGTTGCGACAGCGCGATTTCCCAACATTCCGCGGTTTCCACCGCATCGGCAGGGCGCATCACAAGGCAATTTGGCGTGGCGCGCATCATGGCGAGATGCTCAACAGGTTGGTGGGTTGGGCCATCCTCGCCAACGCCGATGCTGTCATGGGTCATCACATAGACCACGTTAATCCCCATCAAAGCGGAAAGTCGCATCGAGGGGCGCGCGTAATCGGTAAAGGTAAAGAATGTCCCGCCATACGGGCGCACGCCCCCATGCAGCGCCATACCGTTCATCGCTGCCGCCATGCCATGCTCGCGGATGCCGTAATGGACATAGCGCCCTTTGCGGTTCTCGGGGGTGAAAATCCCCATATCGCCCGTTTTGGTATTGTTCGACCCCGTCAAATCCGCAGAGCCGCCCAAGGTTTCCTTCATGATCGGGTTGATCACGGCAAGGGCCATTTCACTGGCCTTGCGGGTCGCCACTTTGGGCGCCTCATCCGCGAGGGATTTTTTATAGCGGCGCAGCGCATTGCCCAATTTCGCGGGAACCTCGCCTGCAAAGGCGCGGGTAAACTCGGCCTGTTTGGCGGCGGGCAGGGCGGCAAGACGGGCTTCCCATTGGTCGCGCGCGGTGGCGCCTTTTGCGCCGACAGCTTCCCACCAGTTTTTGAGATCGGCAGGGATTTCAAAGGCCCCATGCGTCCAGCCATAGGCGGCCTTCGTATCAGCCACCACTTTTGGGTCGGTCAATGCGCCGTGGCCCTTGGGGGTGTCCTGCGCGGCAGAGCCGATTGCGATATGGGTTTTGCAGGCCACCATTGCGGGGCGCGGGCTTGCCTTGGCGGCCGTGATCGCGCGGTCGATATCGGCGGCATCATGGCCGTCACAGTCAAACACATCCCACCCTGCGGCGGCAAAGCGGGCGCGTTGATCCACACGGCAGGCCATATCGACTGTGCCATCGATGGTGATGTTATTGTCATCCCAAAGCACAATCAGGCGGCTGAGTTCATGACGTCCCGCAAGACCGATAGCTTCTTGGCTGATGCCCTCCATCAGGCAGCCATCGCCCGCGATGCAATAGGTGTAGTGATCCATAATCTTTGCGCCCCATGTGGCGCGCAGATGTTCCTCGGCCATGGCAAAGCCAACCGCGTTGGAAATCCCTTGCCCCAAAGGGCCTGTGGTCGTCTCAACCCCTTCGACATGGCCAAATTCAGGATGGCCCGCTGTGATGGCGCCCAACTGACGGAAATTCTTGATCTGCTCCAATGTCATCTGCTTGTAACCTGTGAGATATAGCAGCGCATAGATCAGCATCGAGCCATGGCCCGCCGACAGAATAAAGCGGTCGCGATTTGGCCAGTTCGGGGCCGATGCGTCAAAGGAGAGGTGCTTGTCAAACAGCACGGTCGCAACATCCGCCATCCCCATCGGCATACCAGAATGGCCCGAATTCGCGGCGGCCACCCCGTCAAGGGCAAGCGTGCGGATACAGGCGGCGCGGCGCCAATGGTCAGGATTGCGGGCGGCAAGTGCAGAAAGATCCATATCAATGTCCTAGAAGAGGGCTGCGGGAGTGCTTGTGGGAGCGTTAACGCGGACGGGTTTAGCAGGGCGTGACCAAAGTTCAAGCCCGAAGCCCACGCCCAAGTGCTGTCGGCCGCTAGAGACGCAAGGGTTGCCTTAGATCAAGAAATCCTGCCAAACTCCCGAAATTGGATCATAATGTGTCGCAGGGGGTCAGATTCGGTCCGCGCGATCTGACATGGTCTGCGTGATACGACTGCCGCGTAAATGTTTCATGAGGCGATCCAAACGCCCGCAATTGGGGGAGGCAAAATGAGCGATCCTTTGGCCATTGAGAAAGTCGATCAGCTTGAGGCCCGCCTGTCAGCTGCGCTTGCGCGGATTGATGCGGCGATGGGAAAGGCCCGCGCCCCTGCAAACAGCACCACGTCCTCGGATGAACTGTCTGATCTGCGCGAGGAATTGGCGCTAGAGCAGCGTACGCGATTGGATCTGGCGGCACGGCTTAAGGCAATGGAGGCTCAGGCGCAGGGCAGCACGGATGGCGCTGAATTGCGGGCCACTGAGGCCGAGGCTGCGCGGGATGCGCTCAAGGCCGAATTGGCAGCAGCCCGTGCCGAGGTTGAGCAGCTGAAATCTGACCTTGCCCAATCTACCACCCAAGCCGAGGCCGTATCTGATGCCGCCCCAATACCCGAAGCCACGGGCGAGAGTGAGGTGCAAATCCTGCGGATGCGCGCTGCGCGCTTGCGCGAAGAACGCAACGAGGCCCGCGATGAGCGTGATGCCGCGTGCGATGCGCTTGAGGATCGCGGCGCTCAGATGACGGACAGCACATTGGGCGAATTGCGCGCAACAATCGCGAGGTTGCAAGAGACCTTGGAAGAGTTGCGCGAGGCGCCCGAAGGAAATGTTGATCGCGAATTGCTGCAATCTGGTCTTTTGGCGGAAATTCGTGCGTTCAAGGCGCAGCGCGCCGCCGATGCCCAAGAACTGGCGCAGATTTTGGCCGAGATTGATACTGTGACCGAAGAAGGGGGCGCGTAATGCCTGATGTAACGATTACCATCGGTGGCCGTAATTTCCCAGTCGCCTGCCAAGAGGGCGAGGAACCCCTTCTCAAAGCGGCGGCGCAAATGTTGGACACCGAGGCCTCTGTGGTCTCGGGTCAGATTGGTCGGTTGCCTGCGGAACGGATGTTGCTGATGGCGGGTCTGCTTTTGGCCGATAAAACCCTTGCCAAAACCGATGAGCTTGAGGCCGCGCAAACCAAAATCAAGGCGATGGAAGAGACGCTGGCCAAAGCCGAGGATCTTTTGCGCAAATCGCAGATGAAAATCGCGGATCTTGAAGCCGCGAAACCGCCTGCAGAGGTGGCGGTCATCCCTGCGCAAGTGGTGGATGGGTTGGCCGAGCTTGCCGCCCGCGCCGAGGCCTTGGCAGATCGTATCGAAGAAATGCCTGAGGTTGAAGCGCCCCGCCCCACGCCTGTTGCCCCCAAGGCCAAAGCGGCTGCGGTCGAGGACGAAGAAGATGACGATAAAGATTAGCTGACTTTCGGCTTTTAGCCGAAGATCGGTTGCAACAGCCGTTCGGCTTCGCCACTGGGCTTTGCCAACCCCTCCCGATCTTCTCCAGGATAAAACCGTGCGCGCAACGCGGTTGGCATGGGCTTTGGGTGTAACAGATGCACGTTCGGCCCGTGCTTTTCCGTCTCGGATTGCCAGTTTTGCACCAAGGCGCGGGTGGCGGCCTTGCTCATGCCATACGTGCCTGCGAATTTCGCGTCCCATGTGTCGTCAAAGAACACGGCATGCGGGTCGTCAGACGGCTCAATCAATGGCGCGATCATGGTGATCAAACGCGATACTGCGCGAATATTGGTGCCAATGGCCCGATCAAGGTCTTTTTCCGTGATATGCGGGGCAGGGGTCAGCGCGGTTGCGTGAAAGGCCGCATGCACCCAAATATCGGCGCGCCCCCACCGATCAAAAATTGAACGGCACAAATGCGCCATTGCAGCATCGGTGGTAATATCCATAGGGGCAAGCGTGGCTTGCCCGCCTTTGGCTTGGATGCGGTCATCCAATTCTTCCAAAGCGCCCGTGGTGCGGGCAACGGCAACGACATGAGCGCCGCGAGCGGCCAACCATTCCGCCGAGGCTGCCCCAATTCCGCGCGATGCCCCTGTGACAAGGGCGATTTTACCTGACAAAATCTTTTCCATGCCTCCCACATGGGATGAAAGCAGCGATTTGGCAAGCAGGGTTTTTTGCCGCGCCTGATTTGCGGTGGCTGTGGGTAATTTGCGTGCTCTTTGCTTGACTTTGCCGTGCTGCAAGCGGAAAACAGCTTAAACGCGAATTCTCCAGAACCTTTGAGGAGCCCGATTCATGAGCCGTTCTGACTTTCTAACCAAATCCCTGACCACCCCCACAAGCCTTGCGCAAAAAGCGGCATTGGTCTTGGCGGGCTCGCTTGTGATTGCAATTGCGGCGCAAATCTCGGTGCCGATGTTCCCTGTTCCTATGACGCTGCAAACCTTAGCAATCCTGACCGTTGCTTTCGCCTTGGGCGCGCGTTTGGGCGTTGCGGCGCTTGTGGCCTATTTGGTTGAGGGCGCGATGGGTCTGCCTGTTTTCGCCAATGGCGGTGCAGGTCTGGCCTATATGTTTGGGCCGACCGGTGGCTTCCTTCTGGGGTTTGTTGTGATGGCTTATATCGCGGGCTTGGCTGCGGATCGTGGCATGGCGCGTAAGCCAATCCTTGGCTTTGCTGCGGCACTGGTTGCTTCGGCCGCGATTTATGTGCCCGGCCTTGCATGGCCTGCCTTGGTCATGGGGGTTGAGCCTTCAACCTTGCTCTCTGGTTGGATGGCGCCCTTCATCGCGGGTGATGTGGTCAAGGCGCTTTTGGCCGCTTTGATTGTGGCGGGTGCGTTTAACTTGCGCAAAGCGATCCGCTGATCTGCATGAAAGATCTAAAGAAAAAGGCCGCTCCTCGGAGCGGCCTTTTTCTTTTGTGCCATGGTGCCGCTTATTCAGCAGCGGCGGGTTCGTTCATGGCAAAACCTTTGGCGATTTGGTCTGTGGGGCGCACAGGATATTCGCCTGAGAAACAGGCATCGCAATAGGTGGGGTTTTTGGGGTCACGGCCCTTGGCCTCACCCACGGCGCGATAAAGCCCATCAAGCGAGATAAAGCGCAGGCTGTCCACACCCAGATGGGCGCGCATTTCTTCGGCGCTCATCGTAGCCGCAAGAAGCTTGTCGCGCTGTGGCGTGTCCACCCCGTAAAAACAAGGCCATGCTGTAGGCGGAGAGGCGATGCGGAAATGCACCTCGGCCGCGCCTGCGTCCAAAATCATTTCTTTGATCTTTTGCGAGGTGGTGCCGCGCACAACGCTGTCATCCACCAAGATCACCCGCTTGCCTTCAATCAAGGCGCGGTTGATGTTCAGCTTAAGACGCACACCCATATTGCGGATCTGTTCGGTGGGTTCGATAAAGGTGCGGCCCATATATTGGTTGCGGATGATCCCCATGCCAAACGGGATGCCGCTTTCATGGGCAAACCCGATGGCCGCAGGCGTGCCACTATCGGGCACAGGGCAGACGAGATCTGCCTCAACAGGGGCTTCGCGCGCCAACTCCACACCAATCTGGCGACGCGTTTCATACACTGACCGCCCGCCCAAAATACTATCGGGGCGCGAGAAATAGACATGTTCGAAGATGCAAAAGCGCGATTTGCGCTGCTCGAAGGGCATATAGCTTTCGATGCCCTGCGCGGTGATGACGACCATCTCACCGGGCTTGATCTCGCGCACGAATTCGGCGCCGATGATATCAAGCGCACAGGTTTCGGAGGAAAGTGCGTAACCATCGCCGATCTTGCCCAACACCAAGGGGCGCACCCCAAGCGGGTCGCGCACACCCATCAATTTTGTGCGCGTCATGGCCACAACCGAAAACGCGCCCTCTACGCGGCGCAGCGCGTCTTTCATACGCTCGGGGATATTTTTCTGATAGCTGCGCGCCATCAGGTGAATGATGCACTCACTGTCCGATGAGGATTGGAAGATCGACCCGCGTTCAATCAATTCGCGGCGCAGTTCATCGGCGTTGACGATATTCCCATTATGCGCAATCGCGGCCCCACCCATGGCGAATTCGCCAAAAAAGGGCTGCACATCACGGATTGCCGTATTGCCCTTATTGCCTGCCGTGGAATAACGCACATGGCCGATGGCAAGCGCACCGGGCAGCGTGTCCATAACGCTGGCATTGGTGAAATTATCGCGCACATACCCGAAACGGCGGGCCGAGTTGAACCCTTCTGCAGGGTTATAGCTGACGATCCCACCCGCCTCTTGGCCGCGATGTTGCAGCGCGTGCAGGCCAAGGGCCACAAAATTCGCGGCATCTGCCACACCGATCACACCGAAGACGCCGCATTCTTCACGCAGCTTATCATCAGAGAGGGGATCAAAGGGATGGGCGGGGAAATCTGCGGTGCGCGGGGACGCGAAATTGCTGGGCATCGGCGGGCTCCTGCCTGCGATCATAGCCGAAAGCTACGGAAATGGGCGAGTCGGTTGCACGCCTTACCTAGGACAAAGGCGCGGCGCTGTCACCTGTTAGCTGTCATGAATGCGTCACAATCTGCGCTCGAAATTCACGTATAATTTTACAGCCACGCCGCGCGGACATGCACTTACGCTGCGGGCACGGATAGGAGTGCGCGCGCGCTTTGCGCGTCGCCTGCGGCAGGGGCCACGCATCCTGCGGTCAGCCCCTCATAGCGACCAATCAACCAACCCGGCGCATCGCTTGGGATTTCGCTGTCGATCTGCGTGGTCAGCGAGGCAAAGATTTGTGCGGTTTGGCTGTTCACGACTGCCGCCGCAGGATCGCTGCCGGCCAGTCGGTCATAGGCGACCAAGGCCACCGCCACCAAGGCCACACCGCGCAGCACGCCAAAGAAGAGACCCGCGCCCGCATCAAACCCGCCCAGTTTGGTTTTCTGGATGAATGAGGAAAACAGCGGCGAGAAGAGCGAGACAACGATCAGCGTCACAGCAAAGGCTGCCGAAAAGCCCAAGATCATGCCCAATTCGCAACTGTCATCGACATATGGCCCGATATAGGGGATTTCCGAGATCAGCGGGCGCACTTCTGGCGCGGCCCAATAGGCCACGATGGCCGCGGCGATCCAGCCCAAGATTGACATGACCTCACGCACAAAGCCGCGCGAATAGGCCAAGATGGCCGAGATGAAAATCACCCCGCCTGCAATGCCGTCAATCATCGTGAACCCATCCATCGCCCGCTCCCTAACTTATTTTGGCGCTAGCCCGCGCCGAATATATCGCCCACAAATCGCGTCATATCCGCCATTTGCATCAGCTTAACACCCCCGACCGAGCCAAAATTGCAGCCCTCTGGCGCGATCACAGTCGAGAAACCAAGTTTTTGCGCTTCTTTCAACCTGTTTTCCGCCTGTGCCACGGGCCGAAGCGCGCCAGATAGGCTTAATTCGCCAAAAATCACCGACCCTTGTGGCAGCGCCGCATCTTCGCGCGCGCTCAGCAAGGCGGCGGCAACCGCCAGATCAGCTGCAGGTTCACTGATCCGCAACCCGCCTGCGATGTTGAGATAAACATCAAGCCCCGCAAAGGCGATCCCCACACGGGCCTCAAGCACCGCCAAGATCATGGCAAGCCGTGCGCTGTCCCAACCCACAACCGCACGGCGGGGTTGACCAAGCGGGGAGGGGGCGACCAAGGCTTGGATTTCGACCAAGACGGGTCTTGTGCCCTCAATGCCTGCAAAGACCGCCGATCCAGGTGAGGTGGTTTCATTCTCTGAAAGAAAGAGAGCAGAAGGGTTCGCAACCTCGGAAAGGCCCGCGCCTGTCATCTCGAAAACACCAATCTCACCCGCAGGGCCAAAGCGATTTTTGACCGAGCGCAGAATGCGGAATTGGTGCCCGCGTTCGCCCTCAAAATAAAGGACGCAATCGACCATATGTTCGACCACGCGCGGCCCTGCAATTTGGCCATCTTTGGTGACATGACCCACCAAGATCACGCTCACCCCACGCCGTTTGGCGAAGGTAACCAATTCATGTGCCGCGGCGCGCACTTGGCTGACAGATCCAGGAGCGCTGTCGACTGTGTCAAGCCACATGGTTTGGATGGAATCGATGATCACAAAATCGGGGCGGGTTTCGTCCAAAGTGGTCAGAATATCACGCAAATTGGTTTCCGCAGCCAAGGCCATCGGGGCTGCGCCCAAACCCAGACGTTGCGCGCGCATGCGCACCTGTGCGCTGGCCTCCTCGCCTGAGACATAAACAACCGACAGGCCCTTGGCCGCGAAACTGGCCGCAGCCTGCAACAATAGGGTTGATTTCCCGATACCCGGATCCCCCCCCAAGAGCAGGGCAGAGGCAGGCACAAGCCCGCCCCCAAGAACACGATCCAATTCCGCCAAGCCTGAAGGGTGGCGCGGTGGCGGGGCCTCTTGGCTGGCCAAATCCATGAGCGCCATTTTGCGCCCTTTGCCTGCACCCAAGCCCGATTTGGCGGGGCCTGCCGAAAGCGGGGCCTCCTCAACAATCATGTTCCATTCGCCACAGCCATCGCAACGCCCGATCCATTTTTTGTGAACCGTGCCGCATTGGCCGCAGATGAATTGGGTTATAGGTTTTGCCATGGCACAGGATTAGCGCGGGTCGCGCGCTTTGGCCAGAGTATGCTGCGCCTTAGCGCACCGCTTCAATCGGGCCATCGGCCGAGCCTGTGATAAACTGCCGCAAATAGGGGTCATCGGCGCTATCCATATCGGCCACGGGACCTGTCCATTGGATCACCCCGTCATGCAGCATGGCGATTTTATCGGCAATCGCGCGCACGGAGGACATATCATGGGTGATGGTCATGGCGGTTGCGCCCATCTCAACCACGATTTCGCGGATCAAATCATTGATCACGCCCGACATGATCGGATCAAGCCCTGTGGTTGGCTCGTCAAAAAAGATAATTTCAGGGTCCGCCGCAATGGCGCGGGCGAGGCCTACGCGCTTTTGCATGCCCCCTGACAATTCAGACGGGTAAAGGTCAGCGACATCGGGCTTCAGCCCCACTCGGCGCAATTTTTCAATCGCGATCTCGCGCGCCTCTGATTTTGGCCGCTTAAGATGGCCACGCATCAGACGAAAGGCCACGTTCTGCCATACGGGCAGACTGTCAAACAGAGCGGCACCTTGGAACAGCATCCCAAAGCGCGCCAAAAACGGGTCACGCGCGGCGCGGGTGACGTCCTCGCCATCAAGCAGGATCATCCCACTGTCATGGCGCACAAGGCCCAAAACTGATTTCAGCAAAACCGATTTGCCCGTGCCAGAGCCGCCAATAATGACTATGCTTTCGCCTTTGGGAACCTCAAGGTTCACGCCGCGCAAGACCTGCTTGGGGCCAAAGGATTTATGAACATCGGACAGGGTAATCATGCGCTGAAAAACACCTCTGTCAGAATGTAGTTTGACGCCAAGATCAGGATAGAAGCCGAGACCACCGCATTGGTTGTGGCGCGGCCCACACCGGCGGCCCCTTTGCCTGAATTCATCCCATGATAGCAGCCCATCATGGCGACAATAAAGCCAAACACCGCGCCCTTGATCATGCCCGAGATGACATCCCAAGGTTCCAGAAAATCAACAGTGTTCTGAATGTAATTTGCCGCGTTGAACCCAAGCCGCGTTGTTCCCACCAAATAGCCGCCGAAAATCCCGATACTGTCCCCAATCGCCACCAAAAGGGGCAAAGACAGGGTTGCGGCCAAGACCCGGGGTAGGGTCAGATATTTGAGCGGGTTGGTCGAAAGCGTGACCAATGCATCAATCTGTTCGGTCACTTTCATCGTGCCAATCTCGGCGGCAATCGCAGCCGCCACGCGGCCCGCAACCATGAGGCCACCCAAAACAGGCCCAAGTTCGCGCACCATGCCAATGGCCACAATCGAGGGCACAACCGCCTCGGCATTAAATCGCGCGCCGCCCGAATAGATTTGCAGCGCCAAGGCCCCGCCCGTAAACAGGGCGGTCAGTCCGACCACAGGCAGAGATAAAAACCCAATTTGCATCAGTTGGATCAGGAACTCGCGCGGGTAAAATGGCGGACGAAACAGGTGCGAGACAGTCGCGCCTGCATAGATGCTGACGCGCCCCACACCCGCCAACAGTTCCATAACCGAGCGGCCAATCGTGGCAAGCGGTGCAAGAATGATTGCAGCCATCCCTAACCCCCTTGATAGTGACGCTGATAGCGCGCGCCAAGCGAGGTGAGGATTTCATAGCCGATCGTGCCCGCATGATCCGCCAGTTGATCCACGCCTTGTGCGGGGCAGAGGATGTCTAAGTGATCTGGCACATCTGACCCAAGCCCACTGACATCCACCCCCATCAAATCCATCGACACGCGCCCCGCAAGGGGGCAGGGCGTGTCACCTGCATAGACTGCGGCTTTGCCCGTCATCGCGCGGATCAACCCATCGGCATATCCTGCGGCCACGGTTGCGATCTGGCGGGGGCTGTTGGGGCGATAGCCCGCGCCATAGCCCACAAACTCGCCCAGCTCGACTTGCCGCACTTGGACGACAGGCAGGGAGAGACGCACCACGGGGATCGCATCCGCAAAGGGCAGCCCGCCATAAAGCCCGATTCCAGGTCGTGTGAGATCAAAATGATAAGCCTCACCCAAAAGAACGCCGCCCGTAGCAGAGAGGGAACGGGGGTGATGCGTGCCATCGGTCATGGCGCGAAAATTAGCCAATTGCGCAGGATTTTCTTGATGATCAGGCTCATCAGCGCAGGCCAGATGGCTCATGATCAACTGGCAGGGCCCGCGCTCGGCCTCATCGCGCAAGGCGGCCCAATCAGCCGCCTCCATGCCAAGGCGGTTCATGCCTGTATCAAGCTGAATTCCATAGGGCAGGTCGCCCGCATCGCGGTGGCAGCGGAATTGATCGGCCGAATTCAGAAGCGGGATCAAATTGTGATCCCGCAACAGCGCGCCATCACCCGCCATATGACCCGAAAAGACGAAAATGCAGGCGTGCGGGAAACCCGCCTCCGTGAGGGCGGCACGCAGTGCCGCGCCCTCTTCGGCAATTGCCACAAAGAATGTGTCAGCGCCTGCGCGGGCCAAGGCAGGGGCCACGCGCCCTGCACCCAAGCCATAGCTGTCTGCCTTCACCACCGCGGCCGTTTTCGCGTTGGTCAGGCCGTCAAGGGCGTGCCAATTGGCGACAATCGCGCCCAGATCAATATGAAGCTTTCCAGATGCCATGCGCCTTCTGTCCCGTTTTCATCGGAACCCGTCAAGGGGCAAGGCGGGTTTTGCCCGAAATTCCAACGGATCATGGCACGAATGCGCGCCTTAGTTGAACCCGTCCGCGCCTTGCTGCCATGGTTTGACGAGATTGCCAAATTTGGTGAAGCGCCCCTCAAAGCTCAGCTCAACCGTGCCAACAGGCCCGTGACGCTGCTTGCCGATGATCACCTCGGCCTTGCCATGAAGCGCGTCCATGTCCTGCTGCCATTTTGCCATGGCCTCGAGATTTTCTTCGCCGGGCTTTTCGCGCTCTTTGTAATATTCGCCGCGATAGACGAACATCACCACATCGGCATCTTGCTCGATTGATCCAGATTCCCGAAGGTCTGACAATTGGGGGCGCTTATCATCGCGGTTTTCGACCTGACGCGACAGCTGCGACAGCGCGATCACAGGGATATCCAATTCCTTCGCAATCGCCTTGAGGCCTTGGGTGATTTCCGAAATTTCATTCACGCGGTTTTCATTGCGGCCATTGCCCCGCAACAATTGCAAATAGTCGATGATCAACAAATCCAACCCCTGCGGGCTGCG
The DNA here is from genome assembly GCF_037805125.1 of Roseobacter sp. HKCC-CH-9208. Lineage (NCBI taxonomy): Bacteria > Pseudomonadati > Pseudomonadota > Alphaproteobacteria > Rhodobacterales > Roseobacteraceae > Roseobacter > Roseobacter sp. HKCC-CH-9208. The sequence continues at coordinate 392,440 of NZ_JBBLYK010000001.1, read as the reverse complement.
CTTGAGGCGGCGCGCGCGGGCGGCAACCTGAGCAATCGGCAGCGCAGGGGTGTCGTCAATATATAGCGGGCAATTTTGCAAATCCTGCGCCGCGATCAGATAGCGTTGGAATTCTTGCTCGTTCAAGTCGCCTTTGCGGATCAGTTCCGATGGCACCTCGGCCGCCTCTGACAGAACCCGCTGCGCCAATTGCGCGGCAGACATCTCAAGGCTGAAAAAACCGACCACGCCGCCATCAATCGTGCCCTCTGTGCCGTCATCCTTGAGACCCCGCTTAAAGGCACGCGCCACGTTAAAGGCGATATTGGTGGCAAGCGAGGTTTTCCCCATCGAGGGGCGCCCCGCAAGGATCAAAAGGTCAGAATGGTGCAAACCGCCCAACATCTTATCCAGATCAGCCAAGCCCGTAGAAAGGCCCGCCAAACCGCCCGACCGATTATAGGCTGCATTGGCCATTTCCACCGCATCATGCAGCGCGCGCAAGAATGATTGAAACCCGCGTGAGGTGCTGCCCGTTGAGGCTAGTTGGAACAAATCGGACTCGGCCTGAACGATCTGCTCATCGGGCGAGACATCTTCGCGCATCGATTGCGCGCGATCTGAAATGGATTTGCCCAAATCAATCAGATTGCGGCGCACAGCCAGATCATGGATCAGCTGGGCGTAGTCACGCGCGGCCGATGTGGCGATGGCCGAAAGCTGCAATTTCAACAGATATTCGGCCCCCCCAAGGGCGCGCAGACCTTCATGTTCGGCCATAAAGTTTTTCAAGGTGGTGGCGTCTGTTTGCTGCCCCTTCAGGATGCGCGCCCGTGCAACTTCGAAAATAGCGCCATGCACGGGGTCATAGAAATGCGCAGGTTCAATCAGGTCTTGCAGGCGATCAATGACGTCATTTGACGCCAAAATCGCGCCCAATAATTGCTGTTCGGCTTCGATGTTATGCGGCAGAGGGGAGAGGGCGGTTGCGTCCGTGTCGGGATCAACATCGCCTGACTTGCGCAATGCTTTGGCATTGAGATTGGCTATCTCGCTCATGATTACTCCCCCGACAAATCACACCCTACCTGCGGTATGCTGCGTATGACGCAGCGTCAATCTGGATATCCTGTGGATATGTTGATCCCCGATAATACCCCCAAGATATGGGTGGCCCCTTTGCAAACCTTACCACATAAGGCAAGGCGGCCGGAATTTTTTTCGGGCCTTTGCTTTGCTTGATGGATCGGGCAACGGGGGTCGCGTCAATTCTGGGCCGTATTAGGACCTGTGCTATGGGGCTTAGGCGAATCCCCGCGCGGCGCGCCATCCTTCGGGGTCGCGCAGGAAATGTTCGACCTGCTCAAGCGTGTTTGCGTCAAAGTCGTTGCCTGTGCGTGCCTCGGCAATCACATCGGCCCAAGTGCATAGCCAATGCAATTCAACCCCGTGCTCCCGCAACCGCGGGATCGTGTCCTCGAAAATGCCGTAATAGAACACAACCGCCGTGTGAGCACAGCTTGCGCCTGTCTCGCGGATTGCATCCACAAAGCTCAGCTTCGAGCCACCATCCGTGGTCAAATCTTCCACTAAGAGCACGCGGTCACCTGCATCCATTGCCCCCTCGATACGGGCGTTTTTGCCATACCCTTTGGGCTTTTTGCGCACATAGCTCATGGGGAGGGCCATACGCTCCGCCACGAATGCGGCAAAAGGAATGCCTGCCGTCTCGCCGCCTGCGATATTGTTAAAGGCCTCAAGCCCCGCATTGCGCATGACTGTGCAGGTCAGAAAATCCATCAATGTGGCGCGCACGCGCGGGAAGGAAATAATCCGCCGACAGTCAATATAGGTGGGCGCACGTTTGCCTGAGGCATGGGTATAGGGCTCGTCCGCGTTGAAATGCACCGCGCCAATATCCAGCAACATCCGTGCTGACATTTTCGCAATCTGCGCCTGATCGGGATAGCTTGTTGGGATCATGGCATGGCTCCTTTATTGGTCGAGAACCCGCCAAAACAGCGGATGGCCTGGGTCAAAGACAGTGACAGGCCCATCTGCTGTCTCGATTTTCGCGGGATAGGTCACAGGGGTGTCTTCCTTGACCAAGGTGATCGTCGTGTCATTCGGGGCCAGACCATAGCGCGCTGGGCCAAATAGCGAGGCGAAGCCCTCAAGTTTACCAAGCGCGCCTTCTTCCTCGAACACATGGGCGAGGCAGCCCATGGTGTTGGTTGCGGTGAAACATCCCGCACAGCCACAGGCGCTTTCTTTATTAGGGTCGGTATGGGGGGCGCTGTCCGTGCCAAGGAAGAAGCGCGGATTTCCCGAAATGGCGGCTTTGCGCAGCGCCTCTTGATGGGTCGCGCGTTTGGCCACGGGCAGGCAGTAGTAATGCGGCTTGATCCCGCCCACCAAGATGTGATTGCGGTTGATCATCAGGTGATGCGTTGTGATGGTGGCCGCAATATCGCCGCTTGCTTCGCGCACATAGTCGATCCCATCGCTTGTGGTGACATGTTCAAGCGTCACTTTGAGTTCAGGAATATCACGGCGCAGCGGGTCAAGAACCGTGTCTAGAAACACTTTTTCGCGGTCGAAAATATCGACATCATGGCGCGTGACCTCGCCATGGATGCACAGAGGCAGGCCAATCTCCGCCATCTTTTCCAAAACGGCGCGCACATTGGCGATGTCGCGCACGCCTGAGGCGGAGTTTGTGGTCGCCCCTGCAGGGTAAAGCTTCACCGCCGTGATCAGCCCTGCCGCATGCGCAGAGGCCAGATCGTTGGGATCTGTGCCTTCGGTTAGGTACAATGTCATCAATGGCGTGAAGGTCATGCCATCGGGCAGGGCCGCCAAAATACGGTCGCGATAGGCGCGGGCATCGTCCCCCGTGACCACGGGCGGCACAAGGTTTGGCATGATGATTGAGCGACCAAAATGGCGGGCGGTTTCGGGCAATACGGCGCGCAACATCGCACCATCGCGCAGGTGCAAATGCCAATCATCAGGGCGGCGAAGGGTCAGGGTGTATGTCATGCCCCTTGCGCTACAAAATTCCCGCAGCCTTGCCAAGAGCTAAGCGCGCTATCGGTGGGGGTACATCCTGCTGCTCTAGCTGCTGCTTCTTTTGTGTCGGTAACCTTTTGAGATCCTAGCAGCCGAGCAGGGCGAAACAAAAGGATTTTGCACAGGCTTGACCGCAGGCTATTCTCTGGCGTTGATAGGGGCGACACATTGCGGGAGGCAGCATGCGCGGGTCATCACACCAAACGGCAATTCCCCCATCAATTGATGCATTGCGCACAGGGTTAAGCGCTGAAGGTTATATCTGCGGCAAATCGTTGGGCACGGTTGCCTATCTTGCCCTCAGCCTCGGGCGGCCGTTGTTTCTGGAAGGCGAGGCGGGTACAGGGAAAACAGAAATTGCCAAATCTATTGCCGCAATGTTGGGCCGCCGCCTGATCCGTCTGCAATGCTATGAGGGGCTTGATGCGGCCTCTGCCGTCTATGAATGGAATTTTGCCGCACAGATGGTTACCATCCGCGCAAGCGAGGCAGTGGGTAGTGCAGATCGCGCAAGCTTGACCGCTGACTTGTTCTCGCAAGATTATTTGATCGAACGGCCATTGTTGCAAGCCATGCGCCCTCATCCCGAAGGCGCGCCTGTTTTGCTGATTGACGAGATTGACCGAACAGATGAACCTTTTGAGGCGTTCCTCCTTGAGGCGCTGTCAGATTTTCAGGTCACAATCCCCGAGCTTGGCCAGATCAAAGCCCCAGAGCCGCCCATCGTCATCTTGACATCAAACCGCACCCGCGAGGTGCATGATGCACTAAAACGGCGGTGCCTCTATCATTGGGTCGACTATCCCGACATCACCCGCGAGATGGCGATTTTGCGCGCCCGTGTGCCACAGGCGGCAGATACACTCTCGCGCGAGGTCGTGGCCTTTGTGCAGCGCCTACGCAGCGAAGATCTATTCAAAAAGCCAGGTGTCGCAGAAACAATTGATTGGGCGAAATGTCTGCTTGCGCTTGATGTGATCGAATTATCGCCTGAGGTGATTGCAGATACGCTTGGCGCGATTTTGAAATATCAAGACGATATCGCGCGGCTGCAAGGGTCTGAGGCCAAGCGTATCTTGGACGAAATCCGCGCCGATTTGGGCTAGGGCGCTATGGAATACGCCCCTCTTGACCTGCCCGACAATCCGCAGCTTTTGCGCAACCTTGCGCATTTTGCGCGCGCCTTGCGCGTGGCGGGGCTGCCTGCGGGGTCAGGGCGTGTGATGGATGCGGCGCGCGCCTTGGCCAGTGTTGGTTTTACGGATCGGGATACGTTTTTCTATGCAACGCGTGCCTGTTTTTGCACGCGGCCCGAACATTTGCCAATTTTTGCGCAGATCTTCCGCCTCTATTGGCGAGACCCGCGTTATATGGAGCATATGATGTCCTTGATGCTGCCCGCTATTCACGGCGTGGCGGAGGAACGCCAAGCCAAACCAGCCGAAAAGCGCGCCGCAGAAAGTTTGCTGGACGGAATCACGCCTGAGGCCCATGACATAATAGGCGAAGATCGCCCTCAGGACACGGAAATCGAAATTGACGCAAGCTTAACGATGAGCCGTGAAGAACGCTTGCGCAGTCTTGATTTTGAACAAATGTCCGTGGCTGAAATGGCCGAGGCGCGGCGCATTTTGGCGCGGTTGACCCTGCCTGTGCCACCGCTATTGACCCGACGCTATGCCGCAGATGCCAATGGCACACAGCCCGATTGGCGCAGAAGCCTCCGCCAAGCCATGCGCTACGGGGGCGAAATGCAAGGCTTCGCGCGCAAGGCGCGGCGCGAAAGGATGCCTGCCTTGATTTGTCTTTGCGATATCTCAGGGTCGATGTCAGCCTATAGCCGGGCGGTTTTGCATTTTCTGCACGCGCTCTCAAACGCGAAAGGGGCGGGTTGGTCAAAGGTCTATGGGTTCACCTTTGGAACGCGGCTCACCAATATCACCCGCCACTTGCGTGGGCGCGATGTGGATGCGGCGCTGGCCGCTGCGGGGGCGGAGGCGCAAGATTGGGAGGGCGGCACGCGCATTGGGTATTGCATCGACCGCTTTAACCGCGATTGGTCGCGCCGTGTAATGGGGCAGGGCGCGATTGTTCTTTTGATCACCGATGGTCTGGATCGGGATGATCCCGAACTGTTATCGAGCGCGATGCAGCGTCTTAGCCTGTCGTCTAAGCGGCTGATCTGGATTAACCCGCTTTTGCGTTGGGAGGGGTTTGCGCCAAAGGCTGCAGGCATTCGTGCCATTTTGCCTCATGTTGATATGTTCCGCGCGGGACACAATATCGCAGCATTGCAGGGCTTGGCCGAGGCGCTGAATGCGCGCGGGGATTTCAACGAAAAAGCACGGCTTGCGCGGATGCTATCCGATGCGGCAAGCTAAAGTGGAATGGGAGGGGTCATGATGGAAAATATGCCCGAATTGGCGCTTGAATGGCATCGCGCGGGTCGCGGTGCGGTCTTGGCCTCTGTGGTGGAAACATGGGGCAGCGCGCCGCGCCGTGTGGGCAGCCAATTGGTAGTTGCAGGCGATGGCGAGATGCAAGGCTCCGTATCGGGGGGCTGTGTCGAAGGGGCGGTGGTTCTTGAGGCGCAGGATATGCTTGCCACCCATGCAACCGCGCCCAAGCTGTTGGAATTTGGGGTTTCTGATGATGCAGCCTTTGCTGTGGGCTTGGCCTGTGGGGGGCGGATCAAAATTCTGCTGCAGCCCATTGGCGGGGCCTTGCCCGAGGCCATCTTGCAGGATCTCGTTGCGGCGCGTGCGGCGCGCCATGCGGTGGCCTTGATCAGCGATGTCACGGGCGAAGCCCCGCCGCATATCGTAGAACGCGCAGAAGCGCCCGATCTGAGCGAGGCCTTTGCTAAGGATAAGTCAGGCCTTGATGCGGAGGGCTTGCGCTATATCGCAATCCACAACCCGCCGTTGCGCATGGTTGTTGTGGGGGCAGTGCATATCGCGCAAAGCCTGATCCCAATGGCGCAAATGGCAGGGTATGATGTGACGCTGGTTGATCCGCGCCCCGCCTTTGGTTCGACCGCCCGCTTTGAGGCGGTGCGACTGTTTGATGCTTGGCCAGATGAGGCCTTGGATGACATCGGGCTTGACGCCCGCACCGCCGTTGTGACCTTGACCCATGATCCCAAGCTTGATGATCCCGCAATCATTGCCGCGCTGCGGGCCGATGTGTTTTATCTGGGCTGCTTGGGTTCAACGCGCACCCATGCAAAACGGGTGGATCGCCTGACCGAGGCAGGCTTTGGTGCCGAGGCTATTGCGCGCATCCATGCCCCTGTTGGTCTGAATATTGGGGCGATGGGCCCCGCAGAGATTGCAATTTCGATCATGGCGCAAATAACTGAAGGGCTGCGCAAATCATGAGGTTCGGGCCGCGTCCGATAACCGAAGGGATGGGCGCAATCTTGGCCCATTCCGTGCCCGTTGAAGGTGGGGTGATCCGTAAGGGCACGCGCCTTGGGGCAGATCATATCGCGGCGCTGCAGGCCGCGGGCGTTGCCGAGGTGACAGTGGCCGCGATGGAGGCGGGTGATATCGATGAAAACACCGCCGCCGCGCGATTGGCGCATGCATTATGCGGTGCCGATGCAGGCCTTGATATTGAAGCCGCCTTTACAGGGCGGGTCAATCTGCGCAGTCGCGGCGCGGGCATTGTGTCGGTAGATGCCGCAAAAATCGCGGCGGTGAATGCGATTGATCCCCGCATCACGGTTGCCACCCTGCCGCCATGGCAGCGCGTCTCAAAGGGGATGATGGTCGCCACAATCAAGATCATTCCCTATGCCGTGCCAGAGGCCGCGCTCTTAGCCGCGGAAGAGGCGGCCCGTGGTGGGGCCTTGGCCCATATCGCGCCGCAGATTTCTTCGGCGGCCCTGATCCTCACGAGCCATGAGGGGCAGAAGGCGGCCGCGCTTGAGGCGAAATCTATCGCTGCGGTTGAGGCGCGTCTGGCTGCGTTGCATGTTGACCTCAAAGACACCTGCATCTGCCCGCATGACAAAGCCGCACTTGAGGTTGAGATTGCGCAGGCAAAGACAAGCCTAATCTTAATCCTCACCGCCTCTGCCACATCTGACATTGATGATGTGATGCCTGCTGCGTTGCGGGGCGCGGGGGGGCAGGTGACGCGGTTTGGAATGCCCGTTGATCCAGGCAATCTTTTGGTTTTGGGCGCATTGGCAGACATCCCTGTCATAGGCTTGCCCGGTTGTGCGCGCAGCCCCGCCTTGAATGGGGCAGATTGGGTGTTGGAGCGGGTCATCTGTGGCCATCCGCCGAGCGCCGAAGAAATTGGCGCGATGGGGGTCGGTGGCTTGTTAAAGGAAATTCCCACCCGTCCACAGCCCCGTGATGGACGCGAACGATAGGCCTTTCACGCGGGTTTGAGGAGCAAATTGGCGCGAATGCACTTTTTTTGTTTTGCCATTGGCAAAATCCATGCTTGGATTACAGCAATCGTTCTAGGGAGGATCGAATGACGACGGTCAAACTATCAGTAAATGGAAAGGAAATGTCAGCCGAGGTCGAAGGCCGCACACTTCTTGTTGAGGTGCTGCGCGAAAAACTTGGTCTGACAGGCACCCACGTGGGCTGTGATACAAGCCAATGCGGGGCTTGCACCGTGCATGTGGACGGCAAATCTATGAAATCATGCTCAGTTCTGGCGATGGATGTCGCGGGCGCAGAGGTCACCACAATCGAAGGCATGGCCAATCCTGATGGCTCGCTCTCCGTGATCCAAGCCGCCTTCAAAGAGCATCATGGCCTGCAATGCGGGTTCTGCACACCTGGTATGGTGATGACGGCAGCTGCCTTGCTGAAAGAAAACCCCAAGCCCACTGAAGGCGAAGTGCGCGCCTATCTTGAAGGCAATATCTGTCGCTGCACGGGCTACCATAACATCGTCAAGGCGATCCTTGCAGCCTCGGGCCAAGATGTCGCTGCGATGGCTGCAGAATAAAGGCCACTTCTTTGGGAGGAGAAGGCCTGAAGGAATGTGATTAAAGCAAAAAGGCCTGCCTCGCAGTTGGGTGGGCGCGACAAACCTAGGGGAGGAATGATTATGCCAAAAGACAGTGGTATCGGGGCCGCATCGAAGCGGCGAGAAGATTTTAGATTTCTGACTGGTCGCGGAAAATATACAGATGATGTTGCGCTGCAGGGGCAGCTTTATGCGGTTATGGTCCGTTCGGAAGTAGCTCACGGAAAAATTAAAAAGATAGACACTAAAGCTATCTCTGAAATGTCAGGTGTGCGCGCAGTGTTTACTGGCGAAGATTTTTCCGATGTCGGAGGCAACCCCGCCGGTTGGCTGATAAATTCTCGTGATGGCACTCCAATGCGAGAGCCTAAAAGACCAGTCTTGGCGCATGGAAAAGTCCGACATGTAGGTGATGCTTATGCTGCTGTTGTCGCAGAAACTTTGCAGCAAGCTAAGGATGCGGCAGAAAGGCTTGCAGAAAGCGCTGTGATTGAAGAGCTACCTGCCATCATCGATATGGCTGGGGCTATCAGTGACTCTGAAAATCGCGTTCATGATGAGATAGATGACAACCTTTGCTTTGACTGGGGGTGGATAGAAGACAATCGTGAAGTTGTTGATAAAGCCCTAGCATCTTCTCCCCACGTAACAACTTTGCAATTAGTTAATAATCGTCTGGTGCCAAATGCTATGGAGCCTCGATCATCGATTGGGGAATATGATCCCGGGACCGGAGAATACAAACTTACCACAACCAGTCAAAACCCGCACCTGACCAGACTATTAATTTGTGCATTTGTACTGGGTATCCCTGAGCACAAGTTAACGGTAGTTGCACCAGACGTTGGCGGTGGTTTTGGATCTAAAATTTATCACTACGGTGAGGAAGCGCTAGTCTTAGCAGCGGCAAGAAAGCTTGGGCGCCCTGTTCGGTGGACTGCTGATCGCTCGGAAAGTTTTTTATCTGACGCTCATGGGCGTGATCATCTGACTACCATCGAGGTGGGGTCCACGATGGATGGAGAGATATTAGCCATCAGGACTAGCACGCTTGCCAACGTTGGTGCGTACCTGTCGAATTTCTCGACAGTGACGCCGACCTTTTTGCATGGCACCTTGATGGCTGGCCCTTACAAAGTTCCACACGTTTACGTGAACTTGAAGGCCGTCTTTACTAATACGGCGCCTGTAGATGCCTACCGCGGAGCTGGTCGACCTGAAGCTACCTACAGTTTGGAGCGAGCAATCGACAAACTGTCCAGAGAACTTAATTTAGATCCGATTGAGGTACGTAAGAAAAATCTACTCACACCTGATCAATTCCCTTACACCTCACCAGTCGGATTAATCTACGATATCGGAAATTATCAAAATACCTTGGATAAGGCGATAGAGTTAGCAGACCTTAAAAATTTTGAAGATAGGGCTAAAAAGAGCAAGTCCAACGGGAAATTGCGGGGTCTGGGTCTCTCAACTTGGATCGAGGCCTGCGGAATTGCGCCGTCTAATTTAGTGGGGCAACTTGGTGCTAGAGTTGGTCTTTACGATGCCGCAACAGTAAGAGTAAGCGCGACTGGCACTATTCAGGTAATGACTGGCGCACACAGCCATGGCCAGGGGCATGAGACAGCTTTTGCCCAATTGGTTGCTAGCAAATTAGGCGTTGCTGAAGATGCTGTTGAAATAGTCCATGGCGATACCTCGAAAATCCCGTTCGGGATGGGCTCCTACGGATCGCGTTCGCTGGCTGTTTGTGGTTCTGCGATGGATCGCGCGGTGGATAAAATTATTGAGAAAGGCAAAAAAATAGCCGCCCACATGTTGGAAGCTGACGAAATTGACATCAACTTCGAGAACGGCAGTTTCACTGTAAAGGGCACAGACAAGAGTAAGTCGTTTGGAGAAGTGGCTTTTTCTGCATATGTGCCTCACAACTACCCGTTAGAAACGCTTGAACCGGGATTGGAAGAGACGGCGTTCTATGACCCCAATAACTTCACTTATCCGGCGGGAGCATATTTATGTGAGGTTGAAGTCGATCCGGATACTGGAAAAGTTACGATATGCTCTTTTACCTGCGCTGATGATTTTGGAAATGTGATAAATCCGATGATCGTCGATGGGCAGGTACATGGTGGCGTAGCTCAAGGCATTGGGCAGGCCTTAACTGAGCAAACGGTTTACAATCAAGAGGGACAACTTTTAACCGCTTCGTACATGGATTATACGATGCCGCGTGCCGATGATTTGCCGTTTTTAAAAGTTGATCACTCATGCCAGACCCCTTGCACCCATAACCCGTTGGGCGTGAAAGGCTGCGGAGAGGCGGGGGCCATCGGCTCGCCCCCTGCGGTAGTGAATGCGGTTGTCGATGCGTTGAACCGCGGCGGTCATGCCGTGACGCACATTGATATGCCCCTGTCGCCGCACCGCGTTTGGCAAGCAATGCAGGGCTAAAAAAAGCACGCGCGGGTCGGTGCTCTGACCCGCGCACCAACAACGTCAAAGAGGGGCCATGCCCCTTGGAACCAGAGGAAACGGGATATGTATAATTTCGACTTTACCCGCCCAAGCACCATCAAAGACGCGGTTGCGGCCATTGGCGCAGGCGGTCAGGCGCTCAGCGGGGGGCAGACCCTCATCCCCACGATGAAAGCGCGGCTTGCCATGCCTGAAACCTTGGTCAGCCTCACAGGCATTCAAGAGATGAAGGGCATTTGCACCAATGATGCAGGCCAGATTTGCATCGGCGCGGCAACAACCCATGCAGAGGTCGCGCGCGAGGTGGCTAAATCTTATCCAGCGCTGTCTGATCTTGCGGGCCATATCGGGGATCCTGCTGTGCGCAACCGTGGCACAATTGGCGGCAGCCTTGCCAATAACGACCCGTCTGCCTGCTACCCGTCTGCGGTGTTGGGCTCAGGTGCAGTTGTGAAAACCAACAGCCGCGAAATCGCTGCGGATGATTTCTTTCAAGGCATGTTCACCACGGCCCTTGAAGAAGGCGAGATCATCACCGAGGTGAAATTCCCCGTGCCGCAAAAGGCGAATTATCAAAAATTCGTGCAGCCCGCCTCGCGCTTTGCGCTTGTTGGGGTGTTTGTTGCGAAATTCGCAGATGGTGTGCGCGTGGCGGTCACGGGCGCGTCAGGCGAGGGCGTGTTCCGTTGGACGGAGGCCGAAGCCGCGCTGTCCAAGGATTTCACCGCAGCGGCGCTTGACAGCGTGGCGGCCCCTTCGGCGGATGGGATGATCTCTGATCTGCACGGCACAGGCGCCTATCGCGCGCATTTGGTCAAAGTGATGACCGCGCGGGCTGTCGCGGCAGCTTAAGGTCACCACGATCCAAAAAAGAAAGCCCCGCAAAAGCGGGGCTTTTTTCATGCCATGGGCCTTAGGCGCATGATCGCGTCCAGATTATTTTGAGGGGCCGATCATCATCACCATTTGGCGACCTTCCAGCTTGGGCATATTCTCGATCTTACCCACGCCTTCAATCTTTTCTGCTACACGTTCCAGCAATTCACGGCCCAATTGTTGGTGCGCCATTTCGCGGCCACGGAAGCGCATCGTCACCTTTACCTTATCCCCATTCTCAAGGAATTTGATGGCATCGCGCACCTTGCGGTCGAAATCGTGATCATCGGTGCCAGGCCGCATTTTGACCTCTTTGACCTCGATCACCTTTTGCTTTTTGCGGGCTTCGGCTTCACGTTTTTGCTGTTCATATTTGAACTTGCCGAAATCCATGATTTTACAAACGGGCGGTTCAGCATTTGGGGAGATTTCCACCAAATCCAATCCTGCCTCATCTGCCAATTCCATTGCGCGTTCTGGGGTGACCACCCCAATATTCTCGCCCTCTGCGCCAATCAGGCGAACTTCGGGGCAGCGGATACGGTCGTTGACGCGCGGGCCAGTGTCACGGCTGGGCGGCGCGTTGTGGGGTCTGCGGGCTATGGGTTTTGTCCTTCTGTGGTTTTGCAGTGATGATGCATTAACCTACAAGCCCACCAAAGGGCTTTCAAGGGGGCACGTTCTTGGCTGCTGCAATCAGTCAAGAAAGGCCTTTTCCACAACGTAATGCTGTGGGTTGGAATTGGCTCCTTCGACCAAACCATAGCCCTCAAGCATATCTTTGATCTCAAGATTGAAGGCGAGGTTGCCACAGACCATGGCGCGGTCGCGTTCGGGGCTGAGGGGCGGAACACCCAAATCCTCGAACACAGTGCCTGCCCGCATCAAATCGGTGATGCGGCCCATCTTGGGGCTCGGTTCGCGGGTGGTGGTGGGGTAGTATCGGATTTTATCCGCGAACCCGTCACCGATCAATTCGCGCAACAGCTCATCTTGCCTGATCTCTTCGATCAGGGTGCGGCCATAATCCAATTCTGCCACTTCGCGGCAGGTATGGGTGATGATGACCTCGTCATAATCTTCATAGGTTTGCGGCTCGCGCAGGAGGCTTGCGAAAGGGGCAAAGCCCGTGCCCGTGGCAAAGAACCAAATCCGCTTTCCAGGCAACAGCGCGTCATGCACCAATGTCCCCACAGGTTTGGGGCGCAGGATGATTTCATCACCCACTTGGATATGTTGCAGCCTTGAGGTCAGGGGGCCGTCTTGCACCTTGATGGAATAGAATTCCAATTCTTCATCCCAGGAGGGGGAAGCAATGGAATAGGCGCGCAATAGTGGTTTGCCGTTATCGCTCATCAATCCGATCATAACAAATTCGCCCGACCGAAAGCGCAGGCTTGCTGGCCGCGTTACGCGGAAGGAAAACAGCCGATCCGTCCAATGTTTCACAAAGGTCACGCGCTGCGCATCGGGCAGGGTAGGGGTGGCTTTGGGGATGGTCGATGTTGCGTCTGTCACGTCACTTTGGCCTATCGTTCGGAATGGGCACAGCCCTAGCATATACCCCCAGTTGTAAACTTTGATTTATGTCAGGGAAAGGCGCTATTCGCCGCGTAGGCGATTTTGGTAATCATGCGCGCGCCAATCGGCCCGAAACACCCATGCCTCTTGCGGTTGTCTGCGTGCCAGATCAGGGCTGATTTCCACCTCGTCAAACCCTGCCCGCCGCGCCATGGCGTATTGATCCGCAATGACATGACCCGCAGCGCGCAAGCGCCCCGAAAACCCCGCCATGCGCAGGCGCTTGGCCCATGTAAAGCCACGGCCATCGGAAAAGCTGCCAAAGGGAATGCAGATCGCGCTATGGCGTTGCGGTGTCTGTAGGGCCGCGTCAAACGCGGCGGGATCGCTTAATTCGACCATCTCTGCGGGCCGCGCAGCCTCTGGGGCAAAGCCATGATCGGTGACCAGAATATGGAGGGTGGTGTTCATGATATATCCTTTCACGCCACATTGCGGCGGATGATTTTGCCATCCACGAAATGGATGCCGCATTCCTCTTTGTCCTGCCCGCGCCAACGGCCCGCGCGCGGGTCTTCGTCTGCGGCAACGGGGCTCGTGCAGGGGGCGCAGCCAATAGACGGATAGCCCCGCGCCACAAGTGGATGACGGGGCAGGCGGTTATTGGTGATATAGTCCTGCACATCCTCGCGCGCCCAATGGGCCAGCGGGTTGATTTTGATCCTTATCTCGGCCTCATTCTCGAAGAAGTCCAACGCCGCGCGGCTTTGCGCCTGAAAGCGTTTGCGCCCCGTGATCCAAGCGTCAAACGGGGCCAAAGCGTGTTCAAGCGGTTCAGTCTTGCGCTTGGCGCAGCAGGCATCGGGGTTGGTTTTATGCAAATCGCCCTGCGGGTCGCTGGCCGCAATCATCGTGCGGCTGGCGTGAATGCGGCGCACATCCTCAAGGCCCAGATGATCTGCCAAGTCGTTTTGATAGGTTAAGGTTTCGGGAAAGAGCATTTCGGTGTCGATGAACAAAACGGGTGTCGTGCGATCAATCACAGACACCATGTGCAACAACACCACAGACTCCGCCCCAAAGGAGGACACCAAGGCCACGCGCCCGCAATCTGCGTCCCGCAACGCATGCTCAAGCACGGCTGTGGCACCATGTTTGTCATAGCGGCGGTTCAGCACAGCCACCCGTTCAGCAACTGTGCCAAAGGGGCTAGGCTGCAACATCTTGCGCGCCCTCCTGCGGATAAAGCGCGGCCTTGAAAGGGTCTAGCCCGACACGGCGATAGGTTGTGATGAAGGGCTCATCCACCCTATCGCGCAAGGTCAAATAGGCGCGTAATAGACGCTCAAGCGCAGGGATCAGCGCATCAGCAGAAAATCCGGGGCCTGCGCGCTCGCCGATTGTGGCGGCCTCGGTGTGATCACCCCCAAGGGTGATTTGGTAATTTTCGACCCCTGCACGATCCAAGCCCAAAATCCCGATATGGCCCACATGGTGATGCCCGCAGGCATTGATGCAGCCTGAGATTTTGATTTTCAGCGCGCCAATTTCCTCCTCTAGCCCGATATCACGAAAATGCGTGGCGATTTCCTGCGCAATAGGAATAGAGCGCGCCGTGGCCAAGGCGCAGTAATCCATGCCAGGGCAGGCGATAATATCCGAGATCTTCCCGATATTGACCGTGGCCAAACCCACAGCCTTCAGCCGCTGATAGAGATCAGGCAGCGCTGCGCGGGGAATATGAGGAAGGATCACGTTTTGCTCGTGGCTGATGCGCAGCTCGTCATGCCCATAGGTTTCGGCAAGATCGGCCAAGACCTCCATTTGCGCGGCTGTGGCATCACCGGGTGTCGCGCCATGAGATTTCATCGAAACCGTCACAATCGCGTAATCTGCATGGCGGTGTGCCGCTACGTTGCTGTCGATAAAGGTGCGCAAAGCGGGGCTTGGGGGTGGGGCACTGTTGTCGTCTTTGATAAACTCAGGGGGGGCAAAATGGCCGCGAATTTCTGCCAAAAGGCGTTGATCAACCCCTTTGAATGCCGCGCGGCGCGGGATGAATTCCTCTTCAACAAGGCGTTTGATTTCGTCCAAGCCTGTCTCGTGTAGGGTGATCTTGATGCGGGCCTTATATTTATTATCTCGCCGCCCGATCAGGTTATAAACCGCCACAATTGCCTCGATATAGGGCAGAAGATCAGCCTCGGGCATAAACTCTGCCAAAACCTTGCCGATCATAGGCGTGCGGCCTAAGCCGCCCCCGACCAAGACCTGATAGCCAATCTCGCCTTCGCGCGCGACAATGCGCAGACCGATATCATGGGCGGCGGTGACGGCACGGTCATTGGGGCTGCCTGTTACGGCAATTTTGAACTTGCGCGGTAGGAATTGAAATTCGGGATGATCGGTTGACCATTGGCGGATTAATTCCGCCACGGGGCGAGGGTCTGCAATCTCATCTGCAGCGGCCCCTGCAAAATGGTCTGCGGTGACATTACGCACGGTGTTCCCCGAAGTTTGGATGGCGTGAAGGCCAACTTCGGCCAAAGCGTCCAGAATATCGGGCACATCCTCTAATTTTGGCCAATTGAATTGGATGTTTTGGCGCGTGGTAAAATGGCCATAGCTCTTGTCCCATTGCCGTGCGACCCGCGCCAAGGCGCGCATCTGTGCTGAATTGAGCGTGCCATAGGGGATTGCTACGCGCAGCATGTAGGCGTGAAGCTGCAGATATAGCCCGTTCATCAAGCGCAGAGGTTTAAACTCATCCTCGGTCAATTCGCCAGACAGGCGGCGGGCCACTTGCGCGCGGAATTGCGCGTTGCGGGCGCGCAGGAAATTTTGGTCAAATTCAGTGTAGCGATACATCTGCCTTACCCTTGCGCTTGTTCTTGTTTGCCATGGGGATAGTTTGAGGGGCCGCGCATCCGAAATCCCTCGCGAAAATGCGCAGGCGCGGGCCCTGTTTCGGTTGTAATGGCATCGACCAAATAGGGGCCAACCACCAGATCGCTTTGCGCGAAGGCTGCGGCAAGCGCGGCCTCGGCCGTGGCGCTGTCAGAAAAGACCACCGCATCCGTGATGTCCCGCGCCCATCTTTGGTCGGCCGCCCAATAGACGACATCGCCAAGGCGCAGGTCATTCGCGGTCAGGAATTTGGAATAATCACGGCTCATAACGCAATCTCCGCTTTGAGAGTGTTGAGGGCCGTGCGCGCGGCGCGCGGCGCAAGCCCATATAGGATCACCGCAGGCGCACCTTTGCCTTGCGCCTCAATGGCGTGGGCAAGATGTGCAAGATTGGTATCGATGACATGGGTGTCGGCGCGGCTTGCATATTCGACCACAGTGACGGGTGTGTCGGGGCGTGCGCCATGCATCAAAAGCCGCCCTTGGATAAAACGCGCACCGCGCTTGCCCATATAGATCGCTGCCACCTCGCCACTGCGCGCAAGGCCGCGCCAATCATGTTCGGCAAACCCTGCCACATCATGGCCCGTGAGAAATCGCAGCGCGGAATTGCGCCCTCGTTTCGTCAGGCTTTGCCCGATTTGCGCGGAGGCGGCGCTTGCCGCCGTGATACCTGGAATGATCGACCATTGGATATCGGCATCAGAAAGCGCATCAATCTCATCATCCAAGCGGCCATAGACGCACGGATCGCCCGCCTTGAGGCGCACTACCTTTGCGCCGGCGCGCGCATGTTCCACCATAAGGGCAGAAATATCTTCTTGCTTTATCGCAGGGCCAAAGCCCGTTTTTCCTGCATCAATCAGCACCGCCTCGCGCCGCGCAAGCTCTAGGATTTGGGGCGAGATCAGGCGGTCGTGGATCACCACCTCGGCCTCATCAAGGGCTTTGCGCGCCTTGAGTGTTAGAAGTTCGGGGTCGCCGGGGCCTGCACCGACCAAAAGCACTTCGCCCATTGGAGGGGTGGCGCTCAGGCTCTCCGTTAGCAGGGTTTCAAGTGCACCCTCAAGACCTGCTTTACCCTCGGCCGCAAAGATCCGTGGCGCGAGTTGATCATAATAGCGTGCCCAAAACCCGCGCCGCGCGTCCCCTTCGGGTAAGGCTTCGACCTGAGGGCGAAAGGACTTCGCCACACGGGCAAAAATCCCAAGGGCAGGGCTTAACCTCTCCTCCAAGTCACGCTTGATCCGCCGCGCTAAAACGGGCGCCGCGCCCTCGGTGCCGATGGCAATGGTCACGGGGTCACGATCAACGATAGCGGGGGTAATGAATTCGGATGCTTCGAGATTGTCGACCCAATTCACCAATGCCCCATCCGCGCGGGCCAAACGAATGACGCGTGCATCTTCGGCATCATCATCATTTGCGGCGTAAAAGAGGGCGGCACAAAATGCATCCCCCGCCGCAAGCGCACGCTTGATCAAGTTGATCTTTCCTGTGGCGGCAAAATCCAAAACCGCAGGGGCAGGGTCAGCTGCAAAAACCCAAATGCGGGCTTCGGTTTTGAGCAGCAAGCGCAGCTTGGCCAAGGCGCATTCGCCGCCGCCCGACACGATCACACGCCGTCCCGCGAGATTAAGGAAGATCGGAAAATGCTGCATGGTCAAAACTCCACGTTCACTGGGCATTGTATAGAACAATTTCCTGAAATTTGGCAGATACCCCTTGCAGATAGGGACATATGTTCGGTATTGATGCCGCATAACCCCTTGCTGTTCTGTGGATGAAAGGCTTTGCGGATGGCTGTTCAAATAGACGAGACCGATCGAAAAATCCTTGCAGTGCTGCAAGAGGATGCAAGCCTGTCTTTGGATGAAATCGCGCGCCGTGTTGGCTCGTCCAAGACGCCTGTTTGGACGCGGATTCGCCGCATGAAAGAGGCGGGAATTATCGGGCGGCATACTGTGGAATTGCATGCCGATGCCTTAGGGCTTGAGGCGTGTTTTTTCGTTTTGATCCGCACATCGGAACATGATGCCGAATGGCAAAAGGCGTTTTTGCGCAGCCTAAAATCTCGCCCCGAAGTGTTAGAGGCGCATCGCCTCGCAGGGGAGATTGACTATATTTTGAAGGTTCGGGTGCGTAATGCACGCGCCTATGACGCCTTTTATCAGGCCTTGATTTCAGAGGTGAAAATCTACAACGTCACCGCATTGCTTTCGATGGAGGAGATCAAATCCACCTCCATGTTGCCGTTGGGATTGGCCGAGGTGAAATGATCTCAGACAGGATCTTATCCGACCCTATTTTGCACGACCATCTGCCAAGCGCGCCTTGGATGGCCGAGGCGACCCGCCGCCTGCCAGGGGTGCAACCTGTGCCGATGTCGGATTGGCTGATCCGTGACGAGCGCTATGCCGAACAAATGGCCTTGCGCGATCATCTGTTGGCGGCGCATCGTGCGCGGGTGTTTGAGTGCCACACAGGCGCAGAAGCCGCCTGTGCCGAATTACGCGATCTGGTGGTCGCGCATCTGCCTGATGGCTTTGCGCATCAAGGCCGCGTGATCACCCGACCAGATGGGGTGATGATTGATCTTGATGCCGATCACCCTTTGATCACCGCTGCTCGTCTTGTTCAGGAGGATTTGTGCATCCTCACCCATGATACCCTGCAGGGCGAGCATCTGCTCAGCGCGGCGGTTTTGTGCTTTCCCGCCAGTTGGACATTGGCGGAAAAGATTGGGCGGCCTTTGACCGCGATCCATATTCCCGTTGAAAAATACGATGATGTTATGGCCAAGCGCGTGCAGCGTCTGTTTGATATGGTGCGGGTGGATCACCCGCTTTGGCGGCAGAATGCGCTTTTTTATCAAAACCCCGCCCTGTTTCAGCCTGCCTCAGAGGCACAGCCACGCAAAACCCCTGAAAGGCGACCAGAATTTTTGCGCTCAGAGCGGCAGGTTATTCTGCGTTTGCCGCTTACAGGGGCGATGGTGTTTTCGATCCACACATGGGTTTTGCCCTTTGGGCAATTAAGCCCTGAACAGGTCGAAGGTTTGGCAGCCCACCCCGTGCATTACGCAGGGCGCTCTGTTTGACGCCTATTTGAAATGCTTGGACAGTTTTAGCCCTTGGCCCTGATAGTTTGAGGCAATCTCACGGCCATAAAGCGTGCTTGGCAGGCTTTCCATCCGTTCGTAAACCAAGCGGCCAACCACCTGCCCATGTTCAAGCACAAAGGGGGCTTCGTGGCAGCGCACCTCAAGAACCCCGCGCGCGGGTTGGCCGTGACCAAAACCTGGATCAAAGAAGCCTGCATAATGAACGCGGAATTCCCCAACCATCGCCAGATAGGGCGACATTTCCGCCGCGCAATCGGGCGGGATTGAGACTTCCTCGCGGCTCACCAGAATATAAAACGCACCGGGGTCAAGGATGATGCGGCCCTGATCGGTGTGGATTTCTTCCCAAAAATCGCGCGCGTCATAGGCCCCGATACGATCGAGATCAATTACGCCCGTATGGGGTTTCGCGCGATAGCCGACAAGGGTGCTATTCTCGCGCTTGAGGTCAACCGAGAACCCCAATCCTTCGTCAATCACAGCTGTCTCGCCTGAGACCAGCGGGCTTTCTGCGTGGCGTGCGCGCAATTCATCATCGCTAAGAACCGCTTGCCCTTGGCGAAAGCGGATTTGATTAAGCCGCGCGCCCGCCCGCACCAGAACCGAGAAACTGCGCGGGCAAATTTCGGCATAAAGTGGCCCATTATAGCCATGTGCGATGCGGTCAAATTCTGTGCCGCTATCGGTGATAGTGCGCGTCAAAAGGTCAAGGCGCCCAGTCGAGCTTTTGGCATTGGCAACGGCGCTGACATCTTGGGGCAGGTTTAAGCCCTCCATCAGGGGCACAACATAAACGCAGCCCTTCTCCAACACGGCGCCTGCGCTGATGTCGATTTTATGCATCTCAAATTCGGCTAACCGATCTGCGACACGCGCGCCTTTGCCTGCAAGAAACGATGCGCGCACGCGATAGGCCACGGGGCCAAGGCGCAGGTCAAGACTTGCAGGTTGCACTTGGGTTTCCGCAGGTGGGGCCGTGAGCGTGATCTGACCTTCTGCGATCATCGCCTCAATCCGATGATCCGGCAGCACGCCCCGTGTCTGATCTGTCGCCATCGCGAACCCTCCCTTGACCTTTACCCAAGAAAAAACCGCCCCGCCGCAAAGGGCAAGAGCGGTTTTCAAAAATCTGGTCGGGCTAGCAGGACTTGAACCTGCGACCTTCCGTCCCCCAGACGGACGCGCTACCAGGCTGCGCTATAGCCCGAATGGGGCTCTTCTACCGATTTTGTGGCGTGGCGCAAGGGCTAGGGCGCAGGAATTTCGACAAAGCGCAGGCTTTACCCATGCGCCGCAGCCATGAGCCCTGCCTGTAGCTTGCGCAGCCGTGCAAGGATCAGGGCGGATTGCGCCTCTGGCAATGATTTCAGCACGGCCTTGCGCGCCTTTAGCGCAGCCAGCCCATCAGCGAGGGGCAGGGGAACGCCTTGTGTTGCTGGCTGAGCGGGGGCAGGGCGCGGCGTGGGGCTTGGCGTATTTTCATTGGCGGCTTCACGCGCCACGTCTGCAAGGCTTGGGGCAGGTTGCGCCTCGGCGACCATCATATCGGGGTCAAGCTCAGGCGAGCGCGCAGCGACTGCCGCAACCCCGTCTTCGCGCAAAAGGCGCTGAACGCCCCGAATGGTCATCCCTTCATCATGCAGCAAGACCTTGATCCCGCCGATCAGGCGCATATCGGCAGGGCGATAATAGCGTCGCCCGCCTGCGCGTTTCACAGGTTTGATCTGGGTGAATTTGCTTTCCCAAAACCGCAACACATGGGCCGCGACACCAAGCCAATCTGCGACTTCGCGAATGGTGCGAAAGGCATCGGGGGATTTGGCCATCCTGCCCGCCTCTTAGCGTTTCTTATTGCCGTCTGCGACCCGCTCTTTCATCAGATGCGAGGGGCGAAAACTAAGAACACGGCGGGGCGTAATGGGCACTTCTTCGCCCGTTTTGGGGTTGCGACCAATGCGTTCAGCTTTGGCGCGCACGCTAAATGTGCCGAAAGACGAGATTTTGACCTGTCCCCCATCGACCAATGCGTCTGACATCAACTCAATTACACGCTCAACAAGGTCGCTGCTTTCATTGCGCGACAAACCCACTTCACGAAACACGGCTTCGGATAAATCCATCCGCGTCAGTGTCTTATTGCTCATTGCTCATGTCCTCCCGACATTGGCGCAGCGGTATAAGGGTTGTTTTAGCACCGCCACAGAATGAGCAATGCTGCGGCGCGAGTCAATCGCCGTGACGTAAGGGCAAGATTTTAACGCCTTACCAGCGCAAAACCACCGCACCCCAAGCCAAACCACCGCCAATCGCTTCGGTGACCAAGAGGTCGCCTTTTTTGATCTGCCCGCGCGCGACCCCAACCGACAATGCCAAGGGGATAGAGGCGGCTGACGTATTGCCGTGATCTTGCACGGTCACAATCACCCGATCCATATCCACCCCCATTTTTTGGGCGGTGCGGGTGATGATGCGCAAATTGGCCTGATGCGGCACGATCCAGTCGACATCTTGCGCCGCATTGCCCGAACGCGCGAGCGCGGCATGGGCGGTTTCGGCCAGTTTTTCGACCGCATGGCGGAATACTTCACGCCCCTCCATCCGCAGATTGCCCGTGGTTTGTGTCTGCGAGACACCGCCATCGACATAAAGCAGATCACGGAATTGACCGTCTGAGTGCAGATCAACGGCCAAAACGCCCCGATCTGTGGCCGCGCCCGCGCTTTCTTTGGCGCATAACAGAACGGCGCCTGCGCCATCCCCAAATAAAACGCAAGTGCCGCGATCCTCCCAATCCAAAATGCGGCTAAAGGTTTCCGCACCAATCACCAAAATCCGCTTTGCCTGCCCAGAGAGGATATAGGCATTGGCGGTGGACAGCGCATAGATAAACCCCGCGCAGACGGCCTGCACATCAAAGGCAAAGCCCTGCGTCATCCCAAGCCCATGCTGCACCATCGTGGCGGTAGAGGGAAAGGTGAGATCTGGGGTTGAGGTGGCAACAATGACGCCATCGACATCTGCGGCAGACAGGCCCGCACTGGCCAAGGCAGCCTCACAGGCCTTGATTGCCATTTGGCTTGTCGTCTCGCCCTCGGCGGCGAAATGGCGCCGCTCAATCCCTGTGCGGGCGCGGATCCACTCATCCGAAGTGTCGATTTGCGCTTCGAACTCCGAATTGGGCACAACCCGCTCAGGCAGGTAATGGCCAATTCCAGTTGCGACCGCGCGAAGTGTCATGCCTGTTTCCCTTCCCCATGGACGATCTGATCTGCTGCGGTTTCCGCCTCGGCGATCCGTTTGGTCAACTGATCTGCAAAATCCGCTGCGGCCAATCGTGCCGCCAATTTGACTGCGGCTGCAACCCCTGTTCCATCTGCTGAGCCGTGGCTTTTGACCACTGTGCCATTGAGGCCCAAGAAAACACCGCCATTGACGTGGCGGGGATCCATACGTTTTTGCAACCTCTTGAGCGAGCTATAGGCCATCGCCGCAGCCAACCGCGACAATATTGAATATTCAAATGCCTCGCGCAGAAATTCGCGGATAAGACGCGCGGTGCCTTCGCCCGTTTTGAGTGCGGCATTCCCTGTGAACCCGTCACAGACGATGACATCGACCTTATCGGAGGGGATATCGCCCCCCTCGACAAAGCCCACGAATTCAAAATCTGCCGCAGGTGCGGCGCGGGCGACAAGGTCATAGGCATCGTGTAATTCGGTGCGGCCCTTATGTTCCTCGGTGCCTACATTCAGGATTCCGACACGCGGGCGGGATTGGTCTAAGCCGCTGCGCGCATAGGCGCTGCCCATCAGGGCGAAATGCAACAGATCTTGGGCATCGGCACGGATATCAGCGCCCACATCCAACATGACGTTAAAGCCAGATGGGTTGCGCGAAGGCCACAAAACGCCAATTGCGGGGCGGTTCACCCCTGGAATTTTGCGCAACCGCAACATCGACAGCGCCATCAGCGCGCCCGTGTTGCCACAAGACACAGCGGCCCGCGCCTCGCCGTTTTCCACGGCCTGCACTGCGCTCCACATCGAGCTGCCTTTGGCGTGGCGCACCACCTGTGAGGGTTTGGCATCCATCGTGACCACATCGTCACAATGGCGAATGTCGCAGCGCCCCTTCAGGTCACCGCGTTTGGCAATCAGTTTGTTTAGGGTTTTGCCATCACCATGCACGATGAACCGCAGATCGGGGTTCTTGCGCGCAGCTTTGGCCATGCCAGAAACAACAGCAGAGGGGCCAAGATCGCCCCCCATTGCATCAATCGATAGCACCGTTCCAGGAACTTGACGCCCAGTCAGAACGGATGTCTCTGTCATGACTTTTAAATCCGCTTGCCTCGGAAAACCGCGCGGCCTTTAGGCCGCGTCATCATCGAGATCAATCTCGTCTGCTTGGGCAATAACCTCGCGGTCATTGTAGCTGCCGCAAGACGGGCAGACGTGGTGGGGGCGTTTCAGCTCACCACAGCTGGGGCATTCATTTGGATTGCCAGCGGTCAACGCGTCATGCGAACGGCGTTGGTTGCGGCGCGAGCGGGTCACTCGGTTCTGGGGGACAGCCATGTCTCAACCTCGGTTTTGTTAGGGGCTTCGCGGTCAAGATTGACCAAACAGGGGCAGCCCATCGTCACGTTTCAAATCTCTGTCACATTTTTTTCACCAAAGGGCAACCTGTGATGCGCGGCTCATGGGGTGATTTGCCCGAAAAACGCGCGCAAAATTGGGAAAAAACCAATTGGCGAATGAGGGCGGGAACATACAAAGATTCTGCACCTATGCAAGCCCTAATAGACCTTTGGGTAAATTCCGCCCGTTTGCGTTTATTTGCGGTTATTTATCGCTGTTTTTGGCGGGGCTGCCTGTGTTTTTGCTTGCGCCCGCATCGCTGCTGTCTGCGGGGGATTGCGCCAATTTTTCCCGTAATTCTTGCAAAGCAGAAACTGGGTTTGCGGTTTTGGGAGGCTCAACCTCCGCCTCTACTGGGCCCGCATTGGGGGGGCTTGCGCTGTAAATATGCACCAAATCGGCGGCGTCATCCTCGGTTGCGGCATCTGGTGCGCGCGGATAATCGGGCAGGGCCAATGCCAAGGCTTCGGTCATCACGGCATATAGGTCAATTTTTGCGGGCAATGGCTCGATGCTGTCATCTTCGGGCATCTCAGCCTCTTCGGCCTCGGGCGCCGTGAAATCGGCGATGTAGCGGCGCAACACATCGGTATCGATGCGCGTCACCACATCCGCCAAACTGACGCTGCAGGCCTGTGTCACTGTTGCGCCTAGTTGCCCCTCAAGGCGCCAATCGCTTTTGCCTTCGGGCATAATTTTGCCTGTAAAGCGCAGTTTGCGCAGCGCACGCAGCTCTAGATCATCTGCAATCTCGCGCAACGCATCCGCATCAGGGGTCAAGGCAAAGGTTTTGCCGCCTGCGCGGCGCAGTTCGGCCAAAGCCAAAAGATCAGGGCGTGGGCTGGCGTTTGACATGATCTCCCCTCAAGTTTCTGATCAATTTCCCCTCGAAAATGAGGGCCGCGCGATTGCAATGCTTGCTCTGTTGGTCACTGTAAGTTAAGCCCAAATGAAGACAGACGCCATGCCTGAATGTTTGCGCCCAAGCGCAGAAGGGAAGCTGGCGCTAGGGTAAGGAAGATGGGCATGGCAGAACTTCGGATCAGCACGCAGGCACGCATGGGGCGCAAACGGGTGCGTGCAGCGGCGATTGCAGTGGCCTTTGGATTGGCTTTGTCTGGCTGCACCGAAAGTTTCCGTGATCACGGCTTTATCCCGCCGCAAGAAGAATTGGATGCCATCACCATCGGTCAAGATACCCGCGACAGCCTCGGGCAAACCCTTGGCCGCCCTGCTGGTGAGGGCGTGATTGGCGAAACCACATGGTTCTATTCGCAATATCGTGTGCGCAGCTATGCATCGCGGGCGCCCGAGATTGTGAGCCGCGATATCGTGGCCGTATCCTTTGCCGATAACGGCACCGTGTCGAATGTTGAAACCTACACGCTGGCCGATGGTCAGATTGTCGATATTTCGCGCCGCGTTACGGAAAGCTCGATCCGTGAAGTGTCGATTTTCCGTCAGGTTATGGGTAATTTTGGCCGCATCAATGTGGGTGAGTTGGTCAACGCCAGCAATTAATCCTTTGTCTGCGTAACATAGGTGCATCATGCGCGAGAAGGTGGCGGGGAAATATCGGCTGCGCATGGCCCAAACCGCTGCCGATGTGACCGCCGCGCAAGCCCTGCGGCACCGTGCTTTTCGCGGTGGGGCAGATGGGGCGGGTCTAGATGCGGATCCCTATGATGCGCTTTGCGACCATATCCTCATTGAAACGCAGGAGGCGGGGGAATTGGTCGCATGCTTTCGCCTAATGTGCCTGCCCGATGGGGCAGCCCTGAAAACCAGTTATTCGGCGCAGTTTTATGATTTATCGCCCCTGTCAGATTTTGATGGGCCAATGGTTGAGATGGGGCGTTTTTGCCTTGCGCCAGAGGTGCATGACCCTGACATTTTGCGTCTCGCATGGGGGGCATTGACTGCCTATGTGGATGAGATCGAGGTCAAGCTGCTCTTTGGTTGCTCGTCTTTTCACGGCACGGATGCGCAGCCCTATCATGATGCCTTTGCGCTGTTGCGTGATCGCCATATCGCACCCGCCCGATGGCGGCCTCAGATCAAGTCGTCACATGTGTTTCCATTCGCGGCAAAGCTGCGGCGCAAACCCGATCTGAAACGGGCAATGGCAACGCTGCCGCCGCTTTTGCGCAGTTATTTGATGTTGGGGGGATGGGTCAGCGATCATGCTGTGATTGATCAAGATTTGAACACGCTGCATGTGTTCACAGGGCTAGAGATTGCCGCCGTTCCGCCCGCCCGCGCGCGGCTGTTGCGTCTGGCGCGCTAAGCGGTGCAAGGGGGCAAGGACAGTTTTGCGCGCAGCCCGCCATTTGGGATGCAGGCGCGCGACCATCTCGGCGGGGTTTTGCGTCAGCGGCACGCTCAAGCTCTGGCGCGGTTTGGCAAGGCGCAGAAACCCCGCACGGGCCAAGACTGCCCCTTGCGCAGGGGTGGCCGCGTTGATGAGCACATGTGCCATGCCCTGTGGGGATGCGCCTGAAAGAAGGGAGGCAGGAATATGAGCAAGTTTTGCGCAATAGCCAACAGGGCCGAGGATTGGAAAACGGCGCGTTATGAAAAGCTGCCCGTCAATGCGCGCAACAGACTGCCCTAGCGCGCAATGCCTGCTCAAAACCCGCAGATTGGGCAAAGCCCGCTGTGGCAATGGGTAGGGCATCATCAAGATCGGGCAGGCTGTGCAACATAGCCGCAAGACTGCCCGATTAAGGTAAATCCAAGATTAACGGATCAGCCCAATTCCACCAAGGCGTGGCGCTTTTTCCCTGCGCTCAGTTTCAAGGGCGTGGCCAGATCCCTGGTTGTGATCATCAGGCCTGCATCCGTAATGGCCGCGTCATTCATCCTTGCGCCGCCTTCTGCTATCAGGCGCTTGGCCTCTTTGCCCGACCCTGCCAAGCCTGAGCGCGTGATCAGCTGCACAATCGACACGCCCTCGCCAATGTCATCGGCGCTGAGCGTGAGACGGGGCAGGTCATCGCCCATACCCCCTTTCTCAAACACCTCGCGCGCGGTGGCCTCTGCTGCTGCGGCGGCATCGCGCCCGTGCAACAGACCCGTCACCTCATTGGCAAGAACAATTTTAGCGTCGTTGATTTCGGAACCTGCAAGCGCACCAAACCGCTCGCACTCTTCAAGCGGCAATTCGGTGTAAAGTTTCAGGAATCGACCCACATCCGCATCGGTCGTGTTGCGCCAGAATTGCCAGAATTCGTAGGGCGACAGCATCTCGCCATCCAGCCAGATCGCGCCACCTTGGGATTTGCCCATCTTCTTGCCATCTGATGTGGTCAGAAGCGGCGTGGTCAGGCCAAAAATCTCGTGATCCAAAACACGGCGGGTCAGGTCGATACCATTGATGATATTGCCCCATTGATCCGACCCCCCCATCTGCAGCGCGCAGCCATAACGGCGGTTCAGTTCAAGAAAGTCATAAGCCTGAAGGATCATGTAATTGAATTCAAGGAAGCTCAGGCTTTGTTCGCGATCCAGACGCGATTTGACCGATTCAAACGACAACATGCGATTGACCGAAAAATGCCGCCCAATATCGCGCAAAAACTCCAGATAATTCAGCCCGTCCAACCATTCGGCATTGTTCAGCATCAACGCGCCAGTCGCGCTGTCATCATAGCTGAGATAACGCGCAAAAACGCGGCTCATGCCCCCGATATTATTATCAATGGCCGCCGCATCCAAAAGTGGGCGTTCATCAGATCGGAAGGAGGGATCACCAACCTTTGTGGTGCCGCCGCCCATCAATGTGATCGGCTTATGCCCCGCTTTTTGATACCAACGCAGCAACATGATGTTCAGCAAATGACCCACATGCAGGGATTTTGCCGTTGCATCATATCCGATATAGGCAGGGGTCACGCCCGCGCGCAGCTTTTCGTCTAGCTCTTGCAGATCCGTGCAATCCGCAAGAAAACCGCGCGCACGGATGATCTGAAGGAAGTCGGATTTGGGCTGGTAGGTCATTGCGGTGTGATCCATTCTTGGCAAGCGAGGCGCAGCGGTTTTATGCTCTGCGCAGTGATCTATAACGGGGGCGGGGATGAAGGGAAAGGGTCAAGCCAACCCAAGGCTACGCGTGGCGGGATTGATGTCTGGCACATCGCTAGATGGGGTGGATGCCGCCGTTTTGGACACTGATGGGGTGCATGTGCTTGGCTTTGGTCAAACGGCCTTTCGTCCCTATAGAGCGCAGGAGCGTGCCGTGCTGCGCGGCTGCCTTGGCAAATGGCCCGATGATGCGGGCCTTGCAGAGGCCCAAGAGGTTATCCACCGCGCACATATCGAGGCGCTGCAGGCGTTGAACGCGCGCTTTGATCTCATAGGGTTTCATGGGCAAACCTTGGCGCATGATCCAGATCAGGGACGCACGCATCAATTGGGCGATGGCGCGGTTTTGGCGCGGGCCTTTGACTGCCCCTTGGTTTGGGATTTCCGTAGCAATGATATGCGGATGGGGGGGCAGGGCGCGCCTTTGGCCCCGTTTTATCATTTTGCCCTCGCAAAACATAGGGGCGCCGCGGCACCCTTGGCCTTTCTCAATTTGGGGGGTGTGGGGAATATCACCTATGTTGATCCAAGCCATGACCGCCCAGAACAGGAGGGGGCGCTTTTGGCCTTTGACACGGGGCCTGCCAATGCGCCGATGGATGATCTTATGTCAGGGACAGGGCAGGGCTATGACACTGACGGCGCCTTGGCCGCATCGGGCCGCGTGAACGAGGCCTTTGTCGCACGGGTCATGGCGCATGGGTATTTCTTGAAAATGCCCCCAAAATCCCTTGATCGCGATACGTTTGCGCAGGTTCTGACCGAGACGCAGACGATGCCCTTGCCCGATGGTCTGGCCAGTTTGGCCGAGGTCAGCGCGCGCGCCGTGGCCGAAAGCCTCGCGCATCTGCCCAAACCTGTTGCCCAGATTTTGGTCAGTGGTGGCGGGCGTAAGAATGGCCATCTTATGGCGCGCCTCGCCGCGTTAACGGGCCTAGAGGTCGTGGCGGTTGAGGCGGCGGGCTTTGATGGGGATTTCCTCGAGGCGCAGGCCTTTGCCTATCTTGCGGCGCGGGTGCAGGCAGGGCTGCCCACCTCTGCACCTGCAACCACTGGCGTGGCGGCGGCCATAGGGGGCGGGCAAATTAGCCGCCCCTAGCCAGTCTCGCGCGGGATATCAAACCCTGCGGGCGCAAGGGTAAAGCCGTCAAAAGAAAAGGCAGGGCTGACAGTGCAGGACACTAGCGTGTAATCCCCCGTGCTGCGCGCCGATTGCCAATGCCCTTCTGGCACGATGATCTGCGGCGCTGCGCGGGTCAGGTCTGGCCCAAGAATATGATCCCGCGCAGGCCCCTGATCGGTGGCGCTGAGCGACAGGATCAATTCCGCGCCCGCGTGGTAATGCCAAATCTCGGTCGCATCGACATGGTGCCAATGGCTGACCTCGCCTGCGGCCAGAAGGAAATAGATGCTAGATCCCGCAGGGCGGTCGGCCACGCCGCCGCCCACCCATGTTTGCCGATAATGCCCACCCTCAGGATGGGGCATCAGGCCCAGATGGGCGATAATCTCGGCGGCTGTCATCATGCCTTAGCGCAGGATGGATGTGCCCGCATAGCGCGCGACATCGCCCAATTCTTCCTCGATACGGATCAATTGGTTGTATTTTGCCAAACGATCCGAGCGCGCGAGGCTGCCTGTTTTAATCTGGCCGCAATTTGTGGCCACGGCCAAATCGGCAATCGTGGCATCCTCGGTCTCGCCTGAGCGGTGGCTCATCACGCAGGCCATGCGGTTGCGATGCGCCAGTTCGACCGCCTCCAAGGTTTCGGTCAGTGTGCCGATCTGGTTCACTTTAACCAGCAACGCATTGGCGCAGCCTTTTTCGATACCTTCAGCCAAGCGGGCAGGGTTGGTGACAAAGAGATCATCACCCACCAATTGCACCTTGTCGCCGATCGCATCGGTCAATTCTTTCCAACCTGCCCAATCATCTTCGGACATGCCGTCCTCGATGGACAAGATCGGGTAATCAGCACAAAGCGCCTTGAGATAGGCCACATTTTCCGAAGGGGTCAGGCTGAGGCCTTCACCTGTCAGCTCATATTTGCCGCCTTTGAAATATTCGGTCGCCGCGCAATCAAGTGCCAACATCACATCAGAGCCAGGCTTGAAGCCTGCTTTTTCAATCGACTGCATGATGAAATCAAGCGCCGCGCGGCTCGACGAAAGCGCAGGGGCAAAGCCGCCCTCATCGCCAACACCCGTTGCCAGACCTGCGGCGGACAGCTCTTTTTTCAGGGTGTGGAAAATTTCCGACCCCCACCGCACAGCCTCAGACAATGTTGGGGCCGCAACAGGCATGACCATAAATTCTTGAATATCGATTGGGTTATCAGCGTGCTCACCGCCATTGATGATGTTCATCATGGGCACAGGCAAAACGCGCGCCTGAGTGCCGCCGATGTAGCGATAAAGCGGTTGGCCTGTCGCCTCGGCGGCGGCTTTGGCAACGGCCATGGAGACGCCCAAAATCGCATTCGCGCCAAGACGGCCCTTATTCTCGGTGCCGTCCATTTCGATCATCACCGCATCAATTGCGGCCTGTTCGGTGGCGTCAAACCCAACCAACGTGTCGGCCAATTCGCCATTGACGCCCGCGACCGCCTTTTGAACACCTTTGCCCATATAGCGCGCTTTTTCGCCATCGCGCATCTCAACCGCCTCGTAGGCGCCTGTGGATGCACCCGAAGGCACGGCCGCGCGGCCCAATGTGCCATCTTCGAGGATTACATCCACCTCAACAGTGGGGTTGCCACGGCTGTCGAGAATTTCGCGGGCGTGAATATCAATGATGGTGGTCATGGCTTGGCCTGTCTGTGAAGAAAGAAAAAAGATTTGCGCGATGCTTTAGCGCGATGTGGGATCAGAAGAAAGGGTCGATTGCGCCTGTTGTGCGGCGCGCGCAAGCCGCGCTTCGCGGATCAACGTGTAAAGCCCCGCCGCGATCACGATGGCCGACCCTGTCAGCATATAGGCATCGGGCCGCTCGCCAAAAACAATCGCACCCAAGATCAGCGCGAATAAGAGCCGCGAATATCGAAATGGTGTGATGACCGAGATATCCCCCATACGCATCGAGAGGGTCAGCGCGTAATAGCCCATCAACCCAGCAAGCAGGGCGGCAGCAAGGCGGATCAGCTCGGGGCTTTGCGGGGCAAAGGCACCTCCTGAAAAGGCCCAGAGTAACAGGCCTGCGGGCACCACCGCAAAAAACCCGTAACACGACAGCTGCATTGCGCTGTATTTCGCGGGCATCACACGGGTTGCCAAATCGCGTGCCGTCAGGCCCGTGACCCCCAAAAGGGCCAGAACCGCACCGATATCAAATTCGGCTGTGCCGGGGTGGATGATGATGAGAACCCCGATGAAGCCGATGATAATCGCACTCCACCGCCGCCACCCAACAGGCGCGCCTAAAAACAGGGCCGCGCCCATCGTCACCATCAAGGGCATGGCCTGCACAATGGCGGCAACAAGGGACATGGGCGACAGCGCGAGGGCAGAGACAAAGGCCATCGTGCCAAACATCTCGCCCAAATTGCGGGTCAGCATCAGCGGGTCAAGCAAGTCACGGGTGATCAATTTGGTGCCTTGCGTCCACGCGATCCCGCCAAAGATCAGCGCCCCCCCTAAGCCCAAAAGGATCAAAATTTGTCCGACAGGCATGGTCACGCTGAGGGTTTTGACCAGCGCATCCTCAATCGCAAAGCCAAACATCGCTGCCGTCATCAAGGCGATGCCGCGTATATTTTCCATTCTGGGGGTCGCTTCCGTGCAAAGTAGCCTTGCGCGTGGCTTAGCCTGTGCCGTGGCGCGATGCTAGCCCTGTGGTGGGTCTGACTATTTTTTCTTGGGCGCTGTAATCGGCGCGCCGTAAAGCTCAAGCTTGTGCCCCTGAAGCCTATAGCCCAACTTAGCTGCGATTTTTTCTTGCAGGGCTTCGATCTCGGGGTCGATGAATTCGATGACATCGCCTGTTGTCACATCGATGAGATGATCGTGATGTTCGCGCTCTGCATCCTCATAGCGTGCGCGGCCATCGCCGAATTCCACCTTCTCTAGGATGCCTGCTTCTTCGAATAATTTGACGGTGCGATAGACTGTGGCCAAGGAAATGCGTGGATCAACGGCGGAGGCCCGAGAATAAAGTTCTTCGACATCGGGGTGATCGGCAGATGCGTCTAGAACCTGCGCAATGACGCGGCGCTGTTCCGTCATGCGCAGCCCTTGCGCATTGCATCTCATTTCGATCGTCTCAGTCACCAATTTGGCCCTTTTTCCACCTGTGCCTTTTCTTCTGTAAGGGATTTGACATCGCCCGAAAAGACCGCTTGGGTCATGGCATATCAAAACACAAAGGCAGGGTGATGGAGCATCAACCACAGCGCAAAGCGCAGATGGATCAATTTGGCGCTGTGGGCATGATCCTGTTTGCGGTTCTTCTGGCTTTTAATCAGGTCGTGGTCAGGGTCACGAATGAGGGGATTCAGCCCGTGTTTTTTGCAGGCATCCGATCTGTGGGGGCCGCATTTTTGCTGCTGTTGTGGATGCGCTTTCGCGGGATCCCGCTTGATTTCGCCCGTGCGCCCCTCTCGGGCCTTTGGGTGGCGCTGCTCTTTGCGGGACAGTTTATGTTTCTGTTTCTTGCGCTTGATTACACCACGGTCGCGCGCGCCTCGGTTTTGTTTTACACCATGCCGATTTGGCTGACACTGGCCGCGCATTTTCTGATCCCTGACGAGCGGATTACAACCCAAAAAGGCATCGGGTTGGCGCTTGCGTTTGGCGGGGTGGTGTGCGCTTTGGCATGGCCGCATGACGGGCGGGCAAGCGGCGCAGGCGGGGTTTTGGGCGATATTTATGCGATTGCAGGGGCAATGTGTTGGGCTGCGATTGCGGTGTCGGCACGGATCACGCCGTTGCGCACGCTGCGGATTGAAATGCAGTTATTCTGGCAGCTTCTAGTTTCTGGCCCAATATTGATCGCGGCGGCGCTGTTTTTTGGCCCGTTCTTGCGTGACCCTGAGCTGATCCATTGGGCGGGGCTGGGCTTTCAGATTGTGGTGATTGCCTTTGCCGCCTTTCTGGTCTGGTTTTGGTTCATTTCGATTTACCCTGCCTCCTCCATTGCGTCCTTTAGCTTTTTATCGCCGATTTTTGGGGTTGCGATGGGATGGCTCTTTTTGGGCGAGGCGGTTGGGCTTGAGCTTTTGCTTGCGCTTGCTTTGGTTTGTGCGGGGCTGATCTTGATCAATCGCCGCTAGGTGCCACAGAAGGTCTGTGTCACCCGTTCTGCCGCGGTAGGCGCGGCCTCGTAGGCGGCGAGGGTAAGGTCGGGCGTGAAGGGCGCAGCCAAGGCATGGGTTAGGGCGTGAAATTTCGAGAGATCACCCGATAGCGCAGCCGCGATCATTGCCTCAACCTGATGATTGCGCGGGATGCGCACAGGGTTGGCCTGACCCATTTCGGCGCGCGTCTCAGCGGTGGTTTCACCGTCCCACATCATGCCCCAGTCGCGCAGGGCTTGATCCCCCGTTGCGCATAGTTCAGCCTCAAGGCCCGACAGGCCCCCATCGGTCAGTGCCCGAAAGGCGCGGGTGAAATCCCCCCCCAGCCGTGCGAGATGTTCGAGAAACGCAAGCCCCATTGTGCCTGCCTGCGGATGATCAGAGCCAAGCCCCAGTTTGCGCCCCAAAACCGCATACCATTCCGCGTCAAAGCGGTCCGCAAATCCCTGCACGATCTCGGTGAAACGGTCTATTGCATCCTCACGTGGGCCATCGCAGATGGGCAAAAGCGAGGTGGCGAATTGGGCGATGTTCCAGACCGCGATATTGGGCTGATTGGCATAAGCATAGCGCCCAAACTGGTCGATGGATGAAAACACCTGCTCAGGATCATAACGATCCATGAAGGCGGCAGGGCCATAGTCAATGGTTTCGCCCGATATTGTCATATTATCGGTGTTCATCACGCCATGGATGAACCCCACCCCCATCCATTGCGCAATAAGGCGCGCTTGCGCATCGCGCATCCCGATCAAAAGATCATCAAGGCTTTGGGCCTGCGGATAGTGGCGCGCGATTGCGTGATCCGCCAAAGCGCGCAGGGCCTCGCGATCATCCCGCGCTGCAAAATACTGGAATGTGCCCACGCGGATATGGCTTTGGGCAACGCGGGCGAGAACCGCGCCGGGGCGGATATCTTCGCGCAGGATATCCTCGCCCGTGGTGACAGCGGCCAAAGCGCGGGTGGTGGGTATCCCAAAGGCCGCCATCGCCTCGCTCAAGACATATTCACGCAAGACGGGCCCAAGCCATGCGCGCCCATCGCCCATGCGCGAAAAGGGTGTGCGCCCTGCGCCTTTGAGTTGGATGTCAAAGCGCCCCCGATCCGTTACCACCTCGCCCAAGAGGATTGCACGCCCATCCCCTAATTGCGGCACCCATCCGCCGAATTGATGCCCCGCATAGGCCTGTGCAATCGGATCTGCCCCTGCAAGCATCTTGTTGCCTGCGAAAATCTGGGCCAGTTCGTCATCGCTCATAGCGCGGAGCGTATCAATAAGCCCCAAGCGGTCTGTAAGCGGGTTATTAAGCGCCAAAAGCTTTGGATCTGGCGCAAGGGTCGGGGCAACCCGCGCAAAAAAGCGATCGGGCAGGCGGGCATAGCTGTTGTCAAAGCCGATGCTAGGAGGGGGTTTGTCTTGGCCTGTCATGGCAGTCTTGCGATCCTGTCATGCAGCAGCGCATAAAACCCATCTGCATCCATGTCGCGGATAAACAGCGCATTGGCCTTGCGATCTGTAACACCCCAATAATCCGCGACCGTCATGCCCAGTGTCAGCTCGGATTGGGTTTCAACCTCGACATTGATGGTGCGGCCAGAAAAGAGGTCAGGATCTAACAGATAGGCAATTACGCAAGGATCATGCAAAGGCGCCCCAGCAGCGCCGTATTTTTCTTTGTCGAAGCGTTCAAAGAACGCTGTCCATGCGGCAACCATCGCGCCTGCGTGATTTTCCATTGCCTCAAAGCCCGCAACGCGAGGCGCGGTTGTCAGGGCCTGATGCGTGACATCGAGTGGCATCATCGTGATCGGCGCGCCTGATTGAAACACAATCTCGGCGGCCTCTGGGTCTACGTAAATGTTAAATTCTGCGGCAGGGGTGATGTTTCCGACCTCAAAATAAGCGCCGCCCATCAGCACGATCTCTTGCACCAGTGGGATCACATCGGGGGCCTTTTGAAAGGCCCGTGCGATATTGGTCAGGGGGCCAAGCGGGCAAAGCGTTACTTGGTTGGGATGGGCGCGCAGGCTGCGAATGATGAAATCCACCCCATATTCAGGGTCAAGCGGCAGATGGGGCTCGGGCAAGGGCGGGCCATCTAGACCTGTTTGCCCATGCACATGCTCGGCGGTCACAAGGGGGCGGGCAAGCGGGGCAGCCTCGCCCGCGAAGACGGGCACATCAGTGCGCCCAGACAGACCCGTCACAATGCGGGCATTGCGTTCGGTCAAGGGCAGGGGGACATTGCCTGCAACGGCCACAACGCCTAATACATCAAGCGCCTCAGGGCAGGCCAAAGCCAACAGAATGGCCACCGCATCATCTTGGCCTGGATCCGTATCAATGATGATTTTGCGTGCCATGTGGTGTTGATCCTTGCGCTGCGTCATTGCGGCTAAATTGGCGTGGCTTGGCGGGCTTGTCCATGACCTGTGCGGCAGGTTTTGGAAATTCGCGCAAAAGGCGCAGTCCCTTGCGCTAATGCGGTCTGCGCAGTAAGCGGGGGAAAGAAGCGAGTTGGAACCTGAGATGACCAAAACCCCCACAGGAAAAAGCGGCAGCGGGCGCGGCGCGCGGGATTTGCGTGTGAAGGTCAAAACCGCGCGCGGGCGAAAACTCAGCTCAACCCGTTGGTTGGAGCGGCAGTTAAACGACCCCTATGTGCAGCGCGCCAAGCGCGAAGGCTATCGCGGCCGCGCGGCGTTTAAGATCATGGAATTGGATGACAAGTTCCGCTTTCTGGTGCCAGGCGCGCAGGTGGTTGATTTGGGCTGTGCGCCGGGGGGATGGTGTCAGGTGGCCGTGCCTAGGATCAACGCGTTGGGCGAGAAATCAGGCAAGGCCATTGGCCGTATCATCGGTGTTGATCTGCAAGAAGTCGAAGCCATCGCAGGCGCAGAGCTGCATCAATTGGACTTCATGGAAGATGATGCAGATGAAAAGGTCAAAGGCTGGCTTGGCGGCAAAGCCGATGTCGTGATGAGCGATATGGCCGCAGCCTCGTCAGGGCATAAGCAAACCGACCATTTGCGCATCATCGCCTTGTGCGAGGCCGCAGCCTATTTCGCCTTTGATGTGTTGGAAGAGGGCGGCACATTTGTGGCCAAAGTGTTGGCAGGGGGCGCGGAGGGCGATTTGCAAAAGATCCTCAAACAGCGCTTTGCCAAGGTGGCAAATGTGAAACCAGGCGCGAGCCGCGCGGATAGTTCCGAGAAATTTGTGGTCGCCTCAGGATTTCGCGGCTGAGATTTTTTCCCGATTGGGGCTTTCCCTCAGGGCTTATGCATGAGATAGGGCAGTGCCAATTGAAACTCCCGCAAGGAGAGATGCGTGATGGAGATTCGTGAGGCCCTTACCTTTGATGATGTTTTGCTGCTGCCTGCCGCGTCTAGCGTGCTGCCCTCGACTGCAGATACGCGCACGCGGGTGACAAAATCGATTGCGCTGAACATCCCGCTTTTGTCTTCCGCTATGGATACAGTGACCGAGGCGCGCATGGCGATTGCAATGGCGCAGGCGGGCGGTATGGGCGTGATCCACCGCAATCTTACGCTTGAGGAACAAGCCCGCGAGGTGCGGCGCGTCAAACGGTTTGAAAGCGGCATTGTCTATTCCCCCGTCACATTGACCCCAGATCAGACCTTGGCCGATGCCAAGGCCCTGATTGAGCGGTATAATTTCACTGGCTTTCCTGTTGTGGATGAAAAGGGCCTCGTGGTGGGGATCGTCACCAATCGCGATATGCGCTTTGCGACATCTGACGAGACGCCTGTGCGCGCGATGATGACATCTGAAAATTTGGCGATGCTGCGCGAACCTGCAGATTTGGAAGAAGCCAAAAGCCTGATGAAGGCACGGCGGATCGAGAAGCTGTTGGTTGTCGATAAATCGGGCAAGCTAACGGGTCTTTTGACCCTGAAAGATACTGAGAAAGCAGTGCTGAACCCCAATGCCTGCAAAGATGATTTAGGCCGTTTGCGCGTGGCCGCCGCCACAACCGTGGGTGATGCGGGCTTCGAGCGTTCGGAGGCGTTGATTGACGCAGGCTGTGATCTGATCGTGATCGACACTGCGCACGGGCATTCCGAGGGCGTGGCCCATGCGGTTGAGCGGGTTAAGAAACTGTCCAATGCTGTGCAGGTTGTGGCGGGCAATGTCGCCACAGGCGATGCCACTCGCGCCTTGATTGATGCGGGCGCAGATGCGGTCAAAGTGGGCATTGGCCCCGGATCTATTTGCACCACGCGGATTGTGGCGGGCGTTGGTGTGCCGCAATTAACCGCGATCATGGATTGTGCCGAAGCAGCCGCTGTCTCTGGCACGCCGATCATTGCTGATGGCGGTATTAAATTCTCGGGCGATTTCGCCAAGGCGATTGCCGCAGGTGCCTCTTGCGCGATGGTTGGCTCTGCTATTGCGGGCACAGATGAATCCCCTGGTGAGGTGATCCTCTATCAAGGTCGCTCGTTCAAATCCTATCGCGGGATGGGCAGTCTTGGCGCCATGGCGCGCGGCTCAGCGGATCGCTATTTCCAAAAAGATGCCGCCTCTGACAAATTGGTGCCCGAAGGCATCGAGGGGCAGGTGCCCTATAAAGGCAGTGCCAATGCGGTTATCCACCAGTTGGTGGGCGGTTTGCGCGCGGCGATGGGCTACACGGGCTCGGCCACTGTGGATGCGATGCGCAAAAACTGCCAATTCGTGAAAATCACCAATGCGGGCCTGCAAGAAAGCCATGTGCATGATGTGCAAATTACCCGCGAGAGCCCCAATTACCGCGTGGGCTGAGGCGCGCGCGTGACGCCTGCTGCGCGATATCAGGCCGCGATTGAGGTCTTAGACACCATTCTTGCGGGCCAAACCCCTGAAACCGCCTTGCGGGCATGGGGCAGGTCTGCCCGCTTCGCGGGGTCAAAAGACCGCGCGGCCATTAGGGACCATGTCTACGATGTGCTGCGCAATCGGGGCCGGGCGGCGGCCCTTGCGGGATGCACCGTCCCGCAGGCCACGGGGCGCGCGCTGATTTTGGGGCTTTTGCGCCTGCAAGGTGTGGCGGTTGAGGATGTCTTTGGGCAGATGCCATACGGCCCCAGCGCGCTTTCGGCGGATGAGGCGAAGGAACACCCAACCCCCGATATTTTGAGCGATACGCCCGATTGGCTGCTGGCGCTGCTCAAGGCGGAATTTGGGCCAGACTTGGAGGGCTTGCTTGCCGCCATGTCCACGCGGGCGCCTGTCTATCTGCGGGTAAATACGCGCAAGACCACGCCTGAGCATGTGATTGCCGACTTGGCCCAAGCGGGCGTGCACGCGATAGCCGACCCACGCCTTGCCACCTCGCTTGAGGTGCAGACTGGCGCGCGCAAAATCACCGCCACAGCCGCCTATCAGGCAGGTTTGATCGAGGTGCAAGACCTGTCTGTGCAGATGGCAATGGCTGAGATCCCAGTGCCCCAAACAGGGCGCATTTTGGATTATTGCGCAGGCGCAGGGGGGAAATCTTTGGCCATTGCCGCGCGCAGTGATGCGGATCTAACATTACATGATAAATTCCCCAAACGCATGGGCGATGTCGCCTTGCGCGCTGAACGTGCGGGGATGGTCTATCAAACCCGCGAAGATGCGCAATTGGATCACGAAGTCCCATTTGATGTGGTTCTTTTGGATGTGCCCTGTTCTGGCAGTGGAACATGGCGGCGTGATCCGATGGTGCGGTGGCGGATGACACCCGAAACTCTGGCGGCCTTGCAGAGTGAGCAATCGCAGATCTTGGATCGGGCGGTGGCCCTTGCCGCGCCGCGCGGCCATATCATTTACATGACCTGTTCGCTGCTGCGTGCGGAAAATGAGGATGCGGTGCATGCGTTTTTGGAGCGCCATCCGCAGTTTGACCTGCTTCAGTCACGCCGATTTGATCCGCGCGATGCCTCGGATGGGTTCTTTTTTGCCGTGTTACAGGCAAAATAAGGCATCTTTGCGCGCTGCCGCGCCTTTCGCGTAAATCTTAATCAATCGTTAATTGTTTGGGCCGATGCTGCGTGAAAAAACGTGAACACGGAGGCGCGGCTTGTCAGATCAAGCCAGTATAGCGAGCGGGCAAACCAAGCCGCGGTTTGGTCAGTTTTCTCCTGTTCTTGTGACAGTTCTTTTGGTGCTTGGGATTGTGACCCTTGGCTTGGGCCTGACCTATGCGGGGCGCACGACCTCTATGTCACCGCTGTGGTCGGTCGCGCCGATTTGTGCAAAAGCAGGCGGGGCATCAAGCAACCATGCCTCAACAAATTCGGCGAAACTTACATCAGCGGTTGAATTTAGTTTTCCTTTGATCTTGTCGCGCCGCCTGTAGCGATACCAACTTCCAAGCCAGTCAATGGGTTCGCGCATGATGGCCATGGTTTAATGCGGCTGCTTGCCGCGCGCCTCAAAAAACGGGGCAAGCTGCGCGTGATAGCGCGACACGGAGACATGTTTCATCCCCGGCGGGTCAAGAATCGCCGCACTCGCATAGGGCAGGGCTGCGGCCTCTAATGCGGTTGTGCCTGTTTTCGGCACGCTGAAAAGCACCAGTTTCTGCTTAAAAAACATGATCATATTAATATTATCGCCAAGGGCGATCCCCGTAACCACTTCTTTACCATTCACCGTAAAACATGGGCCTTGCAAGATTTTACTTGAAATGTTCTCTTTTTGTTTGCATTTATATCCGAGAACAAGAGGTGAACACGGGCAAGCATTGCCGCCTTGGCAGCAGTGTGAAATAAGGAGCCAAACCAATGGCAATGGCGGATATTTTGGACATGACGGATCGCAACGCGGCGGAAAAGCAAAAGGCACTCGACAGCGCCTTGGCACAGATCGAGCGCCAATTTGGCAAGGGCTCGATCATGCGCCTTGGGGGCGAGAATGCCATCCAAGAAATTGAGGCGACATCGACAGGCTCGCTCGGGCTCGATATCGCCCTTGGGATTGGGGGTCTGCCAAAGGGGCGGATCATAGAAATCTATGGCCCTGAAAGCTCGGGGAAGACCACTCTGACGCTTCACGCGGTCGCGGAAGAGCAAAAGAAGGGCGGGGTTTGCGCCTTTGTCGATGCCGAACACGCGCTTGACCCACAATATGCCAAAAAATTGGGCGTGAATTTGGATGATCTTTTGATTTCTCAGCCCGATACAGGGGAACAGGCGCTAGAAATCACCGATACATTGGTGCGCTCTGGTGCGGTCAGCCTTGTTGTGGTCGACTCCGTTGCAGCGTTGACCCCGAAATCCGAACTTGAGGGTGATATGGGCGACAGCTCAGTCGGGGTGCATGCGCGCCTCATGTCTCAGGCGATGCGCAAACTGACAGGTTCCATCGCACGCTCAAACTGTATGGTGATTTTCATCAACCAGATTCGCATGAAAATCGGTGTGATGTTTGGCAGCCCAGAAACCACCACAGGTGGCAATGCGCTGAAATTCTATTCATCCGTGCGCTTGGATATCCGCCGCATCGGCGCGATCAAGGATCGTGACGAGGTTGTCGGCAACCAAACCCGTGTGAAAGTGGTGAAAAACAAGGTGGCCCCTCCGTTCAAACAGGTGGAATTCGACATCATGTATGGCGAGGGCATCTCGAAAACGGGCGAATTGCTTGATTTGGGTGTTAAGGCAGGCGTGGTTGAGAAATCAGGCGCTTGGTTCTCTTACGGGGACGAGCGGATTGGACAGGGCCGCGAAAACGCCAAGCAATTCCTGAAAGACAATCCAAGCATGGCATTGGAGATCGAAGACAAAATCCGCGCCGCCCATGGGTTGGAATTCGGCATGGATGACAGTGATGACAACGCGATGGTTGAGGATTAATTCCTCACTCCTTGCGTCAGCACAGTTTCGCGCGTAGCCCCAATCGGGCTGCGCGCGTCTTGTATTTTAGGCCCTTGAAATTTCCATCCCCGCCCCAAGTTTTTGTCCTGTGGACAGTGCTTTGACAAACTTGTATCCCACGCAGAACCGATGGATTTAGTCAGAAAGACCGCGTGCTCATGGCCAGTTTGAACGATATTCGCTCAACCTTTCTCAAATATTTTGAACGCAACGGCCATGCCATTGTCGAAAGCTCGCCGCTTGTGCCGCGCAATGACCCGACTTTGATGTTCACCAATTCTGGCATGGTGCAGTTCAAAAACGTCTTTACAGGGCTTGAGCATCGTGACCCGCCACGCGCCGCCACGGCGCAAAAATGTGTGCGCGCGGGCGGCAAGCATAATGACCTTGATAATGTCGGCTACACGGCGCGCCACCACACGTTTTTCGAAATGCTTGGGAATTTCTCGTTTGGTGATTACTTTAAAAAAGAGGCCATTCCCTTTGCATGGGAATTGATCACCAAGGATTTTGATATCGACCCGAAACGTCTTTTGACCACGGTCTATCATACCGATGACGAGGCGTTTGAGATTTGGAAAAAGGTGGGCGTGCCGGAGGATCGGATCATCCGCATCGCCACATCCGACAATTTCTGGCAGATGGGGCCAACAGGCCCTTGCGGCCCTTGCACCGAGATTTTCTATGATCATGGCGACCATATCTGGGGCGGCCCTCCTGGATCGGCCGAAGAAGATGGCGATCGTTTCATTGAGATTTGGAACGTGGTTTTCATGCAAAATGAGCAATTCGCGGATGGCTCGATGGTGCCTCTTAACATGCAGAGCATCGATACGGGCATGGGTCTTGAGCGGATTGGCGCGCTTTTGCAGGGCAAGCACGACAATTATGACACCGATCTGATGCGCGCCTTGATTGAGGCTTCCGCGCACGCAACATCCGTTGATCCAGACGGGCCAAAGAATGTGCATCACCGCGTGATTGCAGATCACTTGCGCTCGACCTCATTCTTGATTGCGGATGGGGTTATGCCCTCAAACGAGGGGCGGGGGTATGTGTTGCGCCGTATCATGCGCCGCGCGATGCGCCACGCCCATCTTTTGGGCGCGCAAGATCCGTTGATGTATCGCCTCGTGCCTGCTTTGGTTAGCCAGATGGGGCAGGCCTATCCCGAGCTTGGCCGCGCGCAGGCGCTGATCACCGAAACGCTTAAGCTTGAGGAAGAACGCTTCCGCACCACGCTTGATCGTGGGCTTAAACTGTTGGATGAGGCCCTTGTTGATCTGCCCGAAGGGGCCGCTTTGGCAGGTGAGACTGCGTTCAAACTTTATGACACATATGGCTTTCCGCTGGATTTGACCCAGGACGCTCTGCGCGAAAAGGGCCGCAAGGTGGATACAGACGGGTTTGACCAAGCGATGGAGGCCCAAAAGGCCAAGGCGCGCGCCGCATGGTCAGGGTCGGGCGAGGCGGCAGATGCCGCAATTTGGTATGATCTGTCCGATCAACATGGCCCGACTGAATTTTTGGGCTATGACACGGAACGGGCCGAAGGACAGATTTTGGCGCTTGTTTCTGACGGGGCCGAAGTGAACGCCGCGGCAAAAGGCGGCGCTGTCACGCTGATTACGAACCAAACCCCGTTCTACGGCGAAAGCGGCGGTCAGGTTGGCGATACTGGTCTGGTTAAGACCGATACGGGCCGCGCTGAAATATCAGACACGAAAAAGGTTGCGGGCCTGTTCTTGCATATCGCCAAGGTTACAGAAGGCGAGATTACGAGAGGGCAGGCTGCGGAATTGGTTGTGGATCACAGCCGCCGCAGCGCCATTCGCGCGAACCATTCGGCCACGCATTTGTTGCACGAGGCCCTGCGCCGCGCGCTCGGCGATCATGTGGCGCAGCGTGGTTCATTGAACGCGGCGGATCGTTTGCGCTTTGATTTCTCACACGCCAAGGCGCTCAGCACCGAGGAATTGGTGCGGGTCGATGCCGAGGTGAATGAATTCATCCGCCAAAACGTGGCTGTTGAGACACGGATCATGACCCCTGATGTGGCGCGTGATTTGGGGGCGCAGGCGCTCTTTGGTGAGAAATACGGCGATGAGGTGCGCGTGGTCTCCATGGGTAAGCTTGCAGGGTCGGGCAAGGGCAGCGATGGCGCGACCTATAGTCTTGAACTGTGCGGCGGCACCCATGTGCGCCACACGGGCGACATTGGGCTTTATGTGACCCTTGCGGAAACCGCTTCTTCCTCGGGTGTGCGGCGCATTGAGGCGCTGACGGGGCAAGCGGCCTTTGATTATTTGGCGCAACAAGATCGCATCCTCAGCCAGCTTGGCGGGATGCTCAAGGCGCAAGGGCCTGATGTTTTGGCCCGTGTCCAGTCGTTGATGGAGGAGCGCCGCGCGCTTCAGAATGAACGCGACCAATTGCGCCAACAGCTTGCGCTTGCGGGTGGTGGTGCGGGGGCCAAAGAGCTCGCTGCCGAAGATATCGGCGGCATCGCCTTTTTTGGGCAGGTGGTTGCAGGTGTTACTGGCAAAGATCTGCCCAGGCTGATTGATGCGCATAAGGCCAAAATCGGCTCTGGCGCGTTTCTTTTGATTGCCGAAGCTGATGGCAAGGCCGCAGTGGCCGCAGGGGTGAGCGATGATCTGACCGCGCGGCTTAGCGCCGTTGATCTGGTCAAGGCAGCCGTTGAGGCGCTTGGCGGCAAGGGCGGCGGTGGCCGCGCAGATTTGGCGCAAGGGGGGGCGAAGGATGCCACCCAAGCCGATGCGGCGCTTGCAGCCGTGCGGGATGTGATTAAGGGAGTATCATAATATGGCAGGGGCATATTGGGTGGCGCATGTCACCGTTACAAATCCAGAGGAATATGCGCGCTATGCCGAATTGGCAGGCCCCGCGATTGCGGCTTTTGGCGGCAAATTCTTGGCGCGCGGTGGTGAGGTGATTATCAAAGAAGGGCAGGGTCATGCGCGAAATGTGGTGATCTGGTTCTCCAGTTTGGCCGATGCCAATGCCTGCTATGACAGCCCCGCCTATCAAGAGGCGATGGCGTTTGCCAAGGACAGCTCAATTCGCGAATTGGTCTTGATTGAAGGCGTGGAATAATCCACCGCGTTTCCTGTACGACACAAAAAAGCCGCCCCCTAGAGGGCGGCTTTTCTTTTTCCATCTAAAGTCGTGCCTTAGCGCTTGGCGATATCGACATAATCGCGCTTGGTTGGGCCCGTATAAAGCTGACGCGGACGGCCAATTTTTGCCGCAGGATCGTTCAGCATTTCTTTCCACTGTGCAATCCAACCCACTGTGCGGCTGACCGCGAAGATCGGGGTGAACATTGAGGTTGGGAACCCCATCGCATCCAAAATGATGCCCGAATAGAAATCCACGTTTGGATAGAGTTTCTTATCCGCGAAATAGCTGTCCTCAAGCGCGATTTTCTCAAGTTCTTTCGCAACTTGCAGGGTTGGATTGTTTTCAACACCCAACAGATCCAGCACCTCATCGGCGCTTTCCTTCATCACCTTCGCGCGCGGGTCAAAGTTTTTATAGACGCGGTGACCAAAGCCCATCAGGCGAAACGGGTCATTTTTGTCTTTCGCGCGGGCGATATATTCGGGAATGCGATCCACAGTGCCAATTTCGCGCAGCATTTCAAGGCAGGCTTGGTTCGCACCGCCATGCGCAGGCCCCCAAAGGCAGGCAATACCCGCTGCGATACAGGCAAACGGGTTCGCCCCAGACGAGCCCGCCAAGCGCACCGTTGAGGTGGAGGCGTTTTGTTCGTGATCTGCGTGGAGCGTGAAAATGCGATCCATCGCGCGGCTTAGCACAGGATCAGGCACATATTCCTCGGCGGGCACGGCAAAGCACATCCGCAAGAAATTGGTCGCATAATCGAGGTCATTGCGCGGATACACAAAGGGCTGGCCGATGGAATATTTATAGGCCATCGCAGCAATGGTTGGCATTTTCGCGATCATACGGATCGAGGCCACTTCGCGCTGCCAAGGATCCGCAATATCGGTGCTGTCGTGATAGAAGGCC
The DNA here is from genome assembly GCF_037805125.1 of Roseobacter sp. HKCC-CH-9208. Lineage (NCBI taxonomy): Bacteria > Pseudomonadati > Pseudomonadota > Alphaproteobacteria > Rhodobacterales > Roseobacteraceae > Roseobacter > Roseobacter sp. HKCC-CH-9208. The sequence continues at coordinate 347,543 of NZ_JBBLYK010000001.1, read as the reverse complement.
GACATTGCCCCCACGACACCCACCATTGTCGCCATTGGATGCGCGTCACGGCGGAAGCCACGGAAGAAATTATGCATCTGTTCGTGGATCATGGTGTGACGGGTCACGCGGGTCTCGAAATCGTCCAATTCGGCCGCTGTCGGCAATTCGCCATAAAGCAAGAGGTAGCAAACCTCGAGATAATGGGAATCTTTCGCCAGTTGGTCGATTGGATAGCCGCGGTGCAAAAGCTCGCCCTTGTCGCCATCAATAAAGGTGATTTGGCTTTCGCAAGACGAGGTGGAGGTAAAGCCTGGGTCATGGGTGAACACGCCCGCCTGGCCATATAGTTTGGTGATGTCGATGACATCAGGCCCTGCTGTGGGGCTGTAGACGGGAAGATCGAAGTCGCGATCATTGATGCTGAGTTTGGCCGTTTTCGTGTCAGTCATGACGTTCCCTCTCGCTTTACCGCGCAAAACACAGGGTTTGCACGGGGGGTGTTAACGTATCTGGCCGTAGCATGCGCTTGGGGCCTCATTGGTGCGGGTCTGGTTTAATCCGCACCAACCGTTGCATCCGTAAGTCGGGCAATGGATTCGTCCCGACCCAGCACGAGCATCATATCAAAGACACTCGGTGAAACTGTTTGTCCCGACAAGGCCGCACGAAGCGGTGCTGCCAATTTGCCAAGCTTGGTCTCATGCGCCTCGGCGACTGCGCCGATCAGCGTTTCAAGACCCTCACGCGTCCACGTAGCATTCTGCAACTGCGCAGTCAATGATTTCAGTATACCACGGGATACATTATCCAGCGTCCTTAATGCCTTTTCATCAGGTTTTATTGGTCTTTCGTTTAAAACAAATGCGGCCTTCATCAAAAGCTCTGGCAGGGATTTGGCGCGATCCTTTGTGCAATAGAGCGCGGATTTGAGGCCATCTTTCTGCGATTGCGAAAGGGCGGGCTGATTGGCCGCTGCGAGATATGTTTCAATATCCCCCAAAAGCGCGGCATCTTCCATCTGTGCGATATGCCATTGGCAGACATTTTCGAGCTTTTTGAAATCAAGCCGCGCAGGCGATTTGCCAATGCCGCCCAGATCAAACCATTCGGTCGCTTGGACATCGGTGAACAATTCATCATCACCATGGCTCCATCCCAGACGGGCGAGATAATTGCGCATCGCGGCAGGTGGGTATCCCATTGCGGCATATTCCTCGACCCCCAAAGCGCCGTGACGTTTGGACAGTTTTTTGCCGTCTGGCCCGTGGATCAGCGGGATATGCGCCCAAATGGGTAAATCCCATCCCATTGCGTGATAAATCTGGCTTTGCCGTGCGGCATTGTTGAGATGGTCATCGCCGCGGATCACATGGGTCACACCCATGTCATGGTCATCAACCACCACCGCCAACATATAGGTCGGGGTTCCGTCCGAGCGCAGCAAAACCATATCATCCAATTGCGCATTGCCGATGGTGACACCCCCCTGAACCTGATCTTCGATGATGGTTTCACCATCACGCGGCGCGCGCAGACGGATCACAAAAGGCGCGTCAGGGTGGGTTTCAGGGGCCACATCCCGCCACGGGCTTTGATAAAGGGTGGATTTTCCTTCGGCCCGCGCCGCCTCGCGAAAGGCTTCGATCTCGTCTTGAGTGGCAAAGCATTTATAGGCCGTACCATTTTCAAGCATCGCGTGCGCCACTTCGGCATGGCGGTCTGCGCGCTCAAACTGGCTGATGGGTTCACCGTCCCAATCGAGGCCAAGCCAAGCCAAGCCCTTTAAAATGGCCGCTGTCGCCTCTGGGGTTGAGCGGGCGCGATCCGTATCTTCGATCCGAAGCAGGAATTTCCCACCCCGCCCGCGCGCGTAAAGCCAGTTAAATAGGGCCGTGCGCGCGCCGCCAATATGCAAATACCCCGTGGGCGAGGGGGCGAAACGTGTGACAGGCTGGCTCATCGGCTTTCCTTTCGTGGGTTTGGGCGGTGGCCCTTAACCCTTCTCTTACAAACTTACGGCTAGGTTTGGCCCTGTGTTTAGGCACTCCGCAACAGGGAAACAAGGGCGCAGAACGTGCTGATTGCAGTACCACATCCACCGATCCACATCTGGACGCGCCGCCTTGGTTTGCGCGCTGTTGTTTCTAATCTAAGCGCGCAAGCCCAAGATCGATTTTTATGGGTGCCTCTCTTTTTGGCAACAGGCATTGCAGCATATTTTGCTCTGCCTGTTGAACCTGACACGGGCACGCGCATCGCCGTTTTTGCGGCGGGGTTTGTGGGCTGATTGATTTGGAACGGGCCAATGCGGGCCGCCTTTCTCTTGCCCATGGGGGTAGCCCTTTGGATTTGGGGCCAAATCCCGCGACCAGACATCTTGATTGCCCCGTCAGCGCGTCTTGTCGGGGTGATGGATGCGGCGGGCCTGCGTGTGCCAAGCCATGCGCGCGGCGAGGGGTTCGTGGTGGATCTCTGGCTTGAAAACGATGGGGATCCTGCGACCCAACCCGAGGCGGCCGCACGACCGCTTTGGCAAGCGGAGGGGGCGGGGCAGGCTGCCACCGTCAAAGGGTATCGTGTTTGGCACGGGCGGGGCGAGGTGGCCTTGGTGGATGCCCTTTCTGCCTGTGGGGCAGCGGATGTTGTGATCCTTGCCGCCCGTCTAAACCCATCGGATAGTCCGGGGCCTTGCCTATTTTTTGATGCGCGCGATATGGACCGTGAGGGCGCTGTGGCCTTGCATTTGCCCCAAGGGGGCATCGGCCCAATCACAATAGAAACAAGCCGCGCATCACAGGGTGCGCGGCTTTGGTCTGGCAGGTCGCGATAAGAGGGGGGTCAGTAAACCCGCACCAAGCCAACAAGGCGACCTTGCACCTTCACCTGACCTTCGGGCAGAACGCGGGTTTCATAGGCAGGGTTGGCCGCCTCAAGCGCGATCATGTTGCCCTTGCGGCGAAAGCGTTTGAGCGTGGCCTCATAGCCTTCGACTAAGGCCACAACGATGTCACCATTCTCGGCGCTGTTGCGTTCTTCGATGATGACCATATCGCCATCATTGATGCCCGCCTCAATCATAGAGTCGCCTTTGACCTCTAGCGCGTAATGCGCACGCCCTGCCGCCAACATGGAGGCAGGCACGCTGACGTGATGCGAGATGTCCGCCAAAGCCTCAATCGGGGTGCCGGCTGCGATGCGGCCCATCATTGGCAATTCGCTGACCCCGCGGGTCTCAACCGCTTGCGCGCGGGCGGGCGGGTCGACCCGATCCCCCTCGATCACGCGGGGCGCAAAGCCTGCTTTGGCGCCAGTGCCAAATTTCTGCTCTAACGCATCGGGCAGTTTTACAATCTCCAGCGCGCGGGCCTTATGGGCCAGACGGCGGATAAAGCCCCGTTCCTCAAGGGCGGTGATCAGACGATGGATGCCCGATTTCGAGCGCAAATCCAGCTCATCTTTCATCTCGTCAAAACTGGGGGGAACACCGTCCCTTTGCATGCGGCGGTGGATGAACTCCAACAGGTCTAGCTGCTTTTTTGTCAACATCTCGAACGGGCCTCTGCTCATGCATCGCTTGGCGTGATGCGGTTATGTTCGATGAATGTTCTACCCTTGTTCGCCTATTTTGTCAACGCCCCTGTGATTTTAGGTGTTAAAGGCTGAGGTAATCAACAATATCGCCCGCCCTTCGCGGCCCGTCATGCGGGGGGCGGATCAACAAGGCACCCGCCTCGGCGAAAATGCTCAAGAGCGCGCTGTCTTGGCTTGTAAAGGGGGCAATATGTGGCAGCGCCGCCCCCTTTTGCGGCGCAAGGCTTGCGCGCATGTAGTGAGCGCGGGGGCCATTGGCGGGCAGATCAGTTGACAGTTGCGCCTGTTTGGTGCGGCGCGGGGATTTAGGTAGCCCTTGGAAGGCGCGCAATTGCGGCACCATGAAAAGATGCCCGCACACCATGGCGGATACGGGGTTTCCTGGCAAACCCAAGAGGGCCGCATCTCCCATCCGCCCCGCCATCAGCGGCTTTCCGGGGCGCATCGCAATTTTGTAAAAGCTGCGCTCAAGCCCCAGATCTTGGGCCACGGCGCCAACCAAATCATGATCGCCCACCGATGCGCCGCCCACAGTGACAATCAAATCCGCGCCTTTTGCCATCTCAAACGTGGCGGCAAGGCTGTCGCGCCCGTCGCGCGCAATCGGCAAAAGGCGCACGACCGCGCCCTCAGCCTCGGCCATTGCGGCCAAACCATAGGTGTTTGAGGCAATGATTTGATCAGGGCGCGGGGTTTCCCCAGGGCTGACCAATTCATCCCCTGTGGCAATGATTGCCACCTCAGGGCGGCAATAAACCGAGAGGCGCGGCGCATTCATGGCCGCGGCCAAGGCCAGATCTGCAGGGGTCAAGCGGCGTGGTGGGGTCATCTCTGCCCCTGCTTTGAAATCAGCGCCTGCAGGGCGAATATGGGGCGCGTCATCCACTGCATTGATCACGACATGATCCTCTGCGGCGGTGACATCCTCTTGGATCACAATATGATCGGCCCCTTGCGGCAGCGGGGCGCCCGTGAAAATACGCACGGCCTCACCTTGGCCAATCTGGCCCTGCCATGCTTGTCCCGCGGGGGCCGCCCCCACCACACGCAGCCGCGCGCCAAGGCACAAATCCGCTTTGCGGATTGCATAGCCATCCATCGCAGAAGCCGCAAAGGGCGGCTGATCACGCATCGCCACAACAGGCCGCGCCAAAACCCGCCCCGCTGCATGGCGCAAGGGGATATCTTCAGCCCCCAAGGGCTGCGCCAAGTCCAAACACCGCGCGAGGGCCTCACTTACGGAAATCATTGCGCCTCGTATTTCCCTGACTTACCGCCATCTTTGAGCAGCACGCGCAGCCCGCCGATTTCCATCGCGCGGTCGGCGGCTTTGAGCATGTCATAGACCGTCAGCGCGGCAGTGGAGGCGGCGGTCAGCGCCTCCATCTCAACACCTGTCTGGCCCGTGGTTTTCACAATCGCTACGATCCGCACCCCGGGCAGGGCGCTGTCTGCCTCAAGCGTCAAGGCCACTTTTGACAAGGATAAAGGATGGCACAGCGGGATCAAATCGGCGGTTTTCTTCGCCCCCATGATCCCCGCAAGCCGCGCGACCCCCAAAACATCGCCCTTTTTCGCAGTGCCACTTTCCACAAGCGCCAATGTCTCAGGGGCCATGCGCACAAAACATTCGGCCATCGCCACGCGATCAGTTGCGTCTTTTGCAGAGATATCCACCATATGCGCCTGTCCGTCTTTGTCGAAATGGGTCAGTTTTTGCTCGCTCATGCCGCCCTCACATTGTGCTAGTATAGAGGTCAGATAAGAGCGCGCTTGTGGCCGCGGCCACATCATCCGCGCGCATCAGGCTTTCGCCGATCAGGAAACTGCGCGCCCCATATTTTGCCATATCGGCCAAATCTGCGGGGGTGAAAAGCCCGCTTTCGCAGATCAAAAGCCGATCTTCAGGGGCCATGCGCGACAGGCGGCGGGTGGTCTCAAGGCTGGTTTCAAAGGTGTTGAGATTGCGGTTATTGATCCCCAAGAGGCGTGATTTTAGGGCGCTTGCGCGCTCTAGCTCGGCCTCATCATGCACTTCGATCAGCGCATCCATCCCCCAATCAAACGCCGCCGCCTCAAGCTCGGCGGCTTGGGCATCACTGACAGATGCCATGATGATCAAAATGCAATCGGCCCCCCAAGCGCGCGCCTCGGCCACTTGATACGTGTCATAGAGGAAATCTTTGCGCAGCGCGGGCAGGGTGGTTGCGGCGCGTGCCGCCACCAGATAGTCGGGCGCACCCTGAAAACTGGGGGTGTCGGTCAGAACCGAGAGGCAGGTGGCCCCGCCCGCCTCATAGGCGCGTGCCAGTGCCGGCGGATCAAAATCAGGGCGGATCAACCCTTTGGAGGGGCTCGCCTTCTTGATTTCAGCAATTAAACCATAGCCTTCGCGGCTGGCCTCTTGTAGCGCCTCGGCGAAGGGGCGCAGTGGCGGGGCATTGCGCGCCGCATCCTCAACCTCGCTGAGAGGGGTCGCTGCCTTTGCGGCTGCGATTTCCTCAAGCTTATAAGCTTTGATTTTTTCTAGGATCGTGGGGGTGCTCATGCGGCCTCCGATGTCAGGCTTGCGATGTCAGGCGGGCAAGGGCGGTTAGTTTTGCCTTGGCCTGGCCGCTGTCGATGCTGTCGCGGGCCATCTCGACCCCAGTGGGTAGATCGCTGGCGTGATCCGCAACCACAAGCGCACAGGCCGCATTCAAGAGAACTGCATCTCGATAGGCTGATGGCGCCCCCTCAAGCAGCGCGGCAAAGGCGCGGCCATTCTCCTCAGGAGAGCCACCCAAGATATCGCGCAAGGGGTGAACGGGCAGGCCTGCATCCTCAGGGTGAATTTCACCGCCTGTTATTTTGCCATCCTCAAGCTTTGCAACCTGTGTGGCCCCGCAGATCGACACCTCATCGCTGCCGTCATCCCCATGGACAAGCCATGCTTTCTCGGATCCCAAATCCTTGAGAACTTCAGCCATTGGGAAAATCAGGTCAATCGCAAAGGCCCCGGTCAATTGCCGTCTCACCCCTGCAGGGTTGGTCAAAGGCCCAAGGATGTTGAAGATGGTTTTGCATCCCAATTCTTGGCGCACGGGCATGACATGTTTGATCGCGGGGTGATGCATTGGGGCCATCATAAAGCCGATGCCAATTTCACTGATGGCACGTTCTGCGACTTCGGCACCGACCATGACATTGACCCCCAAGGCGGTCAGCGCATCTGCGGCCCCTGATTTGGAAGACAGATTGCGATTGCCATGTTTGGCCACGGTCACCCCTGCGCCCGCCACTACAAAGGCGGTCGCGGTGGAAATGTTCAGCGTGCCCATGCCATCGCCACCTGTCCCCACGATATCTATCGCGCCTGCGGGTGCGGACACGGCGGTGCATTTTGCGCGCATCACAGCCGCCGCCGCCGCATATTCTGAGACGGATTCACCGCGCGCGCGCAAGGCCATCAACAAGCCCCCCATTTGCGCGGCGGTTGCTGTGCCCTCGAACAGATGTGTGAAAGCCGTCTCGGCTTGGGCGCGGGACAGCGGCCCTTCTGAGGCCGCAAAGATCAGGGGTTTCATTGCATCGCTCATGCAGGCACCGCTCCCTTCGTGGTGTCGATAAAGGTTTTCAGCATCGCGTGGCCATGTTCCGAACGGATGCTTTCGGGATGAAATTGCACGCCCTCAATTGGCAGGGTTTTATGGCGCAGCCCCATAATCGTGCCGTCTGTTAATTCCGCTGTGACCTCAAGACAATCGGGCAGGGAGGCGCGCTCGACCACCAGACTGTGATAGCGCGTCGCCAAAAGGGGCGAAGGTAGGCCTGCAAAGACCCCGATGCCCTTGTGATGGATCTCGCCCAGTTTGCCATGCACGATTTCATGGCACTGCACGACCTTACCCCCAAAGGCCTCGCCAATGGTTTGATGCCCCAAGCACACGCCAAAAAGCGGCACGCGGGCCTCGGCGGCAGCGCGGGTCAGATCAAGGCAGATACCCGCCTGTGCGGGGTCACAAGGCCCAGGTGAAAGAACAATCCCATCTGGCCCCATGGCCAAGGCCTCGGTCACTGTCAGCGCGTCATTGCGCAAAACGCGGGTTTCTGCCCCAAGCTCGCCCAAGTAGTGAACAAGGTTATAGGTGAAACTGTCGTAATTATCGATCAAGAGAAGCATGACGGGCTCGCGGAATTGGGGGTGTTTTGGCAGATCACTCAGGCTATAAATGTTCAGAGCCGCGCCTCGGGGTCAAGGGAGGTGGGGCTGAAAACATGCGGCACTGCGCAGATTGATTGGCACAAGAGAGGGTAAAGTCGGATGCTAAAGGGGTTTTGGTCGGTGCCGTGATCGGCCCGGTGATCTCTGTGACGGGATTATTGGGCACATCCTATTTCTTAGGGCAAGACACGGGCGGGGTGGTGGAGCAGGCCCAAGAGGCCGCAGCCCCCTCCCCAGATCATGCCCCTGCCGCCGCGCCTGAGCCAGAACCCCAGCCAGAACCCCAGCCAGAGCCAGAGGCTGAGCCGCAGCCAGAACCTGAGCCAGAACGCGTGATTTGGCCAACAATCACGCCAGATGCCCCTGTTGCACAACCCGCGATGCCCCACGTTTCGGCCTCGGCACCTATGCCAGAGCCGGAAGATCTGCCTGTGGTCGTGGCCTACGCAACGCCGTTTTCTGCACCGCAATCTGTGCCGCTTTTCTCAATCTTGCTTTATGATGATCCCGAATTTCCGCTGACCGATAGCACCTTGCAAAGCCTAACGGTGCCTGTGAGCATCGTGATTGATCCCACGCGCATGGATGCAGAGGCGCAACTGGCGCGATATCGTGCGGAAGGGATTGAGGCGGTAATAGAGGCGCGGTTTGCTGATCTTGCGGCATGCGAGGCCGCGCTCGACCGCCTGCCGCAAACTGTGGGCTTGCTTGACAGCGCAGATGGAACATTGCGCGGGGATATTTCCCTCCAAGGTCAGGTTCTGGCGCGGATGGGGGAAACGGGCCATGGGCTGATTGCAGGTGCCTTCGGCCTTGGCGGTCTTGAGCAGGCCGCCGCCCGCGATGGCGTTCCTGCCGCGCGTCTTTACCGCGTTTTGGATGACGAGGGGCAATCTGCGCCCGTCATGTTGCGGCTTTTGGATCGTGCGGCTTTTGAGGCACAGCAAACAGGCAGCTCGATTGTTTTGGGCCGCAGCTATCCCGAAACCTTGGCGGCGCTTTTGTCTTGGGGGGCAGGGCAGGCGGCTGTGAACGCAAGCTATGCGGTCGCGCCCGTCTCAGCGATCTTGCAACAGACCCTCATGCGCTAGGCGTTCTTGTCTAATCTTTGCTATGGGATTGGCCCGCAAATTGCGCGGCCTCTGCCGCAGCTTTGCGCAAGGCGCGCGATTTGTTCACGGTTTCCATGAATTCCGCCTCGGGGTCACTGTCATAGACAACGCCGCCGCCTGCTTGGATGTAAAGCTGTGCATCTTTTAAAACAGCCGTGCGCAAGGCGATACAAATATCCATATCACCGCCCGCGCTGAAATACCCGACACCGCCCCCATAAACGCCGCGCTTTTCTGGCTCTAACTCGTCAATAATCTGCATGGCGCGCAATTTGGGCGCGCCCGAGACTGTGCCTGCGGGCAGACCCGCCAAAAGGGCGAAAAGCGCATCATGCTCATCCGACAATTCGCCCACAACATTTGAAACGATATGCATCACATGGCTGTAGCGTTCGACAATGAATTCTTCGGTTGGACGCACTGTGCCTATTTTGGCGACACGACCCACATCGTTGCGGCCCAAATCCAGCAGCATAAGATGTTCGGCCAATTCTTTTTTATCGCTCAGCAAATCTGCCTCAAGCGCGCGATCTTCTTCGATCGTTGCACCGCGGGGGCGTGTGCCTGCAATCGGGCGAATGGTGACTTGGCTGCCTTTGACCTGCACCAAAATCTCTGGGCTTGCGCCAACGACTTGATAAGGCCCGAAATTGAAGAAGAACATGTAGGGCGACGGGTTCGTGCGCCGCAACGCGCGATAGAGGGCGAAAGGTGGATGCGGGAAATCCTGCGTCCAGCGCTGCGAGGGAACAACCTGAAAAATATCGCCCGCTCGAATATAGGCCTTGGCCTTGTCCACGGCGGCGAAATAGCCCTCTTTGGTGAAATTGGAAACGGGCTCAACGCCAGATGTGTCTGCATCCACCCCCAAATGGCGTTGTGCGATGGCAGGGGCCTGTTCGAGCTTGTCGAGCGCCTCTTGCACCCGCGCGCAGGCCGCCGCATAGGCGGTTTCCGCCGAAACATCCGCCGAGAAGAACGCAGGCGACACCAAGGTTACATCGCCCTTAACACCATCTAGCACGGCAACCAAAGATGGGCGCATCATCACGGCATCAGGCAGGCCAAGCGGGTCTGGGTTCACATCGGGCAAATGCTCCACCAAACGGATCATGTCATAGCCCAAATAGCCGAATAGACCCGCTGCGGCCTGTGGCATATCGGCGGGCAGATCAATTTGACTTTCGGCCAAAAGCGCGCGCAGCGAGGTGAGGGGTGCGCTGTCGCAATCAACAAAATGATCCCGATCTTGGGCAGCGTGGCGGTTGATCCGCGCCTGTGTGCCGTGACATTCCCAGATCACATCGGGGGCCATGCCCACGATTGAATAGCGGCCGCGCAATTCCCCGCCCGTGACAGATTCAAGCATGAAACTGTCTTGGCCCGCATTGGCAAGTTTCAGCATCAGCGAAACAGGCGTGTCCAAATCAGCAGCCAAACGGGCATAGACAATCTGGTTTTTGCCTTGCGCCCAACCTTCGGCGAAGCTGTCAAAACGGGTGATTAGCGCCATGATCCGAGCCTTATGGGAAGGATGCGTGGACTTGGTTGACCACGGATTGGTTAAAGGTGAGGCCGACCGCCGATTGCATCTGGCGTCCGAAATCTTCGAACAAATCAGCCGTCAGGGACTGGCTGATTTGTTGGGTCAGGATGTTGGCCAGTAGATCCGTGTCAGGGTCGGCGCGATCGGCAGGGTTGATCGCATCAAGGCGCACGACCAAGGCCTGCGCCTCACCGCCGACAACCGCAATCTCGCCCGTGCGGGACAGGCCAAACACTGTTTGTACCAGCGCGTCAGGCGTATCCGCGATAAAGTCATTGCGCCGCACATCTGTCTCGCGCATCAAGCCGCCAAACCGCTCAAGGCGCCGACCCGAGGCCGCGATATCGGCGCGGATTTCTTCGGCGCGGGCCAAGAGCGCGTCTTGGGTCGCATAGATTGTCCAATCCGCGATGACATCCGCGCGCACATCGTCAAGAGGCGGCAGGGTTGGCAACACGATTTGGTCAAGCCGCAGGGCGAATACCCCGCCATCGGAGAGATCGAGAATTTCGGGGAAATCCCCGTCTTCAATCGTGTCTGCAACCGCGCGGAAAGCCTCGTACGCGGCAATGCCATCCTCTTGGCTGCCATCATAGCGGATCGTGCCAAGCACCATTTGCGTCTCATCCGCGACCTCCTCAAGGGTGGCGCCTGAGGCGAGGAGGTCGTCAAACCCTTCGCGCAGGTCAGAAATGGCGCGGCGCGCGGCATCCGCCGTGACTTCGCTGCGCAGGTCGTCCTGCACCTCTTCAAACGGGATTTCTGTCGCATCCAACACGGCATTAATGCGGAAAATTGCAGGGCCAAAGGGCGAGGCAACGGGGCCCACGAATTCCGCATTGCTTGCGGCGAAAACGGCCTCTGCCTCGGCGGCAGAGAGATCATCGCGGGTAACATCCCCCATATCGGTGTCTCCCAACAACAGCCCACGTTCGCTCACGAGGGTTTCAAAATCTGCGCTGTTGTCATTGAGCCGCGCCCAAGCGGCTTCGGCCTCTGCTTCTGTGGGGTAGACCAAACGCTCCACCAAGCGGCGCTCGGGTTGGCGGTATTCCTCAATGCGTTCCTGATAGAGGCTTTGCAGCGTGCTGTCGCTGACGGGGATATCATCCATGATGATGTTGGGCGTGATCCAGATATAGGTGATCTCGCGGGCCTCGGGCAGGGTAAAGCGATCTGGGAACGCCTCGTAATGGGTTATGATCTGCTCTTCCGTAGGGGCAGGCACGCGGGCGTCCAAATCGGCGGCGGTCAAAGGCAGATAAGAAAAGCCACGGGATTCTTGTTGATAGGCCACCAAAGGATCAACCAATGCCGCAGGCGCAGGCACGCGCCCCAAAATCGCAGATTGCAGGATGGTGCGGGCGATATCCGCACGAATTTCTTCCTCAAATTCGCCAGCACTCAAACCACGTTGGCTGAGAAAAAACTCATAGGCTTGGCGGTCGAACGTGCCATCTGCACCTTGGAAAGCGGGGATTTGCAAAATCTGGTTGGCGATCTCCTCATCCCCGATGGAGAGCGTCATCATCGCCGCCTCATTATCAAGGGCCGCGCGCGCAAAAAGGCCCTGACGCACCTGTGCATCTATGCCGTTGGCAATCAGCATCGACAGGGTCACATTTTGCCCCGTCTCCCCGCTGCGGGCACGCAATTCTTGATCTAGGGCGCGGGCATAATCTTCGGCGCTGATCTCAATATCGCCGACCGATCCCATCCGCGAGGCGCCGCCTGAGAACGACCCGATCCCAAAGCCTGCTAGGGCCACAAATAGCAGGCCAAGGATTGCCCAGACAAAAATCTTGGACAGGGATTTGCGGGCCGATTTGCTCATATGCGTGTCTCGCTTTGTTGCGCTGTGCCGATCTTGTGCCTGACAAAAGCCACCACGCGCAACCCGCGCGGGTGGCATTTACCAAATTTGTGATGAGGATTTACGCGCTTGGGGCAGGGGGGGCAAGCAACTTAGAAGGGGATTTCGTCATCCATATCGCTTGGCATGGATTGGCCCGCACCACCGCGATCCATTCCGCGATCATCTGGGAAACCGCCGCCGCTGATGCGGTCATCTCCACCGCCATAGCCCCCGCTATCGCCATAGCTGCCACCACCACCCGATTGGTCATTGCGACCATCAAGCAAGGTCAACTCGCCACGATAGGGGCGCAAGACCACCTCGGTCGTGTAACGATCCTGCCCATTTTGATCCTGCCATTTGCGGGTTTCCAGCTGGCCTTCGATATAGACCTTTGACCCTTTGCGCAGATATTGTTCTGCAATGCGGGCTAAAGGTTCTGAGAAAATCGCCACCGAGTGCCATTCCGTGCGCTCGCGCCGCTCGCCTGTGTTGCGATCTTTCCAGTTTTCAGATGTCGCAATGCGCAAATTGCACACTTTGCCGCCATTCTGAAAGCTGCGCACCTCAGGGTCGCGCCCCAAATTCCCGACCAGAATTACCTTATTAACCGAACCTGCCATGTCACCTCTCCCATAGTCGTGGCCGCGAATCTGCGCCTTTGAGATATGTTTAGACCATCGTAAATTGGTTAATGAAACCCGAATTTCATTTACAGGCGGCGCACAAGCGCTTGGCCCTGTGGGGGATACAGGCTAAAACAGAGCAGGTTTTATGAGGTGAATGGGCCGTGAAGGTGCAGAAAGTCAGCCTGATTTCTGTGGGATTTGTCCTAATTTTTGGGCAAGTCTCTGTCGCCTATGGCAATAGCCTTGATCGTTTCCGTTCGGCGGCACGGGTTTTGGACAGCCGCGCCTCAAGCCAATATTCCAATTCAGAACGCTTGCGCCCTGATTACGATGCGGCCCTTGGCGCGGCGATCCCGCGCTTTTCGGGGCAGGCCCCTCAGGCCTATCTTGATCTTGCCCGCAATGCGGCGCGCCGTCATGGCGTGCCTGAGGATTTGTTCCTACGCCTTGTTGCGGTTGAATCGAACTGGAACCCGCGCGCCATCAGCCATGCGGGTGCGATTGGTTTGGCGCAATTGATGCCAGATACCGCTGATCTCTTGGGGGTGAACCCGCATGATCCTGCGCAAAACCTAGAAGGGGGCGCGCGCTATTTGGCGATGCAATATCGCAATTTCCGCTCATGGCGTTTGGCCTTGGCGGCCTATAATGCTGGGCCACAAGCCGTGAACACTCATGGCGGCGTGCCGCCCTTTCAAGAGACACAAAATTACGTGCGCCGCATTTTGGGGGGTGGGTGAGCGCCTAGCTGGTCGGCTCGGCCCCCAATTCGACCAAGGCACGGCGATAGGTTTCGGCCTCGGGCAGCCCTGCATCAAGGGCAAACACATAAGCATGGGTCAAATAAAACGCGGCAGAGGCCGCACCCATATCATCGGCGGCCTTGGCATATATCTGCGCAATGCGTTCTTTATCGCCTGCCGCATGGGCCGCAAGAAGTGCGGCATCAAGCGCGGATTTTGGGGCGCTCACAATCCGCTTTCTGTGTCGCGCAACCGCTGCGCCACCCATTGGTGGAACATATGTGTCGGCCCGTCCATCGCGGGGGCAAAGCGGCCCCCATCAAACCCTGCGGCAGCACGCCCTTTTTGCATCCCCTCCACCACAAAAATATCTTCGATAAAGACATCCTTCCACAGCTTGGCGTTTTTGGCGCGCAAGTCAGGATCGGTCTTTGGGGTGGCATAGTAGAGATGAACATGCTCGCGCGTGCGGTTATGGGCGACAGGCTCTAGGATAATCGCAAAGGCATGATCGCGATGCACGCCCAGCAAGACATTGGGATAAAGCGCGATATATTCAGCGGCGGTGTCCCATGTCTGCGACAGCCCGTCAAAATCAGGAAAGCTTTGACCTTTCTCATCCTTGAGCTGGCGATAGACAAGCGTGCCTTGGCCCGAGAATCTTTGTTCTTCTTCAATGTGAAAGTGATCTTCGAGGCGTGAATAGCTGTTCAGGCCCGGATGCACCCATGGCAAGTGATAGCTCTCGCAATAATTCTCGACCGCGAGTTTCCAATTCGTATTCACATCCAAGGTAAAGCAGCTGTCTTCGCCGCCATGATAGAGCGGCTTTTCAAATTCAGCCCAACGGGTGAGGGCGGCTTGGTGTTGGGTTTCAAAATCGAGGGCATCGCCCGACAGGTTGATAAACACCACATCCCGCCAGATATGGCTGCGCACCTCTTTGAGGCCCAAGGTCGCCCGCTCAATCCCTTCATGTTGGTTTTGGCCAGGCCCGCCCACGTGGGGCGTGGCCACAAGGCGGCCATCCTTGGCATAGCACCATGAATGATAGGGGCAGCGGATAGCGCCTTCGATTTTGCGCGGCGCATCGACCAAGATCATACCGCGGTGGCGGCAGATGTTGAAAAAGACCCGCACCGCCCCTGTGTCATCGCGCAAAAGCAGCAGGGGTTGGCCCAGAAATTCAATCGGTTTTGCATCGCCATTTTCAGGCACATCGGCCCCAACGGCCAAAGCGGCCCATTGATGCTCAAGCGCCGCGCGGTTTTCACGAGCGATTGTTGCGGGGTCGGTGTAATGCGCATTCGGCAGGCCATTGGCGCGCGAAATTGGCGCAAGAACGCTGTCGAGATCGTACTTGATCAAATCATCAGGCATAGGTCTTTCCCCCTAAGAAAAGATGTGCCCCAAACGGGGATGATCTTTTTTGAAGGCTAAGGCCGCGCTGATCTTATCAAAACGCGACCTTTGAGACTATGGGAAGCGACCTGTGCGGTTACGCACCGCGCGCAATGGCAGCAACGCCTGTGCGGGCAACCTCTAATAGGCCCAAGGGGCGCATGAGATCGGCAAAGGCGTCAATTTTCTCGGGCGTGCCCGTGATTTCAAAGACGAAACTTTCCAAAGTGCTGTCCACCACATTGGCGCGGAAAATCTCGGCAATGCGCAAGGCTTCGACACGATGCTCACCCTTGCCTTTGACCTTGAACAAGGCCAATTCACGGCTGACCATTGCGCCTTCGACGGTGAGGTCATGCACCTCATGGACGGGCACCATACGCTCGAGCTGCATTTTGATTTGGTTGATCACCTGTGGCGTGCCTGAGGTCACAATCGTGATCCGTGACCGATGGCCTGCGTGATCAACCTCAGCCACAGTCAGGCTTTCGATATTATAGCCACGGCCCGAAAACAGCCCGATGACACGGGCCAGAACGCCTGCTTCGTTTTGCACCAAAACCGCAAGCGTGTGGGTTTCAATCGCGTCAGACATATGGCTGCGCAGATCATAGGCCGAATGGCTGCTAGAGCCTTTTTCGATATTGAGCGGAGACATGATTACACCCTTTCCTCAGACCAAGACGCTGCCCTTGGCGTCAATCACGCCTTGGGTTTCAGCCTCGCCCAACAACATTTCATTATGTGCCTTGCCCGATGGGATCATTGGGAAGCAATTTTCATGCTTCTCAACCAAACAGTCGAAAATCACTGGCCCATCATAGGCGAGCATTTCCTTGATCGCCTCATCAAGATCATCGGGATTGTCGCACATGATACCCTTGCATCCGAACGCTTCGGCCAGTTTGACGAAATCTGGCAAGGCCTCTGACCATGAATGGCTGTAGCGTTCACCATGCAGCAATTCCTGCCATTGGCGCACCATGCCAAGACGTTCGTTGTTAAGGATGAATTGCTTGACGGGCAGGCGGTATTGCACGGCCGTGCCCATTTCCTGCATATTCATCAGCCATGATGCCTCGCCCGCCACATTGATCACCAAGGCGTCAGGATGGGCGACCTGCACCCCGATTGAGGCGGGTGTGCCATAGCCCATTGTGCCAAGGCCGCCAGAGGTCATCCAACGATTTGGGTCATCAAAACCCAAATATTGCGCGGCCCACATCTGGTGTTGGCCGACCTCAGTGGTGATGTAGCGATCCATGCCTTTTGTCAGCGCCTCAAGCCGCTCAAGCGCATATTGCGGTTTGATTGTCTTGGTTGAATTTTTATAGCTGAGGCATTTCACGGCGCGCCATTCTTCGATCTGGCCCCACCATTTCTTGACCGCTGCGGAATTCGTTTTGCTGCCCCGCGATTTCCAAATGCGCAGCATATCTTCCAACACATGGGACACATCCCCAATAATGGGGAAATCCGCATGGATCACCTTGTTAATCGAGGAGGGATCAATATCGACATGCGCCTTGAGGCTGTTTGGCGAAAACGCGTTGATGCGCCCTGTGATGCGGTCGTCAAACCGCGCGCCAATGTTGATCATCAAATCGCAGCCATGCATGGCAAGGTTGGCCTCGTAAAGGCCATGCATACCCAGCATCCCCAACCATTTTTCGCCTGATGCAGGATACGCGCCAAGCCCCATCAAGGTTGACGTGATAGGAAATCCAGTCGCTTCGACCAGTTCACGCAGCAGCTTGCTTGCCGCGGGGCCGGAATTGATCACGCCGCCGCCTGTATAAAAAATCGGACGCTCCGCCTGTTCCATGGCCTCGACCAAGGCGGTGATCATCGCGGTGTCGCCTTTGACGCGCGGGGTATAGTGATCAACCTTCGCGCGGGGCTTTTCGACATAGGTGCCTGTTGCGAATTGCACATCTTTTGGAATGTCGATCAAAACGGGGCCGGGGCGGCCGTTCGTGGCGATATGAAACGCCTCGTGAATGGTGGACGACAGATGATCTGTGTCTTTGACCAACCAGTTCATCTTGGTACAGGGGCGGGTGATGCCGACTGTATCGGCCTCTTGGAATGCGTCTGACCCAATCATGAAGGTTGGAACCTGACCCGTCAGAACCACAATTGGGATCGAATCCATCAAGGCATCCACCAACCCTGTCACTGCATTGGTTGCCCCGGGGCCAGAGGTGACCAACACAACACCCGGTTTGCCCGTGGCGCGGGCATAGCCCTCGGCGGCATGCACCGCCCCTTGCTCATGACGCACAAGAATGTGGCGAATGTGATTTTGCTGAAAGATCTCGTCATAGATGGGCAGAACCGCGCCACCTGGATACCCGAACACCGTATCAACGCCTTGTTCAATCAAGGCTTCGACCACCATCTTTGCACCGGTCATCTGACGCGTCATCTGTCTTTGTCCTTCGTTGTACACTTTGGCCGCTACATGGGGCGGTGTTTTATGGGGTGTTGCGAATAAAAAAGCCCTCGGTGATATCCGAGGGCGCATGGGGGTTTTTATGGCTATCGTCACCGACCCACGCGCGCTGTCACTCCCACATTTACGACCACCAAATGTAGCATCCCAATCTCCTATAATCGGGGCGACATTAGGTATCCGCGGGGGGGAGGTCAACAGCGTTTGCAGGGTAGAAATTAAATAAACTGTCTTTTGGTGGCGAAAATACGCAATTTTATATCCCAGAATGGCCCTAATGGATGGTTTTCTGAATTTGACCATCCAACCTTGGGGATGATTGGCCGCTTTTGCTCTGTGATAGGACTGTGCGTTTTGGGGGGCAAGATCGGTAAAACTGCAGGTGCCCTTGCGTTTGAAAAGATTCGGAGCGAGGGCGCAGATCATGGCGAGTGCGCCGCGCTCAATTGTAACCTTAAGTTGATCGCTTGCGTAAAATCCATTCACCTATTATAAAATTAGGTCATAATTTGCGATATATTTTAGTGAAAATAGCTCTTTTGGTAAAAAAATTTTACAAAATCGGGGCTTCGGGCGCGGAAATTGGTTTGCGGCGCAATTTTGTTGCTGTAGCGTAGCGGGACCTTGAAATGAAAAACTGTCGCACCAATGCGGCAGTGTCCGAATGGGAGGAATACTATGGATCGTCGTTCTTTCTTGAGAACGTCTGCCCTTGGGGGGACAGCAGCCGCAGCTTCGACTTTGGCCGCACCACTTTATGCTCAGGGCAATCGTACGCTGACATTGGTAACTTCGGTTCCTGATGGTTTCGCGATCTTTGATGACGCGGCACAAATGGCTGCCGACTACATTACTGCAATGACCGACGGTCAATTGACAGTTAACAAAAACCCAGCCGGTAGCCTCGTTGGCGCCTTCGAAGTGTTTGACGCCGTGTCCTCTGGTCAGGCTGACATGTATCACTCGGCTGATTACTACTTCTTGAACCAGCACCCTGGTTTTGCTTTCTTCACGTCAGTTCCCTTCGGCATGACCGGTCAGGAATTCGCCAACTGGTATTATAACCGTGGTGGTCACGAGCAGCATAATGAGCTTGCAGGTCTCTTTAACCTGAAGTCTTTCACCTGTGGTAACACTGCAATGCAGCCAGGTGGTTGGTTCAACAAAGAAATCAACTCCGCAGATGACCTTCAGGGTTTGCGCTTCCGCATGCCCGGTCAGGGTGGTCAGGTTCTTGGCCGCTTGGGTGCATCCGTTCAGAACATTCCAGGCGGTGAAATCTATCAGGCGCTTGCCTCTGGTCAGATTGACGGCGCAGAGTGGATTGGTCCGTTCGCGGATGAGCGCATGGGCTTCCAGGAAGCAACCTCTATCTACTACACCTCAGGCTTCCATGAGCCAGGGTCTGCATTGACCTTGTCATTCAACTTGGATGTTTACGAAAGCTTTACGTCTGCACAAAAACAAGTAGTCGATGCAGCGTGTGCGGCAACAAACTCTAAGTCGCTTTCGATGACGCTGCAAGAAAATGGCGCTGCACTTGAAAGACTCCGCGCTGGCGGTATCCAAACAAGATCTTTCCCTGATGACGTTTGGAACGCATTTGGCGCTGCAGCTGCTGAAGTGCGCGAAGAGAACATGGGCGATCCTATCTACGCTCAGATCGCAGAAAGCTACTTTGCAGCGATGAAAGAGTCGGTAGGTTGGTTCGATATTGCGGATGGCGAATATATGCGCCAGCGTAACCGTGTAAACGCGGGCTAATAGCCTGAGCTTTGGCTCCTCTCCCGTGCAAACGGGGGAGGAGTTTTTACATCTCCTCAAAGCCGCCCCTCAAAGCGGGACCCACGTAGCACAGAGCGCCTGCAGTTATCTGCGTGTAGCGGTGCATGAGATCCTGTTAAGGCAACGCCCGTTTCTGCAAGGATAGTCATATGATTGATTTCATTGTCTGGGTCTTCACAAATTTTGCGATGGCCCCCTACAATCTGGCAATTGCGCTCATGAGCCCTGGGTCATGGTTAGATTGGAGCAATAACGAGTCCCTCGTGCGGTTCATCTACTATGGTGCATCGGTGGAGTTTTTCTTCGTCGTTTTCACCGCCTTTTTGGTCATTACCCTTATTGGTGCGATCTGGAAGCGCCAAATGCTATGGGTGATGGTGCGCGCATTTGAGGCTATTGCCAATGGCGTTGGCCGCACAGTTGCATGGGTAGGCTTGATAATGGTGCTGCAGCAGGTAATGATCGTATTCCTGCAACGAATTTTTCAGGTCCCCGGTCTTGAGCTTGGGCCGCTTGGTATAAGCTTCACGCAGGATTTGTCATGGTTTGCGGAAGAGCTGAAGCTGTACAATGCTATGATTGTGTGCCTTTGCGTGTCTTACACCTTTGTGCAGGGCGGGCATGTGCGCGTTGACCTTTTTTACTCAGGCATGAGACACCGCGCAAAGCGCATTATCGACATGGGTGGGGCGCTGTTCTTTATGCTGCCCACAACCGTTCTGACCTATTTATATGCATGGTTTTTTATGTGGCGTCACCTTGTGGTGCCAAATCCTGCCGCCTCAAGCGAGTTGGATCGCATGATCATGCAAGCGCGTGTGTTGCGGTGGAACGTGGAAACCATCGGCTTTAGCCCTAACGGTTTCAACGCCTATTTCATCTTTAAGGTCTTATTGGTCGCCTTCTGCGTCATGGTTTTCATCCATGCAATGGCGGTGTTCTGGCGCGCCTTTCTCGAATATGTCGAGGGCGAAGAAAGTACTGATAAGTATCGTGACCTTGATCCGCAAGATGCAGAGACCCAAGCCTTGCATGCAGCGGGCCATTAAGATCCACGCTAGACGTGCTTGAAGGAAAGAAAACAAAATGATTTTTGGATTGGATGGAATTGAAATCGGTCTGATTATCGTGTTCCTGACGTTGTTTGGCGGGATCATGACAGGCTTCCCCGTTGCCTTTGCTATTGGCGGCGCGGGGATAATATCCTTTGCGGTTATTGCTGCGCTCGACTCTGCGGGATTGTTGATCCACCAAGCGATTGATACGGCCTCTGATCAGTATCGCGCCCTAGTTGACAGTGGGATTTCTCGCGAAGCTATCTCGGTCTTCCGATACCCCGAATTGCCGCGGCTTGAGGAACATCTCTTCCCCGGCGGGTGGGAAATGGCTATGGATCGCAACATTTCCTTCATCGTGAACCGCATGAACGAACGTGTGATCGCGGGTCAGTCTATCGAAACGCTTTTAGCTGTTTTGATGTTTGTTTTGATGGGGATCACGCTTGAGCGGTCTAAGATCGCCGATGACCTGCTGACAACTATGGCGCGCGTCTTTGGCCCGCTGCCCGGTGGCTTGGCGGTGTCCATCGTGATTGTGGGTGCGTTCCTTGCGGCCTCCACGGGGATCGTTGGGGCGACTGTGGTGACCATGGGCCTCTTGGCGCTGCCAACAATGTTGCGCAACAACTACTCGCCCGAACTGGCAACGGGTGTGATTGCGGCCTCTGGCACTTTGGGCCAGATTATCCCGCCCTCTATCGTGATTGTTCTTCTGGGCACATTGGTGGGTGACCTCTATGCTACGGGCCAAGAAACCCGTGCCCAAGTGGCGGGCTGTACCGATGCGCTGACCTATCTGGGCGAGCCTGCCGTTCTTTCCGTTGGCACATTGTTCCAAGCCGCGATTTTGCCAGGTATCTTCTTGGCGTTCCTATATGCCGCCTATGCCTTCGGCTTTGCCTTGTTTAATCCAAGCAAGGCGCCTGCGGTTCAGATGGGGTCGACCAATGCCAGCCCGATCACCCGCAATGAGGCGCTGACATGGTTCTTGGCTGCGCCTGCCGCCCTTATCTTTGCGGTGGTTCTTGGGGCAAGTAGCGGTGTGATTGGCAGCCAGTCGATCTTTGTTTCCAACATGGAAAACAACAGCCGTTCCGCTAGCCTGCGCACGAATGTGAGCGAAAGCTGCCAAGCGGCGATGATTGAGCTGCATGGTCAAGAGGCATGGGATCAAGCCGTGGTTGAGACGGCCGATATTGCAGCATCAGGTGCAACAGGTGAAACCCGCGAATTGTCCGAGGAGGAAATGGTTGCGGCTCGCGAGGCGGCGATTGCCAATGCAGCACCGATCGGATCTGGCGTGGCTACAATCTTTATCCTCTTGGCATTGATCCTGACCACGGCACGCGGTGTTGCGCCAAATGAACACGCGCGCCCGTTGCTTATCGGTGGTATCGGCGTGGCCTTGGCGTTTGCGGTGGATGTGCTGTTCATCACGCCCGCGACCAGTTCAGGTGCGGCTTGGATCTATCTCGCGCTTCCGTTTGCCCTCACCATTTATGGCTGTCGGATTGCTATGATGCGGATGTCGCAAAACGAACTGTTGCGGGTGGTGTTCCCGCCACTGGTTCTGATCGTTGCGGTTTTGGGATCTATCCTTGGCGGTATTTCCAACCCAACACCTGCGGCGGCTTTGGGTGCGGCAGGGGCGATCATGCTCGCCGCGCATCGTAAACTGAGCGAAGAAGACAAGAAATCAAAGATCGTAATCTGGGCATCTTTCGCGCTGGTCATCCTGATCTTGGTGGGTGTCAATTTTGATCTGCGCATCAGCCGTTCTGAGGTGCCGCTGCAAGATTGGATTGCCTATTTCATAGCGCAATTTGCCTATCACTTCGCCTTCGGCGGGCTGCTTTACAGCTGCTATGTTCTCTATCGCCGCAGCGTTCTGACGCCTGTGGTGCGGGAAACGGCGAAAGTGACATCGATGGTGTTCACCATTCTTATCGGATCGCAGTTGTTGAACCTTGTTCTGATCTCCTTTGGGGGCGAGCATTACATCCAACAATTCCTGCGCGCCTTCGATAACGAGACGGTCGTGTTCCTCTTGGTGATGCTGATCTTGTTTGTCTTGGGCTTTGTTCTCGATTTTCTCGAGATCATCTACATCGTGATCCCAATCGTGGGGCCTGTGATTTATGGCGGTACATTGGATCCGAAATGGGTGACCATTATGATCGCGGTGAACCTGCAGACCTCGTTCCTGACACCGCCCTTTGGATTTGCGTTGTTCTATCTGCGCGGGGTTGCCCCTGCCAGCGTGACCACACGCAACATCTATCGTGGCGTGGTCCCCTTCGTGTTGATCCAAGTTCTGGGGCTGGGCCTGTTGTGGCTGTTCCCTGACATCGTGACCATCGTGCCTGACCTTCTGCCCAACAATTAAGGGCAGATGACAGGGTGCATGAAAAAGCGCGGCCCCCCAATTTGGGGGGCCGTTTTCGTTTGGTGCTTATACTGATGTGAACCAGATGGGCCTCAGGGCGTGTCCTGCGAAGATTTCGCTGTCTGCGGGGCCATCAAGTCGGGCAAGGAAATCTGCGCCACTTGTTGCGCAATCGGATCAACCGACAAAGGGTGCGTCTGGTTGGAATATTCATCAGGATTGCCGATCTCCTGCCACGCGCCATAAACATATATTTCAAGGGCCGAGAACCGCGCCTTATAGGCCATTTTGTCCGACCCTGGCACCCAATAGCCGAGATAGACATAGGGCAGCCCTGCCTCGCGTGCGAGATCGATATGATCCAAGATCACATGCGTGCCAAGGGATCGGTGATCCAAATCAGGATCAAAGAAGGAATAGACAAGGCTGAGCCCGTCATCGAGGATATCGGTCAGGCAGACCGCCGCTAATCCCGCATCCTTGCCCGCATCGCGATATTCCACCACTCGCGAGCGCACGGGTGTTTCCTCAATCATCGCGGCAAATTCGAACACATCCATATCAGCCATGCCGCCATCGGCGTGGCGCGCATCTAGATAGCGGCGAAAGAGGGTGAATTGCTCTTCCGTGGCCCAAGGGGCGCGGGCATTGCGGGTCGTCCCCAGATTGCGCTTTTTGGTGCGTTTTTGGCTTTTGCTTGGCACAAAATCCGCCACCCTGATCCGCGCAGAGAGACAGGCGGTGCAATCAGCGCAAGCGGGGCGATAGAGCACATTTTGCGAGCGGCGAAAGCCTTGCTTTGATAGGCTATCGTTCAGTTCAGTCGCATGATCGCCCTGTAATGCGGTAAAAAGCTTTCGTTCCCGCCGATTTGGAAGGTAAGGGCAGGTTTGAGGTGCAGTCACATAGAATTGCGGTGCAATCGGTAGAGTGTGGCGCATGGATCCTCAGCGGCGAAAATTTGAATATAGCCTGCCTCAATGTAGGGGCGCGGGCAAGTAAATTGCAACCATACCGCGAAAACTGCGCGTTTATTGCGGGCGATTTATGGCGACTGTGCCTAAGAAAAGATCGTGCAGACCCTGTTTGCGCGCGCCCAAAATCATCATGAGGGCAGAAATCGTTTGCGGCAGAACAAAGCCAGAGGCGAGCATGAACAAAAACGTATGCATCATCGCCTCGAAACTATTGAGCCGCGCGCCCGTTGCATTGCGTAATTCAATCGCCATGATCCGCATCCCCCATGTGGCGGATTGGCTGGCAAGGGTGAACCACCGATAGACAAAAGAAAGCGCCACAAAGAATATGGGCCAGAAAAACCACGCAAGCCCTACTGTGAAAATCCCTGTAATCAACAAGATCACAGTGATCACCAGAACATGAATCACCCAAGCGCCAAAGCGTTTGAGCGCGACATAAGAATAAAATTCGCTTTGCACGTAAGGATCGGGCAGGTGAGACATGATGGGTGCAACCTAATGGCTTCGAGGGAGGCTGAGAAGAACCATACCCCACCCAAAAGCGCAGGGTGGGGTAAGCGTTGCATTTATGGATCACTCGGCCTGTGGGGCCGGGGCGCCTGTTTTTGCATCACGCTCTTTCATAAAGGCGTCAAATTCGGTTTTGTCCTTGGCTTCGCGCAGACGTCCAAGAAACCCTTCAAAAGCATGCTGCTCATCCTCAAGGCGCTTAAGCGTATCGGCCTTATAGGCGTCAAAGGCGCTATTGCCTGTGCTGCCACCCATGTGAGCATGGCGCAATTTTTTGCAGGTTTTGAACATGTCTTTTCTCCAGATCATATAAAACAGAAGGGCCAGACCTAAGGGCCAAAATAGGATGAACCCCAGAACCATCGCTGCAATCCATGCAGGTTTGCCACGTTGATCCAAAAACGCCTCGGCCCGCGAGAACCAACCTTGAACAGGGGTAGGGGGCATAAGTGTTTGGCTTTGCATATGCGTTTCTCCTTTGCTGCGCAGCCGTGCCATGATGTTAATGTTAATTACATTAACACATGTGGGCACAAAAAACCCCGCCACAAGAGGGCGGGGAAATATTTTTGTAAATTAGGTTCTTTTTCTGCTCATTGCGGCCAAACGTGGCAGCATGGCAGAGAAGTCTTTGCCGCGCCCATCTTCGTTTTCGACAAATTGCGCATAGATCGCCTCGGCCAATGCGCCAAGCGGGGTGGCGGCATCCGCGGCCGTTGCGGCATCCTGCGACAGGCGCAGATCTTTCAGCATCAATTCCGCCGCAAATCCAGGCTTGTAGCCGTTATCAGCGGGGCTTTGCGGCCCAACACCAGGGGCAGGGCAATAGGCATTGATCGACCAACTGGCACCCGATGAGGTCGAGACAACATCAAACATCGCCTGCCGCTCAAGGCCCAGCTTATCGGCCAGCGCAAAAGCCTCGCACGTCCCAATCATAGTGATCCCTAGGATCATATTGTTGCAGATCTTTGCCGCCTGACCATTTCCCGCTGCACCGCAATGCACGGCCTTTTGCCCCATGATCTCGAACAGGGGCGCGGCACGGGTGAAATCCGCCTCATCCCCGCCAACCATAAATGTCAGCGTGCCTGCTGCCGCCCCACCAACGCCCCCTGAGACGGGCGCATCGAGAAACCCGATCCCTTTTGCGGCGGCGGCCTCGGCGATTACGCGGGCCGCGTCAACCTCAATGGTTGAGCAATCAATCACCAGCGCGCCCTGTGGCAGAACGGCCAAAACATCATCCGCCACGGCGCGCGCAATCATGCCATTGGGCAGCATGGTGATCACCACCTCTGCCCCATGGGCGGCCTCCGCCGCCGATGTGGCGCAGGAGATCCCGTCAGGTGCGGCAGCCGTGTCGAACCCCGTGACTGTGTGACCTGCGCTGTGCAAATTAAGCGCCATGGGTGCGCCCATATTGCCCAATCCGATGAATGCGATCTGCATGGTTTGGCCCCTTATTCTTGCTTAATCCAGTTTCAGCGCCCTTGGTCCCAATGGCAAGAGCAGCGATGCCACCATCGCGGGCGGCACATCGCGCGGGCTGCTATGCATCCAATTCGGGTTGCGGTCTTTGTCGATGATCTGCGCGCGCACGCCCTCTAGGAAATCGGCCTTTTCCACAGCGCGCGAGGTAAAGCGGTATTCCTGCTCTAGCGCATTTTCGATTGTGTCGCGCAGGCGCGCACGATGCACCAATTCCACCGTGCAGGCCATTGACAGGGGTGATTTCTTACCCATCTCGGCCAAGGTGGATGTCGCAAAATCGCTGTCGGAGAATTCCAACGCATTGAGAATATCGCGTAGGGTTTCGCCGCCAAAATGGTGGTCAATCTCGGCTTGCAGGGCGGCAAGCGGGGCGGCAGGGGCCGTATGGCCCGCAGCGGCCTGATCCACCAAACCATAATCCGCGCTTTCGCAAAGCTCTGAAATCAATGCGGGCCAATCCGCCTCAGGAATATAATAATCTGCAAAGCCTGCGTAAATCGCATCGGCACCTGTCAACCGTGCGCCCGTGACGCCCAGATATTCGCCCAAGCGACCTTGCGCGCGGCTCAGGATCAAGGTGCCGCCGACATCTGGGACAAGGCCGATTCCGACCTCGGGCATGGCAAGAATGCTGCTGTCGCCCACGATGCGATGCGAGGCGTGGCAGCCCAACCCCACACCGCCGCCCATCGTATAGCCTTGCATGAAGCTGATCACAGGGCGGGGGAAGTGGAACAACTTAGCGTTCATGCGATATTCATCGGCCCAGTAGCGCGCGCCAATTTCCATATCGCCCGCGCGACCCGCCTCGTAAATTTCGGCAATATCCCCGCCTGCACAAAAGGCCCGCTCGCCCATTGCATCTAGGATCACAATCTCGACTGTCTCATCCGCGGCCCATGCGTCAAGCGTTGCGGCAATTTCTGCGCACATGGATTGCGAGAGCGCATTCAGGGCCTGTGGCCGCGTCAGGGTGACGCGGCCTGCGCGCCCGTCTTTGCGGATATTGAGAAACTCTGCCTCGCTCATGGCCCCCTCCCTAGTGTCACGGCGAACCCCCGCGCAAGGTCTGCGCGGGGGCTTG
Organism: Roseobacter sp. HKCC-CH-9208; assembly: GCF_037805125.1. Taxonomy (NCBI): domain Bacteria; kingdom Pseudomonadati; phylum Pseudomonadota; class Alphaproteobacteria; order Rhodobacterales; family Roseobacteraceae; genus Roseobacter; species Roseobacter sp. HKCC-CH-9208. The sequence goes on along the minus strand of NZ_JBBLYK010000001.1, from coordinate 320,728 downwards.
TGTTGAGTTTGGTGATTTTCGCGGCAGGATCAATCCATTGCTTTGAAGTTAAACGCAGCCCCTTCCTTGATCCCGCTTGGCCAACGCGAGGTCACGGTCTTGGTGCGGGTGTAGAAACGGAAGGAATCTGGCCCGTGCTGGTTCAAATCGCCAAAGCCTGACCGCTTCCAACCGCCAAAGGTGTGATAGGCCAAGGGAACGGGGATTGGCACGTTGATGCCAACCATCCCGATATTCACACGGGACGCAAAATCGCGCGCCGCATCGCCGTCACGGGTAAAGATCGCGGTGCCATTGCCATATTCGTGATCCATCGCAAGACCCAAAGCCTCTTCATAGGAAGCGGCGCGCACAGTCGACAAGACGGGGCCGAAAATCTCGGTTTTATAGATGTCCATGTCGGGGGTGACGCGGTCAAAAAGATGCGCGCCTACAAAGAACCCGTTTTCATAGCCTTGCAGATTGAAATCACGGCCATCGACAACCAATTCCGCGCCCTGATCCACGCCTGTTTGCACAAGGCGCAGGATGTTTTCCTTGGCGGCCTTGGTCACAACTGGCCCGAAATCGACATCATTGCCGGCGGTATAGGGGCCGACCTTCAGCGCCTCGATCCGAGGGACAAGTTTTTCGATCAACCGATCTGCGGTTTCGTCACCCACTGGCACGGCCACGGAAATCGCCATGCAGCGTTCGCCTGCCGCCCCATAACCCGCGCCGACCAAGGCGTCAGCGGCCTGATCCATATCGGCATCGGGCATGATGATCATATGGTTTTTCGCACCGCCAAAGCATTGGCAGCGTTTGCCTGTTTCGGCCGCGCGGCTATAGATATATTGCGCAATCGGGGTCGACCCCACAAAGCCTACGGCCTGAACGATCTCGCTGTCCAAGATGGCATCCACAGCCCCCTTATCGCCATTGATCACTTGGAACACGCCATCAGGCAAACCCGCCTCTTTCAAAAGCGCACCCAACATCATCGGGCAGGACGGATCACGTTCCGAAGGTTTGAGGATCATCGCGTTGCCCGATGCCAAGGCAGGGCCCAATTTCCACAAAGGGATCATGGCGGGAAAGTTGAACGGCGTGATCCCTGCAACAACGCCCAAAGGTTGGCGCATGGAATACATGTCAATACCAGGGCCTGCGGCATCTGTGAATTCACCCTTCAGCAGATGCGGTGCGCCGATGCAAAATTCAATCACCTCTAGCCCGCGCTGCACATCGCCTTTTGCATCTGGGAAGGTCTTGCCATGTTCGCGGCTGATGGCCTCGGCCAGTTTGTCCATATCGCGGTTAAGAAGGCGCACCAATTCCATCATCACCCGCGCGCGGCGTTGTGGGTTTGTGGCACCCCACGCAATTTGCGCCTCTGCGGCAGAGGCGATTGCGCGATCCATTTCTTCCTGCGAGGCCAATGCCACCTGCGCCTGCACTTCCCCTGTTGCGGGGTTAAAGACATCCGCGGTGCGGCCTGATGTGCCCGCGACATGCGCGCCGTTAATCCAGTGACCGATCTGTTCCATGATCCCACCCTTTTGTTGAAAATCTACACTTGGTGGCTGTTCTATACTTGCAATCCTGTCGGGAAAAGAGGCATAAATCCAAATCAGTCTTGCATTTTTGCAAAATGGACGGGGCGATGAATTGGGATGATATGCGTGTCTTTCTGGCCGTTGCGCGGGCCGAAAGCCTGACAGGGGCAGGGAAAACGCTGCGGCTTGATGCGGCTACAATCGGGCGGCGTATTGCACGGCTTGAGGCGCAGCTGGGGGCCGAGCTGTTTGTGAAATCCCCTCAAGGCTATGTCCTGAGCAGTGTAGGCGAGGAGCTTTTGCCCGCAGCCGAGGCTGCCGAGGCGGCCCTTGCCGTTCCGCTTGCGGGCAGGCAGGGGCAGGCGGGGTTGTCTGGCACGGTGCGGATCGGCGCACCTGATGGCTGCGCCAATTATTTGCTGCCAAAGGTCTGCGCGGCCATCCGCGCCGATAACCCTGATCTCGATATCCAAATTCTGGCCCTGCCGCGGGTTGTGAACCTATCCAAGCGCGAAGCGGATTTGGCGATTACTGTCAGCCCACCTGATGCGGGGCGGCTTTTGGTGCAAAAGATCACCGATTACCATTTGCATTTGGCGATGCGCGCCGATCTGACTCCGCCCGATGATCTGGCCAAGTCGCGGGATCATGCGGTGGTGGGCTATATTCCCGATATGATTTTCGACAAAGAATTGGACTATCTTGGGCTCTTGGGGCGCGGACGGGTGCAGATGGCGTCAAATTCTGTCGCGGTGCAGTTGCACATGCTGCGGCAGGGCGGGATTGGCTTTGTGCATGATTTTGCACTGCCTTTTGCGCCCGAATTGCGGATTGTGCTGAAGGATGACATCAGCCTGAAACGGGCCTTTTATCTTGTGCGCCACGAGCAAGATCGGCGCTCTGACAGGTTGGGGCGTTTGGTTGAGGCTTTGTCCGCGGGGCTGCGCGCCGAGGTGGCGCGGCTTGAAGCGGAGGCTGCCGCGCGCTGCTTTTAGCTTGCGTTTCGCGGCGCAATAATGTTGCGTGACCGCGTAATAGTGGCAGCATATGCCAAAGTTGGGAGATTTGCAGATGCGCACAGGCCTATATCCGGGCACATTCGATCCAATCACATTGGGCCATGTCGATGTTATCCGCCGTGCGGCCACATTGGTTGATCGATTGGTGATTGGTGTTGCGATCAACCGCGATAAAGGCCCGCTTTTCACCCTTGAGGAACGGGTGGCTATGGTCGAGGCCGAAAGCGCGAAACTGTCACGCGCCACGGGCATTGAGATTGTCGCGCATCCCTTCGACAATCTTTTGATTGATTGCGCGCGCGAGGTTGGGGCGGGGCTTATCATCCGCGGCCTGCGTGCGGTCGCCGATTTCGAATATGAATTCCAGATGGTCGGCATGAACCGCAAACTGGATGATGAGATCAACACTGTCTTTTTGATGGCCGAGGCCGAGCATCAGGCGATTGCCTCAAAACTGGTCAAAGAAATCGCCCGGCTTGGGGGCGATGTCAGCCATTTCGTGCCGCCCGCTGTGCAGCAAGCGCTAGACGCGAAATTCTCATCCTGATAGGTCAGGGCCAAAGTCAGATATCCGCAACGAGGAATAAAGGCATGGCCGAGATCAAAGACCCCGAAAACACCATCCTGATGGAGCTGAAAGACGGCACTGTCGCCATCGAATTGCTGCCTGAAATTGCGCCTGCGCATTGCGCGCGCATGAAGGAATTGGCGCGTGAAGGCGCCTATGATGGTGTGATCTTTCACCGCGTGATTGACGGTTTCATGGCGCAAACGGGCGATGTTGAACATGGCAATGCCGACAAGGGCGCGAATATCCGCATGGCGGGCACGGGCGGTTCGGACAAGCCTGATTTGCCTGCTGAATTCTCTGGTATTCCGCATGATCGCGGAACATTGGGGGCTGCGCGTTCTTCCAACCCCAATTCGGCAAACAGCCAGTTTTTTATTAATTTCAACGACAACCATTTCCTCAATCGCCAATACACCGTTTATGGCCGCGTGATTGCAGGGATGGAGCATATTGACGCGATCACCCGCGGCGAGCCGCCTGCAAACCCTGATAAAATGATCAGCGTGAAGGTGGCCGCAGATGCGTAAGCTTGGCGCAGCGATGGCCTTGCTTCTGGCAAGCCCTGCCTTTGGGGCGGGGCTGGAGATTGATATCGCGGGCGAGGCGAATGGCACCATCGTCATCGACTTGTTCGAGGATGTCGCCCCAGAACATACGGCGCGGATGCTGCAACTGGCCGAAGATGGCGCTTATGATGGCGTGGTGTTTCACCGCGTGATTGATGGGTTCATGGCACAAACGGGCGATGTGGAATATGGCCGCATCGGGCAAGATATGCGCTTTGCAGGGCGGGGCGGATCCCAATATCCAGACCTGCCTGCCGAATTTTCTGATATCAGCTTCGAGCGGGGCGTGGTCGGCATGGCCCGCGCCGCGAACCCAGACAGCGCCAATTCGCAATTCTTCATCATGTTTGCCCCCGTGCCCCAATTGAATGGGGATTACAGCGTTGTGGGCGAGGTCACATCGGGGATGGAGATTGTCGATCAGATCAAGCGTGGGCTTGGGCCAAATGGCGCTGTGATTGGCGAACCTGACCAGATGGCGGCTGTTCGGGCCATTCGTGATTGACCAACAACAAGCCCGCCGTGTTCAGGCGGGCTTGCGTGAAAGATAACCCCAATGGCCCGCCCCTCGCTTTTGCAGCTTTCGGATATTTCACTGACCTTTGGCGGTGATCCCATTTTTGATGGGTTGGATTTGGTTGTGCATCAGGGGGATCGCGTGGCGCTCGTTGGGCGCAACGGGTCGGGCAAATCGACCTTGATGAAGGTCATGGCAGGGTTGACCGAACCTGACACAGGCAGCATCACAAGCCCGCAAGGCACCTCGGTCGGCTATATGGAACAAGAGCCTGATTTTACGGGCTTTGCCACATTGGGTGATTTTGCCACGGCCACGCTTGGCCCAAGCGAAGCGTGGCGGGTCGAGGCCTTGGCCGATGGTCTTAAGCTGCGCCTTGACGCTGATCCTGCCAAGGCCTCTGGCGGGGAGCGCCGCCGCGCGGCCCTTGCACGGCTTTTGGCCGAAGAGCCTGATATCATGCTCTTGGACGAACCCACCAACCATCTTGATATCGAGGCCATCGGATGGCTCGAGGCGCGGCTTGCAGAAACCCGCACAGCCTTTGTCGTGATCTCGCATGACCGTGCGTTTTTGAACGCCTTGACCCGCGCCACCTTATGGGTGGATCGCGGGCAGTTGCGCCGCAATGAACAAGGCTTTGCCAGCTTCGAGGCGTGGCGCGATAAGGTTTGGGACGAGGAAGACACAGCGCGCCACAAATTGGATCGCAAAATCAAATCCGAGGCCCGTTGGGCCGTTGAAGGGATCAGTGCACGGCGCAAACGCAATCAGGGCCGTGTGCGCGCTTTGGCCGATTTGCGGGCAGAACGCGCTGCAATGATCCGCCGCCAATCCGCCGCCGCCATGGTGTTGGAGGAGGGGCCGCAATCTGGCCGCAAGGTGATCGAGGCCAAGGGAATTGCAAAATCCTTTGGAGAAACGCAAATTCTGAAACCCTTTAATCTGCGCATTTTGCGCGGGGATCGGGTGGGGTTTGTCGGCCCAAATGGCGCAGGCAAAACCACGCTTTTGAATATGCTGACAGGCCAACTTGCCCCTGACACGGGGCATGTCACCTTGGGCAAGGGCCTTGAGATGGCGGTGTTTGACCAAAACCGCGCAGGATTGAACCCTGAGGTCAGTCTGTGGGACAGCCTGACCTTGGATCGTGAGATTGCCGTGAATGGATCATCTGATCAGGTCATGGTGCGCGGCAGCCCCCGCCATGTGATGGGCTATCTCAAAGATTTCCTGTTTGACGAGGCGCAAGCGCGCGCGCCTGTGCGCTCCCTCTCGGGGGGCGAGCGGGCGCGGTTGATGCTTGCTAAAATCATGGCGCGCGAAAGCAATCTTTTGATCTTGGACGAACCGACCAATGATCTGGATGTCGAGACATTGGATTTGCTGCAAGATCTGCTTGGCGACTATGCGGGCACGGTTCTTTTGGTCAGCCATGACCGCGATTTTCTGGATCGGGTTGCCACCAGCACGGTTGTCCTTGAGGGGCAGGGCCGTGCGCAGGCCTATGCGGGCGGATGGAGCGATACCTTGGCCCAAGGCGCGCGGATCGGGGCTGCGCCGGAGGATCGCGAAGCACCGCCTGCCGCAAAATCAGGCCCTGATCGGGTGGTGTCAAATGCGGGTGCAAAACCCGCTGCGGGTCTCAGTTTCACGGAAACTCATCGTCTCAAGGAGTTGCCATCGGTGATTGCGCGGCTTGAGGCGGAAATGGGCAAGCTGTCTGAATTGCTGTCTGACCCTGATCTCTACACCCGCGAACCCGTCAAATTCGCCAAAGCGACCGAGGCCTTGGCCGAACGTCAGGCGAAACTTGCGGCTGCCGAAGAAGAATGGCTGCTGCTTGAGGAAAAGGCGCAAGGGGCGTGAGCGCCCAAACTGTGCCAATATTCGACAGGGTTAAACGTCCAATTCCTCAACAAAGCGCGCATTATCTTGGATATATTGGAACCGCAATTCGGGCTTTTTGCCCATCAAACGTTCCACCAGATCCCCAGTTTCGCCGGGCGTGTCCTCATCAACTGTGACACGGATCAACTTGCGCGAGGCGGGATCCATCGTGGTTTCCTTCAGGTCTTTGGCGTCCATCTCGCCCAGACCCTTAAATCGGCTCACATCAATCTTACCGCGCCCGCCTAAGCCGCGCGCCATCCAACTCTCTTTCTCGGCCTCATCAAGGGCATAGACCCTATGCGCGCCTTGGGTCAGGCGGAACAAGGGCGGGCAGGCGAGATAGAGATGGCCCTGATCAATCATCGGACGCATCTGGGTGAAGAAAAAAGTCATCAAGAGCGAGGCGATATGTGCCCCATCCACATCGGCATCGGTCATGATGATGATTTTGTCATAACGCAGATCTTCAACATTGAATTTCGTGCCCATCGACACGCCAAGCGCCTGACACAGATCGTTGATCTCTTGGTTTTGGCCCATTTTTGAGGAGGCCGCACCGAGCACGTTCAAAATTTTACCACGCAGAGGCAGCAGGGCTTGGGTCTTGCGGTCGCGGGCCATTTTGGCAGACCCGCCCGCACTGTCGCCTTCCACGATAAACAATTCGGTGCCTTCGCGGTTCGTAGCCGAACAATCCACCAACTTACCAGGCAGACGCAGGCGCTTGGTGGCGGATTTGCGCTGCGTTTCTTTTTCTTGTCTGCGGCGCAGGCGTTCTTCGGCGCGGAGGATCAGAAAATCGAGGATCGCCCCCGCCGATTTGGTATCGGCGGCCAACCAATTGTCAAAGCGGTCGCGCACCGCCCCTTCGACCATGCGCGCCGCTTCGGTGGTGGCAAGACGGTCTTTCGTCTGCCCAACAAATTCGGGCTCTGCGATAAAGCATGACACCAGCGCACATCCGCCCGCATTTAGATCTTCGCGGGTGATGTTCGCGGCCTTGCGATTGCCCGCCAATTCGCCATAGGCGCGAATGCCCTTCAGGATCGCCGCCCAAAACCCTGCCTCATGAGTGCCGCCCTCAGGCGTGGGAACGGTATTACAATAAGATTGGATGAAACCATCGCGTGCCGGTGTCCAATTGATTGCCCATTCGACCGAACCCGCCGCACCGAAGCGTTCTTGAAACTCTACCTTGCCCGCAAAGGGGGCGTGCGCATAGGTCGCGGCATTTCCCAAAACCTCGCCCAGATAATCGGCCAAGCCGCCCGGGAAATGGAACGTGGCCTCCTGTGGGGTTTCGCCGTCATCAAGTGCGGATTTCCAGCGAATTTCCACGCCTGAAAATAAATAGGCCTTAGAGCGCACCATTTTGAACAGGCGGGCAGGCTTAAAGCGATGGCTACCAAAGATTTGTTCATCGGCATGAAAGCTGACTTGCGTGCCGCGCCGATTGGGGGCCGCGCCAAGGTTCTGCAATCCCCCTTGGGGCAGGCCGCGCGAGAATTCTTGCGCGTAAAGCGTGCGATTGCGGGCCACCTCGACCCGCAAATGATCGGAAAGCGCATTCACGACCGATGCCCCAACCCCGTGCAAGCCGCCCGAGGTTTGATAGGCCTTGCCCGAAAACTTACCGCCCGCGTGGAGGGTGCATAAAATCACCTCAAGCGCGGATTTGTCGGGGAATTTGGGATGCGGATCAATCGGCATCCCGCGGCCATTGTCGCGGATTGTGACGGTGTAATCTGCGGCCAGTTCAATCTCAATCCGATTGGCATGGCCCGCGACAGCCTCGTCCATCGAGTTGTCAAGGATTTCGGCCACCAAATGGTGCAAGGCGCGTTCATCGGTGCCGCCAATATACATGCCCGGGCGCTTGCGGACGGGTTCCAACCCTTCCAACACCTCAATAGATGAGGCGTCATAGGCTTGTTCCGAGGCCGCTTGGCCCAAAAGATCATCCGCCATGCTCTGCTCAATCACATTTTTGCCTTACGATTTTCCTATATTGGCAGCTTTATCTCGCGGCGAAAAGCCAAAAACGGCCTTGCAAACCACTACATCTTGGGCGCTTGCGCGTGTTTGCATGTCAACCAAATTTAAATTTGCGCCAGATCAAATACAGGCGCGCGTCAATTTGTTACTTGGATTTTCAACAGCGAAGGGACTATCTGACACGCAACGCTGGCCGTTAAACCTTAAACCACGGCCTGCGCGCGGAAATGTAAGGAGACGAGTGTGGATTATAACAACGCCCTTAATCATGCCTTGGATAGCCTTCACAACGAGGGTCGCTATCGCACGTTCATTGATATTGAACGCCGCAAGGGACAATTTCCGCACGCAACTTGGACGCGGCCCGATGGCAGCCAGCAGGATATCACGGTCTGGTGCGGCAATGATTATTTGGGCATGGGGCAGCACCCTGTCGTTTTGAACGCTATGCACGAGGCGCTTGACGCCACAGGTGCAGGGTCTGGCGGCACGCGCAACATTTCAGGCACCACTGTCTATCACAAACGCCTTGAGGCGGAATTGGCCGATTTGCACGACAAAGAGGCGGCGCTTGTATTCACCTCTGCCTACATTGCCAATGATGCCACCCTCTCGACCCTGCCGTGGCTGTTTCCGGGTCTGATCATCTATTCCGATGAGTTGAACCACGCCTCTATGATTGAGGGCATTCGCCGCAATGGCGGGGCAAAGCGCGTGTTCAAACACAATGATCTTGCTGATTTGCGCGCCAAACTGGCGGCAGATGATCCTGCCGCACCAAAAATGATTGCCTTTGAATCGGTCTATTCGATGGATGGCGATTTTGGCCCGATTGCGGGGATCGTAGAATTGGCCGAGGAATTCGGCGCTTTGACCTATTTGGACGAGGTTCACGCGGTGGGGATGTATGGCCCACGCGGGGGCGGGGTGGCCCAAAAACTGGGCTTGTCGGATCGTATCGACATTATCAACGGCACGCTTGGCAAAGCCTATGGTGTGATGGGCGGCTATATCGCGGCATCGGCCAAAATGTGTGATGCTGTGCGCTCTTATGCGCCGGGTTTCATTTTCACAACATCACTGCCACCTGTGGTTGCAGCGGGCGCTGCCGCTTCGGTTGCGCATCTTAAGACGGATCAGGCCCTGCGGGATCTGCATCAAGAGCGCGCAGCAGTTCTGAAAGTGCGCTTACAGGGGATGGGCCTGCCTATCATTGATCACGGCAGCCACATTGTGCCTGTGATCGTAGGTGACCCTGTTCATACCAAGAAAATCTCGGATATGCTTTTGCGGGATCACGGGATTTATGTGCAGCCCATCAATTTCCCAACTGTTCCTCGCGGGACGGAGCGGTTGCGCTTTACCCCAAGCCCTGTGCATGACCCCAAAATGATGGATGCTTTGGTGCATGCCATGGATCGCCTCTGGAGCCATTGTGCGCTGAATCGTGCCGAGTTGGCGGGTTAATACACAATAAGTTTATCACCTAGCCTAGCTTATGCTATTCTGTCTTTGGGGGATGACGGGGCCGATACGAATCGGCCTTGCGGTATATGGGTGATGGAAAAGCAGTTTTGGCCAGAAACTGCATCCAAGGGCAGGTTAAGTGGGGCGCCAAATGGGGCATGATGAGACGGGTATGATGGGGGCATCAACAGAAGAATTGCACAGCGAATTGCTGATGGATGTGCCTTTGGGCGATCTGATGCGCGGTGAACGCGCAACCATCGGTAAATCGCTGCAGGATGTTGAGGCGGATTTGCGGATCCGTGCCTCATATATCGCCGCTATCGAAAACGCAGATTTAACCGTCTTTACTTCGCGCGGGTTTATCGCGGGTTATGTGCGGTCATATGCGCGGTATCTGGGTCTTGACCCTGAATGGGTTTTTTCGCGGTTTTGCGAGGAAACAGGGTTTTCAGGGGTCAGCGGGTTCTCTCCCGAGGTGGATCGCACCGCGCGCAGCCCGCAGAAAATTGAAATGCCCAAAGGCCAGATGGGTGGCCTACAAGAAGACCGCCGCTTTTCAAAGCGCCATGTTTTATACGACACGGATGACGGGTTTCTCCCTCGGCTTGAGGCGGGCGCGCTTGGCTCGCTTTTTGTCTTGTCGGTGGTTTTGCTTGGTGTGGGCTATGGTGCGTGGGTCTTGCTCAATGATTTTCAGCGCGTCCAATTCGCGCCTGTGTCTGACATGCCCGTTGCGTTGACGGCGCTTGACCCGCTGCCCTTGCCGCAAAACACAACCAGCGATTTGGCCGATGCAAGCCCCGCTCTGCCGGCTCAGGAAGAGACGCGCGACAGTGCCGCGATGGAGCGTCTGTATCGCCCCACCTTGCTTGAGGCCCCGGTCTTGGTGCCGCGTGACCGCGCCATCAGCACATTGAACCCCTCAACCACAGGGGCCTTTGCCCGCGATAACAGCCCCGTTTTGCGCCCCGATGATATCTCGCGCGCGATTGCCGCCGCAGGAGGGGGGGAGGCCGCACCGACCGCCTCAACCAGCAATCCGCCCGTGACCCAAGAGCAGCGCGATGAGGTTGTCCTATTTGCTGTGCGCCCCTCCTGGATCAGGGTCACGATGACCGATGGCACCGTTCTTTTTGAGGGCACGTTGAATGCGGGCGATAGTTATACCGTCCCTGTAATCGATGAGGTGCCCGTGCTGCGCGCAGGCAATTCAAGCGCGCTTTATTTTGCGCTGAACTCTGTCACCTTTGGCCCTGCGGGTGAAGGCAGCAGTGTGATCAAGGATGTGCCGATTTCTGCCGATGAGATTCAAAACCGCTATTCCATTGCAAGCGCGGCCTCTGATCCGCAATTGCCCGAAGTGGCGCAATTGGTTCTCGAGCGCCTCGCGCAAGGCGAATAAATCTGGGCCCTGTTCGCGCTCTGCGTGTCCAAGCATTGTGCAATCGGTGGCAAGGGCTTATCTTGCGCGGTGAAACGTCTTTGCGATGCGACAAGATAAAGGTCACACTCCCCATGTCTCACAATCCGATCCGCCCTTGGCGTAATATCGACCGCCGCAAAAGCCGTCAGATTCATGTGGGCTCTGTGCCAGTTGGGGGGGATGCACCGATTTCCGTGCAAACCATGACCAACACCCCCACCACCGATATTAAGGCGACCATCGCGCAGGTTCAGGCCTGTGCCGAGGCAGGCGCCGATATCGTGCGCGTCTCCGTGCCAGATGAGGCCAGCTCAAAGGCGCTGAAAGAGATTGTGCGCGAAAGCCCCGTGCCAATCGTTGCAGATATCCATTTCCACTATAAGCGCGGCATTGAGGCGGCAGAAGCAGGCGCGGCCTGTTTGCGGATCAATCCTGGCAATATTGGCGATGCAACCCGTGTGCGCGAGGTGATCAAGGCCGCCCGTGATCATAATTGCTCGATCCGTATCGGGGTGAATGCAGGCTCCTTGGAAAAGCATCTGCTTGAGAAATATGGCGAACCTTGCCCTGAGGCGATGATTGAATCAGGCCTCGATCACATTCGGATCTTGCAGGATAACGATTTTCACGAGTTCAAAATCTCGGTCAAAGCGTCCGATGTGTTTTTGGCGGCTGCGGCCTATCAAGGTCTGGCTGAGGCCACCGATGCCCCCATTCATTTGGGCATCACTGAAGCAGGCGGTTTGACCTCTGGCACAATCAAATCTGCAATTGGTTTGGGCAGTTTGTTGTGGATGGGGATTGGTGACACGATCCGTGTCAGCCTTTCTGCCGATCCTGTGCAAGAGGTGAAGGTTGGCTATGAGATCCTCAAAACTTTGGGCCTGCGCCATCGTGGGGTGAATATCATTTCCTGTCCATCTTGCGCGCGTCAGGGCTTTGATGTGATCAAAACAGTCGAGGCTTTGGAAAAGCGTCTTGAGCATATCAAAACCCCGATGAGCCTTTCGATTATCGGCTGTGTGGTCAACGGGCCAGGCGAGGCGCTGATGACCGATGTCGGCTTTACGGGGGGCGGTGCTGGGTCAGGTATGGTCTATCTTGCAGGCAAACAAAGCCACAAGCTGAACAATGACCAAATGATCGACCATATCGTAGAGCAGGTCGAAAAAAAGGCCGCCCAACTTGAGGCGGCCCAGAAAACCGAAGCGGCGGAATAACCCCTTAGGGGATCAGACGCGCCACATAGGGGGGCAGGGCGAACGCGCCGCGATGTACCTCGGGGGTATAATAATCTGTGCTGATCCCTGCCGCTTTGAACCGCGCCTCAAGGGTGGCAAGATCAACATGCCGCGCGTTACTGTCACTGCCCCAGCCAAAGGCCATAGGCCCGCCTGCATAGGTCGGAATGCTCGCCAGATAGCAGCTGTAATCAGAAAATAGCGTCTTGAAGGCCCGCATTGTGCCTGTCAGCTCATCCCCTTGCAGGAACGGAACCCCGTTTTGCGTGACCAAAATCCCACCGTCGGCCAAACGCGCCTTGGCGTGGCAGTAGAAATGATCGGTAAAGAGAACCTCACCGGGGCCAACGGGATCAGTGCTGTCGATGATGATAACATCATAGACATCCGCGTTTTGTTTCATGAACACGGCACCATCATTGATCACCAGATCAAGGCGGGGGTCATCAAAGCCCCCATCTGAAATGGCGGCCAGATATTTCTTAGAAAAATCCACCACGCCCGCATCAATCTCGACCATGGTCACCTGTTCGATGCTGTCATGTTTCAGCACCTCGCGCGCCATGCCACCATCGCCACCGCCCACAATCAGCACGCGCTTGGCGGCGCCATGGGCCAAAATCGGCACATGGGTCAGCATTTCATGATAGATGAAATTATCGGCTTCGGTCACCTGCACCACGCCATCAAGCGTTAGGATGCGCCCAAAAGTGGGGTTTTCAAACACGCGTAGGCGTTGGTGATCGGTTTCACTGTCATAATGCATCTGCGCCACGCGCAATGCTTGCCCGTGATCTTGGTGCAGACGCTCAACGCTCCAATCGCGCATGGTTTCAGGATCGCTCATAGGCGGCCTCCTTTCGGGCAGTTTGGGGCAGGGAGAGGGGCGGGATTTCACCGCCCCTGCACGCGCAATTATGCCGCGGCAATCGCCTCGGTCACCAGACCTTCGCCGCGCAGCAATTCTGTGACGCGCACATCTTGCGTGCCAAAGGCCGCTTTAAGCACATCTACCGCGCGCCATGGTTCGGCATCGCCGCACATAAAGACGTCAAATGCGCCATAGCCAATCTCGGGCCATGTATGCACCGAGATATGGCTTTCCGCCAAAACCGCCACACCCGACACGCCCTGGGGGCTGAATTTGTGGGTGTGAATGTGCAGAAGCGTTGCCCCACATTCGCGCACGCAGTCGCGAAATGCAGTTTGGATCCGCGCCTCGTCATCAAGGCCATGGCCATTGACGACTTCGAGAATCAGATGCGTGCCCGCGAAAACGCGGCCATCGCGGCGAATGAAGTGATCATCGCGTGTTTCATCGAACACGCTTCGGTCAGCCAAAAGGCTGTGAGTGTCTTCCGCATGGGCGCCTGTCTCCAGACCAGTCCCCAGTTGGAAGAGGTCGGCGCTAGACATAGCACGCCCCCTTCTTACCAGCAGATTGATGTGGTGGGCCCTTAGCGCCCCCCCGCTGTTGGCAGCGAGGTTGGGATCGGCACCCGGTTCGTAAGGGGGGCTCCTAGTGCGTCATGTTTCCCATTTCAAGGAAAATCTTGGCATCTGTTCCGATTCTTTTTATTCGGCCACGAAATCGGCCTGTTTCGCCCCGCTCAGTTGCAAAAGCTGTTCGGGGGAGATGCCAAAAATATGGCGCGGTGTGCCTGCCGCCGCGTATACCAAATCAAAGGCTAAAAGCCGCGGGTCAAACCATATGCGCAAGGGGCTCAGATGCCCGACAGGGGCCACGCCCCCGATTGCAAAGCCCGTGACACGGCGAATCGTGTCGGCATCCGCCCGCGCCAAGGCGCACCCAGTCAGGGCTTCGGCGCGCGAAGGATCGACCTGATTGCCGCCTGCGGTGATGAACAAAACCAACTCACCGCTCGCGACCTCGCGGAATATGATTGATTTCGCAATTTGATCGATTTGGCATTTTGCCGCGCGCGCCGCATCTTCGGCGGTGCGGGTGCCTTCGGCCATCTCGAGGATCACAGCCTCTAGCCCCGCCCTCTCTAGGGCATGGGCCACGCGGGCAAGGCTTTTGCTCATGCGCATTCCCTTCTATCATCTGTCACAACCTTTGAGCGCAAACGCATGATAATGACAAGATGACCCTAAACGCCGCCCCCTTTGGCAATCGGATCACCCGCGCCCCCCTTGCCTATGAGGGGGCCTTGGCTACGGGTCTGTTCGCGGATCTGCCCCAATTGAACGACCTTGCGCCTGAACTGCGTGAGGTCATCCATGGCGTGGCCGGATCTGCGCCGTATCTTGCGGGCCTGATCCGCCGCGAAGTCGATTGGCTGATCCCGGCCCTCAGCGCCGCGCCTGAGGCGGGTATGGCGGCGATTTTGGCAGAGGCCGCCGCTTTAGGGGCCAGTGATCTGGATGCGGGTCTGCGCCGCCTCAAACGCCGCGCCGCGATCCTTGTGGCTTTGGCCGATTGTGGCGGGGTTTGGGATTTGTTGACCACCACCGCCCTTTGGTCGCAATTCGCTGATGCCTGTGTGCAGGCGGCGCTGCGGGTTCATGTCGGGGCCGAGGCGCGGCGCGGACGCATTCCCACCCAAACCGAGGAGGACGCGCTGCGCGATGGCGCGGGAATGGTGGCGCTTGCGATGGGGAAAATGGGGGCGGGGGAGTTGAATTATTCCTCTGACATTGACCTGATCTGCCTCTTTGATGAGACAAGATTCGATGCAGGTGATGAGATGGAGGCGCGCACAGGCTTCGTGCGCGCAACCCGCCGCATTGCCGCAAGTTTGGGGGAAATCACATCCGAGGGTTATGTGTTCCGCACCGATCTTCGGCTGCGCCCCGATGCCTCTGTGACGCCCGTTTGTATCTCAATGGCTGCGGCTGAACGCTATTACGAGGCGGAGGGGCGAAATTGGGAGCGCGCCGCATATATTAAGGCGCGCGCTGCCGCAGGTGATATTGCGGCAGGGGAGCGGTTCTTGAAAACCCTCACCCCCTTCGTGTGGCGCAAGCATTTGGATTTCGCCGCCATCCGTGACACCCAAGACATGCGTCAGCGTATCCGCGACCATAAGGGCCTGCATGGGTTCACCCTTGAGGGGCATAATATGAAACTGGGGGCGGGCGGCATTCGTGAGATCGAATTTTTTGCCCAGACCCGCCAATTGGTGGCGGGTGGCAGAGATCCCGATTTGCGGATGCGGCGCACGGTTGATGCTTTGGCCGCCTTGGCTGAGAAATCATGGGTTGATCCAGAAGTCACAGAAAGCCTGACCGCACATTACATCGCGCATCGCGAGGTCGAGCATCGTTTGCAGATGATCCATGACGCGCAGACGCACAGCTTGCCCAAATCGCCCGAAGGGTTTGCGCGGCTTGCGGCCTTTATGGGCGAGGGCGATGTCACCGCATTTCGTGCCGCGCTTCTCGCGCGATTGCACGCAGTTGATGATGCCTGCGAGCCGTTTTACACACCGCAAAAGCAAGCTGAGATTGAACATGAAGATGTCACTCTTACCCCCTCACAAATAGAGATTTTATCGCGTTGGCCGGGCTATTCGTGTTTGCGCGCATCACGCGGGCGCGAGATTTTCGAACAGATCAAACCCGCCCTCTTAGCCAAGCTGATGAAATCCGCAAATTCAGATGAAAGCCTTTCAAATTTTGATAGCTTTCTCAGGGGTTTGCCTGCGGGTGTTCAACTATTTTCTTTATTCCAATCAAACCCGTCATTGATTGACCTTTTGGCCGATATTTGCGCAACAGCGCCCGCGCTTTCCAAATACTTATCGCGCAATGCTAAAGTTCTAGATGCGGTTCTCAGCGGTGGGTTCTTTGCGCCATGGCCCGCACGGGGCGAATTAGTGCAATCTCTTAGCAGCGCGCTTGACGGGCTTGATTATGAAGGACAGTTGGACGCTGCGCGCCGTTGGCTGAAAGAATGGCATTTCCGTGTTGGGGTGCATCACCTGCGAGGCCTCATAGAGGCCGAAGAAGCGGCCAAGCACTATACCGATTTGGCCGATGTGGTGATTGCCTGTTTCTGGCCTTTGGTTTGTGCGGAATTGGCCAAAAAACATGGGGACGCGCCAGGTCGCGGTGGGGTTGTTTTGGCCATGGGGAGCCTTGGCGCTGCGCGGCTCACGGCGGGGTCGGATTTGGATTTGATCGTCATTTATGATGCGGGCGGTGTTGAGATGACGGATGGCCCACGCCCATTGGACGCGCGGGGGTGGTTCTCGAAGGCAACAAAAATGCTGATCACCGCACTCTCTGCGCCGACGTCAGAGGGGCGGCTTTATGAGGTGGATATGCGTCTGCGGCCCTCAGGCCGCAAAGGGCCGGTTGCGACATCGTTGGAGGCCTTCACGCATTATCAAATGAATGAGGCATGGGGGTGGGAGCATATGGCCCTTACCCGCGCGCGTGTCGTGGCGGGCGATGCAAACCTTGGCGCAGATGTCGAAGCCACGCGGATGCAGGTGATCCAAACCCCGCGCAAGCCAAGCACAATCATCGCGGATTTGGCCGATATGCGCCAACGCCTTGCTGCGGCAGGGCGCAAGGGCAGCACCTTTGACGTCAAGGCGGGCATGGGCGGTATGCAAGATATTGATCTGATCGGGCAGGCGGGCGCGCTGATTGCGGGCAGTGCGGCCCGTGCCACCGCGCGCCATTTGCGCGCAGCGGCCAAATGCGGTTGGCTGACCCAAGCCGAAGCGGAGGCCTTATCCGCCGCGCATGCGCTATTTTCTCGTGCGGCGCAGGCTGCGCGCCTCTTGACGGACGCGCCGCTTGATCCAAGTGATATCGGGCAGGGTGGGCTAGAATTTCTGGTGCGCGCCACGGGCCATGCGGATCGCGCCAGTTTGGAAGCGGCTCTTGACGCTGGCCGCGTGGAATCTGTCGCAATTGTCGAGGCCGCTTTGACGCGCAAGCCCTAGATCGACCAAGGGCATATGGGATGCAGGAGTTTCGGTGCTATGAAGGGCGATATCTATGATCCAAAGGCGCTGATCCGCGAGGCCTATCGCATCGAGGGGATCACGCGGGGCCAATGCCGCACGATTTTCATGGATTGGGCATTGTCCATCACCGCGGATGACCCCAAAACCTATATTCGCCATTTGCTTGAGCAATATGCAGCCGAAGATCAAGCGCACCCGATGAGCGAAACCCTGCGCGAGGCGCTTGAGCAAGCCCCGCGCGCAGTGCGCCGTGGGGGGCGCGCCGCACGGGTGGGGCAATAGCGTATTTACTTGACGATTATGTCAGGTTTGCTCGCATGGGTGCCGCGCTCGCGATAGGGGGTAGTGTCATATTGCGCTCGATAGCATTTTGAAAAATGCGAGGGGGATGCAAAGCCACAGGCCAATGCCACATTGATCACGCTCATATCGGTTTGCATCAGCAGATTGCGTGCCTTGGCAAGGCGTAATTCCATGTAATATCGCTTGGGGCTGCGGTTCAGGTAGCGGCGGAACAATCGCTCTAATTGGCGCGTGGACATTCCGACCTCTTTGGCCAAACTCGCCGGGCTGATCGGGTCTTCGATATTATGCTCCATCATCCGAATAACTTGGCTGAGTTTAGGATGACGCACACCGATGCGGGTTGGAATTGACAGGCGCTGCGTGTCTTGGTCGGTGCGGATCGAGGTATAGATCAACTGATCCGCCACCAAATTCGCCAATTCCTCGCCATGATCATTGGCGATGATTTTCAGCATCAAATCAATCGATGCGGTGCCGCCTGCGGTGGTGATGCGGTTGCCATCAATCACAAAGACCGATTTTGTCAGGGTGACATCTTCGAATTCTTCGGAAAAGCTGTCTTGGTTTTCCCAATGGATCGTGGCGCGTTTGCCGTCCAACAGCCCCGCCTTGGCCAATGTATAGCCTGCGGTGCACAGCCCGCCCACAACAGACCCGCGCCGCGCCTCGCGCCGCAACCAGTTGAGAATGCGTTTCGTTGTCGCGGATTGCACATCAATCCCGCCGCACAGCATGATTGTGTCTTCGCGGGTCAGCTCTTCGAGATCCATGTCTAGCTTATAGCCGATCCCCGCAGAGCAATACGCAACCTCGCCCCCATCACCCGCCAAGGCCCATTCATAGAGCGTGCGTCCCGACATACGATTGGCAATGCGCAAGGCTTCGACCGCAGAGGCAAAGCAGAGCATCGTAAAGCGATCCAACAGCACAAAAACATAGCGTTTCGCGGCGTCTGCATCGCGGGGGGTCGGTCTGCTCATCTCCAAAGTCCTTTGAACAAAGCGATAATCACTAAACATCACACGGGGGGCGCATATCGCTATGCAACCTTACGTGGTCGTTTCTTTAGCGAAACCACCAAATTGCGCGCGCCGCAAGCCCCCCTTTTGATCCGTAACTTACAAAATTGCCATTGGACGCGCGGTGTTTCCGCGTCTATAAGCAGGCCGAAATCGTAATTTTTATGGAAGACCGAAGGAGGCTCCCATGGGTGCTGAAGTCGCACAAACATGGACGAAATCTAGTTGGCGCAGTAAGCCGCGCGTGCAGATGCCTGATTATCCTGATCAGGCGGCATTGGCGGCGGTTGAGGCGCAGCTTGGTAAATATCCTCCTTTGGTTTTTGCAGGCGAGGCGCGCCGCCTCAAAGCCGCGCTTGGCAAAGCGGCCCGTGGTGAGGCGTTTTTGCTGCAAGGGGGCGATTGCGCCGAAAGCTTTGCGGAGTTTTCGGCAGATTCCATTCGCGACACGTTCAAGGTCATGCTGCAAATGGCGATGGTCTTGACCTATGGTGCCAAGGTTCCTGTGGTCAAAGTGGGCCGTATGGCAGGGCAATTCGCCAAGCCGCGCTCAGCGCCCACCGAGGTGATCAACGGGGTCGAGTTGCCGTCTTATCGCGGTGATATCATCAATGAGTTGGCCTTTACGCCCGAGGCGCGCATTCCTGACCCTGCTAAAATGTTGCAGGCCTATACGCAGGCCGCCGCCTCGTTGAACCTGTTGCGGGCTTTCTCAACGGGTGGTTTTGCAGATATCGAGCGGGTGCATAGCTGGACTTTGGGCTTTACCGATCACGATGACGCGGAGAGATACCGCGACATGGCCAATCATATCCAAGATAGCCTTGATTTCATGCGTGCGGCTGGCATCAGCCCACAGACCACACATGAATTGCACAGTGTTGACTTCTACACGAGCCATGAGGCGCTGTTGTTGGAATATGAGGAAGCCCTGTGTCGGATTGACTCGACCACCGGCAAACCGATTGCAGGCTCGGGTCATATGATCTGGATTGGTGACCGCACCCGTCAGCCAGAGGGCGCGCATGTTGAATTCTGTGCAGGGGTGCAAAACCCGATTGGTCTGAAATGCGGCCCAACCACCACCGAGGATGATCTGAAAATCCTGATGGATAAGTTGAACCCAGAAAATGAGGCAGGCCGCCTGACATTGATTGCGCGCTTTGGTGCGGGCAAAGTTGGCGATCACCTGCCGCGCCTTGTGCGCACAGTGCAATCGCACGGGGCAAATGTGGTCTGGAGCTGTGACCCAATGCACGGCAATACGATCAAATCGGCCAGTGGGTTTAAGACGCGGCCTTTCGACTCGGTTTTGCGGGAGGTGCACGAATTCTTTGCCATCCACCGCGCCGAAGGCACCATTCCCGGCGGGGTGCATTTCGAGATGACAGGCAAAGATGTCACCGAATGCACAGGCGGCGTACGCGCTGTGACCGATGAGGATCTCTCAAGCCGCTATCACACGGCCTGTGATCCGCGCCTCAATGCCAGCCAGTCGCTTGAATTGGCCTTCTTGGTGGCGGAGGAATTGTCCTCAACCCGCCGTGATGCGGCGACAGCGGCGGCGGGATAAAACCCCGCCGCGCTAACGGGCTAGCCTGCGCGCGCCCCTGAAAGGACGCGCAGGTGGGGCACTTTGGTGGGTTTCATGCCCATATGAGGCGGCGGCGTTATAAGCGCCGTTTCTGCATGAAGCGGGTGCAGATCCGTGCGCTCAATCTCAAACCGATAGGGCGCATGGTTAAGCGGCCCTTTGGCCACAAAAGCCCCAATGGCGCGATCAATCATGCCCGAGGCGCTTTGCAAGGGCAAAAGGAAGATGCGCGCCAAAACGGGTGGCTCAATCCCGCTATAGCTGCTTTGCAGTCTTATATCCAATTTCGCAGGCCCCGTGAAAACAGGCTCGACCGCAGCGGCATTCCGCGAAGTTCCATCCCCATAACATCGCATAAATGCGTGCCGCCCAGTTTCAGGCGCAAAATCTCGCCGCCTAGATTTTCCACCAAAAACACAAATGGTAGGGCCGCGCCTAAGATATGCGGCTGCAAATCGCGTGCTTTGGGTGGTTCGCGGCCAGTCTCGCGCAAACTGTTCCAATGCTGCCGCAATCGCGTGAAGGCCATATGGTGATCAAGGGTGTCGTCCTTGTCACGCACGGCATCGCCAAAATAATATTTCCCCATCGTTTTCCCCTATCCTCAACGGGTTCGATACGCCTGCTGTATACCCCTATGCGGCGGATCGAAGGTTTATGTGCTGAGGTGTGTTACCTCGGGCATAGTAACGGCAAATTTTCGGAAAATTCAGCCCATATGACAGAAATTGGTTAATGGGGCATCGGCGCTGCTTTGGCTTGACCTCTGCGGTCTGATCCTCAAGATGCGCGCGCAAAGTAAAGATCGCCATAGAAAGACGCGCCTGATGTCTCAGACCGATGCAAAATCTCTCAACGCTGCCACACGCCGTGGGTTGCTGATCATTCTTTCTTCGCCTTCGGGCGCGGGGAAATCCACCTTGGCACGGCGTTTGATGGCATGGGATGGGTCGTTGCGGTTTTCAGTATCCGCCACCACGCGCGCGCCGCGTACAGGCGAGGTGGATGGGGAACATTACCATTTCCTCGACCGCGCGGGGTTTGAGCGGATGGTGGATGAGGGCGCGATGCTGGAACATGCCGAGGTATTTGGCAATCTTTATGGCAGCCCGATGCCACCTGTGCGTGCGGCCATTGATGCCGGGCGCGATGTCTTATTTGATATAGACTGGCAGGGGGCGCAGCAAATCCGCAACTCTGCGCTGGGCGCGCATGCGCTGTCGATCTTTATCCTGCCCCCGAGCATTGCAGCCTTGCACCAACGTCTGGTGACGCGCGCGCAAGATGATGCCGAAACCATTGCCAAACGCATGGCAAAATCTTGGGACGAGATCAGCCATTGGGATGGCTATGATTATGTTCTCGTCAATGATGATTTGGACGCGTGCTTTGACAATCTGACCACAATCATCACGGCTGAACGGATGCGCCTCATTCAGCAGCCAAGCCTTGCAGGGTTTTTGCGGGGTTTACAAAGTGAATATGAGGGGATGCGCGCGCCATGATTTATGCCTTTGAGGGGCATCAGCCCGATATCGCCACCGATGCATGGGTTGCCGATGATGCCAATGTCATTGGAAAGATTGCCCTTGCTGCCGAAAGCAGCATTTGGTTTGGGGCCACGTTGCGCGGTGACAATGAACTGATTTCCATTGGCGCGCGCAGCAATCTGCAGGAAAATGTGATCTGTCATACAGACCCAGGTCTGCCCCTTACTGTGGGCGAGGATTGCACCATTGGGCATCGCGCGCTTTTGCATGGCTGCACGATTGGCGATGGCACATTGATTGGCATGGGCGCGATGGTGATGAATGGTGCGGTTGTTGGTAAGGGCTGCTTGATCGGGGCAGGGGCCTTGATCCCTGAGGGCAAAGTTATTCCTGATGGCAGTTTGGTGATGGGGATGCCTGGCCGTGTTATTCGCGCGCTAGACGAGTCGGCACGCTCGGGGCTTATTCAATCGGCAGCGGGGTATGTGGCCAAAGCCGCGCGGTTTCGCGCAGGATTGCAGGCGTTATAACCGCGACCCCTGCAATTTGATCTGCAAACGGGTGTCAGAGAGGCTGAGGGAAATCTCAGCCCCGATTTCAGCGGCCTCCTTTAACAGCATCAGGAATTGCACCTCGCGCGGGCTTGGGGTGCTGTGACTGGCCCCGCCGAGCCATGCCAGACCTGACAAGTCGTGCAAGATCCGTAGCCCGTCTGCGCCGACTGTAACTGTGCCGCGCTCGGGCTGTGCGATTGTGATATGCCCCCCCATAGGAAGGGCCGCTTCGGCACAGGCGATCATCAAAAAGGCGCTTTTGACATGATGGCGCGGTAAATCCCCCGTCAAAAGCCAGTCAACTGTCAGGCGGCCCGCGCTATACATCTGGCTCAGAATGTTGCGCGCTTCGCGTTCAGAGATATGCTGATCAGGCCGCGCCGCGCCATAGGCGATACGGAAAAACCGCAACCGCGCTTCGGTATCGCGCAGCGCATCGGCAATCAGGGCCATTTCAGGACTGTTGGCCATGCCGCTCATTTGCAGAAGCTCAACCCCATTTGACACAGCCCCCAAAGGGTTGCCCAAATCATGACAGAGCCGTGATGCAACCAGGGCTGACAAATCCTGTGAATTTGGGCTAAAGACGATTTGATCCATCAATGAGGCCTCCGATGACCGAAGAGTTGAATGCGCTGCTTGAGCCTGGAATGTTGGTGCGCAACCCTGCGCAACCCGATTGGGGGTTGGGGCAGGTGCAATCGAATATTGGTGGCAAGGTGACCGTCAATTTCGAGCATCAAGGCAAACAAGTGATCGACTCCCGCCATGTGACATTGCTGCCCGAATGGGGCGCTTAAGGGTTCGGTCTACTGGAATGATGGTTAACAATACCCTAATTCTGCATCACGAAGATCATATCTTGGAAAGGCGCATCGCGCTGCACAGATAAACGCATTTGCCCCAAAGGCCGCAAAATTGCGGCGCGAAAGGCACAGCCAAGACAGGAAAGCCCGCCTTATGGTGTCGCAAGAGCCGCATTTTGAGCTGCGATTGGCCTCAAGCCCAGAGGATATTCGCGCGGCGCAGCGCCTGCGCTATGAGGTATTCGTGGCGGAATTGGGCGCTGATGGGGCCTTGGTGGATCACGAGGCGCGGCTTGAGGCAGATCGCTTTGACCCATTTTTTGATCATCTCATGCTTCTGGATCATCGCCGCGCTGTGGGCGAGCAAGTTGTGGGTGTTTACCGCGTGATGCAGGAGCACGGGGCCAAAGCCGCAGGTCAATTCTATTCGGAAGACGAATATGATCTCGCGCCCCTCAAATCTTCGGGTCGGCGTTTGCTGGAATTGGGGCGGTCTTGCGTGCATGCCGATTATCGCGGGGGCACGGCGCTGATGCATTTATGGAATGGGCTGGCCGATTATATCGTGGCCCATGAGATTGAAATTCTATTTGGGGTGGCGTCCCTGCATGGCACCGATGTGGCTGAATTGGCCGCGCCCCTGTCGCTGCTGCATCACCGCCATCTTGCGCCTGAGGGGCTGCGTCCAAAGGCGCGGGCGACGGGTTATCAGGATATGAACCTTATTGCCGAAGACGCGCTTGAGCGTACGGCTGCTACGCGTGCGCTGCCCGCTTTGATCAAGGCCTATCTGCGTCTTGGTGGTGCGGTTGGGCAGGGGGCCTTTGTGGATCACGCCTTTAATTGCACAGATATTTGTTTGATCCTTGATACGGCCCTGATGTCGGAAAAACACCGCGCGCTCTACGCGCGGGGTCGGGGGATATAGGCGCATGCGCTGGGATGGCGCCCCTCAGGTCACGCCCGCATCGGTGGGGGTTTTGGGTATTCTGCGCGCCTGTCTGCGCGGGGCTGCGATCCTTCTGGTCATTGGGTTTGGGTTTTTGACCCTGCTTTTGTGCCGCGTGCCAGAGCGCGTCATAGTGGGGCCTTTGCGCCGCCCTTTAACTGCGCGGATCACGCAAATCGTCTGCGCCTTTGTCTGTTTGATTTTGGGCCTCAAGGTGACGCGCACAGGAAATGCCGCACAAGGTGCGGGCGCGATTGTCGCCAATCATGTGTCTTGGCTTGATATTTTCCCGCTCAATGCGGGCGGGCCTGTGGTATTCGTGGCAAAATCCGAAGTGCGCGATTGGGCCGGTATTGGGATTTTGGCGCGCGCAGCAGGCACTGTTTTTATCGAGCGGCGGCGCATGGCGGCAAAAGATCAAAATCGGCTGTTGCATGTGCGCCTTGCAGAAGGCGCCGAGCGTTTGGTGTTTTTCCCAGAAGGCACATCCACCGATGGGTTGCGCGTTTTACCCTTCCGCTCAAGCCTGTTTGAGGCGTTTTTTGCCGCTGATCTGCGACCCGATATGACGGTGCAGCCCGTCACCATCGCCTATCATGCCCCCGCAGGCGAAAATCCCGCCTTTTATGGGTGGTGGGGGGATCAATCCTTTGGTGCCGGTCTGATGCGGGTGCTATCTGTCCGTAAAAATGGCCATGTGACGGCAATCTATCACGCGCCCTTGCGCGTCTCACAGTTCGCATCGCGCAAGGCACTGGCGAAGGCCGCCGAAACGGCCGTGCGTGCGGGGCTTGCTCAGGCCCTTAGCCCAGAGGGGACATAAGCGTCTTAAGGGCTGCCACAGGATCGTCTTTCCGCCAAATTTCCTCACCGATGGCGAAGAAATCTGTGATCGGCGCAAGGCGTTCGATATCTGCAAGCGTCAGCGCGCCTTCGGCCACGACTGGCAGTTCGATCATCTGGCTCCACCATGCGAAAAGATCATCTTCGGCGCGGCTGCCATCGCCAAGGCTTGTGTCGCCAACAGGGCCGAAACTGATGTAATCCGCCCCCATTTCCCCTGCATTCATCCCATCATGGCGGGAATTGGCGCAGAAGCAGCCGATGATTGCATCGCCGCCAAGATCCGCGCGGGTTTTGCGGGTGCTGCGCGGCCCATCCAAGAGATGCACGCCGTCCAGACCCAAGCGTTCGACCAGTTTGATATGTTCTGACATCACCAAGGGGATGTCGCGGGCATGGGCAATTTCGCGCAAGTGATCCGCCGCGCGCGCGAGGTCATCTTCATCACGGCTTGCCAGAGCAAGGCGCAGGCAGGCGATAGGATAGGCATCCAAAACTGCCGCAAGCTGTGCGCCAAAGCCCGTCAGCTCAAAATTTGGCGGGGTCACAAGGTAAATCTGTGGAATATCCATGTCGGACATAGGGCTGCCTCTTGTCAGTCTTTGTTTGTTCCTAATGGTTTGCTTTGCGTTCAGCAATGGGGCGCTTGGCAAGAATTCCGCCGCGCGTTATGGCAGGGTCATGAGTGACGATAGCCAAATTCCCGCAACCGCCCATACAATGCCCTGTTTCGTGCTTGTGCGCCCGCAGATGGGTGAGAATATTGGCGCGGCGGCACGGGCAATGTGGAATTTCGGCCTGAACCATATGCGCCTTGTGGCCCCGCGCGATGGGTGGCCGAATGAACGCGCGGTGGCCTTGGCCAGTGGCGCCGCAGGCGTGGTGCTTGACCCTGCTTTGGTGGTGGAGACAACGCCAGAGGCGATTGGCGATTGCACCCATGTTTTTGTGACCACCGCCCGCGAACGGGGCCTGACCAAACCGATCCTCAGCCCTGAGGCGGCGATGGCGCAGGCGCGGGCCATCCATGCCGCGGGTGGCAAGGTTGCGGTGATCTTTGGCCCCGAGCGCGCAGGTTTGGAAAATGACGATATCGCGCGTGCTGATGCGATTATAACTGTGCCCGTGAACCCTGATTTTCCCTCGCTCAATCTGGCGCAATCGGTGCTGCTATGCGCGTATGAATGGCGCCGCCAAACCACCGAGGTGGTCGAAATGCGCATGGAATTTGCCCGCAGCGATTTTGCCACTGCGATTGAGGTTGAAAAACTGGCGGATCATTACGAAGAAAAGCTTGATGAAATGGGCTATTTCTTTCCCGAAACAAAGGCCGCGGGCATGAAGCTGGTCTTGCGCAATTTGTGGGGGCGTCTTCCCCTGACGCGGGCCGATGTTCAGCTGTTCCACGGCATTTTGCGACAGATGCAGCGTTGGCGTGATCGGCCCTAGCGCCAAACTGCCGCGCATTCTTGCGAAGCCTTTGCCAAGGCGCTAGGTCTTTTGCCAAATGAAGATCGAGAAGGGGCCGCGCCATGAGCCGCAATATTTTCGAAGAGGTTGACCAATCCGGCAAAGGGCCCTCTGGGGCGGGGAAAACAGGCCCGAACCCTTCGGGGATTTCCCGCGACACGGGCGGGGCGCGCACATGGATGCGGGCCTATTTGGCGGTTCTCTTTGTGATGGTTGCGGCGATGATTGCCATTGGGGGCATGACGCGCCTGACCGATTCAGGGTTGTCTATCGTTGAATGGGCGCCGATTTCGGGGGCAATTCCGCCGCTCAGTGATGACCAGTGGCAAGAGCAATTTACCGCCTATCAGCAGACAACCGAATACCAAGAGCAAAATCGCGGCATGTCGATGGCCGAGTTTAAGTATATTTTTTGGTGGGAATGGGGCCATCGTCAATGGGGGCGCGCAATCGGTCTTGTTTGGGCCCTTGGGTTTGCCGCGCTTGCGCTCTCTGGCAATCTGATCAAAGGGTGGGTTCCAAAAATCGTGGCGCTTGGGGCGCTTGGTGGTCTGCAAGGGGCCATCGGATGGTGGATGGTCCATTCGGGTCTTGCGCCTGGCATGTTTGATGTCGCCTCCTATCGATTGGCGACACATTTGGGTGTCGCGTTTTTCATCCTTGCCCTCATCACATGGTTCATTTTGCAGCTCAGCCGACCTGCGCCCGCGCTATTGGCGGCGCGGCGTGCGGGCGATAAGCGCCTGTTTGGTATGACCACGGGGCTTTTGCATCTCACCTTTTTGCAAGTCTTGGTCGGGGCCTTGGTCGCGGGGATCGATGCAGGGCGCAATTATATTGATTGGCCTTTGATGGCGGGCGGGTTCACCCCGCCTGATATGTGGGCGATTGACCCTTGGTATCGCAATCTGTTCGAAAATGATGGCACTGTGCAATTCATCCATCGGATGCTGGGCTATCTGGTCTTTGCCTATGGGATTGCGGTTTGGCTCAAAGGGCGCAAATCGGGCAATGCTATGGTGCGCCAATCCTATGCATGGATGGCGGTGATGCTATTTGGGCAGGTGGTGATCGGGATTGTAACGGTGATGCATTCTGCGCCAATTGCCCTTGGGTTGACCCATCAGCTTGGCGCGGTGGCCTTGGTTGTCTTGATTTTGCGCGCGCGGTTCCTTGCGATTTATCCGCCTGAGCAATCCTTGCGTGGGGCAGCGGCATGAGTGCGATGCAGGATCTTTTGGCCCATGCAGCGCAAACCGCCGCGCTTGAGCAGGTCGCGGGGCGGTTGCATTGGGATCAAGAAACCATGATGCCCAAGGGGGCAGCGGCACAGCGCGCCGAAGAAATCGCAGCGATGGAGGGGGTTCTGCACGCCCGCCGCACTGACCCTGCACTTGGCGAACTGCTGGAAACCGCACAGGCTGAAACGGATTTTGAAGCATCCTCTTTGCGGCTGATCTCGCGGTCATATCAGCGTGCTACAAAAATCCCCGCGCGTTTGGCGGCGGAATTGGCGCGCACTGCCTCGCTCGCCCATGGGGTTTGGGCCAAGGCCCGCGCCGAAGATGATGTTGCAGGATTTTTACCTGTTCTTGAGCAGCTGATCACCTTGCGCCGCGAAGAGGCTGCCTGCCTGTCAGGCGAGACGCGTGGTGCGGCCCTTTATGATGCGCTGTTAAACGATTACGAACCCGAAATGAGCGCCCGCGAAATCGCGGCCCTGTTTGATGTGATGCGTCCGCGCCTTGTGTCCTTGCGCGCGGCGATCCTTGAGAAACCGATGCCTGTGGCGATATCGGGTGATTTTGACGAGACAGCGCAACTTGCCCTGACGCGCGAGATTGCCTTGGCCTTTGGCTATGATCTCGACAAAGGGCGGATTGATCTTGCCGTTCACCCGTTTTCTTCTGGCTCAGGCAGTGACAGTCGCATCACCACGCGGGTGGCGCGGGATGATCCGTTTAATGCGCTTTATTCGACCATTCACGAAGTGGGCCATGCCTGCTACGAGCAAAATATCGACCCGCTCTATCACTTGACCGCATTGGGGCAGGGGGCCTCTATGGGGGTGCATGAAAGCCAAAGCCGCATTTACGAAAATCAGCTTGGTCGGTCCCTGCCTTTTGTGACATGGCTTTATGAGCAGATGCAGACGGCCTTTGGTGGGCTGTCAACAGATAGCCCTGCCGCGCTTTACGCGGCGATCAATCGGGTTGCCAAAGGCTATATCCGCACCGAGGCCGATGAGGTGCAGTATAACCTGCATATCATGCTGCGGTTTGATCTTGAGCAGGCATTGATCAGCGGTGATCTGGCCGTGGGTGATCTTGAGGCGGCATGGAATGATCGCTTTATGGCTGATTTTGGGTTCGCCGTGGATCGCCCCAGCCACGGGGTCTTGCAAGATGTCCATTGGTCGGCGGGCCTGTTCGGATATTTCCCCACTTACGCGCTTGGCAATGTCTATGCGGGCTGCTTGATGCAGGCTTTGCGCGCGGATGTGCCGAATTTGGATGCGGCATTGGCACAGGGCAATCCACGCCCTGCAAACGATTGGCTGCGCGAAAGATTGCAACGCCACGGCAGCCTGAAACCGCCGCGCCAGACGATTGAGGATGCAATCGGTGGGCCTGTCTCCCCTGAGCCGCTGTTGCGCTATCTCGAGGAAAAGTTTGGCGCCCTTTACGGGCTTTAGCCCCGAGGGTGCGGGCCCCCTTTTTCTTCAGTGCGGCTGTCGCTAAACATAAAGTCAGCAACAGGGAAAGTGCATCACCATGGCTGAAATTTTAGATCTTCCGCGCAATGAGCATGGCATTGCTACCGTAATCGAGGCGCTTGCGGGGCAATTTGGGGCGCGGCTTGCGACCAGTGCCGCCTTGCGCGAACAGCATGGCCACACCACCACATGGCTGCGCACCCAAGCGCCTGATGCGGTGGTTTTTGTGCAATCCACCGAGGAAGTTCAAGATGTCGTGCGCCTGTGCGCGCGTCATTATGTGCCTGTGATCCCCTTTGGGGCAGGCTCATCCCTTGAGGGGCATGTGAATGCATCCGCGGGGGGAATTTGTATTGATTTCAGTCAGATGAACCGCATTCTTCGGGTCAGTGCCGAAGATATGGATGTTGTGATTGAGCCAGGTGTCACGCGCAAGGCGTTGAACACGCATTTGCGCGACACGGGGCTGTTCTTTCCCGTGGATCCGGGGGCAGATGCAACGCTTGGCGGTATGGCGGCCACGGGGGCAAGCGGCACGAATGCCGTGCGCTACGGCACGATGAAGGAAAATATTCTTGGGCTGAAGGCGGTTTTGCCATCGGGGGAAATTGTCAAAACCGCCGCGCGGGCGCGGAAATCTTCGGCAGGGTATGATTTGACCCATCTGATGATCGGCTCTGAAGGCACGCTTGGCCTGATCACCGAGTTAACCTTGCGTCTGCGCGGTATCCCTGCGGCCATTTCTGCGGCGACATGTTCTTTCCCTTCGGTCGAGGCTGCCTGCGAATGTGTCATTGCGACTGTGCAATATGGATTGCCCGTGGCGCGCATTGAATTGCTCGACAAGCTGATGGTTGAGGCGGTTAATCGTTATTCCAATCTGTCCCTGCCAGAAACGCCACTTTTGCTGTTGGAATTTCATGGCAGCGAGACAGGCGTGGCCGAGGACGCGGCAAGTTTTGGCGAGATTGCAGCTGATTTTGGCGGCACGGGCTTTGCCGCAACCACCCTTGAGGAGGAGCGCAATCAACTGTGGCAAGCGCGCCATGATGCCTATTGGGCGGGCTTGGCCCTGCGCCCTGGGGCAAAGGGGATTTCCACCGATATTTGCGTGCCCGTCAGCCGTCTGGCCGAAGCTGTGACAAAGGCACAGACGCGTGCGGCAGAATTGGGCATGATCGCCCCCGTTGTGGGCCATGTGGGCGATGGAAATTTCCATGTGTTGATGTTGATCGACACGGACAGTCCTGCCGAGGTTGAGATGGCCGAAGGGTTTGTTGCATGGCTCAATGATATGGCGATTGCGATGGAGGGCACCTGCACAGGCGAGCATGGCATCGGCCAAGGCAAAGCCGCCTATCTGATCCGCGAATTGGGGCCAGAGGCGATGGAGGTCATGGCCACAATCAAGCGCGGGATTGATCCGCAAAATATTTTCAACCCCGGAAAAATGGGATTGCCCAATTATGGCTGAACACCGACCTGATACCCACAATGTCCCCTCGGCGCATGATGAACCGCATTTGTCGCAACGCTCAGGATGGTTGCGCGCGGCGGTGATGGGGGCGAATGATGGGATTTTGTCGACTGCGTCATTGATCGTGGGGGTTGCTTCGGGCGGTGCAGATCAAGGCACGATCCTATTATCGGGGATTGCGGGCATGGTCGCGGGGGCGATGTCGATGGCGGCGGGTGAATATGTTTCCGTCTCAAGCCAAGCCGATGTGGAGCGAGCCGATGTCGAGCGCGAAAAGCGCGAGTTGAAATTGAACCCCGCTGGCGAATTGGCCGAATTGGCCGCGATTTATCGTCAGCGGGGCTTGTCGGAGCAGTTGGCCAATGAGGTGGCGCGCGAATTGACCCGCAAAGATGCGCTTGGCGCACATTTGCGCGATGAGATTGGGCTAACCGATCTTTCGCCGCCCAAGCCTGTGGAGGCGGGGGTGGTCTCTGCAGCCACATTTGCAGGCGGTGCTTTGGTGCCGTTGCTGATGGGGGTCGTGGCCCCGCATGATCAGGTGGAGCTTTGGGTGGGGGCGGCCACATTGGCGGCCCTTGGCACGCTTGGTGCGCTTGGTGCGCAGGCGGGCGGCGCCCCCAAAGGGCGCGCCGCATTCCGTGTCATGTTTTGGGGCGTGTTGGCGATGGTGGCCACATCCCTAATTGGCCGCGCCGTGGGGTTGGCGATCTAGGCCTCACCTGCCGCCGCCAGAAGTCGCGCATTGCCGCCCGCCGCGGTGGTGTCAATGCAGATATGCCGCTCAACGATCAGGCGCGGTTTAGGGTCGCGTTCACAAATCAGCGGGATCAAGGCGCCCTCGCGCGCCGCCAAAGCCGCGCGATAAGGGCGGGCCTCTTTGCGATCTGCCCATAAGATCACGGCATCAAACCCCGAGAGACTGCGCAGCATGTCAGCAGGAAGCCGCCCCGCAACCCCACGCGCGCCAACATCAGGCGCAATCGCAAGGGCGGTGCAGCCTGCCTCTATGGCATGTTGGGCCTGCATCATTGCTGCTTCCGCTGTTGGCCCAAGACACAGAACCCGCCCGCGCGCATAGCGTGACAACAGGTTTGATTCACCTGTAGGCCCGGGCATTTCTGCTTGGGACAGAGGCCTATCCGAGGGAGGCGCAAGTGCTGCAAGGGCGCGGGTCACTTCGGCCTCGTCACAGGGGGGGGCATCGCCCATTGGGCCCCCTGCCGCGAGGTCAGGGCGCGTAAAGCGCGGCAAATAGTGCGGCCCGCCCGCCTTTGGCCCTGTGCCAGACAGACCCTCGCCCCCAAAGGGCTGACTGCCCACAATGGCACCTATTTGGTTGCGGTTGATGTAGAGATTGCCAACCTTGATCTGGCTCGCCACCTCGGCGATGCGGTCATCAATGCGGCTGTGCATCCCAAAGGTCAGGCCATAGCCCCTTGCATTCACATCGGCCACAACCCGCGTCAGATCGCGGGCCTTATAAGTGGCCACATGCAAGACAGGGCCAAAGACTTCGCGCTCAAGGTCGTTGATCCCACCGGGCAATGAGATCAACGCAGGCCCCACATAATGGCCCGTGCTGGGCGGGGTGATCTGTTTGATCAAACGCCCCTCTCTCTGGGCCTGTTGGACATAGGCATTGATCTCTGCCGCCGCGCTTGCCGTGATCACCGGGGCCACATCGCAGGATATGTTCCATGGGTGGGAGAGGGAGAGTTCCTCCATCGCGCCCTGCAACATCTGTAACAGCCCCTCTGCGATATCTTCTTGCACATAGAGCAACCGCAGGGCCGAGCAACGCTGACCAGCGGATTGAAAGGCCGAGGCGACAATGTCGCGCACGGCCTGTTCGGGCAGGGCGGTGCTGTCCACGATCATGGCATTCAGGCCGCCTGTCTCTGCAATCAAAGGGGCCGCGGGGTGCAGATGGGCCGCCATGGCGCGATTGATCCCTTGGGCGGTTGCCGTTGACCCCGTAAAGCACACGCACGCAACACGCGCATCGCTGACAAGGGCCGCCCCGACCTTGGCCCCTTGTCCTGGCAGAAATTGCAGGGCGCAACGCGGCACCCCTGCGGCATGGAGCAATTCCACGGCCCGCGCACCGATGAGGGTGGTTGTTTCCGCGGGCTTTGCCAAAACGCCATTTCCCGCTGCAAGCGCGGCAGCGATTTGCCCTGTGAAAATGGCCAAGGGGAAATTCCACGGGCTGATACAGGTAAACACCCCGCGCGCGGGCTGCTGCAAAAGCGGCGCATGGGCCGCGTAGTAGCGTAAGAAATCCACCGCCTCGCGCAGTTCGGCCACTGCATCGGCGGGGCTTTTGCCCGCCTCGCGGGCGAGAAGCGCAAATAATTCGGCATGATGCGCTTCGTAAAGGTCGGCGGCCCGCTCAAGGCAGCTGCGGCGCTCTGTGGCGGATACGTCCCAAACCTGCGCAGATGTCAGCGCGGTCTCAATATCACCCGCGGAGGCCTCTGCAACACGGCCCACGATGTCGGTGGGATCGGCAGGGCAGGTTTGGGTGATGTCATCGGCCCCTGTCGCAGGTCTGGCCAAAATAGGGCCTGCTTGCCACTGATGCGTCCGAAATGGCGCGCGCGCCGTGTCTAGCTCGGCCAAGCTTACAGGATCGCTGAGGTCAAACCCGCGTGAATTTGCGCGCTCGGGCGCAAAAAGCGCGCTTGGATGGCGCACGGCAAGATTTGGCCCTGCGCGCTCGAGCCGTTCAAACGGGCAGGCTGCGACCACCTCAGGTGGCGTGTTTTCATCCATGATTTGGTTCACGAAAGAAGAATTTGCGCCATTCTCCAACAAGCGGCGCACGAGATAGGCCAAAAGATCCCGATGCGCCCCAACGGGCGCATAGATACGGCAGCGCGTGGCGTTGCCCTTCAGCACCAGATCATGCAGCGCCTCGCCCATCCCATGCAGGCGTTGGAATTCAAAACAGGTGGGGTCTGTTGCCATTTCGATAATGGCCGCCACAGAATGGGCGTTATGGGTGGCAAATTGCGGATAGATGCGATCCGTCAGACCAAGCAGCTTTTTGGCCAAACACAGATAGGCCACATCGGTGGCGGATTTTCTTGTATAGACAGGAAAGCCTGATAGCCCTTCAACCTGCGCCAATTTCACCTCGGTGTCCCAATAGGCGCCTTTGACCAGACGCAGCATGATCTTGCGGTCAAGTTTGGTGGCAAGGGCGTAAAGCCAGTCAACCACCGCGCCTGCGCGCAGGCCGTAGCCCTGCACCACAACGCCAAACCCGTCCCATCCTGCAAGGCGTGGATCGGCCAAGACCGCCTCAATCACATCAAGCGACAGATCAAGACGATTTGCTTCTTCGGCATCAATGTTAAGACCCATCCCGCCCTGACGCGCATCAAGGGCCAGTTCCAAAACGCGCGGCACAAGTTCGGACATAACACGATCTTTTTGTGCCACTTCATAGCGTGGGTGCAGCGCCGAGAGTTTGATCGAAATTCCAGGGTTGCTGCGGATATCCTCTGCCCTACAACGCGGGGTGATCTTGGCAATGGCCGTTTTATAGGAGGCAAAAAAGTCATCCGCATCGGCCATGGTCATCGCGGCCTCGCCTAACATATCATAGGAATAGCTGTATCCCTTTGCCTCTTGCTTGGCGGCGCGCGCCATCGCGCCTGGCATGGTTTGACCCAACACGAATTGCCGCCCCATCTCGCGCATGGCACGGGCCACGGCGGTGCGGATCACAGGTTCGCCCAAACGGCGCAAGGCCCCGCGCAACACGCGATCCATGCCTTCGCCGTCTTGCAAAACGCGCCCCGTCAGCATCAGCGCCCAAGTGGATGCGTTTACTAGCGATGAGGAGGATTTTCCCAAATGCTCGCCCCAGGCTGAAGGGGCAATTTTATCTTCGATCAAAGCATCAATCGTGGTCGCATCTGGCACGCGTAACAGCGCCTCTGCCAAACACATCAGCGCAATGCCTTCGCGGGTCGAGAGGCCATATTCGGCCAAAAACACCTCCATCAACCCTGCATCCGTGTCATTGCGGATGGATGTGACCAAGCGGGTTGCGCGCGCCTTTGCGGCTGTGCGCGTGGCCTGATCGGGGCCGTGCGATTTTATTAGGCGGTCGAGAATAGTGGCCTCATCGGCCAAGTGATCGTCACGGATTGCATCGCGCAGCACAGAAAGGTCGGTCATGTGGACACCACGGGTAAAATGAAGATGAATTACAATACGAAGATATCGGCGGGAAATCCGCCTTGACTTTGTATTTTGGCGGGAAAATAAATTGATTAAACAGGAAAAGGGTGGGTCTGATGGTATCAAAATCGCCAGAACGCGGGCAAATTGATGGGTTTGATCGGAAGATTCTGAAGGAAGTCTCAGAAGATGGCCGAATTTCCGTAACGGAATTGGCGGATCGCGTGGGGCTGTCGAAAAGCCCAACCCAAGTGCGGCTGCGCCGTCTTGAGCAGGAAGGCTATATTCGAGGCTACCGCGCGGAGCTTGATCCCGTAAAGCTTGACCGCGAACATGTGGCTTTTGTTGAGGTGAAATTGTCCGACACGCGCGAGGCGGCATTGGCCGCCTTTAACAAAGCCACGATTGCCGTGCCCGAAATCGAAGAATGCCACATGATTGCAGGGGCGTTTGATTATTTGGTCAAGGTGCGCTGCCGCGATATGGGCGCCTATCGCCGCGTGTTGGGCGAGGTCATATCCGCCCTGCCGCATGTCGCCTCAACCTCGACACATGTCTCTATGCAGGCCGTCAAAGACCGCGCGTTCTAAAGCTCGATCAAGGCCTGTGCGCAGCCTGTGAGCGCGGCAAAATCATCTTCAACCACACTGACCCCGAATTGCGCCATAAAGGGGCCAAAGCGGCCTTTATTCGAAAAGGCCTCGGCAAATCCGCATTGCATCAAATAGGGCGCAAGGGCGCGCGAGACGCCGCCAATCAGATAGACCCCACCAAAGGGCAGGTTCACCAAGGCCAGATCGCCTGCGACATTGCCCAGAACCTGCGCAACGAGCGCGGCGGTAGCGCGGGCCTTGTCATCATCTTGCTCAAGCGCATCCATGACCTGTTGCGCAGGCTGATCACTCCCATGCAAAAAGGCGTGAACATGGCTGATCCCGCGCCCTGAGAGAACTTCCTCGACTGCGGCGAAGCCATGCTTTTCGGCTAAGAAGCGGGCAAGATCGCGGGTTTGGTCATCTGGGGTGGGCAGGGTGATATGGCCCGATTCCGAAGGGGGCACCACGCGGCCCCGAGGCCCGTCAAATACGGCGGCGGCGTTAAACCCCGTGCCAAGCCCGATGACTAATTTCGCTGCATGGGCAGAGGCGGGATCATGGGGCAGGATCACACGCAATTCCGTATCGGAAATATGGCCAATCGCATAGCCTTGCGCCTGTAGATCATTGAGCACAGCCACGCGTGACGCGCCCGAGACATCAGCCAACATCGCGCGGTCAATATGCCAATCCAAATTGGTCATTTTGGCCACGCCATCGCGCACGGGGCCCGCAGCGGCCACGCAAATGCCCGAGAGCGCGCCAGACCTGAGGCCTGCCTGTTTCATGAATTGCGCCAATATTTCGCGCAAATCAGCGGCGTCTTTATTGGCAAAGCGGCGGATGCTGTCGCGGTCAATGATGCCCGCGCGCGCCAAAGCCACGCGGGTGTTGGTGCCGCCGATATCAGCGACTAAATCCAAATCGGGGGAAGATGTCATCCTGTCCTGCCTTATTTAGCCCGCGCGCCAGCCCTGTGCGAGGGCGTGATAAGACGCTTTTGGTTGCCTTTGCAAGCTGTCGAAATCAACATGGACAAGGCCAAAGCGTTTTTCATACCCAAAGGCCCATTCGTAATTATCCATCAGCGACCATGCGATATAGCCTTTCAAGGGTGCGCCATCCTCAATCGCGCGCAAACAAGCGCGCATATGGGCATCAAGATAGGTTATGCGCGCTACATCTGGCTGATCGGGCGTATCGTCATTCGCCATTCCGTTTTCGGTCACATAAAGCGGCAGGTCGCCCGTGTAGGTTTTCGCCGTATGGGTCAGGAAATGATGCAACCCCTCGGGGTAAATTTCCCAGCCCATTTGGGTTTTGGGCAATGGCCCCTCAACGCCTTGGTAATTTGGCCAAATTCCGCATCCTGCGCTCAGGCGTTTGCAGGTGTAGTAATTCAGCCCCAACCAATCGAGCGGGGCGGTGATATGGGCAAAATCGTCTTGGTAATTCTGGGGAAGATGTTGCTCTAACCCCTCAAGCACCAGA
Source organism: Roseobacter sp. HKCC-CH-9208 (assembly GCF_037805125.1). Classification (NCBI taxonomy): domain Bacteria; kingdom Pseudomonadati; phylum Pseudomonadota; class Alphaproteobacteria; order Rhodobacterales; family Roseobacteraceae; genus Roseobacter; species Roseobacter sp. HKCC-CH-9208. The sequence goes on along the minus strand of NZ_JBBLYK010000001.1, from coordinate 284,041 downwards.
TCGGGATAGCGGCCATGAAACAGGCCAGAGAGGAAGAATTGGTTATAAATCGCATCGTAACGCGCAGTGGCAGCCTTTGATGCGGGGCTTCCATCGGCGGGTAGGGCTGCCTCAAAATTGCACACGGCACCCAGATTGCGCATGCCACGCGCGCGCATCACCTCGATCGCGCGCCCATGCGAGGAGAGAACATGGTGCATAGCGCGGGCTGCCGCGCGAATATCGCGCAGACCGGGCGCATGATGCCCCTCGAAATGCGATAACCATGAGACGCACCACGGCTCGTTAATGGGGGCGACCGACCACAGCCTGTCGCCAAGGCGTGCCATCACAAGGTCGGTGTAATCGGCAAACCAGTTTGGCATATCGCCATTCACCCAACCGCCTTGATCCGCAAGTGCAGAGGGCAATTCCCAATGATACAGCGTGGCTGCAGGGCGCAGCCCCCGCGCCAACATCCCGTCAATCAAACGATCATAGAAATCCAAGCCCGCCTTATTCACCGCGCCGCGCCCCTCGGGCATGATCCGCGCCCATGACAGCGAAAAGCGATATATGTCAGCGCCAAGATCACGGATCAGGTCAAGGTCGTCTTCCCATCGGTTCAGGTGATCGCAGGCAAGCGCGCCATTTTCAGCGCGGGTGACGTTGTTGCCCGTTGCGGCGAATGTATCCCAATGGGTCTGGCCCGCGCCACCCTGAGCGTGGCCTTCGATTTGATAGGCTGATGTGGCGACACCAAGCAGGAAATCTTGCGGAAAATCCGACCGCGCGGGAAGGGTGGGGGTGGTCATTGGGAGAGAACTCATTGCAATGCGGCAGCAGGGTTGAAGGAGGGCAGGCAGAGACAGGCGTTAGGGTGCAGGGCCAGTCGAGCGCCCGACCATCAATTCAGCTTCCCATAATTCATGCACAAAGGGCGCGTCAGGCTGTTTGATCCGTTCGATCAAAATTTCCGCACAGCGCCGCCCCGCCAAACGAATTGAACTGCGGGTTGCGGTAAATGCGGGGCCTTCGGCATCATTGTTGAGATAGGAAAGCACATCATCATGGGTGATGATCGAGACATCGCGGCCCAGTTGCAGCCCGCGCTCCCATGCCGCTTGGCGCACCCCAATGGCAGAAATCACTGATGACACCAAAAAGGCGGTGGGGCGGTTTTCACGGTCAAGCAACTGTGCGGCCGCGCGGTGGCCATAGCCTTCGGTCATGACATCGGCATACATCAGGCTTTCGTCAGGGGTGATGCCGCGCGCGCGCAGCGCCTCTTCATATCCACGGCGGCGGCGGGCGGCAAAATCCATCGCCTCTTGGCCATTGATCAGGGCAATGCGACTGTGCCCCATATCCAACAAGAATTCGGTCGCACGGCGAAAGGCCCGCAAATTGGCAATGTCTAGCCAGTTATAGCCGCGCGCATCCCCCGTGCGGCCATGCACCAAGAACGGCAGCCCCAATTCTTGTAGCAGCGCAATGCGCGGGTCCTCTTGGCGGGGGCCTTGCACCATCACCCCATCAACCGAGCCATTCGCGGCCATCTGGCGATAGGCGCGTTCGGCGGCCCCCTCATGCACGATAGATAAAAGAAGGTCATAGCCTTCGCGGGCATAAACCTCGCCCGCACCTGCAAGAAAATCTGCGAAAATCGGGTTCACCATTTCAGTTTCGCCCGTATGCGTAATCACATGGCCAATGGTCATAGCGCGCCCTGTGGCCAAGCGGCGGGCGCGGGAATTGGGTTGATAATTCGCCGCACGCGCCGCAGCCTCGACACGGGCGCGGGTTTCAGGGTTCACCTCGGGATAGCCATTCAAGGCGCGGCTGACTGTGGTCTGAGACAGCCCAAGCGATGATGCCAATTCTTTTAAATTCATCGCCTCCCTCCTTCAAGTGTCGCGCATGGCGCCGGGTCGTTTCATCGTCTTGCGCTACAAGATTGCCTTCAAAGCGCTTTCAAATTTTTCCTCAGCTAGGCGAATTTTATGCGGCTTGTCAAAAATAAATTTTTAAAATGGCGGCGCGTTGCATCTGCGAAAAACAAACGTAAAATCAAATATCTTGTAATTCTCTTGCCCTTTCAGGGTCTTGGGTCATTAAGGACATTTCTTTTCCAAAGCGCTTTGAAAAACTCTTGACGGAATCGCGGAATAGGTTTTGAAATGCGGTTTCTAAGCATCCTCAATGAGGGGGTGCGGTTCTGGGAGGTTACTTATGAAACGTTCGTTTTACGCAAGCGCCGCAGCCCTTGCGCTGTCCTCGGGGATGGCGATGGCTGACGCGCATGGTGGTTTGGTGTTCCCCGTGGGTGAGGGGGATTTCAATTGGGCCAGCTATGAGGCATTCGCAGCGGCGCATGATTTGACAGGTCAGACTGTCACGATTTCTGGCCCTTGGCTTTCGCCTGAGGCGGAACGCTTTGATGCGCTTTTGGCCTATTTCGAGGCGGCAACAGGCGCGGATGCGACCTATACAGGGTCGGATAGCTTTGAGCAGCAAATCGTGATTGACGCTGAGGCAGGCTCTGCCCCCAATATCGCGGTTTTCCCTCAGCCTGGTCTTGCGGCCAATATGGCGGCCAATGGTCTTTTGACCCCGCTTGGCGCGGATAATGCCGCATGGGTGTCTGAGAATTTTGCAGCAGGCCCATCATGGGTTGATCTGGGCACATATGCAGATCAATCGGGCGCGGATCAATTCTATGGCTTCTTCTTCAACGTCAACGTGAAGTCCTTGGTGTGGTATGTGCCTGAGAATTTCGAGGATGCAGGCTACGAAGTGCCAACAACTATGGAAGAGTTGATCGCACTTTCTGACCAGATCGTTGCAGATGGGGGCACACCTTGGTGTATTGGTCTGGGTTCTGGGGCCGCCACAGGCTGGCCTGCGACCGACTGGGTTGAAGACCTGATGCTGCGCACACAGACCCCTGATGTCTATGACGCATGGGTTGCCAATGAGATCCCATTCAATGACCCACGCGTGGTTGAGGCCATCGAAACCTTTGGTCAATTCGCACGCAATGACGCCTATGTGATGGGCGGCGCTGGCGCGGTTGCAACCACCGATTTCCGTGATAGCCCTGCGGGCTTGTTCCAGTCCCCTCCCGGCTGCTACATGCATCGTCAGGCCAGCTTCATTCCGGCCTTCTTCCCTGATGGCACGGTTGTGGGCGAGGATGCTGATTTCTTCTACTTCCCCGCATTCGCGGAAAAAGACCTCGGCAGCCCAGTTTTGGGTGGCGGCACGTTGATGGCCATTACAGATCCATCTGATGCGACCATGGCCTTTATCGAGTTTCTCAAAACACCTGTCGCCCATGAGATCATGATGGCGCAGGGTGGCTTCTTGACGCCACATTCTGGCGTGAACTTGGCTACATATGAAACCGATACGCTGCGCGGTCAGGGGGAAATCTTGCTTAACGCAACGACCTTCCGTTTTGATGGCTCCGACCTGATGCCTGGCGCGATTGGTGCAGGCAGCTTCTGGACGGGTATGGTGGATTATGCAGGCGGCGCAGATGCGGCGGCTGTGGCAGACACCATCCAGCAAAGCTGGGACGCGATTAAATAAAATCGCGCTAGGTTTTGGATCAGCCTGCGTATCGCGGGCTGATCCTATTTTTGATTGCGCGGATTTTTCGTGCGCATCGGGGAAGGGCACCCATGTCACCAATCATGCAAGCGGCATTGACCATCCTGATTGGGGTGGGGGGCTGCGTGGGTTATTTTTACCTCTCGAACCAAATTCTTGATCGCGTGCTGTTTCCTGCGCGCGGGGCAAATGCAGGGCGCAATATCAATCGCGCCAATGCGATACGCCCGTGGCTTTTTCTATTTCCCGCTCTTTTCGCGCTCGCGCTCTATTTGACCTATCCCGTCTTTGAGACATTGCGTCTGTCCTTGACTGACCGCAGCCTTGGTGGCGCCTTTGTTGGGCTTGAGAATTACGCGCGCATGACGGATGACCCCAAGTTTTGGGAGGCGTTGCGCAACAATTTCCTGTGGCTTTTGATTGTGCCTGCGGCCTCGACTGCCTTTGGCTTGTTGGCGGCGCAGCTGACAGATCGGATCAGTTGGGGGAATATCGCGAAATCCCTGATCTTTATGCCGATGGCGATTTCATTTGTTGGCGCGGCGGTGATTTTCAAATTGGTCTATGATGCCCGCCCCGAGGATGTGGCACAGATCGGGATTCTTAACGCCGTTTATTTGCAGCTTGGCGGCGATAGCCCAATCACTTGGCTGACTGTGCCCTTTTGGAACAATATTTTTCTGATCATTGTTTTGATTTGGATTCAGACAGGCTTTGCCATGGTGATCCTATCCGCGGCTTTGCGCGGTATTCCTGAGGAAACCATTGAGGCCGCCATTGTGGACGGGGCAAACCCGTTTCAAATTTTCTTCAAAATCAAAGTGCCGCAAATCGCGGGCACGATTGTTGTGGTTTGGACGACCATTACGATTGTGGTTCTCAAGGTGTTCGACATCGTTTTTGCGATGACCAATGGACAATGGGAAACCCAAGTTTTGGCCAATTACATGTATGACAAACTGTTCCGCGCCAATGATTGGGGCGTGGGTTCAGCGGCCGCCATGGTGATCATGATCTTGGTGCTGCCGATCCTTGTGTGGAACGTCTATAACGCCAGACGGGAGATGCGCTGATGGATCATATTGCGGGGCGCAAATCGGGCCTATCATGGGCGGTGCATTTTTCGGCCTTGGCCCTTGTGATCGTATGGGTGCTACCGACACTGGGGCTATTGGTGTCGTCCTTCCGCACAACGGATCAAATCCGCAGTTCGGGATGGTGGGCTGCGCTGTTTCCTGCGGTGCAAAACGAAACCTATCGCACCGCAGATCCTGACGAGGCGCGGGTGGATTTGGGCGATGGTATCTATCTCGTTTCTGGCAATATTTTTGTCGAGGGCGGGGCCGCCGCAAACCTTGATGAGATCGCCCGAGAGATCAGCGCATGGGGCGCATCCTCGCGCGCGATTGATGCCTATCAACCCGATGAGGTCGCTGATCTGGGCGAGGGGGAAACCCTGACTGTCACGGCGCGCGGCGATTATGAATGGCGCGGCACTGCAGATCAGATTGAGGGGCGCGGTGCGCGGATTTTCGTGACTGTTTCTGCGCCCCCTGATTTCACCCTCGGCAACTATCAAAATGTTTTGTTCGACCCTTCAAACCGCGAGGGGATGTCAAAGGCGTTTTTCAATACACTGACGGTGACAATCCCTGCAACGATTATTCCCATTTTGATCGCGGCTTTTGCGGCCTATGCCTTGGCGTGGATGGAGTTTCCAGGGCGGGCGCTGCTCATTGCGGCTGTTGTGGGGTTGTTGGTTGTGCCGCTGCAATTGGCGCTGATCCCACTGCTGAAGCTGCATAATGATATCGGTATTGGCAAAGGCTATTTGGGCGTTTGGTTGGCGCATACGGGTTTTGGTCTGCCCTTGGCGATTTACCTTTTGCGCAATTACATGGTGGGCCTGCCGCGCGAGGTGATTGAAAACGCGCGCGTGGATGGCGCGACCGAGTTTCAGATTTTCACGCGCATCATCCTGCCGCTGAGTTTTCCCGCTTTGGCGTCCTTTGCGATTTTCCAATTTCTTTGGACATGGAATGACCTTTTGGTCGCGATGGTGTTCTTGATCGACAGCTCGGGCGAAACCACTGTGATGACGCGGCAATTGGTCGAAATGATGGGCACACGCGGTGGTGATTGGGAAATATTGGCAACCTCTGCCTTTGTATCCATCGCGGTGCCTTTGGCGGTTTTCTTTTCCTTACAACGTTACTTGGTGCGTGGCCTTTTGGCTGGCTCTGTAAAATGAGAGATATAAATGACAATCATGCCTGAAATTAACCCCAACGATATCCTTGGCATTGATAAGGATTGGTGGCGTGGTGCGGTGATCTATCAGATCTACCCGCGCAGCTATCAAGACAGCAATGATGATGGGATTGGCGATCTGGCGGGGATCATTCACCGCCTTGATCATATCGCAAGCCTTGGGGTGGATGCGATTTGGATCTCGCCATTCTTTAAATCCCCCATGCTTGATTTCGGCTATGATGTCTCCGATTACCGCGATGTCGACCCGATGTTCGGGACATTGGCTGATTTCGATGCGTTGATTGAAAAGGCGCATAATCTGGGCCTGAAGGTTCTGATTGATTTGGTGCTGTCGCACAGCTCGGATCAGCATCCTTGGTTTATTGAAAGCCGCGAAACTCGCGACAATCCAAAAGCGGATTGGTATGTGTGGGCCGATGCCAAGCCAGATGGCAGCCCCCCCAATAACTGGTTGTCAATTTTCGGCGGCAGCGCGTGGGAATGGTCGCCCGAGCGGATGCAATATTACCTGCACAATTTCCTTGTCGAGCAGCCAGATTTGAACCTGCATAACCCAGATGTGCAGGATGCGCTTTTGGATGTGTGCCGCTTCTGGTTGGATCGGGGGGTTGATGGGTTCCGCCTTGATACGATCAATTTCTATTTCCATGACAAGCTGCTGCGCGATAATCCCGCGCTTGCGCCAGAGCGGCGGAATTTCACCATCGCGCCTGAGGTGAACCCCTATAATTGGCAAGATCACCTTTATGACAAAAACCAACCCGAGAATTTGGATTTCTTGCGCCGTATGCGCGCGGTGATGGACGAATACCCCGCTGCCACCGCCGTAGGCGAGGTGGGTGATGCGCAATATGGCCTTGAGATACAGTCACAATACACCTCAGGCGGTGATAAGGTGCATATGTGCTATAGCTTTGACTTCCTCTCAGGAGAGACGCCAAGCGCGGAAACCGTGGGCGCGGTCATTGAAAAGCAAGAGGCCAGCATTGGCGATGGTTGGGCCTGTTGGGCCTTTTCCAACCATGATGTGGTGCGCCATCCAACCCGTTGGAATTTGGATGAGGCAGGGCAGCGCGTCTTTGCGGCGCTTTTGTTATCGCTGCGCGGTTCAGTTTGCCTGTATCAGGGCGAGGAATTGGGGCTGACCGAGGCCTATGTCGCCTTTGAAGAATTGCAGGATCCCTATGGCATCCGCTTTTGGCCAAAATTCAAGGGCCGTGATGGCTGTCGCACGCCGATCCCATGGGTCAACGACAATCACAATGGCGGGTTTAGCCAAAGCAAGCCATGGCTGCCTGTCGCGGTGGAACATTTGCAGCGCTCGGTCGAGGCGCAGACCCGCCTTGAAGACAGCACTTTGGCATTCTATCGCCGCATGATCACTTTGCGGAAATCTTTGCCCGAATTGGTCAAAGGGGAGTTTGAATTTGTCACCCATACGCAAGATGTGGTCGCGTTCTGGCGCAGATATCAGGGGCGCGCGGTCTTTTGTGCGTTCAACCTCAGTGGTGAGACGCGCGAGCTTCCACTGCCTGCGGGCGCATATGACGATATTACCGCACCATTTCATGCAACTGTTGCAGCGGGCATGTTGACCTTGCCCGCCTATCAAGCATGGTTTGGCGCGCAGAACCGCTAAGGCGCGGCAAGGCTGTTCAAAAGGGGGGCTGAAGATGACCGATTTGAAACTGAGTGCCGTGGAAAAGGCCTATGGGAAGGTCAAGGTGCTGTCTGACATTGATCTTGAGATCAAGACGGGCGAATTGGTTGTTTTCGTTGGCCCCTCTGGCTGTGGGAAATCCACGCTGTTGCGCATGATCGCGGGGCTAGAGCGGATCACGGGCGGCACGTTGGAAATTGACGGGATGCGCGTCAATGATATGCCGCCCTCGCAACGTGGGATTGCGATGGTGTTCCAATCCTACGCGCTTTATCCGCATATGAGCGTCTATGATAATATGGCCTTTTCCCTGCGGATTGCAGGGCAGGGGAAAGAGGCCATCGACAAGGCCGTGCGTGCCGCTGCCGAGAAATTGCAGCTTGGCAGCTTGCTTGATCGCCTGCCCAAGGAATTGTCAGGCGGTCAGCGCCAGCGCGTGGCAATTGGCCGTGCCATTGTGCGTGACCCCAAAGTGTTCCTCTTTGATGAGCCTCTGTCGAACCTAGATGCGGCTTTGCGTGTGGCGACCCGTCTTGAAATCGCGCAGCTTAAAGAGGCGATGCCAGAAACCACCATGATCTATGTGACCCATGATCAGGTTGAAGCCATGACTTTGGCAAGCCGTATCGTGGTCTTGGCAGGGGGCGGTATTGCGCAGGTCGGTGCGCCGCTTGATCTCTACGAGCGGCCCAATTCCACATTCGTGGCGCGGTTTATCGGCAGCCCCGCGATGAACCTGCTCTCGGGCGAGGTGGTTGGCACAGGCAAAACCACCAAGATCCGAGCGGATCAAGGTGGCGGGATCATCACAGCCGCCATCCCGACCCAAAAGGGCGATAAAGGCATGAAGGTTGAGATCGGCATCCGCCCCGAAGATTTTGTCGCCGCAGAAGGGGATGATTTCGCCTTTGAGGGGCGTGTCGGCATCACTGAGGCGCTTGGCGAAGTGACGCTTCTCTATTTCGACAGCACAGGCAGCACGGGCGATGACCCTGTGATTGCAAAACTTTCGGGGATTCACCCCTCAAAGCGGGGGCAAGTGCTGCGACTGGGTGCAGCACCTGAGAAAATTCACCTTTTCCACAAGGGAATTTCGCTGCTTTATCGCGGCAACAAGGTGTTTTTGCCGAATGTAGCCCCGCATTGAGTGCGATTTCCCTCTGGCATAGTTAGCGCTAACATATTATAGCAAGCCTCAGAAGATGGAGGTTTTTGTCTATGTCCTTGGATACCCGTATCGAAGCTGTCACCGCGCGGATCATTGCGCGCTCGCAAGGGCCGCGTAAGACCTATCTAGATCGGATGCGTGCGGCCGCCGCCGATGGCCCGCGCCGCGCGCATTTGACCTGTGGCAATCAGGCTCATGCTTATGCGGCGATGGAGGGGGACAAGGATCCTTTGGTGGCGGCACGCGCGCCAAATCTTGGGATTGTGACCGCCTATAACGATATGCTTTCCGCGCATAAGCCCTTTGAGAATTTCCCCGAACGGATCAAGGCCGCAGCGCGGGCCAACGGGGCCACGGCGCAGGTTGCGGGCGGTGTGCCTGCCATGTGCGATGGGGTCACCCAAGGGCAGGTGGGGATGGAGCTGAGCTTGTTCTCCCGCGATGTAATTGCCTTGGCTGCAGGTGTCGCGTTAAGCCATAACACCTTTGACGCGGCAATTTATTTGGGCGTTTGTGATAAAATCGTTCCAGGTTTGGTGATTTCAGCGGCAACATTTGGCTATTTGCCATCCATCTTTTTGCCTGCAGGGCCGATGACCAGTGGCCTACCCAATGATGAAAAGGCGAAGGTGCGCCAGAAATTCGCCGCAGGCGAGGTCGGGCGCGAGGAATTGATGAAGGCCGAGATGGCCTCTTATCACGGGCCAGGCACCTGCACCTTTTACGGCACGGCCAATTCCAACCAAATGCTTATGGAGTTTATGGGTCTGCATTTGCCAGGTGCTAGTTTCGTGAACCCGCATACGCCCTTGCGCGATGCGTTGACCGATGCAGGTGTTGCGCAGGTGGCCAAGATCACCGCGCTTGGGGATCAGTATCGCCCTGTTTGCGATATTCTGGATGAAAAGGCCTTTGTGAATGGTCTTGTGGGCTTGATGGCCACAGGCGGGTCGACCAATTTGGTCATCCATCTGGTCGCCATGGCCCGCGCGGCGGGTGTGATCCTAGAGCCGCAGGATTTCGCGGATATCTCTGCTGCAACGCCGCTGATGGCGCGGGTCTATCCCAATGGGTTGGCCGATGTGAACCATTTCCACGCCGCGGGCGGTTTGGGCTTTATGATTGGCGAATTGCTAGATGCAGGCTTGTTGCACCCCGACACCCAGACAGTGATGGGGCAGGGTTTGGCCCATTACATGCAAGAGCCAAAACTAAGCGATGGCGGGGTGGTGTATCAGGCAGGGCCCAAGACCACGCTGAACGAAAAAATCCTGCGCCCTGCGAAGGATGCCTTCCAAAGCACTGGGGGGCTTGTGGCGCTTAAGGGCAATTTGGGCGAAGGTGTTATGAAGGTGTCTGCTGTCACCCCAGAGCGTCAGGTGATAGAGGCTCCCGCCGCAATTTTCCATGATCAAGCCTCGGTTAAAGCGGCGTTTCAGTCAGGCGATTTGAACCGCGATGTTGTGGTCGTTGTGCGGTTCCAAGGGCCAAAGGCCAATGGGATGCCAGAGTTGCACAACCTGACACCGATTTTGGCGGTGTTGCAGGATCGCGGCCATAAGGTGGCCTTGGTGACGGATGGCCGTATGTCGGGCGCATCGGGCAAAGTGCCTGCCGCAATCCATGTCAGCCCCGAGGCGTTGGATGGTGGTTTCCTTGCGCGGTTGCGGGAGGGCGATATGATCCGCGTGGATGCCGTCAAAGGCGTGCTTGAGGCTCTGGTGCCTGATCTGGCAGATCGCACTGCAGTCACACCTGATCTCAGCGCTAATGGCCACGGGATTGGCCGTGAATTGTTTGAAATCTTCCGCGCCCATGCTGGCCCCGCCTCAAGCGGTGCCGGTGTTGTCGTGTAAAAAAAGGGAAGGGGTCCCATGACACCGCAAGAGCAATCAAAATTCGCGCGTGGCCTTGCGGCTCACGCCCCCATCATTCCCGTTTTGGTGATCGAGGATCTCGCCCATGCGGTGCCTTTGGCCCGTGCCTTGGTTGCGGGCGGTCTGCCTGTGCTTGAGGTCACATTGCGCAGCGCCTGTGCCTTGGATGCTATCGCCGCCATGTCCGAGGTTGAGGGTGGGATTGTGGGCGCAGGCACGATCTTGACCCCCGCCGATATGAAGGCCGCAAAGGCCGCAGGGGCGCGTTTTGCGGTTAGCCCCGGTGCCACAGATCGCGTCTTGGCCGCGGCAGAAGATGAGGCGCTGCCGCTTCTTCCAGGGGCTGTCACCGCGTCTGAGGTGATGGCGCTTTATGAGCGGGGCTATGATATGCTGAAATTCTTCCCCGCCGAGGCGGTTGGCGGGGCGCCTGCGTTGAAATCCATCGGTGGGCCAATCCCGCAAGTGGCCTTTTGCCCCACGGGTGGGATCGGCCTTGCCAATGCGCAAAGCTATCTGAGCCTGTCCAATGTGCTGTGCGCGGGCGGATCATGGGTCGCGCCAAAGGCGGCCATGGCCGCGGGGGATTGGGAGGCAATCACCAGCCTTGCGCGCGAAGCGGCGGCATTGCCCCGTTAACCCATGAATTGCGCCGCATCAAAGGGCGGCAGGCTGGCCTGTTGGTTTGGGTTTAATTCTGCCCGCACTTGCGCATAGCTTTGCGTGATATAGCGGCGCAGCTCATGGGGGCTTGTGTTGCGCCATTCGACCATCACCCAACCCCCGCTTTTGAGATAGGGGGCAGAAACGGCCTTGCCTTGTTGGATCATTTTTTGCGCCTCTTGGGCTGATCTTGCGCGGATAGACACGCCCGTGCTGCCTTTGGTGTAAGCAGCAAACATCTTCCCGGCCAGCGTCCAGACATACATGTCTGGGCCGAAGGGGTCAGCCAGGCGTGCACCAGGCAGTGATTTGCAGTGGCGCTCGACAAATTCTTCAAACATGGCTCTAAAAATGTGCAATTTCTTATCAAATGCAAGGAATTTGTGAGGCGCTTGTCTGAGGTTTGGGGGGTGTTGACGAGAACGGGCGCGCGAAGGGTTATTTTCAATTCCAAAACAACCTGATAGGGCAATGGCGCGAATTCTGGTGTGGCCGTAGTGCCGCGTCAGGCTCAGGGAGAGGGGCAATCTAAGCGATGGGTGAGATCAAGCTTCGCAATTCTATGACGCGCAAAATCGAGGGTTTAGCCCCGATTGATCCAACGAATCTGCGCCTCTATGTTTGCGGGCCAACTGTCTATGACCGCGCCCATCTGGGAAATGCCCGCCCTGCGATTGTGTTTGATGTGCTGTATCGGCTGCTTTGCCATGTCTATGGCAAAGATCACGTCACCTATGTGCGCAATTTCACCGATGTGGATGACAAGATCAACGCGAAGGCGCGCGAGACGGGCCGCGCGATTGGCGAGATCACTGAGGAAACCATTGGTTGGTATCACGCTGATATGGATGCCATCGGCGTCTTGCGCCCCACCCATGAGCCGCGCGCAACCGCCTATATCCCGCAGATGATCACGATGATTGTAGATCTGATCGCCAAGGGTCACGCCTATGCGGCTGAAGGGCATGTGCTGTTTTCTGTTGTCTCCTATCCTGATTATGGCCGCCTGTCAGGGCGCACAGTCGAGGATATGATCGCAGGCGCGCGGGTCGAGGTGGCCCCCTATAAGCGCGATGCGATGGATTTCGTGCTGTGGAAACCATCCGATGCGGACACGCCCGGATGGGACAGCCCATGGGGTTATGGCCGTCCGGGGTGGCATATTGAATGCTCGGCCATGAGCCACGAATTGCTGGGATCGCATTTCGATATTCATGGCGGCGGCAATGATCTGATGTTCCCGCATCATGAGAACGAGATCGCGCAAAGCTGCTGCGCCCATCAAGGCGCGGGTTTTGCCAATATTTGGATGCATAATGAGATGTTGCAGGTCGAGGGTAAGAAAATGTCCAAATCCTTGGGCAATTTCTTCACCGTGCGCGATTTACTGGATCAGGGCGTGCCGGGCGAGGTGATCCGTTTCGTGATGCTGTCCACGCATTATTCGAAGCCCATGGATTGGACAGCGAAGAAGGCGGCGGGGGCGAAGAAGACGCTGCGCAAATGGTATGCACAGGCCGCCAATGCGCCGCAGGCCCCCGTGCCTGACGCGATGCTTGCGGCGCTGTCTGATGATTTGAACACACCCCTTGCGATTACGGCCTTGCATCAGATTTCGCAATCCGGCGATGCTGCTTGCTTGCGTGCGGGCCTCTCGATTTTGGGTCTAGCCTCAGTCGGGGTGCCTGATTGGGTAGCCTCCCCCGATGTTGATCTTTCGGCATTGGAGGCGCAGTTGTTTGCCGTGCGTCAGGCCGCAATGGAGACAAAAGATTTCGCACCTGTTGATGCCCTGAAATCCGCGTTAACCGATGCGGGGGTCGAGGTGCGGATGACCAAGGACGGGGTCGAGTTGATCCCAACCGCGAATTTTGACCCGTTGAAATTGGAAGGTCTGTTGTGAGTGGCCTTTGGAACAGAATTGCGCCTGCCCCGTGGGGGGCGGTGCGGGCGCTGCCTGCGCTTTGCACGGGCAATACAAGGGGGGCAACATGACCCGCGACCGCCTCTATGTCTATGACACCACCTTGCGGGACGGGCAGCAGACGCAAGGGGTGCAATTTTCCACCCAAGACAAGCTGCGTATTGCCGCGATGCTCGATGATCTGGGGGTGGATTATATCGAAGGGGGCTGGCCCGGCGCCAACCCCACGGATAGTGCCTTTTTCGAAGCGGTGCCTGACACGCGCGCGACCATGGCGGCCTTTGGGATGACCAAACGCGCAGGCCGCTCTGCCGCGAATGATGATGTTCTGGCGGGCGTGATGAATGCGGACACGGCTGCGGTTTGTCTGGTTGGCAAAACCCATGATTTCCATGTGACCGAGGCGCTTGGGATCAGCCTTGAAGAGAACCTCGAAAATATCCGCGCCTCCATCGCCCATCTCGTGGCCGCAGGGCGCGAGGCGTTGTTTGACGCAGAACATTTTTTTGATGGCTATAAGGCCAACCCAGATTATGCCTTGGCCGCCATTCACGCGGCGTACAATGCGGGCGCGCGGTGGATCGTTCTGTGCGATACGAATGGCGGCACTTTGCCTGATGAAATAGGCCAGATCACGCGGGCGGTAATCGCCTCTGGAGTGGCGGGGGATCGGGTAGGGATTCACACCCATAATGACACGGAAACGGCCGTTGCGGGCAGTTTGGCCGCGATAGATGCAGGCGCGCGCCATATTCAAGGCACGCTCAATGGTTTGGGCGAGCGCTGCGGCAATGCCAATCTAACTACGCTGATTGCGACCCTGCTTTTGAAAGACCCCTATTGCAGCCAATATGAAATTGGCGTCAGCGAAGCTGGGTTGAAAAACCTGACCCGTGCCTCACGCTTGTTGGATGAAATTCTCAACCGCGTGCCACAGCGTCAAGCCCCCTATGTGGGCAGCTCCGCCTTTGCGCATAAGGCGGGTTTGCATGCTTCGGCGATCCTGAAAAACCCCGCCACTTATGAACATATCCTGCCCGAGTCGGTCGGAAATGCGCGGGTGATCCCGATGTCCAACCAAGCGGGGCAATCCAATCTGCGCCGCCGCCTGAGCGAGGCGGGGATCATGGTGGATGATGGTGACCCCGCGCTTGGCCAAATCCTAGAGGAGATCAAAGCGCGCGAGGCGGCGGGGTATTCCTATGACACCGCCCAAGCGAGTTTCGAGTTGCTTGCGCGGCGCGCCCTTGGCCAGATGCCCCGCTTTTTCGAGGTCAAACGCTATCGCGTGACTGTCGAGCGGCGCAAAAACAAATATGACAAGATGGTCAGCCTTTCTGAGGCGGTCGTGGTTGTGAAAATTGGCGATCAAAAAATGTTGTCTGTCTCTGAAAGCATGGATGAGACAGGATCAGATCGCGGGCCCGTGAATGCGCTCTCCAAAGCCTTGGCCAAGGATTTGGGGCCGTATCAAAGCTATATCGACACGATCCGTCTGGTTGATTTCAAAGTGCGGATCACCCAAGGGGGCACCGAGGCGGTTACGCGTGTCATCATTGACAGCGAAGATGATACAGGGCGGCGTTGGTCGACTGTGGGCGTTTCTGCGAATATCGTGGATGCGAGTTTCGAGGCGCTTTTGGATGCGGTGCATTGGAAACTGATCCAAGACGGGGCGCCTGCATCATGAGCCAAGATTTGGCGCGGCTTGCAAGCGTGATCGAGCGTGGCGATCCCGAGCGGTTCTTGGCCGTGATGGCCGCGCCGCCCGATCTGCGCTCCCGTCTTTTTGCAATTTATGCGGTAAATTTGGAAATTGCGCGCGCGCCCTATGCCTCGCCTGAGCCATTGGTGGCACAGATGCGCTTGCAATTTTGGGCGGATCTGGCCGATGCATTGCAGGCGGGGCGGGCCTTGCCTGCGCATGAATGGGCGGCCCCTTTGGCGGCCAGTTTGCCTGCGCGTGATGCGGGGCTTTTGTCCGATCTTGTGGCGGCACGGATGCGCGACACCACCATGGATGGCTTCGCAGATGAGGCCGCGTTCAGCGCCTATATCGAGGCCACGGGGGCAGGGCTTTTGTGGATGGCTGCGCGCAGTTTGGGGGCGCAGGACATGTTCGAGCCTGCCATTCGTGCGATAGGTTGGGCCATGGGGTTGGCCAAATATCTGCGCGCGATCCCCGCGCTTGAGGAAAAGGGGCATACCCCTTTGCATGATGGTCGCTCGTCCACTGTGGCCCATTTGGCGCGAATGGGGCTTGGTAAATTGCGCGCCGCGCGCATAGAGCGGGGAATGATCCCCGCCCATGTGACGCCCGCGCTATACGCGGCATGGTTGGCAGAGCCTATTTTGAAAAAGGCGGCTGCCCATCCTGCCCTTGTGGCGCAAGGCGGGCTTGAGCCATCAGAGGCGGGTAAGCGTCTACGCCTCGCCTATGTTTCCCTGACAGGGCGGTGGTAGGGTCAGGCGGCTGCCTCATCAGCAGGGCGCAGCACAAGCCAGATTAGGGCAGCGCCTGCGAGGGCCAAAAACGGGATCATTGCGATATTGACCGCATTCCACCCTGCAAGGGTGGTTTCACCCAAAGACATCAAAACCCCTGATGACAGCGATGCAAGGGTGACGCAGCCAAAGACAAGAAAATCATTCAAGCCCTGCACGCGTCCCCGCTCATGCGCAGGGTGGGCTTGGGTCAGCATGGC
Source organism: Roseobacter sp. HKCC-CH-9208 (assembly GCF_037805125.1). NCBI lineage: Bacteria > Pseudomonadati > Pseudomonadota > Alphaproteobacteria > Rhodobacterales > Roseobacteraceae > Roseobacter > Roseobacter sp. HKCC-CH-9208. The sequence goes on along the minus strand of NZ_JBBLYK010000001.1, from coordinate 268,176 downwards.
GGTTGCGCCGATAAACCCAAAATTCCAACCAATGCCCAAGAGAACAAGCGCGATGAAGAAATTCGTCAATTCAACGCCCATCAAGGCTACCACGCCCGCAAGCGCGAGTAAGAATAGGCCAAGCGCCACAACCCTCACTGCGCCAAATCGCGCTATGATATGGCCCGTGAAAAACGAGGGGGCATACATCGCGATCACATGGGCCGAGACGATATCTGCGGCGGTTCCGGTCGGAAACCCGCATCCGACCACGGCTAAAGGGGTCGATGTCATCATCAAATTCATCAAAGCGTAGGAAACCATGCCGCAGATAATCGCAACGGCGATTTTCGGGTCGCGCAGCAATTCGCGGCGACTGCGGGCCTGCGGCGCATCCGCGCTTGGGGCTTTGGGGGGTGGCACATCGAGAAAAAAGAATAAGGTGACACCGATGAGATTGATCAAAACCACAGAAAGGTAAGTACCCAGAAAGGGCACAACAGTGGCATCGGAGGTGAATTTGACCAATTGCGGCCCGATCAATGCCGACAGAAGGCCGCCCGCCATAACGTAGGAAATGGCGCGCGGGCGAAAATCGTCCGAGGCGCTATCGGCGGCGGCAAAGCGGTAAAACCCATGCGCCGACATATAAATGCCCGTCAGATAGGAGCCGATTAGGAAGACCGCGAAATTGTCGAGATAGAGGCCCAAACTGGCAATGCCCGCCCCTAAGGCCCCGCCAAGCGCGCCGACAAAGAACCCAACCCGCCGTCCATATTTCTGCATGAGTGCCGACAACCATGGCGCAGTGGTCATCGAGCCAAAGACGATCAAAGAAATCGGGATTGTGGCCAATGCAGGGCTTGGTGCGATCATCAGGCCCGCAAGCCCGCCCACCACAAAGATCATCGGCATTTGCGCGCCAAGGAAGGCCTGCGCAAGGATCAAAACGAAAACATTGCGTTTGGCGGCGCGATCATCAATTTGAGCAGTGGTCATGGGATATATTCATTCTTTGGCACATATGGCCACAGGGCTAGGTCTTTCTGCGCATCAGGTCTAGGGTGGAATGCAAGAATTTGCTGCGACAGGTTGAACAATGGATCAGGCTTATCATCTCAAAGACGAAAATTTGCTGTCTGATGGGTTGGCCGCCCTGTGCCAGATTGAATCTGCTTTTGCCCGTGTTGATCCTGCCCGCGTCACCTTGCGATCAAGAGAGGCGGGGTTTGTGGCCCTCGCCAAGGCGATTATCTCGCAGCAGGTTTCAGTGGCCAGTGCGAATGCGATCACCGCGCGCCTTGCAGAGGCGGGAATGTTACAGCCAGATGCGGTTTTGGCAGCATCCGAGGCCGATTTGCGCGTGCTTGGCCTCAGCCGTCAAAAGGCAGGGTATATGCGCGCTTTGGCCGAGGCGCGGATTGATTACGCGCGGCTGCACAGCCAAAGCACCGATGAGGTGGTGGCCGCTTTGACCGCTGTCAAAGGGATTGGCCGTTGGACGGCAGAAATTTACGCGATGTTTGCCCTTGGCCATTCTGATGCCTTCGCTGCGGGTGATTTGGCCCTGCAAGAGGCGGCGCGCGTGTTGTTTGATCTGCCGCAGCGGCCAGATGAGCGCCGCTTGCGCGCCATGGCGGCGCCTTGGTCGCCGCATCGGGCCATTGCTGCGCGGGCGCTCTGGGGCTACTACCATATGGTCAAAGAACGTGAGGGGGTCGCATGACGCGCGCATTGGATTACAAAAGCAGCGAGCCGCAGTCAGGCTATATCGCCCGCGCGGTGATTTTCGTCCATGGCTATGGCGCGGATGGGGCTGATCTTTTGGGATTGGCCGATCCGATGGCCCCACATCTGCCTGACACAATTTTCATCGCCCCTAATGCGCCCGAGGCCTGTTCGGTTAATCCGATGGGGTATCAATGGTTCCCTATCCCGTGGATTGATGGCTCATCCGAGGAGGATGCCCGCGCAGGGCTTGCGCGGGCCTTTGATGATTTCAATGCGTTTTTGGAACAGGTGATGGAAGAGAATAACCTGACACCGCGCGATGTAGCCTTGGTTGGGTTTTCGCAAGGCACGATGTTGAGCTTACATGTCGCGCCGCGCATGGAAGATAGCCTGCGCGCAGTGGTTGGGTTTTCGGGCCGCCTGTTGGAGCCAGAACGCCTGAAAGAGGAGGCGGATTGTCGCCCGCCCGTATTGCTGATCCATGGCGATCAAGATGATGTTGTCCCCCCACAAGCCTTGCCCGAGGCCGCAGAGGCGCTGCAAGAAGCAGGCTGGCGCGAGGTTTATGCCCATATCATGCGGGGCACAGGGCATGGGATTGCGCCCGATGGGTTGCAGGTTTGTCTGGCCTTTTTGCGCGATAAATTCGGGCTCGAAGATTAGACGCACGGGGTGGGTGCCTCCAATGTCACAAAAGTGACGTTCAGTTTCGTTACGCTCGGGATTGTGACCACATAGATGAAGGGGCTTGCCAGATTGCAATGCCCATATATAGTGGGATCAATGCTGGAGCGGGGCTCCCGTTCTGGTGCTTGAGGCGCAGGCAAACAGAGCGGAGACGGAGTCACTCATGGATGGCGATTTCAGGACGGAATTTACGCGCGAACCCGCATCGCTAAGGCAACACCCTGCTTTGGTGCTGAACGCGGATTACCGCCCCCTGTCTTATTATCCTTTATCCCTTTGGCCGTGGCAGGAAGCGGTCAAGGCGGTGTGGTTGGATCGGGTGGATATCGTGGCTGAGTATGACACCTTCGTTCATTCGCCAACGACCAAGATCAAAATCCCCTCTGTGGTTGTTCTCAAAGATTATGTGAAACCTCAAAAGCGCGTGGCCTTCACGCGCTTTAATCTTTTTTTACGGGATCAATTTTCTTGCCAATATTGCGGCTCGCGCGGGGATTTGACCTTTGATCACGTTGTGCCGCGCGCGCGAGGGGGCGTTACATCTTGGGAAAATGTTGTGGCGGCCTGTGGTCGGTGCAACCTGCGCAAAGGGTCAAAAAGCCTGCGTCAGGCGGGTATGAGCCTGCGCCAAGCCCCGCGTCAACCGGGGGCGGAGGAGCTGCGCAATCTGGGCCGAAAATTTCCACCCAATTATCTGCATGAAAGTTGGTTGGATTTCCTGTATTGGGATGCAGAACTCGAAGCGTGAAAGGCTGAGATGGGGGGAGACCTTTTTTACCTCGCGTCTAAACTGATGCGGTTCACGCTCTATGTCGAGCTATGGCCACATATCTTGGGGGGGCTTGGGGTGATGGCGCTGCTTGTGCGGTGGCGGCGTGCCGCGCTTTGGTTCTGGCTCTTATCGCTTGGCTTTGTGGGGTTTGTGATGGCCGCGCCTGTGGATCGTTGGATTGCAGGGCCGCTTGAGGCGCGTTTTATGGCCAATCCTGATCTGACAGGGGCGCGCGGTGTTTTGCTGATGACGGGGGCCGAGAATACGGATCGCACCGCCCGCACGGGCCTCGTCAATACAGGCGAGGCGGCGGATCGTATTTTGGCGAGCATTGCCTTGGCCCATGCCTTGCCGAATGTGCCTGTGATTGTGGCAGGTGGGCAGGGGCGGCTTGATCTTCAAGGCCATTCTTTGAGTGAGGCTGAAGTCAGCGCAAGGGCCATTCGTGAGGCGGGGATTGCAGCTGAGCGCCTCACCCTCGAATCGCAAAGTCGCAATTCAGCCGAGTCAGCGCTGAATGCCGCCGCGATTGTCCGTGAGATCACCCCCGATTTGGCCAATCAGAATTGGATCATCGTGACATCGGCGATGCATATGCCGCGCGCGATCTCTAGCTTTTGTGCGGCGGGGTGGCGCAGTTTGATTCCTTATCCCGTGGATCATAGTCCGATAGCGGATGAGTGGTTTTCTGGGGAATATCGCGATAAGGTCGCGGTTATGCGGCGCGCATTGCATGAGCGCGTCGGGGCTTTGGTCTATCGCTTTACAGGGCGCGCGGTGAGCGAAGATCAAACTTTCGCACTTGGCTGCGTGTTGACCCGTTGACGCGCCCCCGCGCGCGGTATAGGACGCTTTGCACAGAGCCCGAGTGGCGGAATTGGTAGACGCAGTGGATTCAAAATCCACCGCCTAACGGCTTGCCGGTTCGAGTCCGGCCTCGGGTACCAACCTCTGTTTTTCCCTTATCCCCAACGCGCAATGAGCTGATCTGTTAGATCGGTCATATCGCGCGCTATGATGTCGGGTTGCGGTATATCCGCAATCGGCAAGGGCGCATTGCCTGTGCGATGCAAAAATGCGCCGCGATAGCCGCAGGCCTGTGCGCCGATCGTATCCCAGATATGGCAGGCAATCATGCACATCTGATCAGGGGCAAGGTTCAGCGATGTGGCAAGATGTTCGTAAACCGCAGGGGCGGGTTTGAACGCTGCAACCTCGGCCACGCTGAAATTTCCGTCAAAAAAGCGGTCTAGCCCCGCACGAAACAGGGCCGATTCTGCGCCAAGGGGCGAGTTGGTCAATGTGACCAATCGAAACCCCGCAGCACGCAAGCGCGTTAATCCTGCCTCAACATCCCCATGGGGCGGCATATGGGTCAGGGCATGGCCAAGCGCCGATGTATCATCCTTGTGAACAGCGATGCCTTTTACTGTTGCCAGCATTGTAAAGACCGCCATGCCCAGTTCACCAAACGGGCGGTAGTGGCCCGCGAATGTCAGGGTTTGGGAATAAAGGATCAATTCAGAAAACCAGACCCGCATCATGGCCGCATCGCCAAAGGCGCGGGCAAACACAGGTTCAAGCGTGGTCAGGTCAAGCAATGTTTCATTGACGTCAAAGACGAGGGTCGGGCGGTCGGTGGTTTGCATGGGGCCTCACAAAGCGGGAATGGGCGCAATCAGCCTAGCGCGTGATCTGCGTGATGGCAAAACCAAGTCAGCCTTCGATGTTTTGCGTGTGAGGGGCCCCATCAAACTTGTCCCATGTGAGAAACATTCTGTTTCTCTCCAGCCACGTTGGGGGAATGCGGGGCTGAATCGCGTGGCAACACTTGGGATTTGGGGGCTGCTCTCAATGTCGCCTAGGGGAAGCCACATTGAGAGCAGCGGGGTATTAGGGGTGCCTTTATGTTTAGGGTTTTACCGCCATTGACACCAGTTGTCGAAAGTATGGGTTTGGTTATCCTTTGCTGCATCTTCGCGCTTTCGCGCCCGTTGCATGCGGCCGCCATGGTTTTGCAGCCAGACTGTCCTAGGCTGGGCGAAGAGGTGGAAAAAATGTGTTAATATTTTACATTAATAATATATACAGAGATCGGCCATGCGGAATCGGGGGCATGGATTTCAAATGGTCATGAAAGCGCCGCAAGAGCGCCCTAGAATCGTAGCAATTGAGGCAGAGAACAGGCATGTGGCCGTCAAAATTTGGCGCCTCGGCTGGGTCTAAGCCGTGCCATCGAGTTAGTAATGAATTTTGGAGTAAAAAAATGATAGCACAGCCCCAATCCTATTCTAATGCACAAGACGCGCATCCTGCCGTAACGCCCTGCTTTACGCCGGGCACGATGATTGCCACGTTGCGTGGCGAACGCGCGGTGGAGACATTGCAGCAGGGGGATAAAATCGTCACCCGTGACAATGGTGTGCAAGAAATTGCTTGGATTGGTGGCCGTGTTTTGGGGCGTGCAGATATGCAGCGCGCCGCGAGCTTACGCCCCGTCCTTTTGCGTGCGGGCTGTTTGGGACATGGACTACCTGTGCGTGATATGATGGTTTCGCCCAGTCACCGCGTTTTGTTGATGCCTGAACATCCCGCCGCATTGGCGGGCGAAAGCCTGATTGCCGCGCGCGATCTGATTGACCGCCGCGAGGTGATGGCGGTCGATACAGTGCGGATGAATTACATCCATATCATGTTCGAGCATCATCAAATCGTGATGTCTAATAGCATTTGGACAGAAAGCTTTCACGCAGAAACCAAAACACTGCGGGGCATGGATGCGGCGCAACGGCGTGAGATCTTGTCGCTATTCCCAGAGTTAGAGACAGAAGAAGGCCAAAGCGCACAGGTAAGCGCCGCCCGTCCGATTGTTGATTATGCGTCCGATATTCGGACGGATCGGATGATGCGTAATATTATCTAAGCCCGCGATTTGCGCCACGCCGCCCAATCTTCGGGCGTATCGAGGTCCGTTGTCGCGCGGGTTTCGGGAAGGGGGATGTGCACAACGCGCCCCCCATGTTGCTCTAGCACCGCGCGTGCGCCCTGATCACCCGTCACTTTGACAAGTTCGGGCAGAAGATCGCGGGGAAAGACAATTGGATGTCCTGCGCGGCCTTTATTGTCAGCCGCGCGCAAAATGGCATCTGGATGCATCTGTGCGAAGGTGAGCATCAGATATAGGTCATGTGCGGTCAGGTCGGGCAGATCTGCCAACAGGATCATGACCGCGCAGTCAAGCCCCGCAATCCCTGCTTTCAAACTGTCACTCATGTCGCGCCCTGCGGGCAGATGGATGATTTCGATATCCGTGAAATCCCTCAGTTCTGCGGCGCGGTCTGTTTGACCCTCGGCCAGAACCACACGCACCGCAGATGCCCCCGCCTTACGCGCACGCGCCACCATGAGGCGCAGCAAGGCTTGGCCATCGATATCTTCCAACAACTTGTCGCGGCCCCGCATTCGGCTTGATCTGCCTGCCGCGAGAACCACGATTGCGGGCGCTTTATGCGGGATCGGATCAGCCAAGTTTGCGAATTTTGATTTGGGTGAGACGGTTATTCTCACGGGCCACCACCTCAAAGCGGAAGCCATGAAAGGAAAATGCCTGACCGATGACGGGAATTGTTTGCGCCTCATGGATCACCAACCCTGCGACAGTGTTGGCCTCTTCATCGGGAAGGCTCCAATCCGTGGCGCGGTTGAAATCACGAATGGTCATCGCCCCATCAATCAAGAAATGCCCATCGGGGCCAGGTTTCAATTGCGGCGCTTCATCCACATCAAATTCATCGGTGATTTCACCGACAATCTCCTCAAGGATATCTTCAAGCGTGATCAAGCCGCGCAAAGCGCCGTATTCGTCCACCACCAACGCGAAATGCGTTTTGCGGCGCAGGAATTGGCGCATCTGTTCGTCCAATGTGGTGGTGTCAGGCACGAAATAGGGTTTCATGGCCACATCGGTGATACGGAAATTTTCGATCCCCTTCGCGTTTTCACCGCGCGTCAGCCCATCCATGGCGCGCAGCAAATCCTTTGCATGGATCACGCCAATGATATTTTCCGTCTCGCCGCGATAGACGGGCAGGCGGGTATGGGGGGATTGCAAGGCTTGGCTCAAGATTTCCTCAGGGGTGGCATCAGCATTGATCATTTCGATCTTTGAGCGATGCAACATGATTTCCTCAATCATCCGCTCGTGCAAATCTAGCGCGCCAAGCAAGCGGTCGCGATGTTCTTTTTCCACCGCCCCCTCGGAATGGCCAAGCGTGATCGCCCCTGCGATTTCCTCGCGCGCGGATAGGATTTTACTGTCAGGGTCGGTTTGCACACCAAAGAGGCGCAAGACCCCGCGCACCAAAATCCGCACCGCGCCCACAATCGGGGAAAACAAGAAAATCACCACCGCAATCACGGGCGAGACGCGGGCGGCGGTCTTTTCGGCATTGGTGATAGCATAGGTTTTGGGCAGCACCTCGGCAAAGATCAAAACCAACAGGGTCATGACAAGCGTGGCAAGCGCCACCCCCGATTCCCCAAACAGGCGCGTGAACAGGGCGGTCGCCAAAGAGGCAGCCAAGATATTGACCACATTATTGCCTAATAGAACCGATCCGATCAGCCGCTCGCTGTCTTCGGTCATGCGCAAGGCGCGCTCAGCCCCCTTTGAGCCCCGATCCGCCTGTGCGCGCAATTTCCCGCGCGAGGCTGCGGTCAATGCCGTTTCAGAACCTGAGAAAAACGCAGACAGCACCAAAAGCCCCATAATCGAGGCGGCGCTTATCCAAAGGGCAGAATCAAACGAAATCGTTTCAGTCATGGGGCCTATCAATTTTCAGTCGGGCAGATGTATGATCCGCCAATGGGTGATGTTCGAGCACGAGGGCTTTTAACCGCTCATCTAAGATATGGGTATAGATTTCGGTCGTTGCGATATCCGCGTGACCCAAAAGGGCCTGAATGCTGCGTAAATCTGCGCCACCCGCCAATAGATGAGTGGCAAAGGCATGGCGCATGCGGTGCGGGGTGACCGATTGCGGTGGCACACCTGCATCACGGGCAATTTCCTTGATCAGCGTGTAAAACCGCACCCGCGTCATGTGGCCTTCTGTGCCGCGGCTGGGAAACAGGTAGCGCGAGGGTTTTGCCCCCCCCTCGCGTGTTGCGAGGTCTTCCAATGCATCGCGGCGGGCAAGCCAAGAGTGCAGCGCCAAACGTGCGGATTGCGTCAGTGGCAGCATGCGTTCCTTGCCGCCTTTGCCCTTGATCAAGATCAGCTTGGGGTCACCCCGCACGGCGGCCACGGGCAGGGTGACAAGCTCGCTTACCCGCATACCTGTCGCGTATAAAATTTGCATCATGCAATGGTTGCGCAACCGATCATCGGCACTGCGCCCATGGATTTCAGCCTGCGTCAAAAGCCGATCCACGGCCTCATGGCTGAGAGTTTTGGGCAAAGATTTCTCGCGCGCAGGCCCTTTGATTTTGAGGCTTGGGTTATCGGTGCGCAGGCCTTCCTCAAACAGAAATCGACACATTTGTTTCAGCGCAGATAAGCGCCGCGCGCGCGTGGCGCGTGACAGCCCGCGAACCTCTAGATCGGCAAGATAGGTTTCGATCCCATCTCGCGTGATGCTGAGAAAATCTGCGCCGCGATCGGTGAAAAATGCCCGCGCATCGTCCAAATCACGGGCATAAGCCAAGAGCGTGTTTTGCGCTGCGTTCAACTCGGCTGCTTGCGCCTCGAGGAATTGGGTGATCAATTTTTGATCTGTCATGATCGGGCGCTCTTATCCGTTTCTGTCGGGCAGGAGATATAGCTGAAGGGCCGCACGCCGCGCGCTGTCCTCTAGTCCCAAATAGCGCAAGACCCGCAAGGCATCTGAGAGATCGTCCAAATCTGCACCATCCCCCGATAGGGTCAGGGCCGCGAGCAATAGCGCCTCTCCCGCGCGATTGCCTGTAATCAGAGGCGCATAGCGGTCAGGCAGCGCAATTTCGTCAAACCCCGCCGCAAGGGCCATAACCCGTGGGCTTGCCGTTGCGGGCAAATTTGGCATCTGCCCGCGCGCCAAGGCAAAGGCCACCGCCTCATCTGCGGATTGCGGCACGGCGCGCAGGGCAAGGCTTTCGTAATTGCGGGAGAGAAGTTCGATTTTTCGGGCGAGGATCGCCGCCTCACCCACCAAAGGTTGGCGGCCAAGCGGGTCGGCGTAAAGCTGTGCAAAAGCGGGTAAAAGACCCGTGGGGCCAAGGGCATCCACCACGCGGGCAAGGCTGCGGGCAATGGCCGCCACATCACCCGCAAGGAGGCTTGCATCAAATTCCTGAACGGCCGCAACGCGCTCCCATATCCCGCCCGAGGCGGAGGGGCGGCGCGAGGTGGCAATGGCCAACCATTGGCTTGGCTCAATCGCGCCTGCGCGCAACAGGCGTTCTGCGGCATCAAGCTGTGCGCGCCACCCCGCCTGCGGGGCGAGGTCGGCATGGGCAAAGGCCAAAGGCAGCCCAAGCGAGGAGGGGCGTTCTGCAATGGCCGCGCGCATCACATAGCGCAGCGGTGTTATGTCGGGGTCTAGGGGCAAGGGCGGCTCCCCCTCAAATAGCTCGGGATCAAGGAAGCGCGCGATCAAATCCGCCTCATTTTCGGTGATGAACCCCAAGGCAACGCCCGTGCCCATTGAGAGCGCCGCCGCTGACCAATCGCCTGAACGGGCCAAGCAAAAAATCCGTGCGGGATATGTTGGTGCGATATCAGGGCTTGCGCGCATCGCGGCGCAGGCACGATCTGCCTGCCCTAAAAGAAGCGAGACATCGAACCAACGCCGAAATACCTCGCCGTCTTCTACGCCTGCGCGCTCAATCAATGCGCGTGCAGGCTCAAGCGCGCCGCGCGCCAAGAGCATATCAATCCGCGCCAAAAACAGATCATCCGCCGCCGCATCAGTGCCCCCAAGAGGGGGGTCAAGCTCGGACAGGGCCAAACGCTCGGTTAAATCCAAAATTGCGGGCGGCCCCGTCATCGACAAGCGGCGAAACAGGCCTGCAAGCTCGGCACTGTCAGATTGGCCCCAAAGCCCACTGGGAAAGCCCGTAACCCGCGCAGGCAAAAGCCCCACGGCGTTGCGCGTAATTGGCCCTATCGGCATCACGCGGATATCTTCGGTGATAATTTCTGCGGCAACATCGGGGTTGCGCGGCGCAATCGTGTCGGAAAGCCAAGTGGGCGCAATATCCTGCGGCGACATTTGCGGTGTTTGTGCCGCCAATGGCAGCGCAGGCAAAAGCCAAATCAGACCCGCCACAAGCCCCCAAAATGTTCCGCCCGTCAGCCTGCGCATGATCTGTTACTCAAGCGGGATCAAGATTGTGTCCCGCAATTCTACTGTCTCGGGCTGCATCAGACCCGAATAGCCATAACCCAACAGGCCAACAGCAGTGAGCAGGATTAAAATCACCAATCCCATGAACAGCTTAACCATATTTCTCGTGCCTCTGCCTTCTGCGCTTATTCTCGCGCGGTTGCTTGCTTGCGTGTCTGTCCCCCAACGCGTATTGCGTGGAATAATAGACGATCTTGCGCCAATATAGGGGAGTTCGCGCAGAATTTCTTGGGGGAATTTTGCGAAATCTTCGCAAATGCATAAAGGATGCAAAGGGTGAACGGGCAAACACGGGCTGAAACCGCCTATAATTTGCACAAAACCGTGGTTTTGGTCGGGATGCCAGGCTCGGGCAAAACCGCTGTCGGGCGGGCCTTGTCGGCACGGCTTGGGGTCGAGTTGCGCGATTCTGATACCGAAATTGTCGAAAGCGCACAGATGAGCATCGCCGAAATTTTCGAGCGCTTCGGCGAGCCGTTTTTCCGTGACCGCGAAAGCAAAGTTATCGCACGGCTACTAACGGGTGCGCCTGCAGTTCTGTCTACTGGCGGGGGGGCGTGGCTGTCGCCTGAAAACCGTGATTTGATTTCGGCGCAAGCGGCGGTCTTGTGGTTGGATCCCGATATCGAGCTTTTGTGGTCGCGGGTGCACCACAAAACCACTCGGCCGCTGCTCCATGGGCCTGATCCGCGCGGCAAGCTTGAGGCTTTGATGGTGGCGCGCCGCCCTGCCTATGAGCAGGCTGAATTGCGCCTTGAAATCGCGCATGACTGGTCGATTGAGGATACGACCGATCATGTGCTGCGTTTGCTTCACGCTCATAATGTCTTGTCGGAGGTCGCAACATGACATCCACAGTGCGGGTAAATCTGGACAGTCGCAGCTATGATGTGGTGATTGGCTCTGGTCTGATTGCGCAGGCGGCAACCCATCTTGCGCCTTTGTTGCGGCGTCCAAAAGTTTGGATCGTGACCGAAGATCGGGTGGCGCCCTTGCATTTGGCCCATCTTGAGGCGGCCTTGAGCGCAGGCGGGATTGCTGCGCGCGCGCTGACTTTGCCTGCGGGCGAGGGCACAAAATCATGGCAATATCTGACGCAGACCGTTGAATGGCTGCTCGATGAAAAGGTTGAGCGGGGCGATATCGTGATCGCGCTTGGCGGCGGTGTGATCGGGGATCTCGTTGGTTTTGCGGCTGCGATCCTGCGCCGTGGCGTGCGCTTTGTGCAGATGCCAAGCTCGCTTCTGGCGCAGGTCGACAGTTCGGTTGGTGGCAAAACGGGCATCAACACGCGGCATGGCAAAAACCTCGTTGGTGCCTTTCACCAACCTAGCCTTGTGTTGGCGGATATTGATCTTTTGTCCACGTTGGCCCCGCGTGACTTTTTGGCGGGTTATGGCGAGGTGGTGAAATATGGCTTGCTTGGCGATGCCGCGTTTTTCGACTGGCTTGAGGAAAACGCCCCCGCCATGGCCGCAAGTGATTTGGCCTTGCGCGAAGAGGCGGTGCGTTGGTCCGTTCAGATGAAGGCCGATATCGTGGCCCGCGATGAGACAGAGCAGGGGGATCGCGCACTTCTCAATTTGGGCCATACCTTCTGCCATGCGCTTGAGGCGGCCACGGAATATTCTGATCGCCTGTTGCATGGCGAGGGGGTGGCGATTGGGTGCGCTTTGGCGGCGGAATTATCGGCGCGCTTGGGGTTGTGCCCGCAAGAGGAGCCATCCCGCATTCGCGCGCATCTGGCCGAGATGGGCATGAAGCGCGATTTGGCGGATATTGAGGGCGATTTGCCTGATGCAGACGCGCTGCTTGCGCTGATGGCGCAAGATAAAAAGGTGCTTGAAGGGCAGCTGCGCTTTATCTTGATGCGCGGCATTGGCACATCCTTTGTGACCTCAGATGTGCCGCCTCATGCCGTTAAAACACTTTTAAATGAGGCGCTTGGCGCGCGAAATTAATCCTTGCCGCGATAAGGCTCGACATATTGCAGTGCCATATCCCATGGAAAGAAAATCCATGTATCTTGGCTGACACCTGTGATGAATGTGTCGACCATAGGCTCGCCCTTGGGTTTGGCATAGGTCGTGGCAAAATGCGCCTTGGGGTAAAGTTTGCGCACCAGTTCAAGGGTTTTTCCTGTATCGACCAAATCATCCACGATCAGGACGCCCTCACCATCCCCCATCATGTCGACATCTGGGCTTTTGAGCACCTCTGCCTCGCGGCGCTGATCGGCCTTGCCGCCGCCAGAATGGTAGGATTTGACGCTAATCGTGTCCACTGTGCGAATATCCAATTCGCGCGCCACAATCATTGCTGGGGCCATGCCGCCGCGCGTGATGGCGACCACCGCCCGCCATGACCCATCAGGCCCAGGCCCGCGTTTGTCCAAGCGCCACGCAAGCGCGCGCGCATCGCGGTGCAATTGATCCCACGAGACATGAAAGCCTTTCTCATGCGGCAAACGATCCATGGCACTGTTTCTCCTTTGATCAACCAAGGGCAAGCTTGGCACCCATAAGTGCCAGAAGCCCGCCAAATATACGCTCAATCACGGGTTTGAAACCCAAATAGGCACGCCTTGGCCCCGATAGCGAGAAAATACGCGCCACAATCAGGTTCCAGCCTGTGTCATTTACAAAGATCATGCCCAACACCACCGCATAGACCCGGTGATCAGGATTGGCGGGCAGGAAGGTTAGGAAGATCGTGCCGAAAAACACGGCGGGCTTGGGATTGGCAAGCTGTGTGGCAATGCCAAGCCAGATCAATTTCGCCGCCGATTTTGGGGTCTCATCCGCGGGGATTGGCGTGACCTCAAAGGGCAGGGCGGCGCTGCGCCATACCTTAAGAGCCAAGTAAAAGAGATATCCCGCCCCAACCAGTTTTAACCCCAAAAGCACGGCAGGGGCGTGTTCGAACAGAATCGCAAGGCCAAACATGGCGGCTACGGCCCACAAGCAGGCCCCAACGCCAAAACCAATGGCGAGGAAAATTGCGCGATCAAACCCATCGCGCGCCGCGCTGCGGGCCGCCAAAAGTGTTGTGGGGCCAGGGCTCATGGCGGCGGCCAGATGCACCAAATAAATCGCGAGAAATGCCGCGACTGTCATTGCGCCCCTAGTCCTTGCGTCCCGTCACCACATCAATATCAGGTGCATCCACCGCTTTCATGCCCACTACGTGATATCCTGCATCAACGTGCAAATTCTCGCCCGTCACACCAGAGGCGAGATCAGACAGCAGGTAAAGTGCGGATTTGCCCACATCCTCGATGGAGACATTGCGGCGCAGCGGCGAATTCAGCTCGTTCCATTTGAGGATATAGCGGAAATCGCCAATGCCCGAGGCGGCCAAGGTTTTGATCGGCCCCGCGGAAATAGCATTCACGCGGATATCCTGTTTGCCCAGATCTTCGGCCAGATACATCACGGACGCTTCAAGCGCGGCTTTCGCGACCCCCATGACGTTGTAATGCGGCATCACCTGTTCCGCACCATAATAGGTCAGCGTCAGCGCCGAGCCGCCATTGGTCATAAGCTTTTCGGCTCGCTGCATCACGGCGGTGAAAGAATAGACCGAAATATTCATCGTCATTTCGAAATTCGCGGCGCTTGTGTCCACATAGCGGCCGCGCAATTCGTTTTTGTCGGAAAACCCAATGGCGTGAACGATGAAATCGAGACTGCCCCATTTGTCTTTGAGGGACTCAAAAACCGCGTCTAGGCTGTCATTATCGGTCACATCGCACGGCAGCACCACATCGGAACCCAGTTCTGCCGCCAAAGGTTGCACCCGCTTGAGCAGTTGTTCGCCTTGATATGAAAACGCCAATTCGGCGCCATGCTCTGCAAGGGCTTTTGCAATACCCCACGCGATGGATTTGTCATTTGCGAGGCCCATAATCAGCCCGCGCTTGCCAGTCATAATCCCCATGCCGCCCTCAATCCTTGTCGCTATTGTTGGGTTAGGAATGGTTTAGACCTTTGGGGTCACAGCTTCAAGATGTCCCGTCAGCCTTGAAGGGGAGGCGGGTGCGCTCTAGGTTGAGACGCGGCAGAAATGCCGCAATAATAAATGAGGCATAGCATGACCGATCGCACAGGAATTTTTGCAGGGGATGATCCATTCTCCATTGCGCGCGAATGGATGAAGGAGGCTGAGAAAAGCGAACTCAACGATCCTGATGCGATTGCCTTGGCCACGGTTGACTCGTATGGCCTGCCCAATGTGCGCATGGTTTTGCTGCGTCAAATTGAAGATGACGCTTTTGTTTTTTTCACCAATTACGACAGCAAAAAGGGCCAAGAGATCAGCGCGAGCGGCAAGGCGGCCTTTGTGCTGCATTGGAAATCCTTGCGCCGTCAGATTCGAGTGCGGGGTATGGTGACCCGTGAGGATGGGGCGCAGGCGGATGATTATTTTGCGTCACGCTCTCTGAAAAGCAGGCTTGGGGCATGGGCCTCGCGTCAATCACAACCCTTGGACAGTCGCGCCTCACTGATGGCGGATGTTGCTAAAATCACCGTTGAAAAAGGCCCAAACCCACCGCGCCCCCCATTTTGGGGCGGATTTCGCATCAGACCTGTGGAAATTGAATTTTGGGCCGATGGTGCATTTCGTCTGCATGATCGGTTTCGGTGGACGCGTGATCTTGGGGCAGATGCATCGAATTGGACAGTGCAGCGGTTAAACCCTTAAATTG
The DNA here is from genome assembly GCF_037805125.1 of Roseobacter sp. HKCC-CH-9208. Lineage (NCBI taxonomy): Bacteria > Pseudomonadati > Pseudomonadota > Alphaproteobacteria > Rhodobacterales > Roseobacteraceae > Roseobacter > Roseobacter sp. HKCC-CH-9208. Next base: position 252,914 of record NZ_JBBLYK010000001.1, on the reverse strand, counting down.
CGCGAGGGCGGGACGTTTCTTGCTGAGAAACGTATCAACTGCGCCATCAGAAATGCTTAATTTGATTACTTTTAGGTGGTGATTTTGCATAAATCATCAATAAATATCTTTTTAGACATAAATTTTAATTTCTTCTTGCAGATATATTCGCTCGGGCCAAACCCTTAGGCTGGGACGGATGGGCTTAGGCCCGAAGACATAGGATGCACCACAACGAAGGAAGTCGATCGCTACATGGGGGTGGCGGTTCGTGGCAAAGTGAAATGGTTTGATGCCACCAAAGGGTATGGATTTATCCTTGCCGATGACGGTGGCCCAGACATTTTATTGCACGCGAATGTATTAAGAAATTTTGGCCAAAGCTCGATTGCAGAGAATGCATATGTCGAGGTGGTCGTGAATTACACAGACCGCGGTGCGCAAGCGCAGGAGGTGTTGTCACTGACACCACCAAGCGAGCAAGAGGTGGATTTTCACCCGCGTATTGATATACCGCAGACAGATGCACCTTTCGTTGCGGCGCGGGTGAAATGGTTTGACAAGGCAAAGGGGTTTGGCTTTGCGAATGAATTTGGCATTGCCGATGACATATTTATCCATGTCGAGATTTTGCGCCGCTTTGGCTTTGCCGATTTGCAGCCGGGCGAGGCGCTTGCCGTTCGCATTGTCGATGGCCCGCGTGGTAAAATGGCCGCAGTGGTGCGCGCGTGGGATTATGTGCAGCACGAGAATTTGGATTAGCACGGCGGCGGCCCTTGGGTTGGCTTTCAGTGCGATATCTGCGCAGGCGGCCTGTCGCCCCGAACGGGTCGAGATCAAAGGTGATTTTGGGACGGCACGCTTTACAGTGGAAATCGCAGACGAGCCGCAAGAGCGCGCAGTCGGTTTGATGAATCGCCCCGCGATGCCGCGTATGGCGGGGATGTTGTTCATCTACGAGCGTCCGCAGCCCGCCAGCTTTTGGATGGAAAACACCCTGATCCCTCTCGATATGCTGTTTATCGATTCGCGCGGGCAGGTGGTTCACATCCATGAAAACGCGGTTCCCCTTGATCGCACGCCCATCAGTGGCGGTGATGAGATTCTCGCAGTGCTGGAAATCAATGGTGGTATGTCAGAAATGCTGAATTTGCAGGTCGGCGCGGTGATCCGCCACCCGCAAATGCCGCAACAGGGTGCTTTGTGGCCCTGTGAAGTTCAATAGAAGTGCATGAGTGCTCTTTTCATCTGTAAAAAGAGGCGCTAAGAGGCACACAGTCGGGGCGTGGCGCAGCCTGGTAGCGCGGCGGTTTTGGGTACCGTAGGTCGTAGGTTCGAATCCTATCGCCCCGACCACTTCCACAAAAGCAGATCGGCATTTGAGCCTGAGATGGGGCGTGGTCCGCGTTTGGCGTGAATTTACCTCTAAAAGACATACTATATTTTGTAGGCAGATCTTGGGGCCAAGGTTTTTATTTGCCAACCGCACCACGATGCGCGCGGCCTGATCCATGGCTTTCGTTTCATGGTCTAACCTGTCGTGCTGTAACAATTCTTTCACAAATTGAGCCCATTCTAGGGGAATTGATGAATCACAGCGCCTGTTGTGGTTTTGCAGTTTGGGCAGATTTCAAGACTGAAAATTTTGAAAATTGACAAAAAAACCGATTGACCAAATATGTGTCCCTACGTCAGGTTGTGGGGGCTGAGAGTGTCACTACAATATCTAGTGGTCTCGGTGCGGGGCAGTTCCTCAACCTTTGTCATAGCGAACCTCTTTTGGCGGTGCGGGCAAATTTGTTTGGGTGTGTAGGGCTGGTTCCGCAAAAAAAGACGGTCAGAGCGCGTAAGACGCTGGCAGGCCGCGTTAGTTGGAACAGGGCTAGTAGCAAAAGAGGCAGCCATGAAAATTGAACGTAGGTTCACCCGCGACGGCGCAGATGTATACGCAAATCTCGAATTCACTCTCACATCTTCTGAAATTCGCAATCCAGACGGCACCATTGTCTTTAAGCTAGACGAAGTAGAGGTTCCCAAATCGTGGAGCCAAGTTGCCTCGGATGTGATCGCACAGAAATATTTCCGCAAAGCAGGCGTTCCTGCACGGCTGAAGCCCGTGAAGGAAAAGGGCGTACCTGATTTCTTGTGGCGCCATGTGGCGGATGACGAGGCCTTGGCCGAGCTGCCCGAAGATCAGCGCATTGTGGGCGAAACATCGGCCAAGCAAGTGTTCCGCCGTTTGGCAGGGGCATGGGCCTATTGGGGATGGAAAGGCGGCTATTTCTCGGCCGAGGCCGATGCGCGCGCCTATTTCGAAGAGATGCAATTGATGTTGGCGCGCCAGATGGCCGCGCCAAACAGCCCTCAGTGGTTCAACACAGGCCTTCACTGGGCGTATGGCATTGATGGCCCAAGCCAAGGTCACCACTATGTTGATTACAAAACGGGTAAGCTGACCAAATCAGCCTCGGCCTATGAGCATCCCCAACCGCATGCTTGCTTCATCCAATCTGTTGCGGACGATCTGGTGAATGATGGCGGGATCATGGATCTCTGGGTGCGCGAAGCGCGCCTGTTCAAGTATGGATCTGGCACAGGCACGAACTTTTCGATGCTGCGGGGCGACGGTGAGAAATTGTCAGGCGGCGGCAAATCCAGCGGTCTGATGGGCTTTTTGAAAATTGGTGACCGTGCGGCGGGCGCCATCAAGTCGGGCGGCACCACACGCCGCGCGGCAAAGATGGTGATCGTGGATGCAGACCACCCCGATATCGAAGCCTTCATCGATTGGAAAGTGATCGAAGAGCAGAAGGTTGCTTCGCTTGTTGCAGGCTCAAAGATGCATGAGAAAATGCTTAACGGCCTTTTTGCGGCGGTCAAGACATGGGACGGGGATCTCGCGGATGCGACCGACCCTGCGAAAAACGGCGCGCTGAAGGATGCAATCCGCGCGGCGAAAAAGGTTTCGATCCCTGAAACCTATATCAAGCGCGTCTTGGATTATGCGCGTCAGGGTTACACCTCGATTGAATTCTCAACCTATGACACAGATTGGGACAGCGAGGCTTATGCCAGCGTCTCGGGTCAGAATTCCAACAACTCGATCCGCGTGACGGATGATTTCCTGCAGGCGGTCAAGGACGGTGCGGAATGGCATCTGAAATCACGCGTGAACGGCAAGCCCACCAAAACCCTGCAGGCCCGTGATCTGTGGGAAAAGGTTGGCCATGCTGCGTGGGCCTGCGCCGATCCTGGCATCCAGTTCCATGACACAGTTAACGCATGGCACACATGCCCTGCAGACGGGCCGATCCGTGGGTCGAACCCCTGTTCGGAATATATGTTCTTGGACGATACGGCTTGTAACCTTGCCTCGATGAACCTGCTGACCTTCTACAGGGATGGCAAGTTTGATGCAGATGGCTACATGCACGCGACCCGGCTTTGGACATTGACCTTGGAAATCTCGGTCATGATGGCGCAGTTCCCCTCAAAGGAAATCGCGCAGCTTTCTTATGATTTCCGCACATTGGGTCTGGGTTATGCCAATATTGGCGGCCTGTTGATGAATATGGGCTTGGGCTATGACAGTGATGAGGGTCGCGCATTATGCGGTGCATTGACGGCGCTTATGACGGGCGTGTCCTATGCAACATCTGCGGAAATCGCGTCTGAACTGGGGCCATTCTCAGGGTATAAGCGCAACGCGGATAATATGTTGCGCGTCATCCGTAACCATCGCCGTGCGGCCTATGGCGAGGCGGATGGTTATGAAGATGTCAACGTCACCCCTGTGCCATTGGATCACGCTAACTGCCCTGATGCGCGTCTGGTCGATCTGGCCAAACAAGCATGGGATGAGGCGTTGGATTTGGGCCAAAAGCATGGCTATCGCAACGCTCAGGCCACTGTGATTGCGCCAACGGGCACAATCGGTCTGGTCATGGATTGCGACACAACAGGCATCGAGCCCGATTTCGCCTTGGTTAAGTTCAAGAAACTGGCCGGTGGTGGTTACTTCAAGATCATTAACCGCTCTGTGCCTGCCGCCTTGGAAAAACTGGGTTATTCTTCTTCCGAGATTGAAGAAATCATTGCCTATGCGGTCGGCCATGGCACGCTTGGCAATGCGCCTGGTATCAACCATACCGCCTTGGTGGGGCATGGGTTTGGTCAGGCTGAATTGGACAAGATCGAAGCGGCTTTGCCACAGGCCTTTGATATCCGCTTTGTGTTCAACCAGTGGACCTTGGGTGAGGAATTCTGCACCAAAACCTTGGGCATTCCGCAGGCCAAGCTGAATGATCCGAGCTTCAATCTTCTGCAACATTTGGGCTTCTCGAAGAAGGACATCGAAGCTGCTAATGATCATGTCTGCGGCACCATGACCTTGGAGGGCGCACCTTTCCTCAAGGAAGAGCATTACAACGTGTTCGATTGCGCCAACCCATGCGGCAAGAAGGGCAAGCGTTACCTCTCTGTCAACAGCCATATCTATATGATGGCTGCAGCGCAGAGCTTTATCTCTGGCGCGATTTCCAAGACGATCAACATGCCAAATTCGGCGACTATCGAAGATTGCCAGGAGGCCTATGAATTGAGCTGGTCTTTGGGGATCAAGGCAAATGCGCTGTATCGTGATGGCTCGAAATTGAGTCAGCCTTTGGCAGCGGCCTTGGTCGAAGATGATGACGAGGCGGCAGAAATCCTTGAAAGCGGCAGCCCGCAGGAAAAAGCGGCTGTTTTGGCGGAGAAGGTGATCGAAAAGATTGTGATCAAGGAAGTGGCCCGCGCCAAGCGCGAGAAACTGCCTGAGCGCCGCAAAGGCTACACCCAGAAGGCAATTGTGGGTGGTCACAAGGTCTACCTGCGCACAGGCGAATATGCCGATGGCGCGCTTGGTGAGATTTTCATCGATATGCACAAAGAGGGCGCAGGCTTCCGTGCTATGATGAACAACTTCGCCATCGCAGTCTCGGTTGGCCTGCAATATGGTGTGCCGCTTGAGGAATTCGTGGATGCCTTCACCTTCACCAAGTTCGAGCCTTCGGGCATGGTGCAGGGCAATGACTCGATCAAGAATGCAACTTCGATCCTTGATTACATCTTCCGTGAATTGGCGGTGTCCTATCTCGACCGCACCGATCTGGCCCATGTAAAGCCAGAAGGCGCAAGCTTTGACGATATGGGCCGCGGTGTCGAAGAGGGTGTCTCGAACGTCAAGGAACTGTCCGACAGCGCGGCGTCAAAATCCTTGGAAGTGCTCAAACAGATCAGCTCAACAGGCTATTTGCGCAAGCGTGTCCCACAGGATTTGGTCGTGTTGCAGGGGGGTGTCTCTAGCCTTGCCGCTACGGCGGTTGGCCAATCTGGCGCGGTCGTGGCCGAGGCGGTGCAAGCTGCTGCTGTCACCACAGCCGCCGTTGAGATTGACGCGCGCACAAAAGCCAAGATGCAAGGCTATGAGGGCGAGGCCTGCGGGGAATGTGGCAACTACACCCTCGTGCGCAACGGCACATGCATGAAGTGCAACACCTGCGGCGGCACATCGGGCTGCAGTTAAGCACAGATTTTCCATCCCGCCGCGCTGATGGTCGTTTGCCCACGATCACGCGCAGCGGGAGGGGAACACGGGGCGGGTGCGCTCGCCCCTGACGCGGATCAAGCCGCAGGCAGAAACAACGGGCGGTAAATAGAGTGAGCTTGATCAGCGAAACTGGGGGTGCCATCGGCGCCCCCATTTTTTTGTGGCGTTTGGTTTGTAACTGAATTGTAAAATGGTGTCGCAAAGCAAATAAATGTCGCTTTTGCGATATTCATCCGTGGGTTGTGAAATATTTTAATCACATTATTTCAGTGTCTTAGGTCGATTTTAGAAATAAGAGCTTGAGAATTTTAAGTCAATATAGAACGATAGCGACATAATTCGTCTGGGTCGCTTTGCGCGGCCCAAAATAAAACGATCGACAGGAGAGATCATATGAAATTCGTAAAACCGCTCGCCGCTGGCATTGTTGGCGCTGCCGCGCTTGGGTTTGGTGGGGCTGCATCTGCGCAAGATTGTGGTTCATTAACCATTGCTGAAATGGATTGGGCCTCAGCCGAATTAATGGCAAATGTTGACAAGATTATCCTGGAAGAAGGGTATGGGTGTGAGGTCGAGCTAATCCCAGGAGCGACCATGACAACTTTTGCCTCTATGAACGAGAAAGCTGAGCCAGATGTTGCGCCGGAGCTTTGGATCAATGCGGTTCGAGATCCTTTGGCCGCAGCTGTTGCTGAAGGTAGTTTGCATTCGGTTGTTGAGGGTCCAATCACCCAACTAGGTGAAGGCTGGTGGGTGGATCCACAGTTCGTAGCTGATTATCCCGAACTCGACACTGTAGAAAAAGTGCTACAGCACCCTGAGCTGTTTCCGTGGGCGGAGGATGAAAGTCTTGGCGCCTTTATGGGTTGCCCCGCGGGTTGGGGATGTCAGTTGTCGAATGCGAATTTATTCCGGGCATTCGGAATGGAAGACCTCGGCTGGCACCTTGTTGACCCAGGATCCGCTGCGGGTCTCGACGGATCTATTGCGCGCGCGGTTGATCGGGGAGAATATTGGTTTGGTTATTATTGGGCGCCGACAGCCATAATTGGAAAGTATAACTTAACTTTGCTAGAATGGGAAACGCCCTGGGGTGGTTCAGAAAACTGGGATGGTTGTATTGTTAAGCCAGAGCAGGAATGTGCTGATCCTCAACCTTCCCGTTATACCGAGTCGGAGGTTCACACAGTGATAACGGATCGTTTGCAGCAAGAGGGTGGCATTGCTGTGGATTATCTCGCAAATCGGGTTTTTCCAGGTTCTGTGATGAACGCTATGCTAGTTTATATGACTGATAATCAGGCTACTGGCGAAGACGCGGCGTACGAATTTCTGCTGACCTATGAGGATATATGGTCACAATGGGTGAGTGAAGACGCGGCGAGCACGATCCGCGATGCACTCTGACAATAATTATAACATACGTTAACTAAAGCGGAGAGGCGGCTGCCTCTCCGCTTTTTCAAATACATATAACTTAGGGTACAACGCATGTGGGATTTTTTCCTTGAGTTTCCTTCTATTGGCAGGCGCGACTTAAGTGCTTTAAGGCAAGGCATAGATGAGGGCTTTAGGTCTTTTTCTCGAAGCTACGGCGAAGCTTTAGAAATTTTTTTTAGCCCTCTCCTGCATTTTCTTGTGTGGTTCGAAAAGCTTCTTTTGGCAACGCCCTGGCCGTTAATATTAATCGTCTTATGCGGTTTAGCTTGGGTGGGTTCCCGCTCAATGAAAATTACAGTTGGAACATTTCTTGCTTTCATATTAATTGGCTACTTCGATATGTGGGAAGAAACCATGGCCACGCTTGCGATTATTTCGGTGGCCACTGTTGTATGCATAGTAATTGGCATTCCACTAGGAATTTTAATGTCGAAATCCGATCGGATTCAAAGTGTGATAACACCTATTTTGGATATAATGCAGACAATCCCGTCGTTTGTTTATCTGATCCCGGTTGTGATGCTGCTTGGCATTGGCAAGGTTCCCGGTCTTATTGCGGTTTGCATTTATGCAATTCCCCCCATCGTGCGCCTAACAAATCTAGGCATCAGATTGGTGGATCGCGAGGTTCTAGAAGCGGCTGAGGCCTTTGGCGCAAGCCCGCGGCAGAAGCTATTTGACGTGCAAATTCCCTTGGCTCTGCCCAATATCTTCGCGGGCGTGAACCAGACGATCATGATGGCCCTGGCCATGGTTGTTATTGCGTCAATGATCGGGGTGCGAGGTCTTGGCGTGCCCGTGTTGCGCGCGATTTCCAATCAATATTTGGCCCTTGGTTTGATGAATGGTTTGGCGATTGTCGCGCTGGCCATCATCTTCGACCGCGTCAGCCAATCCTATGGCAAACGCCTACAGGCGCATCGTGAGGGAGGCGAGAAATGAGCGATCCCAAAATTCAGATCAAAAACCTCTATAAGATTTTTGGCAAATCGCCGCAAAAGGCGTTGAAATCCGTCCAGTCAGGCATGCGCAAGGATGCTTTGCGCGAAGAATCGGGGCATGTTCTGGGCGTGGATAACGTCTCGCTTGATATTGCGCCGCAAAATATTCAGGTGGTGATGGGGTTGTCGGGGTCGGGTAAATCCACCCTAATCCGCCATATCAACCGCCTGATTGAGCCGACCGCAGGTGAAATTTTGGTGGATGGCGAGAATGTTCTGACCATGGACAAGGATGCTTTGCGGGATCTGCGGCGTTTCAACATGTCGATGGTGTTTCAACATTTTGGTCTTTTCCCGCATCGCCGTGTGATTGAAAACGTCACCTATGGCTTGATCGTGCAGGGCGTGGATGAGAGCGAGGCCGAAAAGCGGGCCAAGCAATGGATTTCCCGCGTGGGGCTTGAGGGGTATGAAAACAGTTATCCAGGTCAATTGTCGGGCGGCATGCGGCAGCGCGTGGGTCTGGCGCGCGGTTTGGCAACGGATGCTGATATCTTGCTGATGGACGAGGCGTTTTCTGCGCTCGACCCGTTGATCCGCTATGATATGCAATCCATTTTGATTGATCTGCAAAAAGAATTGCATAAGACGATTGTGTTCATCACCCATGATTTGGACGAGGCGCTGCGCCTTGGCGACAATATCGCGATTTTGCGCGATGGTCATTTGGTGCAGCAAGGCACCGCGCAGGATATCGTGTTGCGTCCTGCCGATGATTACATTGAGGATTTCATCAAGGACATCAACCGCGCCCGCGTGATCAAATTGGGTTCCATCATGCAACCTCTGGGTCGCGGGACATTGCCTGACTCCGCTCCGCGTTTGGATGCTGACACCATTTTGCAAGATGCGCTGATGGTGGTCGCGCAATCAAAGGGCAACACTGTGATTGTCGAAGAACGCGGTCAGCCCAAGGGAAAAATTACCACCCGCGCTGTCATTGAGGCGCTGCATGGCTAAGTGAAACAGGGGCTATCGGTGGCGCGTGCTGACCATTGCCCCTGTTTTTGATCGCGATATGCGGTTGGGGTTGCGCCTGTTTCTTGGCCAAAGGCGCGGGTGAAATAGGCAGGTGACGAATAGCCTAAATCGCGTGCGATTTTCGCGGCGCTGTCATGGGTATCGACCAAACGGCGGCGGGCCTCGGCCATCAGCAGCTCATTGATGAGGGCAAGGGCCGTGCGCCCTGTAATTTCGTGGCAGATGCGGGTGAGATGGGTGGGCGTCACATCAAGGCGCGCGGCATAGTCGGACACGCCCAATTGGGCGTTGAACCCTTGCGCCAAGAGCGCCGCAAAGCGCGAGAGGAGCTGCGCCGATTTGCTGGGCTTTTTGATTTGGGTGCGCAATCTGTGGGTGGCATCGCGGTCACGTTGGCTGGAAATGAGTTTTTCACGCTCAAGCATCGCTGAGAGCAGCAGACCATATCCCCGTTTCATACGTGTCGCCGAAGGGGTGTCTTGATCTTCTAGCCGCGCCATCCGCTCAATTAGGCCCGTCATCTCCACCTGCGCTTCGGCGGAACTGGGCGTGAGGCAAAGGGATGTTTGCGGCAATTCCAAATCGGCAAGATTGGGAAAATAGGCCAATTGGCCTTGTAATTGCGTGGGCAATTCAATGGATAACAGCATTGAGGCTGGAATAAATAACATCTTGGGGCCTGTGGCCATGATCGGGTGCAAATCCATCGTGATGCAGGTTGTGCCGCGCGTCAGTCAAAATAACCGCGATTTGGGGCAGTTATACGCCAATTCATGCCGCCAAGCGTCATGAAGTCGAATTTGACCAATCGTTCGTGCGGCATAGGCGGGCGCGTTGGTAGGACCCATCTCTTGCTGATCCGACATTATCCCCTATCCGATTCGTGCCTATATCCTCAAATTTACAGGCACCTAAAATTTAGACAGGAATATATATATCTGTCCATCCTGTGGACTGCGCGCGCAGCCACGTCCGTTGCTTTTTTGCATATTGGCGCGAGGCGATAATGGCGGCCTCTGTGGCTGTCTCAAGCGAAATGTCACCACGAAGGTGGGCGATCAATTCAGGTGCGCCGATGGCTTTGGCCGCGCCTTGCACCTGATCCCAATGGGGCAAGGCGGCCCGCGCCTCATTTAATGCGCCCTCTTTTATCATTGTATGGAAACGGCGGGCGATGCGGTCATTGAGCCAAGCTCGATCCGCCATGAGTTTGAACGCCGCCACATGATCCAGAGGCAGGAGGGGGGCGGGCGTTTCAGCCTGCCATTGCGAGAGGGGTTTGCCTGTGGCGCGCCACACCTCCCAAGCGCGCTGAACGCGGGCGCGGTTTTGTCGGTCAATCTTTGCATAAATCACGGGGTCGGATTGCGCTAAATCGGCCAAAAGGGCGGCATGGCTTTGTTCATCTGCCACGATGCGCACGGCCTTTGGCACGGGCGGGATTTCAGCCAAACCCTCAGTCAGCGCACGAAAATAAAGCCCTGTGCCCCCCACGATAATGGGGCGCGGCCCTGTCCGCAGCAGCGGCGCAAGATCGCGCAGCCATGCCCCCACGGAATAATCGCCCAAAAACGGCACATGCCCATAGAGATGATGCGGGCATCTCTCCTCGTCCGCGGCACTGGGGCGGGCGGTCAGGAGGCGCCATCCGTCAAAGACTTGCAGCGCGTCTGCATTGATGATTTGCCCACCCCACCTGTCAGCCAAGGCAAGGGCAAGCGCAGATTTCCCGCTGGCCGTGGCCCCCGCAATCAGGATCGGACGATCAGGCGCAATGTCTTTTGCGAATTCCAAATTAAGAGCGTCCAATGCCGTGCCTTTTTTCCTGATCTTTTGCGGCGCGCCTAGCAATATCTGGTTTCGCTTGGGCGTGCTTTGGCATATTTAGTCGCTAGGGCAGGCGCGACCGTTGAAGTGATCCGCATTTTAGACGATGATGCGCTAAGCTCAATCACCCATTGGTGGCTTTGGCCCGATCTGCGGCCTGTCACCCGTTTGAACGAGGATATCATGGCCGCAAGCGATGCCACCCCCAAAACAACCTATAAACGCGTCATGCTGAAAATTTCGGGCGAGGCCTTGATGGGCGATAAGGGCTTTGGCCTCAATCCGCCTACAGTCGAGCGGATCGCGCGCGAGGTAAAATCGGTGCATGATCTGGGGGTAGAGATTTGCATGGTCATTGGTGGCGGCAATATCTTTCGCGGCTTGCAAGGCAGCGCGCAGGGGATGGAGCGCACCACAGCCGATTATATGGGGATGCTGGCCACGGTGATGAACGCGCTTGCGATGCAAAGCGCGCTTGAGGGGCTTGGGGTCTTTACTCGCGTGATCTCGGCCATTCCGATGGATCAGGTCTGCGAGCCTTATATCCGCCGCCGTGCAGTGCGCCATTTGGAGAAAAAGCGCGTCTGTATTTTTGCGGCAGGCACAGGAAACCCCTATTTCACAACAGATACAGCCGCCACATTGCGTGCCAATGAGATGCATTGTGATGCAATCTTTAAGGGCACCAAGGTGGACGGGGTCTATGATAAAGATCCCAAAAAATACGCCGATGCGAAACGCTTTGACGAGATCAGCTATGATGAGGTTCTCGCACAGCATCTTGGCGTCATGGATGCCTCGGCCATCGCGCTTGCGCGCGAAAACGACACCCCGATCATTGTCTTTAGCCTTGATGAGCCAGGTGGATTTCGGGGGATTTTGTCGGGGCAGGGAACCTATACAAAAGTGCGCTAAAGCCATAGAAACAGGCAGCCCCGCAGGCTATATGGGGCCGAAGCGACCTGACAAGCGAGGAGTGAGGCAATGTCAGCAGATGAATTCGAACTTGATCTAGATGATCTGACCCGCCGGATGGAGGGCGCAATTTCCGCGCTGAAAACGGAATTCGCCTCTCTGCGCACAGGCCGCGCCTCCGCCACAATGCTCGAACCTGTGATGGTGGAGGCATATGGCCAGATGACCCCAATCAATCAGGTGGGCACCGTAAACGTGCCAGAGCCGCGCATGGTCACCATCAATGTGTGGGACAAGGCAATGGTCGGTAAAGTGGAAAAAGCCATTCGTGAATCGGGCTTGGGTATTAACCCGCAACTCAACGGCACGATCATCATGCTGCCGATCCCCGAATTGAACGAAGAACGCCGCCGCGAATTGACCAAAGTCGCTGCGCAATATGCCGAACACGCCCGTGTGGCCGTGCGCAATTTGCGCCGTGACGGGATGGATCAGATCAAAAAAGCCAAATCAACGGGCCTGAGTGAAGATGACCAGAAATTCTGGGAGGCCGAAGTGCAACAGTTGACCGATAGTTTTATCGCCAAAGTTGACGCGGCGCTTGAGGGCAAGCAAGCCGAGATTATGCAGGTTTAGGCAAAGCAAAAAGGGGATACGCGGATGAGCCGAAGCAATCCTGCCCATGTCGCCATTATCATGGATGGCAATGGTCGTTGGGCAAAGATGCGCGGCCGCCCGCGTCTTGTTGGCCATCATGCGGGTGCTGCGCGGGTCAAGGAAATCGCGCGGGCCTGCCCCGATTTGGGTGTGAAATACCTGACGATTTTCGCCTTTTCGACCGAAAATTGGAAACGCACCCAAACAGAAGTTGCGGGCCTCATGCGGCTGTTTCGGCGGTATCTGGCCAGTGAAACCAAGGCCTTGATCAAGGCAGGGGTGCGGGTGCGTTTCATCGGGGATCGCGTGCGCCTTGAGCCGTCCTTGGTCGAGATGATGGACAATCTCGAATTGATGACCGCTGAAAATGACAAGCTGCATTTGACGGTTGCCTTGAATTATGGCGGCCGCGATGAGGTGAGCCGCGCCGCCAAGCGTTTGGCCCATGATGTGGCCGCGGGGAAAATCAAACCCGCCGATATTGATGACGAAACCTTCCCAAAATATCTCGACACCTATGTGTTGCCTGATCCTGATCTGGTGATCCGTACATCGGGCGAGGCGCGCATTTCGAATTTTCTTTTGTGGCAATCGGCGTATTCCGAATATGAATTCGTCAATACGCTTTGGCCTGATTTCACCGCCCAAGAATTTGCAGAAATTCTTGCCCGCTATGGCCTGCGTGAGCGCCGTTTTGGTGGGGTCACTGCGTGAGCGATCAAGCCCAAAGCCTGTTTTCTGATTTCTGGCCGCGTATGATCACAGGGCTTTTGATGGCTGTGACGGGTCTTTATGCGGTTTGGTTGGGCGGCCCCATTTATGTTGGCATGATTTTCCTGATCGCAGGGATTTTGATCTGGGAATTGGCCGTGATGTTGGGCGGCTCGTTAATGCGCTCGGCGGGGCTTGGAGCAGGGATGATTGCCTGTCTTTATGCCGCCCATAGTCTGCCACCCGCCTATGCGCTGCCTATTTTGTTTTTGCCTGCCTTTCTTGGCCTTGTTTTGCTGCAAGAGCGGCGCGAGAAATATATGCCCTTCGCGCTGTTGATCAGCTTTGCCGCTTACGGCCTTTTGGCACATCGCGAGACCTTTGGCTTTGTCTGGGTGACATGGCTCGTTTTGGTTGTGGTTGTGACCGATATTGCGGGCTATCTCGTTGGCCGCGTTGTGGGCGGGCCAAAGTTTTGGCCGCGTGTTAGCCCAAAGAAAACATGGTCTGGAACGATTGCAGGCTGGATTGGCGCGGGCTGTGTTGGGGTTGCCTATATGACCCAAACAGAAGCAGGCGCAGGGATTATTGCAATTTCAGTTGCTTTGGCCTTTGCCAGCCAGATGGGCGATTTGGCGGAAAGCGCCATCAAGCGTCATGTGGGGGTCAAGGACAGCTCGCGATTATTGCCCGGACATGGCGGGGTTTTCGATCGTTTTGACGGTATGATTGGCGCTGCGGCTTTGCTACTCTTGGTTGAAAGCTTAACAAGCTTCCCACCGCAATAAGGAAAAATTGCTCAGATGCGCCGTGTCAGTATTTTTGGGGCCACTGGCTCCATCGGGCAGAACACCCTCGATTTAATCGCGCGCGCCCCTGATGCCTATCGGGTTGTAGCGCTTTCGGGGGGGGGCAATATTGACCAATTGGCGCGGGATGCCATCGCACATCGTGCCGAAATTGCGGTAACCGCCTATGAAGATCGGCTTCCTGATCTGAAATCTGCGCTTGCAGGGACCGGGGTTGAGGCCGCCGCAGGCGAGGCCGCGTTGATTGAGGCCGCATCGCGCCCTGCCGATTGGGTCATGTCGGCCATTGTTGGGGCTGCGGGAATCGCGCCGGGATTTGCGGCACTTGAACAAGGCGCAACGCTGGCCTTGGCAAATAAGGAAAGCTTGGTTGCGGCGGGGCAATTGCTTTTGGCAACGGCCGCATCCCTTGGCGCGCGGATCTTGCCCGTAGACAGCGAACATTCCGCCGTATTTCAAGCCCTTGTCGGCGAAGATATTGCTGAGGTTGAGCGCGTGATCATCACCGCTTCAGGCGGCGGTTTGCGGCATTGGCCGATTGAGAAATTGGCCCATGCGACACCCGAAGATGCGGGGGCGCATCCGAATTGGGATATGGGGCAACGGATTACAATCGATAGTGCGTCAATGTTTAACAAGGCGCTGGAGCTCATTGAAACGCGGGAATATTTTGGGATCGTGCCTGCGCAGATAGAGACCATCATCCACCCGCAATCCTTAATCCATGCTTTGGTGGGGTTTCGCGATGGTGCGTTGATGGCCCATCTTGGCCCGCCAGATATGCGCCATGCTATTGGCTATGCCTTATATTGGCCAAAGCGTCAGGATCTTCCTGTCGCGCGGCTTGATCTGGCGCAGATTGCGCAACTGCAATTCGAGGCGCCAGATTTGGCGCGTTTCCCTGCCTTGCGCCTTGCCCGCGATGTGATGGAGGTGCGCGGGGGGGCTGGGGCCGCCTTCAACGCCGCCAAAGAAGTGGCACTTGACGCGTTTTTGGCGCGCGAGATTGGATTTATGGATATGGCCGCAGTGGTTGAAGAGACGCTTGCCGCGCTCTCCCAGGAATTAACCCTGTCAAATCCGCTTGAAACCCTTGCAGATGTTCTCGCGATGAACCATCTCGCAAGGGTGCGGGCGCGGTCAGTGATTTCTGCGCGGATCAAAAAGACATAAAATACAGGGCAAGTGATGGATTTCCTCCCCCAATTCGGCAGTTTTGCCTTTACCATGTTGGCCTTTATCGCTGCGATTTCAATCATCGTAGCGATCCATGAATATGGTCATTACATTGTTGGGCGGTGGTCTGGCATCCGTGCGGATGTGTTTTCTATTGGGTTTGGGCCTGTCCTGTTCTCCCGTAAAGATCGGCGGGGCACGCAATGGCAAATTGCGGCTTTGCCGTTTGGCGGTTATGTCAAATTTGCAGGCGATGCCAATGCGGCCTCGGTCGGGGCGGATACGGAGGTCACGCCTGCGCGTCATACGATGCATGGCGCGCCCCTTTGGGCCCGCGCGGCCACGGTTGTGGCGGGGCCAGTATTCAATTTCATCCTGTCCATTGCGATTTTCGCAGGCGTGGTCTTGGTCTCGGGCCAAGCAACGGATGAGCCCCGTGTGGGGGCGCCGCGCGACCTGCCGCCCGTCTATCAATCGCTTGAGGCGGGGGATCTGATCCTTGCGCTTGAGGGGCAGGAGATCGAAAGTTTTGCGGCGCTTTTGCAAATCGCCTCTGACCTGCCGCCTCGTCCGCGTGTGAGCTATGAGGTGCTGCGCGATGATCGCGCCATTTTGGTCGAGGCCTCAACGCCGCTGCCGCCTGTCGTTGATGGCGTTCAGCCGCAATCGGCGGCCATGGAGGCAGGCTTGCGCGAGGGCGATGTGATTTTGGCCGTGAATGGCGCGGATATCTGGAGCTTTTCCCAACTCCGCGCAGCGGTTGATCAGGCCGAGGGTGCGCCGATTGATTTGACGCTTTGGCGGGCAAATGGCACCCAAGAGGGGCAGGAAATCGCTGTAACGCTGTCGCCGCGGCGCACCGATTTGCCTGTCGCATTGGGTGGGTTTGAAACGCGTTACCTAATCGGCGTCACAGGGGGCATGCTGTTTGTTCCGCAAACCGAGGCCGTGGGGCCATTGGCTGCGCTTTCCTATGGGGTGTCGCAAACTGGGTTCATTATCACCTCATCGCTATCGGGGCTTTGGCATATGATAACGGGGGCAATTTCGACCTGTAATCTGCAAGGCCCAGTGGGGATTGCGGAAACCTCAGGTGCCGCCGCCGCGCAAGGGATTGCGAGCTTTATCTGGCTTATTGCGGTTCTCTCTACCGCCGTTGGTTTGATGAACCTTTTCCCGATCCCGATTTTGGATGGTGGGCATCTAATGCTTTACGCCTTTGAGGCCGTTGCAGGACGCAAACCGCCTGAAATGTTCATGCGTGTTTTCATGACACTTGGGTTGACCCTGATCATGGGGTTGATGGTGTTCGCGGTGTTCAACGATGTTCTGCTCTGCCCCTGAGGCAGGCCGCTGAATTCCCCTGAATTCGCCCCAATTTTGCCCAAGTGATTTGGTATCCGGTCATGTGTTTCACATATTCGGGGATCAAAGACCGATGAAATTTTTACAGCGCCAATTGCCGCGTCTCAGCTATCTGTCGGCGATTCTTGGGGATCGCATTCTTGGCCCCAGTATTGTTGTTTTGGCTTTGGGTTTTGCGGTGATGCTTGCACCGATTTTGCAAAGCTAACACCGAGACGCTGAAAAGGGCGTAAGTTTCGCCCGTTTTTGCGCGCATTTTTTTGACATTGCCCCCTGCACTCGCTAGGGATGCTTTAGGATTTGCTAAAGCAAAAAAGGCGGGCGCAGAATGTCGCGTAAATCAAACAATCGCAAATATCGCAGCGGGCTGATGACAGCCTCGGTTTTGGCGATGGGGATGGCCCTTTCAGGGCTTGCGGTTGCGCAGGATATTGCGCTGGACGCTATTGTGATTGACGGAAATATCCGTATCGAAGAGGCAACCATCCTCTCATATGCAGGCATCGCGCCCGGCGGCACAATCACAGCGGGCCAAGCCAATGATGCCTTGCGCCGCCTGCAGGATACAGGCCTGTTTGAAACAGTTGATCTGCGCTTAGAGGGCAACACGGTGTTTATCGAGTTGCAAGAATACCCCACGATCAACGAGATCAGCATCGAGGGAAATGATCTGCTCGATGATGATGCGCTGGCAGCTTTGCTGACGTCACAACCGCGCCGCGTCTACAGTCCCGCCATCGCCGAGGCCGATGCGCAGGCCATCGTGGATGCCTATCGCCAGACAGGCCGCTTGAGTGCAACGGTGACCCCGCAGATCATCCGCCGCAGCGACAACCGCGTTGATCTCGCCTTTGAGATCACCGAAGGCCGCGTGGTGGAAACTGAAAGCATCACCTTTGTCGGCAACCGCGCCTTTTCAGACCGCCGTTTGCGCCGCGTTCTGCAATCCACCCAAGCGGGGTTTTTCCGCGCGATTATTAGCCGCGATACATTCGTGGCGGATCGACTGGCCTTTGATCAACAGCTTTTGACCGATTTCTACCGTGATCGCGGCTATGTTGATTTTGAAGTGCAATCTGTCACATCAGAACTTGCCCGTGCGCGGGACGGGTTCTTTGTGACCTTTAACATCGTTGAAGGGCAAAGCTTTTCCTTCGGGGCCTTAACCGCAAGCAGCGACTTGCCCGAAGTGAATGTTGAAGAATTCCAAGCCGCAATTGACCTAGACGAGGGTGTAACCTTTTCGCCGCGTCTGGTGGACCGCACGATTTCGCGGCTTGAAAATCTGGCGACCGAGCAGGGGTTGCGCTTCATCCGTGTTGAGCCGCGGATCACCCGAAATGACGAAGATCTCACCTTGGATGTGGAATTTGCCATTGTCCGCGGCCCGCGTGTTTTCGTAGAGCGGATTGATATTGAGGGCAACGCAACCACGCTTGACCGCGTTGTGCGGCGTCAATTCGATATGGTCGAAGGGGATCCGTTTGATCCACGCGAAATTCGCCAAGCGGCGGAACGGATCCGTGCGCTGAATTTCTTTTCAAATGTTGACGTGAATGCGCGCGAAGGCACTGGCAGCGATCAGGTGATCGTGGATGTGAATGTCGAAGAAACGCCAACAGGCACGCTTGGCTTCTCGGTCAATTATTCGACCGATGTTGGCACAGGGCTTGCGGTTCAGTTTAACGAACGCAATTGGCGCGGGCGGGGTCAGACAGTGGGTCTGTCCTTTGACACCACCTCTGGGTCGCGCACCCTTCGGGCTAATTTCGTAGAACCCGCCTATTTGCGCCGTGATTTGGAATTGGCTCTGTCGGTTTTCGGCAGTTCGACTGACCAACAAAATGCCACCTACAACACCAACGAAGTGGGTGTCAGCGGTGCGTTGGAATTCCCTGTCAGTGAATACGGCCGTTTGCGCCCCTCTTTGCGGATTGCGCAGCAAGAATTGAGCAATGTTCCGACCACATCATCGGATATTCTGCGGCGCGAGTCGGGCAGCTATGACAGCAGCTCCATCGGTCTGGGCTATATTTACGACACGCGCGGCGTGGGGCTTGACCCAACTTCGGGCATATTGGTGCGCGCCAATGCTGAATTGGGGGGATTGGGTGACGATCAATTCCTGCGTGCCACCGCGCTTGTGCAGGGGGAAACAACGGCCTTCCGTGAAGAGGTTTCGTTGCGTGCCGCGTTCGAGCTTGGCTCGGTAAATATGCTTGATGGCAATAGCCGCGTTACGGATCGTTTCTTCCTCGGGTCGCGCCAAATGCGCGGTTTTGATGCAGGCGGGATCGGGCCACGGGATCGCAATTCTGCGAACCAAGACGCGCTTGGCGGCAACCAATTCGCTGTTGCGCGCTTTGAGGCAGGCTTCCCCATCGGGGTGCCCGCCGAATATGGCATTTCAGGCGGCGTCTTTTATGATGTTGGCACGCTGTGGGGCTTGGATGACGTCTTGGGCACAGGTGGCAACCTCATTGACGATGACAGCTATCTGCGCAGCACGGTTGGCTTCTCAATCTTCTGGGATACGCAAATCGGCCCGCTGCGGTTTAACTTCTCGCACCCTGTCTCGAATGAATCCTATGACCGCACCCGCAACTTCGACTTTACGGTTGAGGCGCGCTTCTGATGGCTTTGCGCGCTTGGCTGCGCGTGGGTGGATGTGCCCTTATGCTTGCCATCCAAGGGGCAGGGGTGAGGGCGCAGGATATCACCGTTCAACCCCCGCAAGCACCCGCACAGGTGTTGCTGATTGATCAAGATCGTCTGTTTTCTGGGTCGGTCTTTGGTCAGGCGGTCGGGGGGGTGATTGATCGCGTGGGGCGTGATCTTTCGGCACAGAACCGTGAGATTGAAGATGTCCTTACCCAAGAAGAGCAACGGTTGACCGAATTGCGCAGCAGCCTCAGCATTGAGGACTTCCGCCTGCGTGCGGCCGAATTTGACGCCCGTGTCGTTGAAATCCGCAGTGGGCAAGACGCGAAAAACCGCGCGCTTGGCGCCTATGCCGAAGCGGCGCGACAGCGGTTCCTTGAGATCATGGGACCAATTCTTATTGATCTGGTGCAGCGCAGCGGGGCAGAGGTGCTGATGGATCGCCGCGCTGTGATCTTTGCCCGAGACGATATTGATATCACCGATGAGGCGATTGCGGCGATTGATGCGGCCTTGGCAGATCGCATTGATGAAATCCTAGCCGAGTTACCTGAACCTCAGCTTTGACGCGTGGTTTTGATGCGCCCGCGCAGCCCAAGGGGAACCCTTCGCTTCGCGGGCGCTGTTTTTTCAGCGTTCTGGCAACAGGCCCCGCGGGCTGAAGCGTAAGACCAAAAGCAGGATAAGACCCATGGTCAAAAGGCGCATATGCGCGGCGGCATCCATAAGGTGATCTTTCAGCCATCCTTCGGCCATGCCCGCCGTGATCCCCTGCAACAGTAACAGACCCAAAGGTTCCACCTGAATCCAGAACCACCAGATCAAGAAGCCGCCCAAGACCGCGCCGATATTGTTGCCTGATCCGCCCACAATCACCATCACCCAGATCAAGAAGGTAAAGCGCAGCGGTTGATAGGTGCTTGGCACAAGTTGGCTGTCCAACGTGGTCATCATTGCGCCCGCAAGGCCACAAACGGCCGAGCCAAGGATGAAAATCTGCAAATGCCGGGCGGTGACATTTTTTCCCATCGCGGCGGCAGAAACTTCGTTGTCGCGAATGGCGCGGATCATCCGCCCCCAAGGCGAGTTGAGCGCGCGCTGTGTCAGCCAGATCAGGGCAATCAGAACGATTGAGAATAACACCGCATAGGCCAGCTTGACCGTGATGGAGGAGGCGGTGACAGGGTCAGCGCCTAATCCTTGCATCGCGCCAACAAAGGCTTGGTTGGCTTGTAGGTCAACCTCGTAGGGTACAGGGCGGGGCAAGCCGATGACGTTTTTCACGCCGCGTGCCAACCAATCTTCGTTTTTCAGGATGTAGATGATGATCTCAGCCACACCCAAAGTGGCAATCGCCAGATAATCCGACCGCAGACCAAGCGCAGTTTTCCCGATGATCCATGCGGCCCCTGCGGCAAGCAGCCCACCCACAGGCCATGCCAAAATGATGGGCAAACCAAGGCCCCCGATATTGCCCGTCAGGGCAGGGTCAATGGCCTCAACCGTGGTCACGGCAGGGTCAAACACCGCGCGGAACATGAAAAAGCCCGCAATTAACAAGCCCGCCATCGCAAGGCCGCGCAGTTTGTGACCTTTCATCTTGCCCCATAGCGCAATTGCGGCGGCAATGGTTGCGCCGCCCATCAACAGGGCAAGCAAGATTTGCCATCCGCCTGTGGCCCCCCATGCCCCCTCAACAGGATCAGAGGCCATCAAAACAGCCGCCAAACCGCCAAGCGCGGTGAAGCCCATGACGCCCACGTTAAAAAGGCCCGCATAGCCCCATTGGATATTCACACCAAGCGCCATGATGGCCGAGATCAGGCCCATGTTCAGAATAGACAGCGCGGTGTTCCATGATTGAACAAAGCCTGTGCCGATATAAAGCACAGCCACCAACGCAAAGAGAACTGCCGCCTTGCGATCCAGTGTCAGGTTCATACCGATTTTCCCTTCATGATCCCTGTGGGTTTAAACAGAAGCACGATCAGAAGGATCGTAAAGCTGACGGCAAATTTATAATCAGTCGACAGAAGCTGCAGCATTCCTTCGGGGCTCCAGCCTTCGGGGCCGATATATCCAACGACCTTACGGAAGGCATAGGTGACCGCGATTTCGGAATAGGCGATCAGGAAGCCCCCCAAAATTGCCCCCAGAGGATTGCCAAGCCCGCCCACAATCGCGGCGGCAAATATGGGCAAGAGCAGTTGGAAATAGGTAAAGGGCTTAAAGCTTTTGTCGAGACCATAAAGCACGCCCGCCGTGGTCGCCAAAGCCGCCACAATCAACCATGTGATCATCACAACGCGTTCAGGGTTGATGCCTGAGAGCAGTGCCAAATCTTCGTTATCGGAAAACGCGCGCATGGATTTGCCCGTGCGGGTTTTGTTCAAGAACCAAAATAGGGCCACCACCGCCAAAATCGCCACGATCACTGTGATTGCTTGGGTCGAGCGGATGGCGAGCCCTTCATCAAGGCCTGTCATATCTTTGAAATCACGGGCAGAGATAAGAAACCTTGCCCCATCGGCGAAGTTTTGATCATCAACCCCGATGATAAAGCGCACGATCCCGTTCATCACGAACATCACGCCGATTGAGGCAATCACAAAGATCACAGGTTTGGCTTTGGTTTCGCGATAAAAACGATAGACCATCTTATCCGTGCCGACCACCAAGGCGGCTGTGGCAGCGATGCCAAGGGGCAAGGCGATAAGGGCGGTTGGCAAGGGCCCCGCCGTGACGCCTAAAGATTGCAGGCCCCATGTGGCCAGAATGGTGATCATCGTGCCAAAGGCCATCGTGTCACCATGCGCGAAATTGGAAAAGCGCAAGATGCCGTAAATCAACGTCACCCCAAGCGCACCAAGCGCCAATTGCGCGCCATAGGCGGTGGCAGGCACAATCACGAAATTCAACAAAGCGACAATTGCGTTTAGAAAATCCATTCCTCACCCCCCCAAGAAGGAGCGGCGCACATCCGCATCTGCCAAAAGCTCTTTGCCCGTGCCTGTATGGGCGTTGCGCCCTTGCACCAAAACAAAGCCCTTATCCGCGATTTCCAACGCCTGACGCGCGTTTTGTTCGACCATCAAAATGGGGATGCCCGTGCGGGACACTTCGATGATGCGGTCAAATAACTCGTCCATAACAATGGGCGAGACACCTGCGGTCGGCTCATCCAACATCAACACTTTCGGCTTGGTCATCAGCGCGCGCCCCACGGCCACTTGTTGACGCTGACCCCCCGATAATTCGCCCGCCGCTTGGCGGCGTTTGTCTTTTAGGATTGGAAAGAGGCTATAGACCTGATCCATCGTGTCGCGGAAATCATCGCGGCGGATATAGGCACCCATTTCCAAATTTTCCTCGACCGTCATAGAGGTGAAGATGTTATTGGTTTGCGGCACAAACCCCATCCCGCGCACAACGCGATCTTGCGGCGAAAGTGCGGTGATATCATCCCCATCCAACACAACACGCCCCTCGCGCAGCGACAGCATGCCAAAGACCGCCTTCATGGCGGTCGATTTGCCCGCGCCATTAGGGCCCACAATGACGGCGATCTCGCCGCGCTCGACCGCGATGGTGCAGCTGTGCAGGATATCGGCCCCTTTGCCATATCCGCCCGTCATCGCCTCGCCGATCAAAAAGGGTGATGTCTCGCTCATGCCCCGATCTTGTCCTTATTTTTTAGACCTGTCCCAAGATAGGCCTCAATCACATCGTCATTGGCTTTGATCTCGTCCAATGTGCCTTCGGCCAAAACGCGCCCTTCGGCCATCACGATCACAGGGTCACAAAGCCGCCCGATGAAATCCATGTCATGTTCAATGACGCAAAATGTATATCCGCGCTCTTTGTTCAGGCGGATGATCGCATCGCCGATCGTGTTCAACAGCGTGCGGTTAACGCCTGCACCCACCTCGTCTAGAAACACGATTTTTGCATCCACCATCATCGTGCGGCCCAGTTCCAACAGCTTTTTTTGGCCACCAGAAATCGCGCCTGCCGGATGATCTGCGAGATGGGAAATGGTTAGAAACTCCAACACTTCATCAGCCTTGGTTTTCAGCGCGCGCTCTTCTTCAGCAATGCGTTTGCGGCCAAACCATGTGTTCCACAGCGTTTCCCCCGATTGGCCGCTTGGCACCATCATCAGGTTCTCGCGGCAGCTCATGGATGAGAATTCATGCGCGATTTGAAATGTGCGCAGCAATCCCTTGCCAAATAGCTCGTGGGGCGGAAGGCCCGTAATATCCTCGCCATCCATAACAACGCGGCCAGATGTCGGGGGCAAAACGCCCGCAATCACGTTAAACAGCGTGGTCTTTCCCGCGCCATTGGGGCCAACCAGACCCGTGATAGAGCCTGTTTCAATTGTCAGGCTTGCGCCATCCACGGCGTGAAAGCCGCCAAAATGTTTGTGCAGATTTTCGACAGTAATCATCGCTTGTCCCGCATCCTTTAAACGAAGCAGCCCGGAAATCACTCCGGGCTGCCCGTTGGTCTTGATTAGATCAACTTAGCGGAAACGTGCTGTTGTGATCTCGCCGCCAGAGATTTCGATCTCGCGATAGTTGCCCGCGGATTCACCTGGCTCGATCAATTCAACGGCAGAGGCACCAACATAGTCTATGTCTTCGCCCGCTGCGATCAATTCCAAGGCTTTGCCCAATTCACCAGGCAGAATTGGTGTGCCTGGGGCGTTTGCGATATCCATGATCTCGCCTGCGTAATCGGCAGGGTTGCTTGAGCCTGCGGCCTGCATGGCCAACATGATCAAGGCTGCTGCGTCATAGGATTCTTTCGCGAAAGGCTGGGTGCCATCGAACCCTGCTTCAGCGGCGAGGGTTTCGAAAATCGCTGCACCTTCGCTATCGGTGCCAGGGTGCTGGCCGAAGGAGCCATCAATCTCGCTGCCAAAGTTTCCAACGAGAGCAGAAGACACCATGCCGTCAGGGAAGACGAAGGTTTCAAATGCGCCAGAATCCAGTGCTGCGCGGATGATGCCCGAGCCGCCCTGATCCACATAGCCTGCAACGACCAATGCGTCACCGCCCGCAGCCGCCAAGGCGCCTACTTCTGCAGAGTAATCCGCACGGCCATCTTCATGCGCTGCAACGAGGGTTACAGTGCCGCCCGCCGCTTCGAATGCTGCGGCAAAGCTATCAGCCAAGCCTTGGCCGTAATCGTTGTTGGTATAGGTCACCGCAACGGATTTGATGCCGCGATCCATGATCACCTCGGTCATCACAACACCTTGACGCGCGTCAGATGGCGCGGTGCGGAAGAAGAGGCCATTGTCTTCAACGGTGGTCAGCGCAGGCGAAGTGGCGGATGGGGACACCATGACCATGCCGTTTGGCACGGCTACGTTTTGCAGCATTGCGTTGGTGACGCCCGAGCAATCCGCGCCGACAATCCCGCTGACGCCATCAGATGTGATGAGGCGTTCTGCAACAGCAGTTGCAGCGGCCGCGTCAATACAAGTGCTGTCGCCGCGCACGGAGACAACAGTCGCGCCGTTCAGGAAATTGCCGCTTGCGTTCACTTCGTTCATCGCCAATTCCGAGCCACCAGCCATGTCAGGCGCAAGCGATTCAAGCGGGCCTGTAAAGCCCACAACAGTGCCGATCTTTACCTCTTGTGCGGTTGCCATGGACGCAAGCGCCAATGAGGCGGCCGAAGCCAGCAAAAGTTTTTTCATGAAGAACTCCCAAGTTGTTGTTATTACCCCAGATGGATAAGAATTAATGCCAGCTTACGGGGTTGGAAAGAGAAAACGACCCACAACGGCGGGGAATTGAACCGCATTTGCATGGATTTGCCGATCATTCGCCTGTGGATAGAGGGAATTAAGCCAATTCGCCTTACATTTTGCTGCAAAATGCCCCGCTAGACAATTTTTTTCCCGCGGGCGGAAATTTGGAAGATTCGCGGATAGCAGACGCGGGAGACGTGAAAATGACGGCAGATGCCCCTAAAACTGAAATGCCAAGGCCAAGCTCACCGATGGTGTTTGTGGATGCAGATGCCTGTCCCGTGCGCGAAGAGGCCATTCGCGTGACGCTGCGCTACAAGATTGGAGTGCGCTTTGTGGCCAATCAATATTTGCGTCTGCCCGATCACCCACTTTTGGCGATGCATCTGGTGGGGGACGGGTTTGATGCCGCTGATGATGCGATCATAGCCGGGCTTGAAGCGAATGATATTGTGGTGACTGGCGATATTCTTTTGGCGGAACGCGCGTTGAAATTAGGCGCGCAGGTAATTTCGCCCAAGGGGGATGCCTATACAATGGACACAATCGGCGCGCAGGTGGCAACACGCGCGCTGATGGCTGATTTGCGGGCTGGCCTGCCGCAGGAGGGCACCCCTTCTGGCCCGCGCCCCTTTGCCAAGGCGGATCGTTCGCGGTTTCTTGAGCGGTTCGATCTGATGCTGCGCCGTGCAAAATAGCGGTCGAAATTTGCTTGGGCTTTCCTTCGTCCCTGCCTTACGATAGGGGACGGGTCTTAGGAATTTTACACTGTCGAGATCATGAGCTTTACCCTCGCCATTATTGGTCGGCCCAATGTGGGCAAATCCACCTTGTTCAATCGTTTGGTGGGCAAGCGCCTTGCCTTGGTTGATGATCAACCTGGCGTCACCCGTGATCTGCGCGAAGGCGCGGCGCGGCTTGGATCCATGCGGTTCACTGTGGTTGACACGGCGGGTCTTGAGGAAGCCACAGATGACAGTCTGCAAGGCCGTATGCGCCGCCTGACAGAACGGGCGGTTGATATGGCGGATGCGTGTCTGTTTTTGATTGACGCGCGCACAGGCCTGACGCCGACCGATCATGCCTTTGCCGATCTGCTGCGCAAGCGCGGCGTCACTGTCCTTTTGGGCGCAAATAAATCCGAAGGACGAGCAGGGCAGGCAGGGTGGCTTGAGGCCTATGAACTGGGTTTGGGCGAGCCTTTAGCCCTATCCGCTGAGCATGGCGAAGGTATGGGCGAATTGGCCGTGGCCCTTGCCCCGCTGATCGAGGCGAAGGAAGCTGAAGATTATAGCCCCGAAACCGATATCGAGCTTGATGAGGATGAAACCGAGGAAGGGGGTCTGCGCGAATTAACGCTTGAGCGGCCTTTGCAAATCGCCGTTATCGGCCGCCCAAATGCAGGCAAATCCACCCTCATCAACCAAATCTTGGGGGAGGAGCGTTTGCTCACGGGCCCCGAGGCGGGGATTACCCGTGATGCGATCTCGCTTCCAGTGACATGGGATGGGGTGCCGATGCGGATTTTCGACACGGCAGGGATGCGCAAGCGCGCCCGCGTGCAGGAAAAACTGGAAAAGCTCTCCGTGGCCGATGGTCTGCGTGCTGTCAAATTTGCCGAAGTGGTCGTGGTTTTGCTGGATGCGGCCATTCCATTTGAGGCGCAAGATTTGCGCATCGCTGATCTGGCCGAGCGCGAGGGGCGCGCGGTGGTGATTGCGGCAAACAAATGGGATGTTGAGGATGAGAAGCAGGAAAAACTCAAATTCCTGCGCGATCGTCTTGAAAAATTATTGCCGCAGATCAAGGGCGTGTCGATGGTCACGGTTTCGGCCAAGACAGGCAAAGGGCTAGATCGGCTGCATGCGGCAATCATTAACGCTGCCAAGATTTGGAACCGCCGTGTGCCAACAGCCACGCTGAACCGATGGTTGGGGGAAATGATCGAGGCGCATCCACCGCCCGCACCATCAGGGCGGCGTATTCGCCTGCGCTACATGACCCAAGCCAAAGCGCGCCCGCCCTCGTTTGTTGTGATGTGTTCGATGCCAGAAAAGCTGCCTGAAAGCTATTCGCGCTATTTGGTCAATGGGTTGCGCGATAGTTTTGGCATGCCAGGTGTGCCGATCCGTCTGTTCATGCGCAGCCAAGCGGATAAAAACCCCTACAAGGATCGCAAAAAAACCATTCCCTCGCGCCTAAGCAAACATGTTCGCAAGGGCGATACGAAAAAGAAATGAAAAATGGCGAGTCAGGCAAAACCTAACGCGCCATTTTTCACAATATTAAACGAAATCAGGTGTTTGCCTCGCGAATTTTATCTGCTGCTTCTTTGTCATAGCTGACATTTTGCGCGTCAAACATCGCGTCCAACTCGCCTGAGAGTGTCATCTCGGTGATGATATCGCAGCCGCCCACGAATTCGCCCTTCACATAGAGTTGCGGGATCGTGGGCCAATCTGAGAAATCCTTGATCCCTTGGCGGATATTTTCATCTTCCAACACATTCACATCGGCAAATTCCACGCCCATGTAATTCAAAACACCTGCCACGCGGCTGGAAAACCCGCATTGTGGCATGGATTTTGTGCCTTTCATGAACAAGACCACGTCATTTTTCGTGATCATCTCTCTGATCTGATCTTCTACGCTCATCTGGGTCTTCCTTTTAATCGGGGGCGCGGGTGGTGAGGGCAAGCGCGTGCAATTCGCCCGCGCTGCCATCCATTTTGCCTTTAAGGGCGGCATAAACAGCACGTTGTTGGGCCACGCGGTTCATGCCCTTAAAGCTGGCATCAATCACTTGAGCAGCGAAATGCTGGCCATCATTACCCTCAACCGTGATCTGCGCTTGAGGAAAAGATGCGCGGATTAGGTCCTCGATGTCTTGTGCTGTGATTGCCATATCTGCCCTCATGAATTCCGGTCTGTTACGTCTAATCTATGCCCCGATATGGCCCCAAACAAGGGGCCTATTGGGGGCGCGTTATGGCTCAGTCAAACAGGCGGGACAGCGTGCCATCTGATAGGGCCCGAAGCGCATCAAGGCTTTCGCTAGAGCCGCCAATGGTAATCTGGTCGCCACCAAATTTACCAACCGTGGTGATCTGAAGGCCCACCTGGCCCGCGGCAACCATCAAGGCTTCGGCCTTATCGGTCGAGCAGGCAATCAAATAGCGCCCCTGATCTTCGCCAAACAAGCTGGCCGCATGGCTTGCATCCAATGTCACACCCGTGTCTGAGGCTGTGGCCATCTCAAACGCAGCCAAGGCAAGCCCGCCATCCGAGAGGTCATTACACGCTGAAATCATTTCGCGATTGTCGAGAATGAATTGGCCCGCTTTCCGCTCTGCCTCAAGATCCACGGGGGGGGCATCGCCCTCTACGCGATGGAACACTTCGGCCAACAGCGCGGATTGGCCCAAATGACCATGGGTTTCCCCGACCAGAAGCGCCCAGTGACCTTCGCGTGCCGTTCCGTTGATCAGGTCGCGGTCAATATCCGCAATCAAGCCAACCGCCCCAATCGTGGGGGTGGGCAGGATCGCGCTGCCATCGGTTTCATTATAAAGGCTGACATTGCCCGAAACGATTGGGGTGTCGAGCGCTGAACAGGCCGCGCCAATGCCCTTAATGGCACCCACGAATTGGCCCATAATTTCAGGCTTTTCGGGGTTGCCGAAATTCAGGTTGTCAGTGGTGGCAAGCGGTGTTGCCCCTACAGAGACAAGGTTGCGATAGGCCTCAGCCACGGCCTGCTTGCCGCCCTCAAAGGGGTTCGCTTTGACATAGCGCGGCGTCACATCCGAGGTGAATGCCAACGCCTTATTCGTGCCTGCCACGCGCACAACGCCCGCCCCATAGCCCGGCGTGCGGATCGTGTCTGCGCCAACTTGGGTGTCGTATTGTTGATAGACCCAGCCGCGCCCGCAGTAATTGGGCGAAGACAAAAGCGCCTTTAACCCATCAATCGGGTCGATTTCTGGGATGAAATCCACCGCCCCGGCGGCAGGGGTTTCGACCCAAGGGCGGTCATATTCTGGTGCCGTAGAGGACAGTTTCGACAGCGGCAAATCCGCCTTCACCGCATTGCCGTGCATGATCACGAAGCGGTCTACAGCAATCGTTTCCCCGACAATGGCAAAATCGAGATCCCATTTTTCAAAAATGGCGCGCGCCTCGGCCTCTTTTTCGGGGCGTAGCACCATCAACATGCGCTCTTGGCTTTCGGAGAGCATCATTTCATAGGCGGTCATATTCGGCTCGCGCTGCGGCACATGATCAAGTTGCAGCTTGATCCCCAAGCCGCCCTTATCCCCCATCTCGACCGCAGAACAGGTCAGGCCTGCGGCGCCCATATCTTGGATCGAGATCACCGCGCCTGACGCCATCAATTCAAGGCAGGCCTCAAGCAAGCGCTTTTCTGTGAAAGGGTCGCCAACCTGAACAGTTGGGCGCTTTTCTTCAATCGTGTCGTCAAATTCGGCGCTGGCCATCGTGGCCCCGCCAACCCCATCACGACCTGTCTTGGCGCCCAAATAGACAACAGGCATTCCCACGCCAGAGGCGGCGGAATAGAAAATCTTATCCGTCTCAGCCAGACCTGCGGCAAAGGCATTGACCAAGCAATTGCCATTATATGCCGCGTCAAAGCGCAACTCGCCCCCCACAGTGGGGACGCCAAAACTGTTGCCATAGCCGCCAACACCGCGCACAACCCCATGGATCAAAGAGCGTGTTTTGGGGTGATCTACTGCACCAAAGGAGAGTGCATTCATCGCCGCAATTGGACGCGCGCCCATCGTGAAAACATCGCGCAAAATCCCACCCACGCCCGTGGCCGCGCCCTGATAGGGCTCGATATAGGAGGGGTGGTTGTGGCTTTCCATTTTGAACACGACAGCCTGACCATCGCCAATATCAACAATGCCTGCGTTCTCGCCCGGCCCGCAAATGACCTGCGGCCCTTCGGTTGGTAGGGTGCGCAACCATTTTTTTGAAGATTTATACGAGCAATGCTCGTTCCACATGGCCGAAAAAATGCCAAGTTCCGTGAAATTCGGGATGCGTCCGATGATCTCGAGGATGCGCTCATATTCATCAGGCTTAAGGCCATGTGCGGCGATCAACTCGGGGGTGATTTCGGGTTCGGTCATGGGGTATCGTTCCTGTGGCGAGGCGCAATGGCGCGCAGACACCCCGTCTTTACGGCATAGGCGAGGGAGGGGAAAGGGGGGCGGGGCACAGGTTGTGCAAAAGCCGCATCTTGCGCTTTGGCCAAAAAAAAGGCCGAGACAAGTCTCGGCCGAAGTCCAACAGGGAGGTAGTCATGACACTTTGTTCAAATGTCATCACTACTGCCCAATTAATGATCACTTTGCGAAGTATCAAGAAAAATCCCGCCACAAGAATGCAAACCCGCTATGCATGTGGCGCATATCACACACGGTCATGGCGGAAATGTCACGCAGGAGTTCGGGCCGTTTAGACGTTTCCGTCCCGTTCTTTGCGGCGATGTGCGATGATTTCTTCGGTCACAAATTCGCGGAAGGCCTCGATGCGTTTGGACTGTCGCAGTTCTTCGGGATAGGCAAGGAAAACGGGCACATCATTGCTTTCGACATTGTCGAGAACGCGCACCAAATTGGGAAAGTCTTGCGTCAGGTAATCGGGCAAGACCCCAATGCCAAGGTGATGGATGACGCCCTGCAGCACCCCGAAATAGTTATTCACAGTCAAGAAGCTGCCAATTTCATAAGACATCAGCTGACGCACCAAAAGCGCACCTGAGGAGACCTGTGCCGCCGTTGCATTCTGACTGATCAGGCGATGGTCGCGTAAATCCTCAAGTGTTTGGGGAACGCCGTTTTGTTCGAGATATTGGGGCGAAGCGTAAAGACGCATGCGAATATTCATCAAACGCTTGCGAATGAGATCCGCTTGGCTGGGTTCCTTCATGCGGATGGCCACATCGGCCTCGCGCATTGGCAAATCCAGCACCCGTTCCTCAAGCATCAAATCGATCTTGAGATTGGGATATTTTTCATAAAGCGCGGGCAGGCGCGGTGCCAACCATAGCGAGCCAAAGCCGATGGTGGTGGTCACGCGCAATTCACCAAAGACCTCTTCTTCGCTGTCGCGAATGCGGGCTGCGGCAGCATCAAGGCGCTTTGCCATATGGCGCGTGGCATCAAAGAGCAATTCGCCCTGTTCGGTCAGAATCAAACCGCGCGCGTGACGGTGGAACAGGGTTGCGTTTAATTCGTCTTCTAAGGATCGAATTTGGCGCGACACCGCCGATTGGCTGAGATGCAACACGTCCCCCGCATGGGTCAAACTGCCTGCATCCGCCACGGCGTGAAAGATCCGTAAACGATCCCAATCCATTGCATTCATCCTGCGCGCATATCCAAGTATTTGGACTATAAGGGTTTTCTTGCATTCCTTAAAGGGAGATCGTCACATTTGTGTAAATTTTACGGGCCAGTGCCATTTTTTTTGGCATTGCGTGACGTCTCCTGTGTCCTGCGCTAACAGTCTTTGTCGAGCAGGCCAAGACCGCGCAGATAAATCCCGATCCCTGCCTCAAGAAGGTCTTTGGCGGGAAAGGGGGCATTGCCACCTTCGCGACCGCGCGCGAAGAGTTCAACAACCCCGTGGCTCATGGCCCAGATATGTGCGGTAAACATGGATGCAGGCGGGCGTCTGTCGGCGGGCAATTGTGCGCTAAGTGCCTCGGCGGCCCGTTCCAAAATCGCGCGAGATCTTTCTGATGCACGGGCCAAATCAGGATGGGCATTGGCCGAAAGGCCGCTTTCAAACATGGCCATGTAGTGACCGGGATAAGATTGCGCAAACCGCAAATAAGCGCGGCCCGTGGCCTCGAATGCGGCCAGAGGGGCGGATTTGCTGTTGAATGCGGCCTCCATCGCCTCGCGAAAGATCGCGTGACCTTGCAAGGCGGCCTCGGTGATCAATTCTTCACGGCCTTGAAAATGGCGATACACGGCGGCAGGGGTCACGCCCGCATCCTTGGCCGCCTCGGCCAAGGTGAAACCTGCGGGGCCTTTCTCGGTGATCAACCGCAAAGCGGCCTCAACCAAGGCTTGACGCAAATTGCCGTGATGATAGCCCTGTTTACGCATGGTCCCCTTGATCTGTCCAAACCTCAGGCCCGCCACTTATGGCAGGATCGGGGGCGGACGCAAGGTTGGGGTCTTTTTCTGGATACTCATACTGGCTGAGAATCTGTCGGATCACCGCCAAACGCGCGCGGCGTTTATCATCAGCACGGATCACATGCCACGGCGCTGTCGCGGTATGGGTGCGGGTCAGGGTTTCACGGATCGCGGCGCTGTATTCGTGCCATTTTGCCAGACCATCGACATCGATACGCGACAGTTTCCAATGTTTGAGCGGGTCATTCTCACGCGCCAAAAAGCGGCGCAGTTGTTCGGCACGGCCCAGATTGAGCCAGATTTTCGTCGGGCTGATCCCATCCTCAAGCAGCATATCCTCGAACCGTGGGGCTTGGGCAAAAAAGGCCTCGCGTTGCGCGGGCGTGCAAAACCCAAACACATGTTCCACAACGCCCCGATTATACCATGAGCGATCAAAGAGCGGAATTTGCCCGCGGCTTGGCAGATGCTGAATATAGCGTTGGAAATACCATTGCCCCGGTTCGGTTTCGCTGGGTTTCGACAAGGCCGCGATTTGCGCCACCCGCGGATTTAGGTTTTCCATGACGCGCACAATCGCGCCGCCCTTGCCCGCTGCATCGCGCCCCTCAAAAATCACAGCAATCCGTTGACCTGTTTCGCGCACCCATGCGTGAAATTTTGCCAGTTCGATTTGCAATGCGGTCATTTCAGCCATGTAGAGACTATTTTCCATCCGCGCAGCATAGGGGTAGGTCGGATCAAGAATGTCAAAAGTCTCGGCTGTCTTGAGGGCCGCGCGGATCGCCTAGGACGCATCGTCTTCAAAATAGCGCGTAATTGCGCCATCAAATGGTTTTCTATCAATCATGGCCAATTTCCCAGTGCAGTCTGGGTTGAATATAGGGGCGCATCTTGCGCCCGTCTATCACCGCCGCAGATCGGTGCTGTCTTGGCCAATGCGCGCCATATCAAAGGGTGTCGTCAGGTAGATTTCCGAAATCCAATTGCCGAATAGAAGATGGGCATGGCTGCGCCAGCGGTTGAGCGGTTTTTGGCTTGGATCATCATGGGGGAAGTAATTGACGGGCAGGGCGATACTGGCCCCGTCCACCTGAACATTCCCCAGATCACGTTGATATTCTTCGGCCAAGGTGGTGCTGTCATATTCAAGATGGTTGAAGATATAGAGCGCGCGATGTGCGCTATCTTCGACCAAGGCAGGGCCCACCTCGGGACTGTCGAGTAACACGGGCAGGCCCGCTGCCTCGATCTCGGGGCGGCGCATTTCCGTCCAACGGCTGACGGGCATCACCAAATCATCGGAGAACCCGCGCAAATAGGGGCTGTCCGATTGCAGATTGCGATGCCGATAGCACCCGAATTGCTTTGCGGGCAGCATATGTTTTTTGACGCCGTGGAAATAATTGATCATCGCCATCCCGCCCCAGCAAATGCCAAAGGTGGAATGGACATTGGTTTGCGTCCATTCGAAGATTTCGCACAGCTCAGACCAATAGGTCACATCTTCGAAATCCAGATGCTCAATCGGCGCGCCTGTGATGATCAGACCATCAAATTTTTGCTCGCGCACATCACGAAATGGGTGATAAAACTCGGCCATATGTTCCGCGGCGGTGTTCTTTGTTTCATGTTCGCTCATGCGGATCAGCGAGAATTCCGTCTGCAATGGCGATGCGCCAATCAGGCGGGCAAATTGCGTCTCGGTCTGAATTTTCTTGGGCATCAGGTTCAAAAGCCCAATTTTCAATGGCCGAATATCTTGGCTTTCTGCCGCGCTGCGCCCCATGACCATCACCCCCTCATCCCGAAGGATGGAGAATGCAGGCAGGCTGGTTGGCAGGGTTATCGGCATTTGGTGATCCGTATCTTCAGCGCGAAAAGGGGATTTAGGTGATCTCGCCGCGCGCCTCAAGGGCTGTGGCGATCAAAGCAATCACATCTTGTGCATCGGACACACGCGCGACATCCTCGGCGCTGACCCTCAGGCCCCAGTTCTTCGCCATGTCGCGATAGAGCGGCGCGCGATGATGCAAGGCTGCCGCATAGGTGTTGCGGATAAAATCATCTGGATTGACCGCATCGGGCAACAGCCCCGTTTCGGCCAGATAGTCAGCCCATCGCGCATTCAGA
This sequence comes from Roseobacter sp. HKCC-CH-9208, assembly GCF_037805125.1. Classification (NCBI taxonomy): domain Bacteria; kingdom Pseudomonadati; phylum Pseudomonadota; class Alphaproteobacteria; order Rhodobacterales; family Roseobacteraceae; genus Roseobacter; species Roseobacter sp. HKCC-CH-9208. The sequence goes on along the minus strand of NZ_JBBLYK010000001.1, from coordinate 218,730 downwards.
AATTGCGGCTGGTAATACATGGGCTTTGGCGCACGGGTGAAGCGGCGGATCAATTCCTCGGTATGATCTTCGCTGCCTTCAATCCAAATCATCAGGCAATTATGCGCAAGCGTGCGCAGCACTTCGTCTTGCGGGTCGTTGGGGTCAACAACCTCACAAATAGAGCCGCCCGTGTCGCAGACGAAATTGGCATATCCATAAAGGTCGCGCGCGCGGCTGATAAAGCTGGGCGTGTCCAAAAGGGCGTTGATCTCAGCGCGCCGATGCAACGCCTGACGGCGCATATATTCTTCAAACCCGACCCCACCCTTGGCAGGATCACCAGGTTTTCCGAGGAAGGTAGAGAGCGGCGCGAGGTTGTTAAACGTGATGTTTGAGCCGATATAAATGGAATCCGACTTCAGCAAATCTGCCAGAAACGGCACTTGCATTGCCTGACGTTTGAGGTTGTCGACAATATGCTCGCCCATATAGGCGGTGCCAATGCGGTAATCGATGGAATAGTGGAACCAATCCCCAGCATCGCGTAGCAAATTGGCAAGCCGTGTTTTACCAAGGCCTGACATCCCGAAAAAAAGAACCTGTTTTTGCGCCGCTGCACGCCAATCGCTTGCGGATTTATAAAGCATTTCCATAGGGCCTGCCGCCTTTGCCAAAGCCTTGTTTTGGCAGGTCTATCCCGAAAACCTGCCAAATTCCAATGGCGATTTTGTGGGCGACCTTAAAAGCGATGGCTGAGACGGATCGTGACAAGCCTTGCTCTGTTTCCGTTGAACCGCGCAAAGGGCGTGGTTCCAAGCCCCGTTGTTGTGTCGTCAAATCGCACCTCAGAGAGGGCAAACCCGATGGCCGCGCCGCCGCGCGTATATTCGGCCCCAAGCGTGAAGGCGCGTAGGCCATCAACAGGGGCAAGGTTGCTAGATAGCCCGCCCGTTTGCGGCTCTTGCGAATACAGGGCCGGTATACCCCACTCCTCGCTCAGGCGATGCTTGATGCCCAAATCATAGCGCATGACATCATCACGATAGGTGACCAATGCCCCCGCGGGGTAAAGGTTTGGCCTGATCTCAAATCCCCCCGAACGGCTTTGTTGAATGCGGCCAAAAAGGGCGGTGTTGGTCGCAATGCCCTGTTGGAAATCAAAGCTGAGGGTTGCGGGCATCTCAACGCCAAATCGCGTGTCGCTGAGGGCAGGGGTTGCGCCTGCCACGCCCAATACCCGCCCCTCTTGGCTTGAAAACGTCAGATCAATCGGGCTAGTATAGCTCAGGGCAAGACGGGTGCCGAATTCAGGGCGGCTATAGGCAAGCCCCAGAACATAGCCAAGGCCCGTATCGCTTTTGCCATCAAAGCGGTAGGAAAAGACATTCGGCACGCCTGCATTCAGCGAAACGTAAATATCACCATCCGATTGCAACAGGCGCAGACCACCATAAGCAAAGGCGTTTTGGCTGATGTCATAGGATAAAAGTGCTGTGATGGCACGGCTTTCCAATGTGGCAGTGGTGCCGTTCAGCGGATACCCCACCGCGTTATAGGCAGTGTTGGCAGCATAGGGGGTGGTGATTTGCAACGCCACGCCCATGCGGTCACCCAAATCTTGCTTATGTCCCAAATTCAGCGTGGTGCGGTTTTGCAGGACATTTTGTGCGCCCACGTTTGGCGCGGCGATAAGTGCGCCTGACACAGTAATATCGCGGCGCTGTGCGCTGATTTCGGCATAACCGCCATCCTCGAACAGGATTAGCGGTGAGAATGTGGTTTGATCTAGGCCCCCTGCATGGGCGACTTGGCCAATGCACAGGCTGCATAAAAGTGAATAAACAGATGCAAGCAACAAACGCTTACGGGTAATGATGGGTGTCCCTCCTACAATGATCCGCCTTGGTGATCATTAAGCGCAAGCACACCCGTCTTGTATATATAAAAAATGCCTAAAAAATTACATTTAACTGGTTGCGGCCTTGCGGCGCTCTAGCCGCGCGGCGCCCGTAATATTCAGGTAATTTGCCCCAAAAATAAGGGCTGCCCCCAAAAGCACTATTGGGTCAAGGGGTTCGGCATACAGTATGACCCCAATCAGGGCAATCACAGGCAGGCGCACAAAATCCAGTGGCATCACCACCGAGGCGGGCGCGACACTGAGGGCGGATGTCAAACAAAAATGCGCCACGAGCCCCGCAAAGCCGATCAAAACAATCCACGCCACATTGCCCCCTGTCGGCAAGGCCATATCCCCATCTGCAAGGCTGCACACCAGACCAAAGACCAGTTGCATGATCGTGAGATAGAACATGATGCAGGTGATGGTTTGGCTCTGTGTCAGGCGCTTGGTGAAAATCGCGGTGCTGGCAAAACAAAGCGCCGCCGCCGCGGCAATGATCATCCCCGCAGAGGGGGGCGCCACCCAAGGGCGCACGACTAGGAGGATGCCGATGAACCCCACAACCGCGACAAACAGCTTGAGCCGCGTCAAACGCTCGCCCAAAAACAGGGCAGCCAAAAGCATGACCCAAAGCGGCGAGGTGAATTCAAGCGCGAAAACCTGCGCAAGTGGGATCACAGTGATCGCGTAAAACCACAGGTTTTGCCCCGCAAAGTGAAAGATATTGCGCCCCATATGCATCGGCAACTTGTCGCGTTTGACCTCGCCCCATTTGCCAAAGACCGTGGCCAGGATCGCAACCACCGCCACCCCCACAGCCGAGCGATAGGTCATGATTTCGAACGTGTCCAATTCAAAGGAGACAGCGCGCCCCGCAATGGCCATCAGGGTAAAGGCGACAATCGCCCCCGTCATCCAGAGCGCCGCCAATGCGGGGCGCTGTTGGTTCGCTTGGCTCATCTGTGCACGCTTTCCTAGGTTAGGCGCCCCAAAATCGCGCCAAAGCAGGAAGGTAGCTAAAATCACAGGCTTGGCAAGATGGCGGCGTTACAGCCCCTTGGTTTTGGCCTCTTGCCACAAGGCTTCCATCTCTTCGAGATTGGACTGATCTGCGCTGCGACCATCTTCCCGAAGTTGGTTTTCTATATAATTGAAACGGCGGGTGAATTTCTCATTCGCGTTGCGCAAGGCCGTTTCGGGGTCAACCTTGAGATGACGCGCGAGATTGGCCATCACAAACAGCAAATCGCCCATTTCTTCGGCAATTTTCTCTTGGGGGAGGGTCGCGCGCGCCTCAGCCAATTCAGCGGATTCTTCGGCGATTTTATCGATCACTTGATCAATCTGCGGCCAATCAAACCCCACGCGTGCTGCCCGCTTTTGCAGCTTTTCCGCCCGCATCAAGGCGGGCAAGCCGAGTGCGACATCGGCCAAAACCCCCGTTTTCGCACGGGCGGCGCGCTCGCGGGCTTTGATCTTTTCCCAATCTTCGACCTGTTGGTCTGCCGATTTGTCGCGATTTTCTGCACCAAACACATGCGGGTGGCGCGCGACCATTTTGTCGGAAATGTCGCGCAGAACATCGTCAAAGGTGAAATACCCTGCCTCTTCCGCGATTTGCGCGTGATAGACCGATTGCAGAACCAAATCCCCCAATTCGCCGCGCAATTCGCCCCATGAACGGCGCGAGATTGCATCGGCCACCTCATAGGCCTCCTCAATCGTGTAGGGGGCGATGCTGTCGAAATCTTGCTCGATATCCCAAGGGCAGCCCGCCTCTGGGTCGCGCAAGGCGCGCATGATCTCTAGGAGGCGGGCCATTGAGCCGCCGCCATTTTCAATCAGATCACGATTATACATGGCGCATCCCTTTATTTGGTTTCGGGCGTAAGGGCGCGAAAGCGGCGTTTGTGGTAAATCAGCGGGTCGGTCTGATCGGATAGGGTCACGGCGCGCACTACGCCGAAAATCACATGATGCGTCCCGATGGTGTCTGATTTCAAAATGGTGCAATCAAAGGCGGCCAAAGCATCTGAGAAAACGGGCGCGCCCGTGGCAAGTGGGGCACAGGCAACCCCGTCAAAGCGCGCAGCCCCTGTGAGGCCATGCCGGCCTGCAAAAATTTCTGCTGTTTGATCAGATCCTTGGCCGAGGATATTGATGCAAAATACGCCATTTTTCAGAATGACAGGCAGCGATGTCGAATTGGCATGAACGCAAATCAACATGGTTGGGCCATCGGCTTGGGTGTCTGGGTCTGCAGAAACAGAACTCATGGCCGAGACGGTCAAGCCCCCCAAACCTGCAACGCCATCGGTGCTGACCACGCAGACGGAATTCGCGCAAAGGCTCATCGCGTCAATAAAATCTTGGCGCAATTTATCGGTCTGCTCGGTCATCTGCCCATCCTTTTTGATCTTTGGGCTAGATCTAGTCGAATTTCACCCTTGAGGCCAGTCGCCGCGGCGGGTTTGGCTTGAGTTTTTCCCAAAGCTGGAACAGAACGGATCAAGGACAGTAAGGGAGAGGCGCAAAATGGCGCTGGAAGATGCCAAAAGCCAAATTGATCTGGCCATTACGGCGGGATCGTTCAAAGGGCTTGCATTTGAGAATGCGTTTTCTGGGGTGCCTTCTTTTTTGCGCCGCAAACTGTCTAAAGACCTATCGGGGGTGGACTTGGCTATTACAGGCATTCCCTTTGATCAGGCGGTGACGTATCGCGCAGGCACCCGATTTGGCCCGCGCGCCATCCGCGCTGCCTCAAGTTTGCAACCTTTTGATCCGCCCTTTGGGTGGGATGGTTTCTCTCCGCTTGAGCAATTTGCGATTGCCGATTACGGCGATATGGCACTGGACTATGCGCAACCCACGCAGACGCCCGCCGCAATTGAGGCGCATATTGCGGGCATTTTGGCCCAAGGGGCGAATGTCATCAGCTTGGGCGGGGATCATTCGATCACCCTGCCGATTTTGCGCGCCCATGTGGCCAAATTCGGGCCCGTGGCCTTGCTGCAATTTGATGCCCATACCGACACATGGCCTGATGATGCGCCTGCGCGGGTGGATCATGGAACCTTCTGCTACAAGGCGGTGAAGGAAGGTTTGATTGATGTTCAGCGGTCAATCCATGTGGGTATTCGCACAGTGGTGGAGGACAATCTGGGCATCGAAATCATCAGTGCCCAAGATGTGGCGCGGCGCGGTGTGGCGGATGTGGTTTCAGCGATCCGCACGCGGCTTGGTGATGCGCCTGTCTATCTTTCATTTGACATTGATGCGCTTGATCCGGCCCATGCCCCGGGAACAGGCACGCCTGTCTGGGGGGGCTTGAGCAGCCGTGAGGTGGCCTTGATCCTGCGCGGATTGGCGGGGATTAACCTAATCGGCGGCGATGTGGTTGAGGTTTCCCCCCCCTATGACACGGGCGAGATCACGGCGGTGGCTGCCGCCCATGTTGCGTTAGAGCTGATCTGCCTTTGGGGTTGGCCGAAGCGGGGGCATGGATGACAGAACATCCCCGCAAATTAAAGCGTTATCAGGTGGCGCGTGATATCACCTATGCGACCTCGGCGCAGACCCGAATGGGGCGTGCGGTGATCCGTTTGTTGGAAAACACGACAGGGCGCCTGTCCTTAATCCGCCGTGCCGAAGGCTATGAGGATCAAGTGGCGGCAGGTCATGATTTTTGGCAGGTGATGTGCGATCGCTATGGCCTGAAGATCAAGTATCACGGGGCAGGGCTCGAGGGCATCCCCGAGGTGGGGCCACTGATTTTGATTGCGAACCATCCGTTTGGCATTTTGGATGGGTTGATTATGGGACATATCCTATCCCAGCGCCGGGGCGGGGATTTTCGCATTCTCGCGCATCAGATTTTCCGCAAGGCCCCCGATCTTGAGCGGATCATTCTGCCCGTCTCGTTCGATGAAACCAAAGAGGCGGTTGCGCAAAACATCACCACACGCAAGGCCGCGTTTTCCTATTTGGATCAAGGGGGCGCGATTGGCATTTTCCCTGGCGGCACAGTTTCGACTGCGGCCAAACCTTTTAGCATTCCGATAGATCCAGATTGGCGGGTCTTTACCGCGCGCATGGTCGCGCGTTCAGGCGCAACCGTGATCCCGATTTTCTTTGAAGGGCAGAATTCGCGTCTTTTCCAGATCATGAGCCATATCCATGTCACCTTGCGTATGGGGTTGCTGATCCGTGAATTTCGCAAACGGATGAAAGTGCCGCTTGAGGTGACATTGGGCAGGCCAATTTCGCGGCAAGATATGGCAGCTCATCTGGACAATCCGCCCGCATTGATGGATTTTCTACGCAGCGAAACCTATCGCTTGAGCCAAACGCCGATTGACCCTCGCTTGCGCGGGTTTGAATTTGATCAAAAGCGTCTCGCCAAGCGGCATGAAAGGCAGGAAGATGGCGGTCGGCATATTTGACTCAGGCCTTGGCGGGCTGACAGTGTTGGATGCGGTCACGCGGCGATTGCCCGATTTGCCGTTGGTATATTTTGGCGATAACGCGCACACGCCCTATGGGGTGCGTGATGCAGAAGATATTTACCATCTGACCAAGCGCGGGGTGCAATGCCTGTTTGATCAAGGCTGTGATCTGGTCATTTTAGCCTGTAACACCGCCTCTGCGGCCGCGTTGCGGCGGATGCAGGAGGGGTGGGTTCCGAAAGACAAGCGCGTCCTTGGTGTGTTTGTCCCCCTGATTGAGGCGCTGACCGAGCGGCAATGGGGGGATAACTCGCCCCCCCGCGAAGTTGCGGTAAAACATGTGGCGCTTTTTGCCACGCCTGCAACTGTCTCAAGCCGCGCGTTTCAACGTGAATTGGCCTTTCGCGCCATTGGTGTTGATGTCGAAGCACAGCCCTGTGGCGGCTTAGTGGATGCGATTGAGATGGGTGATATGATCTTGGCTGAGGCGATGGTGCGCAGCCATGTTGAGGCGCTGTTGCGCCGTATGCCGCGCCCCGAGGCGGCCATTTTGGGCTGCACCCATTACCCGCTGGTTGAAGAGCATTTCCGCACTGCCCTTGGCCCTGATGTGGCCGTATACAGCCAGCCCAATCTGGTTGCCGAAAGTTTGGCCGATTATCTGACCCGCCGCCCTGAAATGGCAGGTGCGGGGGCCGTGACGAAGTTTTTGACAACGGGCGACCCGCAAAAAGTATCGAACAAGGCCACACAGTTTTTGCGCCGCAAGATTGCCTTTGAACAGGCAGCGCTTCCTGATGCATGAAAGAGATGGAATGACAAAGAATATCGCGATCCTAGGGGCCTCTGGATATACGGGCGCGGAATTGGTGCGGCTGATCCATGGGCATGGGGGCATGCGCATCATGGCCCTGTCAGGCGAGCGCAAGGCGGGCATGGCGATGGGGGATGTGTTTCCCTTTTTGCGTAATTTAGATTTGCCCGTTCTTCAGAAAATTGAAGAAATCGATTTCACGAATGTTGATCTGGCCTTTTGCGCGCTGCCCCATGCGACCTCGCAGGCGGTGATCAAAGACCTGCCGCGCAATTTGAAAATTGTGGATCTCTCCGCGGATTTTCGTCTGCGCGATCCTGTGGCCTATGAAAAATGGTATGGCCAGCCCCATGCCGCCCCAGAATTGCAGACCGAAGCGGTCTATGGCCTGACTGAATTTTACCGTGATGAGATATCAGCGGCGCGTCTTGTCGCAGGCACGGGCTGCAACGCGGCCACGGGGCAATATGCCTTGCGGCCTTTGATTTCGGCGGGGCTGGTTGATCTTGATGAGATCATCATTAACATGGTGGTTGGCGTGTCTGGGGCAGGGCGCAGCCTTAAAGAAAACCTGCTTCATGCTGAAATCTCCGAAGGCACAAACCCCTATGGGGTAGGCGGCACACATCGCCATTTGGGGGAATTTGATCAAGAATTCTCAGTCCTCGCAGGGCGCAAGGTTGAGGTGCAATTTACCCCCCATCTCGCCCCGTTTAACCGCGGGATCTTGGCCACGGTCTATGTCAAAGGCGAGGCTGAGGCGATTTACGACACATTGGCCGCAACCTATGCATCTGAGCCTTTCGTGCATGTGCTACCCTTTGGCGCAGCCCCGTCAACGCATGATGTGCGCGGCTCGAACCATGCCTATATAGGGGTGGCAAACGATCGGCGCGCGGGCCGCGCGATTGTTTTTGCCGCGCTTGATAACCTGTGCAAAGGGTCATCGGGTCAAGCGTTGCAAAACGCCAATTTGATGCTTGGGTGTGACGAAAAGCAAGGGTTAGAAAACCTCGCGCTTTTCCCATGACCTCACGTGACGGTGTGATGGAATGATAGGTGTAAGACGATGCAAACATTGAAAAAAAGACGCCGTATTCAGATTGTTATGCTGGCCGTATTTTGCCTGGTAGGCATGACCGCGCTGGTTGGGTATGGATTTCGTGATGGCATCAATTTCTTCATGCCGCCCGCCGAGGTTGCCGAAAACCCGCCCGCAGCGAATAAAACCTTCCGCATCGGCGGCCTTGTGGAGGAGGGGACCTTGCGCCGCGGCCAAGGGGCGACCATCACTTTCAACGTCACTGATGGCGCGGCCTCCATCCCTGTGTCTTACACGGGTGTTCTGCCAGATTTGTTTGGCGAGGGCGAAGGCATGGTTGGCACAGGCCGCCTGATTGATGGCGTGTTTGAAGCAACCGAAATCCTTGCCCGCCATGACGAGACCTATATGCCCGAAGAAGTGATTGACGCTCTTAAAGAGCAGGGTGTTTACGTGGCGCCTGAGAGTTGAGGGACAATTCAGACGTCACGTGCCTTTGCGTCATATTCGGCCAAAGCTGCGTCCCATGTCGGAATATTATCGGCCTCATATCCATGCACCTTGCCCGTAGCAATTTGGGCGAACACCCCCATGGATTTAAGATGCGCAGGTGATCTGCGATAGGCCATCATATCGGCTTTGCTGTCCCACACAGTCAAGGTATGATGCACACCTTGGCGGATTTTCGTGCCGACAAAGCGCGCGCCTTTGGCTGTTTGCGCTGCGCGAAAGGCGGGGATTGCCAAGGCCTAAAACCTGATCCAACTGATCATGCGTTTGGTTTTCAGACCTGTGACTGACACATATATCGCGCCTCACTCCCACTCAATCGTTCCGGGCGGTTTCGAGGTGATGTCATAGGTCACGCGGTTGATGCCCTTGACCTCGTTGATGATGCGGGTGGCGGTTTCGCCCAAGAAATCATGGCTAAAGGGGTAATAATCCGCTGTCATCCCATCAACTGATGTCACCGCACGCAGGGCGCAGGCATAATCATAGGTGCGGCCATCGCCCATCACACCCACGGTGCGCACGGGCAGGATCGCCGCAAAGGCCTGCCAAATCTCGTCATAAAGCCCATGCTTGCGGATTTGGTCGATATAAACCGCATCGGCCTTGCGCAGGATTTCTAGCTTTTCGCGGGTGATCTCGCCGGGGCAACGGATCGCAAGACCAGGTCCGGGGAAGGGGTGGCGGCCGATGAAATGTGCGGGCAGACCCAGTTCACGACCCAAGGCGCGCACCTCGTCCTTGAACAATTCGCGCAAGGGTTCGACCAGTTTCAGCCCCATCTTTTTGGGCAGGCCACCCACATTGTGATGGCTTTTGATCGTGACGCTTGGCCCGCCAGAAAAGCTTACGCTTTCAATGACATCAGGGTAAAGCGTGCCCTGCGCCAAAAAGGAGGCGCCTTCGATGCTATCGGCATATTTCTGGAACACATCAATAAATAATTTGCCGATGGTTTTGCGCTTCACCTCGGGGTCACTGACCCCTTCGAGCGCACCAAGGAACAAATCCTGTTCTTGCGCGTGGATCACAGACAGGTTCATGTGGTCGCGGAACATCGTGACCACCTCCTCAGCCTCGCCCATGCGCAGCAGGCCATGATCCACAAAGACGCAAGTGAGCTGATCGCCAATAGCCTCATGGATGAGGGCCGCAGCGACCGAACTATCAACCCCGCCTGACAGGCCGCAAATCACCTTAGCATCGCCGACCTGTTCGCGAATGGCGGCGACCGCTTGGTCACGATAGCCCGCCATTGTCCAATCGCCGCGGAAACCTGCGATGGAGAGAAAATTCTTATAGAGCTGCGCGCCATTGGGGGTGTGATGCACCTCGGGGTGGAATTGCACCGCGTAAAAACGGCGGTTCACATCGGCGGTGATCGCAAAAGGCGCGCCTGGGGATGTGCCAAGCACTTCGAACCCATCGGCAATTTTGCTAACATGGTCGCCGTGGCTCATCCAAACTTGTTCGCGGCCATCTTCCGCGCTGAACCATCCATCCACAAAATCTGATTGGGCGGTGGTTTTGGTCACATAGGCGCGTCCAAATTCGGCGGTGGCGTGTTCGCCTGCCTCAACCTTGCCACCTAGATCCTGCATCATCACCTGCTGGCCATAGCAGATGCCCATGATCGGCACGCCCAGATCATACACGGCGCGCGGCGGGCGCGGAGATCCTTCGCGCATCACCGAATCTGGCCCGCCCGAGAAAATCACCGCCTTGGGATCGAATTCCGCCAAAAACGCGGCATCGACATTTTGATAGGGGTGAATTTCGCAATACACATTTTGCTCGCGCAGGCGGCGGGCAATCAGTTGCGTCACTTGGCTGCCGAAATCAATGATCAGAAGCCGCTCATGGGATTGGGCAATGGGTTCTATTGTCATATGCTTCGCATAGGCGAGGCTTTGCGCGCGCGCAAGAGCGCGAATGTCGCTTTCCCCTCGCAAATGGCGCAAATCGCCATCGCCCTCATTGTTTCGCAAGATAAAAGCGGCAACACACCTGCCCCGCAATTTTTGCGGGATTGAAATTTATGTCACTTCGAGAGGGCAAAATCATGAGCGAAGCAGCAGCAGATCGACGTCGGGGCAGAGGGGGTGGCGGAGCCGCCCGCCGTGCGGAGCGCAGCGCACCCAAACTTGAAGCGGCGAAATATATCGAACGCAAAATCCCCAATCTCGAAATCCTCTCGGACGAGGCGCTAGAGATCATCGAGGCGAATGCGGAAACTGTTCTCGAAGAGATCGGTGTCAATTTCGTGGAAAATCCCGAGGCGCTGAAGCGTTGGAAAGATGTGGGGGCCGATGTCAACGGCGAGCGTGTGCGTTTTCCCAAGGGACTGCTGCGCAGCCTGATTAAAACCGCGCCGTCCTCGTTTGTCCAACACGCCCGTAACCCAGAGCGCAGTGTTGAGATCGGCGGCAAATCTTTGGTGCTTGCCCCTGTTTATGGCCCTCCATTTGTTTGGGACAGTGTCGGCGGCCGCCGTTATGCGACTATGGCTGATTTTCAGAAATTCGTGAAACTGGGCTATATGTCGAAATGGCTGCACCATTCGGGTGGCACAGTGTGCGAACCTACCGATATTCCCGTCAACAAGCGCCATTTTGATATGCTTTATGCGCATATGAGCCTGAGCGATAAGCCCTTTATGGGGTCGGTCACCGAACCATCGCGGGCGCAAGACTCGGTTGATATGTGCAAAATTCTGTTCGGCGAAGACTTCGCGACCAATAACGCGGTCATGACATCGCTGATCAATATCAATTCCCCGCTGACTTTCGATGCAACCATGATGGGCGCATTGGAGGTTTATGCCGCGAATAATCAGGCTTGCATCGTCTCGCCCTTTATCGTGGGGGGCGCGATGGCGCCTGTTTCGGTTATGGGTACGCTGACCCAAGTGTTGGCCGAGGTGATGGTGGCTGTCGCCTATAGCCAAATGATCCGCAAAGGCGCGCCTGTGATATTCGGGACCTTTGTGACATCGATTGATATGAATTCAGGCGCACCGACATTTGGCACGCCAGAAGCTGCGCAAATCACCTATGGTGCAGGGCAATTGGCGCGCCGCTTGAACCTGCCTTACCGCTCGGCAGGGTCGTTTAACGGCTCGAAATTGCCCGATGCGCAGGCAGCCTATGAGACATCAAATTCGCTGAATATGGGTTTGCTGTCTGGCGTGAATTTCATGCTGCATGCTTGCGGTTGGCTTGAGGGTGGCTTGGCCGCAAGCCCTGAGAAATTCGTGCTTGATGCGGATCAGCTTGGCGTGTTGCACCATTTGGCGGCGGGTGTGCCGATTGACGAGAATGCCCAAGCGATGGATGCGTTGCGCGAGGTTGGCCCGGGCGGGCATTTCTTGGGCTGTGCGCATACACAGGCGAATTTCAAAACCGCCTTCTGGAAAACCAATGTGCTTGATTACAAGCCCTATGAAACATGGGTTGATGAGGGCAGCCGTGACAGCGTGGCCTTGGCGGCTGCGCGGGTGGACAAAATGCTGTCTGAATATGTCCAGCCCGCGCTAGACCCTGCGGTTGATGAGGCCCTCAAGGCCTATATAGCGCAACGCAAATCTGAGATGCCAGACGCCTTTATCTGAGCGTCTAGGTCACTGGATCTTTCGCCGCCCCATGCCACAAGCTTGGGGCGGTTTTCTTTTGCGACAGTCGCATCTGTGTTTTTGCGCTCAGCCAGTTGGATCAGCGCGGCAAGGGTCATGATATGTTGGGTGGGTGAATAATGGGCAGCCCCGCTCAAGCGCGCAGTATTGAGGGCTTCTTCGCGTGATAAGAGATCTTGGCTTGATTGGCGCAAGGGTTTTTGACCTGCGGCGGCAAAGCGCGCCGCACGCACAAGAGAAGGCGGGCGGCGCATATCTTGAAGGGTGGTCATCAAATCAGCCATGGGGAGAGGTCTTTCTCTGATAAAGATTTACCACCCAAAGAATGCACTCGCATATCAAAGGCTTGCATAATTCCGCGCACAGCGCGCGCGGCCCGTTTTTCTTTACGAAATTTAAAGAGTTTTCCCCATATTCGCAAAAATTAACCCTTCAGTAACCCTTTGCGGGAAATCTTAAACAACTTAACCGCTATGGTTGTTTTATCTGGGGGGCTCCGTCCATGACTGATGATGATCTGACCTATCAGATTGATCTTCCCGACCCAGATCGGCTGACGGAGTTTTCTGACCCAGTGCAGCACTACATTTGCCACGTTAATTACGGGCTGACCTTCACCAAAATCGCCGCGGCCTATCACAGCCATCCCAGCACGATATTGCGCCATGTGCGCCAAATCGAAGATGCCCGTGATGATCCACTTTTAGATCAGGCTTTGGCTGATCTCGATGACCCCCTCCCTCCCAAGGATGTTGTTCCCATGCCCTCAATTCCGAATGCTCATGCGCCAAAGCAGGCGCTAAAATCTTCCTCTAATAGCGATAGCGAGGCGCGGCGTATCTTGCGCCGTCTTTGCGAGAAAGACGCGTTTTTGGTTGTGGCTCAAGATATGGATCGCGCGGTTGTTTTGCGCCCGAACCTCGAAGGGGGGCAAACCCGCACGGCGGTGATGGATCGCAGCCACGCGCAATCTTTTGTGCTGAAGGATTGGATATGCGCCACGCGCAAGGGGCGGGTGGCCTCCTATCGGATTACGCCAACGGGGCGCTTGGCCTTGAAACGCCTGATCGAAGAAGACCGCCGCCGCCGCAAATCGGATGGGGATTTGGGGCAGGGGCCAAATGTCTTTGCCGCGCAGCATGCTGATTATGGCATCAAGCGCGAAAATTTTGCCAATGGCAGCCATGTGCAGATGCGCGTTAACCTTAACGGTTCCCCCCTGTCAGGCTTGGCTCGGCGCAAGGACGCCGATGGCAAGCCGTTTCTGAGCGCGCCTTTGGTGCAGGCTGCTGAACGCCTGCGCGAAGATTTTGAGCGCGCTCAAATGGGGCCGCGCGTGGCGCAAAATTGGGATTGGTTTTTGACCTCGGCAGATCGCGGCGTGTTTGGCGATGGTGGGATCGGCGAAGGGCCAGCCGCCGCGCGCAAACGTGTCTTGGATGCCATGGAACATTTAGGGCCGGGTCTGTCTGATGTGGTGATGCGGGTCTGCTGTTTCCTTGAGGGGATGGAATCGGCCGAGCGCCGTTTGGGATGGTCGGCGCGGTCGGGAAAGGTTGTTCTGAAAATTGGGCTGCGACGCCTTTTGGAATTTTATCAAACCCATCACGGCTTGGTGCCCGCTATGATTGACTGAGGCAATGTGATCTGCGGGGTTACAATCGTGTAGCAAAGGGATTAAATTACCCCCGCAACGTCACGGAGCCAGACCCATGCGCGACCTTAAATTGCCCGAGCAACGCCATCCAGAAAAGGCGCATCGCCCCGATCAGGCACAGCCGAAAAAACCCTCTTGGATTCGGGTGAAGGCCCCCGTTGGGGAAGGCTATAAGGCCACGCATAAAATCATGCGCGAGCATAAATTGACCACCGTTTGCGAGGAGGCGGGATGCCCCAATGTCGGCGAATGTTGGAGCCAAGGTCACGCCACGATGATGATTATGGGCGAGGTTTGCACCCGTGCCTGCACGTTCTGCAATATCGCAACCGGTAAGCCGCCCGAGGCCTTGGATGTCTTCGAACCGGGCCGCGTGGCCGATGCGGTTAAGAAACTTGGCCTGAACCACGTTGTCATCACTTCGGTGGATCGCGATGACATTGAGGATGGTGGGGCAGAACATTTTGCCCAGACCATTCGCGCTATTCGCCGTCAATCCCCCGACACGACCATCGAGATCCTGACCCCCGATTTTTTGAAATGCGACCCAAGTGTTTTGGAAATCGTGGTGCGTGCAAAGCCCGATGTGTTCAATCATAACCTCGAAACTGTGCCGGGTCTTTACCCTGAGGTGCGCCCTGGCGCGCGCTATTTCCATAGCCTGCGCCTGCTGCAGCGGGTCAAGGAGATGGATCCGACCATGTTCACCAAATCTGGTATCATGGTTGGCCTTGGGGAAGACCGCCAAGCCGTGTTGCAGGTGATGGATGACATGCGGGCCGCCGATATCGACTTTTTGACCATTGGCCAATATCTGCAGCCAACCCCGAAACATCACGCGGTGGATCGTTTTGTGACGCCAGAGGAATTCAAGGCCTATGAAAAGGCGGCCTTTGGCAAAGGGTTCTTGATGGTTTCGGCCACGCCTTTGACGCGGTCTAGCTATCATGCGGGCGATGATTTTGCCCGCCTCAAAGCGGCGCGTTTGGCAAAATTAGGCGCTTAAGGCAATTCTTTGAGATATTGCGCAATTGCGGCCCGATCATCGGGCTGCAGCATGGCCATGTTTCGGATCACATTGACCATATGACCGCCTGCGCTGTCAAAGCTTGGGGTGAAGCCATCATTGAGATAGGCTGCGATCTCATCCTTTGACCATGTCAATTCGTCTGGGGTGAGGGGGGGATGCGCCCCTGTCATATGGGGGCAGATCGCCTTGGCTGCAATTGGCTTAGGTGAAGCGCACGGCGCCGATATAGGGCAAATTGCGATTTCGTTGCGCGTAGTCAATGCCATAGCCCACTACAAAATGATCGGGAATTTCGAACCCCGTCCATGTGGCGCTGATGTCCACCTCGCGGCGCACGGGTTTATCCAAAAGTGCGATGGTTTCCAACCGCTTCGGATCGCGCGATTTTAACAGCGACAGAACATGGCTCAGGGTAAACCCCGTATCCACGATATCCTCGACAACCAACACATCGCGCCCCCCGATTTCGCCGCGTAAATCCTTGAGAATTCGCACCTCCCGTGAGGAGGTCATTTCATTCCCGTAGGAAGACGCCTCTAAGAAATCGACTTCAACAGGCAAGTTCAATTCGCGCAACAGATCCGCAATAAACATAAAAGATCCGCGCAAAAGCCCCACAACCACCAGTTTATCGGTATCCTCAAATCGCGCTTCAATCTCGCGTGCCAGTTCCTCGATCCGCGCGGCAATGGCCTTGGCCGAGATTAAAACGTCAATTTCATAGGGGCGATCTGTCATTTTCTTGCGCTTATTACCTTGAATTCCGCCGCCATATCTAAGACATCACAAGGTGCAAAGAAAGATGAAAGGCTGTCTATGCCCTCCCATTCCGAGACGCGCACGCTGCCCTATCGCGCCCATGAGATCTATGATCTTGTGGCGAATGTGGCGCGCTATCCTGAATTCATCCCTTGGGCCGTGGCCGCACGCGTGCGCAGTGTGACAGATCAGGGCGACCATCGCGAAATGTTGGCGGATTTAATCGTGGGTTTTAAGATGTTCCGCGAAAAATTTGGCAGCCGCGTGCGCCTGTTCGATGCAGAAATGCGGATTGAAACCGCCTATATTGATGGGCCTTTTCACCACATGATTTCCAATTGGCGCATGCGCGATTTGTCCGAGGGCGGGTGTGAGGTCAGCTTTGATGTGGATTTCGAATTCAAAAATCGCCTGCTGCAAGGAGCGGCAGGCATGTTTTTCCACGAGGCGATGACGCGGATTGTGCGCGCCTTTGAGGCCCGCGCAGAGGCGTTATATGGGAAAAAATAAAAAGCGGGCCTGACAGCCCGCTTTTATGTCGTCAGGTAAACCCCTGATTTAGCTGCTCATATCATAGGCGCGTTCGCCATGGACGCTGAGATCAAGGCCATTAACTTCGGTCTCTGCATCCACGCGCAGCGGCGTGATCATGCCAACCAGTTTTACAAGGGCCACGGTCAAGACGATGGTGTACGCGCCCACCACCGCCAAGGCACCAAGCTGCGCCACCCATGCACCCTGTCCAAAGACGGCGATCATGATGGTGCCGAAAATCCCGCCCACACCATGCACAGCGAAGACATCCAATGTGTCGTCAATCTTGACCTTGTTGCGGATCAAATTCACCGCCTCTTGGCAAAGAACGCCAGCAATTGTCCCGATGATCAGCGCCGCCACAGGCCCAACAAAGCCAGAGGCAGGGGTGATGGAGGCCAAACCTGCAATCGTGCCCGTGACGACACCCACAAGCGAGGTCTTGCCGTATTTCACGCGCTCCCAGAGCCCCCAGCTGAGCGAGGCTGCTGCGGCAGAAATATGCGTCACCGTCAGCGCCATTGCCGCGCCGCCATCCGCCGCTAGCTGACTGCCGCCGTTAAAGCCGAACCAACCCACCCACAGCATCGCGGCCCCGATCATCACAAAGCCCGGATTATGGGGGGGCGTGGTTTGATTTTTCCGTGCGCCCAAGAAAATTGCGATCACCAAAGCCGCAAGGCCTGCGGTTTCATGCACGACAATCCCGCCCGCGAAATCGCGCACGCCTGCCTCGCCAAAGATGCCACCATCCGACATCATGCCGCCGCCCCAGATCCAATGCACGACAGGCGCATAAACGATCAGCATCCAAAGCGCAGAAAACAAAAGCACAAAGCCAAATCCAACACGTTCCACATAGGCGCCCACAATTAAGGCGGGCGTGATAATGGCAAAGGTCATTTGGAACGCAAAAAACAGGATTTCCGGCAGGCTGCCAGACAGGCTATCTGCGGTGACCCCGTTGAGAAATGCCTTGTCCAATCCGCCCCAAAATCCTGAGGTGCCAGATCCAAAGGCGATGGAGTAGCCAAAAGCGAGCCATAAAATCGACATCAAACAGGCGATTGCGTAGCAATGCATAAACACGCTAAGCACGTTACGCGCACGCACCAACCCCCCATAGAATAGCGCCAAGCCTGGCAAGGTCATGAATAGAACCAACGCTGTGGCGACTATGATCCACGCTGTATCGGCAGCATTCATTGCATCGTCCCTTCTTTTTTCATTTGCCCGCCTCAAAGCGGGATTCATCTGACGAAAAAAGAGGCAAGCTGTGAAATGGGCGATGAAATCTTGGTCAATCTTCAAATTGGCGCGAAATTAATGCGGAAATTGCACGCTGTGATTAAATTTTAATCGTTTTGCGAAATGGCGTGGTGCAGCAGGCGCAAGGCGTAATCGCGCGCGGCGATGCGCACATTCGCGCGTCCAAGCGCACCAAAATCCACTTGCTCAAGCGCCACACCCGCAGGGCTTGAAAGGCCAAAGCAAACGCGGCCCTCAGGTTTATGCGCGCTGCCCCCTGGCCCGGCGATGCCTGTAATCGACACGGCCATATCGACCCCCGCACGGGTTTTGGCCCCAAGGGCCATTTCACGCGCCACCTCGTTTGAAACCGCGCCAAACGCCGCAAGCGTCTCAGGCGAGACACCGAGAAGGTCAATTTTGGCCTCATTGGAATAGGTGACAAAGCCGCGCTCAAATACGGCGCTTGATCCAGCAATATCGGTAAGCGCGGCACTGACCATCCCGCCCGTGCAGCTTTCGGCAGTGGCGATGCGTAGCCCCTTGTCGCGGGCCGTCTGGATGATATCCGCGCTTAAATCAGCCATAGATGTGCAATAGCGGCCAGAATTGCGACCACAAGCGCGGCAAGCCAGCCTGCAATCACATCATCCATCATCACCCAAACCCCGCCGCGCTTTGCATCTGCCCAAGCCACGGGGGCGGGTTTCCATATGTCGAAAAGACGAAACGCGATAAAGGCCGTCAGAATGCCTGGCCACAGCGCCAAGATAGAGATATCCGCGAAGATCGCCCCATAAGAGACGGGCCAAAGCGCGATCCATTGCCCTGCAACCTCGTCAATCACGAATTCCGAAGGGTCATCTTCGGCGCCATTGCGGATTTCTATTTCAATGGCCCATGATCCAAGGGCAAAGACGGCGATTGTCGCCGTGGCAAGCAGCCAAAACCCGCCCAATTCATGCAAGGCCCATGCAAGCGGCAGCGCGGCCAAGCTGCCCCATGTGCCAGGGGCAGGGCGCAGGCGACCCACGCCAAAAACAGTTGCAATCCAATATGTCATGGTTTCACCAATGTGACTGTGGCCATCGCGGCGATCCCTTCCTTGCGGCCTGTAAAACCCAGTTTCTCGGTTGTTGTGGCTTTGACCGATACGCGATCTTGGTCGATACTCAGCAATTCTGCCAAACGCGCACGCATCGCGGTTGAGACGGGCCCGATCTTTGGGGCCTCGCACATGAAGGTCAGATCAACATTACTGATCCCATAGCCACGCGATGCTGCCAGTTTGACAGCATGAATGAGGAAAATGTCGCTTGGCGCGCCTTTCCATTGCGGGTCGGATGGCGGGAAATGGGTGCCAATATCCCCTTCGGCCAAGGCCCCGTAAATCGCATCTGTTACAGTGTGCAACCCAACATCCGCGTCCGAATGCCCTTTGAGGGCGCGATCATGTGGAATTTTCACCCCGCAGAGGATCACGTGATCCCCCGCGCAAAAGGCATGAACATCAAAGCCATTACCAATCCGAATATCCATTGCGCCGTTTGCCCCTATGACATGGCCCGCGCGGATAAAATCCGCCGCTGTGGTCAGTTTAAAATTTTGTTCATCCCCCGCAACCACCTTAATTTTCACGCCATGCGCAAGGGCAATGGCGACATCATCCGCGGCGTCTTCGCCTGCGGCGGCATAGGCCTGTGAAATGGTGGAATAATGAAAGGCTTGTGGCGTTTGTGCGCGAAACAACCCATCTCGAGATTGAATTTGTGAAACGTGGCCTTCGGCCGCGCGCCACAGGGCATCGGTCATGGGCAGGGCAGGTGCGGCAGCAAAACAGCCGGGTTCGCGCAGCGCGGCAATCACATCTTGCACGATGCGGGCCGCCACAAAGGGGCGCGCGGCATCATGGATCAAGACTTGGGCTGTTTTATCATTCACAGCGGCCAAACCCGCCTGCACCGAGGCGCTGCGCGTGGCCCCGCCGAGGGCGAATGTAAGTCGCGCGGCATCCGCGCCAAGCGCCTCACGGGCGAGCGCCTCATCATCGGGGTGAATAACCACGATGGTTTGCGCGAAATCCGCAGCATCCCAGAGCGCCCGAACGGCGCGGCGCAAAACGGGGACGCCCCCCAAACTGTGATATTGTTTGGGCAAACCGCTGCCTGCGCGCGTGCCCCGACCCGCGGCCACAACCAGCGCCACGATCGGTGCAGCCGTCAAAGAGTGTGCGGTGTGGGATGGGCCAGATTTATCCATGGATCAGGTGATAGGGGCTAAGCCTATGACGCACAATACGGATCAGCGTCCTGCACATTTTTTGGTCGTGGTGATTAAATATTGTGCATTTGTGTAAATTGCCCCAGTATAAGGTCGCGTTTCTTTTGATCTCCCGCCCCAAAGCAGATTAGGCCAAACCCATCTGCACAAAGAATAGGCAGCGCAGCGCACATGCCCATCCAACTTGGCGATATCACCCTTGACCCGCCCGTCTTTCTGGCCCCGATGGCGGGGATCACCGATTTGCCGTATCGCAAATTGGTTGCGTCTTTCGGGGCGGGGTTGGTCGTCTCAGAGATGGTTGCAAGCCAAGATATGGTCAATGTTAAGCCCGCCGCCCGCGCGAAGGCCGAGCTTGGGTTCGGCATTGCGGCCTCGGCCGTTCAATTGGTTGGCCGCGATCCCCACTGGATGGGGGAGGCCGCCCGCATGGCAGAGGCCGAAGGGACAAGAATCATTGATATCAATATGGGCTGCCCTGCGAAAAAGGTCACATCTGGCTCAGGTGCAGGGGCCTGTGGGGCGGCTTTGCTGCGCGATCTGTCTCATGCCCGCGCCGTGCTTGAGGCGGTGACATGTGCAGTTAATGTTCCCGTCACCCTTAAGATGCGCCTTGGTTGGGATGATGCCTGCGAAAACGCACCACAGGTCGCCCGTATGGCCCAAGATTTGGGGATTGCCATGCTAACCGTGCATGGCCGCACACGCGCACAGTTATATAAAGGCCATGCAAATTGGCAGGCCATTCGCGCCTTTCGTGAGGTGGTTGATATTCCGCTGATTGCCAATGGCGATATCGTGGATGCGCGAAGCGCCACGCGGGCGATGGCGCAATCAGGGGCAAATGGCGTCATGGTGGGGCGCGGTGCGCAAGGGCGGCCTTGGGTGCTACGCGATATCGCGGCGGGTCTATCGGGCCAGACGCGCGCTAATACCCCCAAAGGTGCGGCTCTTTTTCAGATAATCGCGCGCCATTACGAGGATATGCTGTCCTTTTACGGCAAAACACTGGGGGCAAAGGTCGCCCGCAAGCATCTGGGTTGGTATCTGGATGCGGCTGGTGTTGGGGATGCACCACGCCGTGCCGTGTTGACCACAGATGACCCCGAACAGGTGTTGCGCCTGCTGCGCGCGGCGCTAACCGATGGACACGCACAAACGGGCTGCGCCGCATGAGCCCTGTCACATCCGACATGATCTGGTCATCCTTGCCGATCCCCGGGCTGATTATTGACGGGGGCGATTTGATCCTATCGGTCAATCCTGCGGCTGAGACATTTCTGAACGCATCCGAACGCAGTTTGAAAGGCAACCCTGTCTGGGATCGCGTCTTTGTGGATGCCCCGATGGAGGAGGCTTTGGCCCGCGTGCGTCAAGGTCAATCCGCGCTTTTTGTGGGCGGTGTGGATGTTGGCACAGGATCCAAAAAACCAGTATCTTGTGACGTGCAGCTTGCCCCTGTGAGCGAGGGGGGCGATCAGGTGATGATGCTGCTTGAAAGCCGCGAATTGGCGGGGCGGCTTGATCGGGGCTTGGTCAGTAAATCCGCCGCGCGGTCAGCCATTGGTATGGCCGAGATGCTGGCCCATGAGATCAAAAACCCGCTTGCGGGTATCACGGGTGCGGCGCAGTTGATTTCGATGAATGCCAGCGGCGAAGACCGTGAGCTGACCGATCTCATTGTAGAGGAAACGCGGCGTATCGTAAAACTGCTGGAGCAGGTCGAAGAATTCGGAAAT
The DNA here is from genome assembly GCF_037805125.1 of Roseobacter sp. HKCC-CH-9208. Taxonomy (NCBI): domain Bacteria; kingdom Pseudomonadati; phylum Pseudomonadota; class Alphaproteobacteria; order Rhodobacterales; family Roseobacteraceae; genus Roseobacter; species Roseobacter sp. HKCC-CH-9208. The sequence goes on along the minus strand of NZ_JBBLYK010000001.1, from coordinate 197,156 downwards.
CTGCGCCCGCCTGAATGTAAGGCGGTTAATATCCACGACATTCTTGATCGCGCGCGCAAATCTGCGGCGGTGGGGTTTGCTGCGCATATGCGCATTTTGGATCAATATGACCCGTCTTTGCCGCCGACTTGGGTGGACTCGGATCAGATTTTGCAGGTGTTCTTGAACCTTTTGAGAAACGCCGCCGAAGCGGGCCGTGAAGGGGGCACAATCACCATCCGCAGTTTTTACGAGGCGGGCTTGCGATTGCGCAAACGCGATGGCAGCGCCGCATCTATGCCCCTGCAGGTCGAGATCATTGACGATGGCCCAGGCATTGCGCCCGAGCGTCAAAGCGAAATTTTTGAACCCTTTGTATCGGGGCGCGAAAATGGCACGGGGCTTGGCCTTGCCTTGGTTTCTAAAATCATTTCCGACCACGATGGCTGGATTGCGCTGGACAGCGCGCCGGGCCGAACTGTGTTTCGGATATCTTTGCCAATCGCGCCGCGCGGCGTGTGAGTAGGAGTTGAGACGATGGATGGCACCGTTCTGGTTGCAGATGATGACCGCACAATCCGCACTGTATTGACGCAAGCGTTGACGCGGGCGGGGTGCAAGGTTCACGCAACGTCTAGCTTGATGACGCTGATGCGATGGGTCGAAGAAGGCAAGGGCGATCTGGTGATCTCTGATGTGGTCATGCCCGATGGCAATGGCCTTGAGACATTGCCGAAGATCACGGAAACGCGCCCCGGCCTGCCGGTGATCATCATATCGGCCCAAAATACCATCATGACGGCGATCCAAGCCACCGAAAAAGATGCCTATGATTATTTGCCGAAACCCTTTGACTTGCCAGATTTGATGAAACGCGCGGCCCGCGCGCTGGATCAAAAGCGGCGGGCGGCTGTTGCGCCGCCTGCGCGGGATGGTGGCGCCGATGGTGAGGCGCGCGCCACTGTCGCGCAACATGATCTGCCGCTTGTGGGACGCACGGCTGCGATGCAGGCGCTCTATCGATTGGTTGCGCGGGTGATGAACACCGATCTGCCCGTTCTGATTTCTGGCGAAAGCGGCACGGGCAAAAGCCTGATTGCGCGGGCGATCCATGATTTCTCAGACCGCCGCACGCTGCCTTTTGTTGTGGCAAGCGCCGATGATCTTGAGGGGGTCGATGGCCCCTCCACGCTGCTTGCGCGGGCCAAGGGCGGCTCGATCCTCTTTGATGAGGTGTCTGATCTCAGCGATGAGGCGCAGGCCCGTATCGTGCGTCTGCTTGACACGATGCGTGACAATGATGCCCGTGTAATGGCCACAAGCCAGCGCGATCTGTCCGAAAAAATGGATGCAGGCGATTTTCGCCAAGATTTATTCTACCGCCTTGGGGGCGTGTCGATTTCTGTGCCCTCCTTGCGCGAAAGGGTGGATGATATTGCGCTTTTGGCAGAGCATTTCTTGATCCGCGCTGAACGCGATGGCATGCCCTTGCGCCGCTTGTCCGATGATGCGGTTGAATTGATGCGCGCCTATTCATGGCCGGGAAATGTGCGGCAATTGGAGAACACCATTCGCCGTTTGGTGGTCACAGGGCAGGGCGAAGAAATCGCGCGTGCCGAATTGCAAATTGTGCTTGGCAATCAGCCCGCGATGGAGCCATTAACGGGCGGCGGCGATGGGGATCGTTTATCCGCCTCTGTGGCCAAGCATTTGCGGCGTTATTTTGATCTCCATGGCGGTGTTTTGCCGCCCCCTGGCTTGCACGCACGAATCCTGCGCGAAGTTGAAACGCCCCTTTTGGAAATCGCGCTTGATGCCACGGGCGGCAATCAGGCGAAATGCGCCGATTTGCTCGGGATCAATCGAAATACCCTCAGAAAGAAAGTCTCTGATCTCGATATCCGCGTGACACGGCGGCGCAAATTGATGTAAACCCGCCACAGGGCGTGACATATGGGCGACATATGGCGCGCGTCAGGCGAAATTCGTGGCCGCTTTTGCGGGCCGCGTAAAAGACAGGCGGGGCAGGTGGCAAAGCCATCAAATGATAAGGCGATATCGGCTTGGCGCCGATTGATCCTGTTACAAAGCACCAAACGCTTGCGCAATGCGGGCACATTGGGGCTTGTAACGCTCGGGCCTGTATTGGCACTTTTGACCTTTTTGGTGCTTGGCCCGCTTGGCGATTTAGCCTCTTCGCCTGCCTTGCGCCTGATCTTGTTGGCGGATTTGGTCTACATTCTTGTAATTGCCGCGCTCGTAGCGCGCCAAGTGGTGCGGATGATCGCAGCACGGCGCAGCCGCTCGCAAGGATCGCGATTGCATATGCGCCTGACAGGTGTCTTTGCGATTGTTGCACTTTTGCCGACCATTTTGGTCGCGGTCTTTGCAACCATTACTTTGAACATGGGACTTGAAGGATGGTTTTCGACCCGCGTTTCAGGCGCGCTTGGCAATTCGGTGGATGCGGCCATTGCTTATCAACAAGAACATCGCACGGATTTAGACGAGGATGTGCGCGCCCTTGCGGCCTTTTTGGACAATGCCGCCCGCAATGACGGGGCTGCCACCGATGGCGACCTTCGCCGCCTTTTGGGGCAAGGGCAGGGCCTTATCCAACGTGGTCTGCGTGAGGCTTATGTGATCAGTGCAACAGGCGAAATTCGCGCGCGCGGGGAGCGCTCGTATTTATTTGATTATGATCAACCCAGTGACCCTGATCTTATCCGTGCGGCTGAGGGTGAGGTGGTGTTGATCGAAGATCGCGCCCAAAACGAGTTTCGCGCCCTGCTGAAGCTCTCGCAATATCTTGAACGCTATCTCTATGTCAGCCGTGAGGTGGACGGGCAGATTATGTCACTGCTTGATGAAACCCAACAAACTGTGCAGCTTTACAGACAATTGGAAAATGAGCGCGGGCGCGTGTTATTCGAATTTGGCCTGCTCTATATTGGCTTTGCGCTGATTGTGATCATGGCGGCCATTTGGTTGGGGCTGTGGTTTGCCGAACGTCTGTCGCGTCCTGTGGGGCGTTTGGCCGCCGCCGCCGAACGGATCGGTGAAGGTGATCTTGAGGCGCGCGTGCCTGAGGAAAAAAGCGGCGATGAAATCGCAACGCTTGGCCGCGTGTTTAACCAGATGACCTTGCAACTGAAGGCGCAGCGCGATCGCTTGGTTGAACAAAATGATAGAACCGAGGGGCAAAGACGCCTCTTTGATAGTGTGCTTGGGTCGGTTACGGCTGGCGTGATTGGTGTCACAGCAGAGGGCGATGTTGAGTTTATCAACCGCTCTGCGCAGCGGCTTTTGAGCCTGTCTGAAGATGAATTGCACCATCACGGTGCCTTGGCGGCGCTTGTGCCTGAATTTGCTGATCTGCCCTCGCGCTTGCGGGAACGGGGCAGCGATACGTTGCAAGAGGAATTGCGCCTCACCCGTAATGGGGCGCAAGAGACGCTTTTGGTGCGCATCGCGGTGCGGGGACGCAGTGATGGCGCGATTGAGGGATATGTGGTTGCGTTTGATGATGTCAGCGATTTGGTCGCGGCACAGCGCATGGCCGCATGGGGCGATGTCGCGCGGCGCATTGCACATGAGATCAAAAATCCACTCACCCCTATTCGTTTGTCAGCGGAACGTGCGGCCCGAAAATTTACTAAGATTTTGCCCGAAGAAGACGGTCAAAGCCTGAAAGAGTTGACCGATGTGATCGTGCGCCAGACCAATGATCTGGCCCATATTGTGGATGAGTTCTCGCGCTTTGCGCGTATGCCTGAACCAAGCCGCCGCCGTGAGGATATCGCCAAACTGTTGGAGGGGGTTGTGACCCTTCAACGCGCAGGTCAGCCTGAGGTTGAGATCACCCTCACAAAGCCCGAAGGCGAGATTTGGGCCGAGATTGACGCAACCATGATTGGGCAAGCGTTTACCAATTTGATCAAAAACGCGGGCGAGGCTATCGAAACATATCGCGAGAAACATCCACAAACGCCCCATCACGGCGAGGTTCGTGTGGCTTTGGCGATTGAAACTGGTGCCGCGCAGCCCGTGCTAAAAATCACAATCAGCGACAATGGAATTGGCCTGCCCGAAGACCGCGCGCGCCTCTTCGAACCCTACGTCACCACCCGTGAAAAGGGGACGGGGCTTGGCCTGCCAATTGTGAAAAAAATAATCGAAGAACATGGCGCAAGCCTAGAATTGAGAGATGCGCCGCCATTTGGGGATGGCGCGCATCAAGGAGCGCAGGCGGTGATCCACCTGCCGTTAATGATTGGCTAAATGAGGGGTATTCATGGCTGATATACTTGTTGTCGATGATGAGCGTGATATTCGCGAATTGGTTTGCGACATTCTGCAGGATGAGGGGTTTTCCACGCGCATGGCGGGAAATTCCGATGAATGCATGGCGCAATTGCAGCAAGAGCTGCCCGCGCTGATCATCCTCGATATTTGGCTGAAAGACAGCCATATGGATGGGATTGATATCCTCAAAACGGTCAAGCGCGATATGCCTGAAGTGCCCGTGGTCATCATTTCTGGTCATGGCAATATCGAAATCGCGGTGGCTGCGATTAAACAGGGGGCTTATGATTTCATTGAAAAGCCCTTTAACATTGATCAGCTATTGGTGGTCATTCGCCGCGCTATGGAAACGTCCAAACTGCGCCGCGAGAATTCGGCACTGAAACGTGGCGAGACGCGGGTTGGCGAAATGCTCGGGCAATCTGCCACCTTTCGCAATCTCAAATCACAATTGGATAAGGTCACGAAATCCAATGGTCGCGTGATGCTGACAGGCCCTGCAGGCAGCGGCAAGGAGATGGCCGCGCGCTATATTCATGCGCATTCCAACCGTTCGGACGGGCCTTTTGTCACTGTGGCCTGTGCCGCGATTGCACCTGATCAGATGGAGGTGGTGCTATTTGGCCGCGAAAGCCCTGAACGCGGGGTTGAGCAGGGGTTACTTGAGCAGGCAAATGGTGGTGTTTTGCTGCTTGATGAAGTTGCGGATATGCCCCTTGGCACGCAGTCGAAAATCTTGCGAGTTTTGGTTGATCAGGCCTTTACCCGCGTTGGCGGTGCTTCAAAGGTGCATGTGGATTTGCGGGTGATTTCCTCGACCACAAAACATCTGCCAAACGAAATTTCCGAAGGTCGCTTCCGCGAGGAGCTGTATCATCGCCTCAATGTTGTGCCGATTGAGGTGCCAAGCCTTGAAGCTCGCAGCGAAGATATTCCCGTCTTGGCTGAATATTTCATCGAGATGTTCCACCGCGAGCAAGGTCTGGCTTTGCGCAAAATTGCCGATGATGCGATGGCAACTTTGCAAACCATGCGCTGGCCAGGCAATGTGCGCCAATTGCGCAACTTGATCGAGCGCGTCTTGATCTTGGGCGAAGGGACAGGCCCGATCAGCTTGGATGATCTTCCTATGAGCGATGAAGGAAAATCAGGCACCAGTGAGGCCAGCCTCTCACCGGGTTTGACCATGCTGCCCTTGCGAGAGGCGCGTGAATTGTTCGAACGGCAATATCTGATGGCCCAGATCAACCGCTTTGGCGGCAATATCAGCCGAACTGCGGGCTTTGTCGGGATGGAGCGCAGCGCGCTGCACCGCAAGCTGAAATCGCTCGGCGTGGTGACATCTGGCAAGACACAAGCAGGCGAAGAGGTGGAGTAAGCCACGATTATGCGGGTGGGTATTGGCAATTGACCCCGTGCTGGGTTTCTGCCAATCCTAATCCTCTTGAAGGCGCACTGAACGTTATCGCGTAAGGATACGGGAAAGATGAAAGTCATCATTTGTGGCGCGGGCCAAGTGGGTTGGCAAATTGCGCGACACCTTTCAGGCGAAAGCAACGATGTAACGGTGGTGGATAATAACCCCGAATTGGTGCGCCGTGCGACCGATACGCTGGATGTGCAGGGCCTCACGGGGTTCGCCAGCCACCCCGATGTGCTAGAGCGCGCAGGCGCGCGCGATGCTGATATGGTTATCGCAGCTACCTATTCTGACGAGGTGAACATGGTCACCTGTCAAGTGGCGCACTCGGTCTTTGGGGTTCCGCGCAAAATCGCGCGATTGCGCGCGCAATCCTACCTAAAGGCGGATTATTCCGATCTCTATCGTAGGGATCACCTGCCCATTGATGTTGTAATTTCCCCCGAACGCGAGGTGGCCGAGGCCGCATTGCGCCGCTTGTCACAACCCGCAAGTTTTGAGTCCGAGGTATACCTCAGCGGTAAAGTGCAGCTGCTTGGCATTCAGCTTGAGGATGACAGCCCCGTCTTGGAAACCCCGTTGCGCCAGTTGACGGAATTGTTCTCGACCTTGCGCGCGATGGTCGTTGGGGTGCGCCGTGACGGCACCCTCTTCGCCCCCGAACCTCGCGATCAGCTTTTTGCAGGGGATCAGATTTACGTCTTCACCCATACGGATGATGCGGCGCGAACCCTTGAGATTTTTGGCAAAACGCAATCGCGCCAAGAGCGTGTTGTGATCATTGGCGGGGGCAATGTGGGTCTTGCTGTCGCGCGCAAATTGGAAAGTGCTGCACATCGTCCCCGCGTGCGTCTGATTGAGGCCAATCGCGCCCGCGCTGAACGGGCGGCAGATGCGTTGGAACGCTCCATCGTGCTTTATGGCGATGGCATGGATATAGAAATCCTGCGCGAGGCGGGGATTGATAAATCAGACGCCGTTCTTTGCGTCACAGATGACGATAAAACCAACCTTCTCGCCTCTGTGCGCGCCAAGGCCGAAGGGGCAGGGATGGCGATTGCGCTTGTGAATGATCCTACTATGGTGCCGATGATGGGGCCATTGGACATTGATGCCTATGTCAACCCGCGTGCAACCACAGTGTCGAGCATCCTGCGCCATATCCGCCATGGCCGTGTGCAAGGGGTCTATTCAATTGGCGATGCTGAGGCCGAGATCATCGAGGCCGAAGTGATGTCAACCTCGCCGCTTGCGGGTAAGCAAATCCGCGATATCGAATTCCCCGAGGGCGTTTTGGTTGGGGCGCTGCTGAAAGCGGGGGATGTGGTCCGCCCTGCAGGCTCGACCCGTTTGGATGAGGGCGATATTATCGTGATGTTCGCCTTGTCGAAAGATGTGCCTGCGGTCGAGGCCCTGTTGCAAGTCTCGGTCGATTTCTTCTAAGCAGCCGCCGCTGCGGCCCGCCCGTCTAGTCAGCCCGTGAAGTCAGTATGAGCATTGGTCAAAGCATCGCTAAACTGCCGCTTTTCGTGATCCTCATCGGGATTTCGGCAGGGGCGATGTTATTGCCCTCAATCGTGGCTTTGGGGCAAGACGATATGCCAACAAGCCGCGTCTTCTTTTACAGCGCGATTTTATTCTTCATCTTGGCAATGCTTCTTGGGTTTGTAACCACCAGTTCTGCGCGGGTGCAAACGGGGTGGACACAGTTGATCACCTTGCTTTTGGCCTATCTGCTTTTGCCGCTGATCTTGGCCTTTCCCATGGATGCCTCCATGAAGGATGCCCGATTTTTCACCTGCTATGTCGATATGGTTTCGAGCCTAACTACGACAGGCGCCAGTTTCTTTAATGCAGAACGCCTCAGCGACCCGTTGGTGATGTGGCGCGCGACTGTGGCGTGGTTTGGCGGTTTCTTAATCTGGCTCTCTGCGATTGCGATTTTGGCACCGCTGAATTTGGGCGGCTATGAGGTGACATCCGAGGCGCAGGTGCAGGGGCTTCAGACCCGATCAGCAGGGCAGATGCGCGCGGCTACGCCAGAGCAGCGCCTTGTCAAACACGCACGCCGCTTGGCCCCGACCTATATCGCCTTGACGATTATCTTGTGGGTTTTGCTGATGATCACAGGGTCGGAAAGCTTGTCCGCGCTGATCCATGCAATGTCAACCTTGTCCACATCGGGGATCAGTTTGAATGGTCAAATCGGCTCTGTTGGGGCCGAGACGATGGTTTTGATCTTTTTTATCTTCGCCCTGTCACGCCGCAGCTTTACCCATGCGTTGAACCGCGAATACCCGCGCCGCATGTTAAAAGATCGCGAAGTGCGTTTGGCCTTAGCCGCGATTGTGATCGTGCCTGCGCTGTTGTTCCTGCGCCATTGGTTTGGTGCCGTTGAGACGGAAACAGCGCGGTTTTCAGATGCGGTAGCATCCCTATGGGGGGGCATATTCACCGTGGCCTCTTTCCTGACCACAACGGGCTTTGTCAGCCAAGGCTGGGATGCTGCAAGCCAATGGTCTGGCATTGATGCGCCGGGCATGGTGTTGATCGGTCTGGCCCTGATGGGGGGTGGGGTTGCGACCACGGCGGGCGGGGTGAAGTTGCTGCGGGTTTACGCGCTCTATAAGCACGGGTTGCGAGAGGTCGAGAAACTGATCCACCCGCATTCGGTCGCGGGTGCAGGCCGCTTGGGGCGGCGTATCCGCCGTGAGGGGGCCTATATCGCATGGGTGTTTTTCATGCTTTTGACCCTCTCCATGGCGTTGTTCATGTGTCTTTTGGCGGCCACGGGCCTCGATTTTGAGACAGCCATGATTTTGACCATCTCTGCGCTCACCACCACAGGGCCTTTGGCCGCTGTTGGGGGGGGGACGGCGATCAGCTTTACGGGTCTGAATGACCTTGCCAAAATGTTATTGGCCTTTGCGATGATTGTGGGGCGGATGGAGACATTGGTGCTGGTCGCATTGATCTCGCCCGGGTTCTGGCGCGGTTAATATATATTTTTTCACGTTTTATTTTGGCAGTTTGAAATCGGGGTTTAATTTTCCCAAAATTATCTTCATACTTCACGCAATCTGTAAGTGTTTGGAGCCAACCAAACAGAACAACGATAAGGCGAAACTAAAATGGCCGACACGAAAACAAACTTGCAGGAGTCTTTCCTGAACCATGTGCGCAAGGCAAAAGTGCCTGTGACAATTTTCTTGATTAACGGGGTGAAGCTGCAAGGCGTCGTCACTTGGTTTGATAATTTCTGCGTGCTTCTGCGCCGCGATGGCCAGTCGCAGCTTGTCTATAAGCATGCGATCTCCACGATTATGCCCGCGCAACCAATCAGTCTCTATGAAGGCGAAGAGTGACGCCAAATAAAGGCCGTGATGAAGGTCTGACCAAGGGCCCGGATATGCGTGCCTTTGTTCTCCACCCTGACATCCTGAGCGATGAAAACCGTCCCGAATCCACCGCGGCCCTTGAGGAGGCGGTGTCACTTGCCATGGCGTTGCCTGAACTTGAGGTGGCCCTGTCTCAGGTGGTGCGTCTGCCTGCGGCCAAGCCGGGGCGTTTGTTTGGCACGGGCAAATTGGCGGAGTTGAAAGATCAGATCAAAGACCACAATGTGGGGCTTGTCTTGATCAATGGCGCTGTTACGCCCGTGCAGCAGCGCAATTTGGAAAAGGATTGGGGGGTCAAGCTGCTGGATCGCACAGGCCTGATCCTTGAGATTTTTGCAGCCCGCGCCGCCACCCGCGAGGGGGTGTTGCAGGTCGACTTGGCGGCCCTGTCCTATCAGCGCACCCGCCTTGTGCGCGCATGGACGCATCTTGAACGTCAGCGCGGTGGTTTGGGGTTCGTGGGCGGCCCAGGAGAAACCCAGATTGAGGCAGACCGCCGTGCCATTGACGCGCAAATGGTGCGCCTGAAGCGGCAATTGGAAAAGGTGGTCAAAACCCGATCTTTGCATCGCGCGGCGCGCGCCAAAGTGCCTTATCCCGTTGTGGCCTTGGTGGGATATACCAATGCGGGGAAATCTACGCTGTTCAATCGCGCAACCGGTGCGGATGTTTTGGCTCAAGATATGCTTTTTGCCACGCTTGATCCGACCATGCGCGCCATTCATTTGGCTGATGGGTCAGAGGTGATCTTGTCCGATACGGTTGGCTTTATCTCGGATTTGCCGACCCAATTGGTGGCGGCCTTTCGTGCCACCTTGGAGGAGGTTTTGGACGCGGATCTTATCTTGCATGTGCGCGACATTTCCCATCCACAAGCCGAGGAACAGGCCGCCGAAGTGCATTTGATCCTTGATCAATTGGGGGTGTCCAAAGATGTGCCGCAGATCGAAGTGTGGAATAAGATCGACCGACTTGGCCCTGAGGCGCAGGACAGCTTGCGCGTGTTAGCCGCGCGGCGCGCTGATGTTGTCGCAATGTCTGCATTGACTGGCGAGCGGGTAGATCACCTGCACCGCATGATCGCCGCGCAACTGGCCCCGCCAAAGATCACCGAAACCCTGCATTTGCCCCATTCCGCAGGCCGCGCGCGCGCATGGCTGTTTGAGCAGGGCGTGGTGCGCGAAGAGCGGGTTGATGATCAGGGCCAACATTTCACAGTCGAATGGACTGCCACCCAAAGCGCGCGGTTTTCAAAACTTTAGCGCGGGATCAAGGTTGTGATCCCAAGGTTTCCTGCCCGTGCAAGGGTTGGGTCAAGGCTCATGGGAAGGTATTCGCCGCGCCGCCACAGTTCAGATAAGTCGTCATAATGACGGCTCAACGGGTGGCCCGATTGGCCCGTGGAAATGACAAAGACACTGCTGTCGAGATCGGCAAAGTCATACACCCCGCGATAGCCTGCCGCGTGACGATTTTCATAGGGCGCATCCCCCTCCCATGAAATAGCCCCGCGCATCAGGCTATGCGGCCCGCCCGATGTGGATTGGCGGATATTCACAATCCACGAAAAAAGATCGGTTTGGCCCAAGACGGGGTGACGATGCACCGCCTCATGTGCCGCGCCCCACCGCCAACTGTCCAAATTCGCACCATATGTCTCGCGCAATTCAAGCAAGGCGTCGTCAAGCGCGGCCTCTGCGATTTCGGGGCAGGTCTCAACGTGCGATGTCGTTCGCAGATCACACCAAACTGCTGCGCCATCGATGTTACGGAACACGCGCTCGATAAAAATTGGCTCAACCGCGTAAAATTGATCGGCCAAGGGGCCGATATCGTCACTGATGAGCCGCTGTTGTAGCGCGCGCATCCACGCGATGTAGATCAAGGGCTCGGGCATATGCTCGTTCATATTGCCGTCCCAGTCCGCCAAACGCTCCAAGGCGCGGGCGCGCATCCGCTCCGGCGTGCCTTCGGGGGCGGTTGTGCTTGTGAACCACAACTCCGCCCCAACCAAAGGTAGAATATTCACAGCCGCAGCAGAGACGGGATCAAGCTGCGCCTCGATGAAACTATCGCGGGTATGCACCTCGCGCATTTGCATCAGTCGCTGCCAGCGCAATACGCGCTGCGTATCGCCCCAATTATAGCTCAAATGATCTGGAAAGGCGCGGTCTATCGTTTTGTTATTGGTGTTGCCAACAATGCCGCCCTCTGGGTTCACAAAGCTTGGATTGGCTTCAGCGGGCATCATGCCGCGCCATCGGTTCTGGTCAAGCCATCCTTGCGCAGGGATGCGCCCTTGACCAATCATCTCGGAATTGCGGCGGGGTTGGCGGCCAATGACCTGCAGCGCAATATTGCCCGCACTATCGGCCAATGTCAGGTTTTGCGAAGGCGCGATGTGACCGCGCGTGGCGCGAATGGCTGCATCCACGGATTGCGCACGCATCAAGGCAAGCCCCGCTTGCAAACTTGTATTGCGGGGGTTGAGCGCCGTCCATGCCAAAGCCATGACATGGTTTTCAGGCGTGACCGTTCCCAAATCCCAATGGGTCGCAGGGATGACAGGGCCATTTCGGCTGTTGCGCAGAGTGATGGTTACAGGTGCACTATCTGCGACTTGAATGATTTCTTGGCGCGTCTCAAAGAGGATAAACTCCGCCCCCGCGCGGTAAAGCGTGGGATCGTTTGGATCAAGTTCTTCAACGAAGAGATCCATATCATCGATATAGGCCGAAGTCATGCCCCATGCCAAACGATCAGACCGCCCAACGGCCACGATGGGCATACCAGGAATGGTCGCCCCAATCACCCCACCTGAGGCCAGTTCAAGCCGCGCCAGATACCAAATCGATGGGGCGCTTAAACCCAAATGGGGATCATTGGCCAGAAGGGTCGCGCCGCTTGTCGCGCGAAACGGGGCTGCGGCCCATGCGTTGGACGCCCCCGCAAGGCCGCGGGGCGCCACATGATAGAGCGGGTCCTCGATGCGCGGCGTGGTTGTGATTTCGGCAAAATCACTGGGATCTGCGTTGAATAGGATTGCATATTCCGGCAGCGCCGCAATGCCCGCACCCGGAGCATCGGGCAGCAAATCACGAATGCGTTCAGGGCGATCTAGGGCCAAAATCGCGCGGGCTCGTAAGACATCGCTTTGCGCTTGGTCACTCAAGGTGAGGGCCATCAACATTGAGATGGCGATACTGTCTTGCGGCCGCCATGGGGCGATATCGGGCTCGAACAAGAACAATTCGGGCGCACCACGCCCTAAGGCCTCGCGCGCGATTTGATCCAACCACCCATTAACCCCTGCGGCATAGGCCTCGAGATCGTTGCGGGCGGCGGCCGAGTAATTGGCATAGGATGCTTCTGCATAGGCGTCAAAATCAAGGCGGCGCATGAGGTCATCGCTGCGCAGGCTGCGGTCTCCGAATATTTCAGAAAGGCGGCCTTGTGCCGTGCGGCGCAAAACCAACATCTGCCACAGCCTGTCTTGCGCATGCGCAACACCAAGGCCGTAGAACACATCTTGGTCGGTCGTCCCAAAAATATGCGGGATTGCCCCTTGGGCGCGCACAATCTCGGCGCCGTTTTCCAAGCCCGCCATGCGCCATGTGGCGTTATACTGGGGCAGGGATCGCGCGGCAAACCAATAGGCAATCGTGGTTGCAACCACGACCACAAAGATCACCACTGAGGTGATCCGCACAAACCAACGCAGCAGCGACCCCATTGCCCTGTCAGTTACGGGATGATGCGCGAGTAGCGCGTGCCTTCAAGCGTGGCGCCCGCAATCAGCCCCGCCTGACCAAACACCACCGCAATCACGGGATTTGTCAGGGTGTTGCTGTCGATGCCCAAAGACGCACCGCTTGCGTTAAAGGCATAGCGCACATCGGCACCAACCACCCAACCCGGCGAGCCACGGAACAAGCTGAGCGCCTCTTCGGTCATGAAAAACAGCGCATGCGCATATTGCTGCGCGCCGATCTGAAATCCGAAAGATCCGCTGATTGCGTTGTAATAATCAACCGTTGCGCCATTGATACGCAATGCGCCGCGCCCATAAGATGCGCCAAAGCCAAAGCCAGCCTCGGTGACCAATGGCATGATCAGAACACCCGCCGCGTTATAGGCCAGTTCTTCTGTTCCTGGAACTTCTTGGAACATGAATTCCTGCGCGCTGTCTACGCGTGCATCCAGACGCTGCGAGGCTTGTGAATTCACCCCATTGCCGCAGGCCGCCAAGAGCGGCACCGCTGTCCCACCAAGCACAAAATTGCGGCGGGTCAGAATTTGGGGCAAATGAGATTGTTTTGTTTCACTGCTCATATGTGACCTCATTCCCTGTAATGTCTCTGCCCATCTTTTACGGGGTTGCGCGCGATTTGTCATGACCAAAGCGGCGCGATTTGATCAAATGACGCAGGTTTGATGTGTTTTTGCCTAGCCCTGTAGGATCGCCGCAACCCGTGGGGCGAAATAGGTCAGCACACCATCACAGCCTGCGCGGCGGAAACACATCAGGCTTTCAAGCATGACTTTTTCGCCGTCAATCCACCCGTTCGCCGCGGCGGCCTCGATCATCGCGTATTCGCCTGAGACCTGATAGGCATAGGTCGGCGCGCCGAAGCGGTCTTTGACCGCGCGCGCAATGTCGAGATAGGGTTGGCCTGGTTTCACCATAACCATATCCGCCCCTTCCATCAAATCGCGCTCAACGCAGGCCAAGGCCTCGTTGCGATTGGCGGGATCAATTTGATAGGTCTTTTTATCGCCTTCCAGCGCACCAGACGCGCCCACCGCATCACGAAACGGCCCGTAATAGCTTGAGGCGAATTTGGCAGCATAGGATATAATCGTCACATTGCGGTGGTTTGCCCCTTCAAGCGCGCTGCGAATGGCGCGGATGCGGCCATCCATCATATCCGATGGCCCCAAGATATCTGCGCCAGCCTCGGCCTGCGCCAATGCCATTTTCACCAATGCCTCAACGGTTTCGTCATTGATGATTTCACCATCGCGCACATAGCCGTCATGCCCGTTGATATTATAAGGGTCGAGGGCAATATCGGTCATGACCGCAATATTGTGGGCGTTCTTTTTAATCGCGGCAATCGCGCGATTGGTCAGGTTTTTAGGGTTCCACGCCTCGGCGCAGTCCTCGGTTTTCAGCGCGGGATCCGTATAGGGGAACAGGCAGATCGCGGGAATGCCAAGCGCCTCGGCCTCCTGCGCGGCTTTGACCACCAGATCAAGCGACAAACGATTGACCCCAGGCATGGAGGCGACAGGTTCGCAAACCCCTTCGCCATCGCGCAAAAACACGGGCCAAATGAGATCATTGACGCTTAATTCCACCTCGCGGGTCAGATTGCGCAAAGCGGCGCTCGCGCGGGTGCGGCGATGACGGGCGAGGGGAAACGGGGCTTGGGTCACGCTGATCTCCTTGATCCTATCTGCCTCAAATTTCTGACAGGTCACAGGAGATTTCTCAAGGCTAGAAAAGGCCATAATTGCCGCGTAGAAGGGAGTGGGGTGCGAAAAATGGGCCCAGAAAATCAGTGCAGTTTCTCGATCATATCATCACGGTTTTGGATTTCTCCGCTTTTGAGGCGGTGTGGTATTGGGTGTTGTTTGCGCTTTTGTGGTCACATTGGACACAAACCACGCTTGGTGTGCCCTTTGCTATGATTCGCCGTGCCGAATTGGGGGATGAAACCGCGCGAAGCGATGCGCTGCAATTGGCCGAGATCACCGCGCGTGATTTACGCAGCCTCAATGCACAGCTTGGGCCAGTCTTGGTGACGCTTTTAGAGCTGATCTTGGGGTTTCTGGCTGCGCTTGGCTTTTATTATGACAGCCCCTTGGCGCAGTCGGTGTTCTTTCTTGTGATGCCCGCCGTGGGTGTCGGCTATTTGCGCACTCGTTTGGCACAGGCTTGGCCACAGATCTCACCACAGGATCAGATCCGCGCATTGATGCGCCATCGCCGCCGTTTGCAAGTCCTTGGCAGTGTGTTGATTTTTTTCACGGCGATTTGGGGCGTGTTTTTCCTTCAACGTGTCCCACAATCACCGCTTTGATCTTGACACGCGGGGCTGCCCCTTTACCTGACGCTTCCATGTCACATGCAAAACCGCAACCCGCCCATATTCGCGCCTCTGGCGTGCCCGAAGGATATGACGCGCAGATGATCCTGCGCGAGTTAGAGCGCGCGAGGACTGATGAGACAATGGTGCTGCATATTGCGCGCGATGATAAACGTGCTGAAAGCATTGCCGCTGCGCTGCAATTCTTTGCCCCTGATCTGACCCTTCTGCGCTTTCCCGGCTGGGATTGTCTGCCCTATGATCGCATCTCCCCCAATGCCGAGATTTCAGCGCGGCGCATGGCGACCTTGGCGCGGTTGGTGCAGGGCGGGGTTGGGCCTGCGGTTGTTTTAACCACGCTCAATGCGGCCACGCAATTTTTGCCCCCGCGCGATTTGCTGCGCGAGGCGGCCTTTCACGCCACAGTGGGCCAGCGCATAGACGAAGACGCCTTGCGCGCCTTTTTGGTGCGCATGGGGTTCACGCAAACCCCTACTGTGACCGAGGCGGGGGATTATGCCCTGCGCGGCGGGATTATCGACATTTGGCCTGCGGGAACGCCGCAGCCCTATCGACTTGACCTTTTTGGCGATGTGCTTGACGGGCTGCGCAGTTTTGATCCTGTGACGCAGCGCAGTCTCGAAACCCTGACCCATTTATCGCTTTCGCCCGTCTCCGAGGTTGTGATGGACGAGGCCGCAATCACGCGGTTTCGACAGAATTACCGCATCGAATTTGGGGCTGCGGGAAATGATGATCCGCTCTATGAGGCGGTCAGTGCGGGGCGCAAATATCAAGGCGTGGAACATTGGCTGCCCTATTTTCACCCCAAGCTTGAGAGTTTGTTCGATTATCTGCCCGATGCCGTGGTCACGATGGATGACCAGACCGTGCCGCAGCACGCCGCACGATGGGAGACGATCAGCGATCAATATGACACGCGCAAAACGGCATTGACGCAAAAGGGGCGCTTGGACAGTGTCTATAAACCTGTGCCGCCTGGCTTGCTCTATCTTGACGAGACGCGGTTTGCTGCCGCCTTGACGCCGCATCGGGTTTTGCATTTCTCACCGCTGCCGGCCGCCACGGGCCCAAATGTGATTGATGCAGGCGGGCGTGTCGGGCGCAATTTCGCGCCTGAACGGCAGCAAGAGAATATCAATATATTTGAGGCGCTTTGCGATCATATCCGCGATATGCGCCAATCGCGCGCGGTGATTTTGGCCTCTTGGTCAGAAGGGGCGCGGCAACGCCTGATGCAGATTTTGACCGATCAAGGCTTGTCCGGTTTGATCAAGCTCGATCATTTCACGCCTGATCTGCCCAAAGGCAGCATCTCCTGCGTGATTTGGCCGCTTGAGGAGGGGTTTACCGCCCCCAATCTGGCGGTGATCTCAGAGCAAGATGTGCTGGGCGACCGCCTGATCCGTCCGCGCCGTAAAACCAAACGCGCCGAGAATTACCTGACCGAGGCGCAAAGCCTGTCAGCAGGTGATCTGGTGGTGCATGTTGATCACGGCATCGGACGGTTCAAGGGGCTGGAAACCATCACCGCGGCAGGCGCCCCGCATGAATGTTTGGCGCTTGAATATGCGGGCGGGGATCGTCTGTTCTTGCCCGTTGAGAATATCGAACTTCTCAGTCGCTATGGCCATGATGAGGGGCTGCTTGATAAGCTTGGCGGTGGCGCATGGCAGGCGAAAAAGGCGCGGATGAAAGAGCGCATCCGCCTGATCGCGGATAAGCTGATCCGTATCGCCGCCGAACGTGAATTGCGCCAAGCGCCGATTTTGGGCACGCCTGACGATATGTGGGAGAATTTCTGCGCCCGCTTCCCCTATGAGGAAACCGAGGATCAGCTGTCTGCCATCGCGGATGTGGTGGAAGATTTGGCCCGTGGCCGCCCCATGGATCGCTTGATCGTGGGCGATGTTGGGTTTGGCAAAACCGAAGTCGCCATGCGCGCGGCCTTTATCGCGGCGGCCTCTGGCCTGCAGGTGGCGGTGATCGCCCCCACGACATTGCTTGCGCGTCAACACGCCCGCACCTTTGCCGAGCGGTTTCGTGGCTTCCCCCTTAAAGTTGCGCAATTGTCCCGCTTTGTGTCCGCGAAAGAAGCCGCAGAAACCCGCACAGGGTTGGCGGATGGGACAGTTGATATTGTCATCGGCACCCACGCGCTCTTGGCCAAAGGGGTGCGCTTTGCCAATCTTGGGCTTTTGGTAATTGATGAAGAACAACGCTTTGGGGTGAACCACAAAGAGCGGCTCAAAGAATTCCGCTCTGAGGTGCATGTGTTGACCCTATCGGCCACGCCCATTCCGCGCACATTGCAAATGTCGCTTTCTGGTGTGCGTGACCTTAGCCTGATTGGAACGCCGCCAGTTGATCGGTTGGCCATTCGATCTTACGTCAGTGAATTTGACGCGGCCACCATCCGCGAGGCGCTATTGCGCGAACATTATCGCGGTGGTCAGTCCTTTTATGTTGTGCCGCGCATTGAAGATTTGCCCGAGATTGAAACCTTCCTGCGTGATCATGTGCCTGAGGTCAGTTTGGTGGTGGCGCATGGCCAGATGGCCGCAGGTGATCTCGATGATCGCATGAACGCGTTTTATGATGGCAAATACGATGTTTTGCTTGCCACAACGATCATTGAATCCGGGATTGATATCCCGACCGCCAATACGATGGTCATTCACCGCGCGGATATGTTTGGTCTGGCGCAGTTGTATCAGATCAGGGGCCGTGTCGGACGCGCGAAAACCCGCGCCTACGCCTATCTCACGACCAAGCCCCGCGGGAAATTGACCCCCGCCGCTGAAAAACGCCTCAGGGTTTTGGGCAGCCTCGACAGTCTTGGTGCAGGCTTCACCATTGCATCCCAAGATCTCGACATTCGCGGTGCGGGTAATATCGTGGGTGAGGAGCAATCGGGCCATGTCCGCGAGGTGGGGTTTGAGCTGTATCAATCCATGTTGGAGGAGGCGATTGCCGCCATCCGCTCTGGTGCGGCGGAAAGCACTGTCAGTGACGGGCAATGGTCGCCGCAGATCAATCTGGGCGTGCCCGTCATGATCCCCGAGGCCTATATCCCCGATTTGGATGTGCGGCTTGGCCTCTATCGCCGCCTGTCGCAATTGGAAAGCAAGGTTGATCTCGAAGGGTTTGCCGCCGAGATGATTGACCGCTTTGGCCCGCTGCCGCGCGAAGTGAATACGCTGCTTTTGGTCATGCGGATCAAGGCTATGTGCAAACGCGCCCATATCGCCAAGATGGATGCAGGTCCCAAAGGGGCGACTTTGCAATTCCACAATGACAAATTCCCGAACCCTGCGGGCCTTGTGGCCTTTGTCGAAAATCAGCGCGGGCTGGCTAAGATCAAGGATAATAAAATCGTCATTCGCCGTGACTGGGCCAAGGATGCCGATAAGATCAAAGGGGCCTTCGCAATTGCCCGTGATCTGGCCGAACAGGCGAAGG
Organism: Roseobacter sp. HKCC-CH-9208; assembly: GCF_037805125.1. Taxonomy (NCBI): domain Bacteria; kingdom Pseudomonadati; phylum Pseudomonadota; class Alphaproteobacteria; order Rhodobacterales; family Roseobacteraceae; genus Roseobacter; species Roseobacter sp. HKCC-CH-9208. Next base: position 178,479 of record NZ_JBBLYK010000001.1, on the reverse strand, counting down.
GCTAGCCTGCCTGTTCGGATTTCGGCATCATTTGCATCAGCCCCACGGCGATTGCGGCAAAGATCAGCGCGAATGAGATCAGGGGCAGGGGCGTGCCGTCAAAAAACTGCCCGACAATCGCTCCCAAAACTGCCCCGCCGATGGTTGCGATGGCGCCCATCACCGAACTGGCCGTGCCCGCGATATGGCCCAGAGGCTCTAGCGCGAGGGCGTTCAGATTGCCCAAGGTAAAGGCTGCAGCGGCAAAGATTGTCAGCGTCCATGCAATATAAAGCGCAAAGCCCTGTCCTGCCTCAAAGATCAGGCCAAAGGCCAATAGCGCGATGCTGCTGTTGAACAGCACCACAAATAACGTGCCTCGCACCATCGCGCGCATACCAAATCGCATAACCATTTTGCCGTTGATCGGCCCTGAGGGGGCGGCCATCAATGCAATCGCACAAAACCAGAATGGAAATTCAGCGCCGCGTCCAAAGCTGAGGTCAAACACCTGCTGAATGGAGGAAATCACCCCAAAAAGGGCCCCGAATATGCAGGTTTGCACAAGAATAGAAAGCTGCATTTGCCGCATGCCAAGGACGGTCGAAATGGCGGATTTGAGGGCGGCAAGATTTGGCTTTTGCCGCCGCTCTGGCGGTAGCGTTTCGGGCTGCCGCAGACCCAGCCATGAGACTGATAAAAGGATAAAGACCAAAAACGCCACGAAGATCGCCCGCCAGCCAAAGCCCGCGATAATCGCTGCACCGATTAACGGGGCGATGGCGGGGAAAATCGTGAAAACCAACATGGCATAGGACACAATCTGCGCCATCGCGCGGCCCTGATAAAGGTCGCGCACCATTGCCAAGGTCACAACACGCGGGCCTGCGGCACCAATGCCCTGCAAAACGCGGGCCGCCAAAACAAGCTCGAGAGAGGGGGCATAATGAGCCAAGATTGCCCCAAGCGCGTAGAACCCTGCGCCGAGATAAATCACGGGCTTGCGTCCCAAAGCGTCTGAAATTGGGCCAGCGATGAAAATTCCAATCCCCATGCCAAAGATAAATGAGGTCAGGATCAATTGCGCGCGATTGATGTCATCTGGCGAAAGCTCGGCCGCAATTTGGGGCAGGGCGGGCAGCATTGCATCCATCGAAAAAGCGATGGTTGCAAAGAGCACCCCCATCATCGCCGTAAATTCAAGCTTTGAGGGGGATTTTGGGGCAGGGGTCATTCGGGGGCCGTTTCTTGGACTTGTTGGTTAAGCTCATCAATTACATTGAGCCAGAAATCGCGAGGCTGTGCGCCGGTAACAACGTGTTGATTGGCGATAATAAAACAGGGCACCCCCGTCACCCCACGGGTGCGGGCATGTTGGTCGCGTGCCGTGATGTCGGCCTGATCCGCATCACCCGCCAAGAGGCGCGCGATCATGGCGCGGTCAAGACCGATCTCGCTTGCGATATCCTCTAGAACATCTGCGGCACCGATATCGCGGTGGCTGAAGAAATAGGCCTTGAAAATCGCCACAGTAGCCGCGGTTTGGCGCCCCTCTAGCCCCGCCCAATGGATGAGGCGGTGCGCGTTTAATGTATTGGGCGTGCGGGGGATGGCTGCAAAATCTATCGACAAACCCGCTTTTTTGGCATGTTCCAGAACGGGGGCATAGGCGGTGGCGGCATTGGCCCGCCCGCCGAATTTTGTCTCAAGATAGGTGGCACGATCCATCCCTTGGGGCGGCATATCGGGGTTCAATTGGAACGGATGCCATTCGACCACAAAGGGGTGGTCTGCGCGCTGTTCCATTGCGCGGGCAAGGTTTGTCCAACCAATATAGCACCACGGGCAAATCGGATCGGATAGGATATCAAGTTTGATGCTCATAGGGCTGTCCAGCCGCCATCAACGGACACGGTTGTTCCTGTGATCTGATTGGCGGCGGCGCTGCAAAGAAACGCAACTGTGCCGCCCAATTGTTCGACTGTGGCGAATTCTTTGGAAGGTTGGCGGGCCAACATCACATCCCGCACAACTTGGTCACGGCTCATATTATGCGTTTTCATTTGATCTGGGATTTGCGCTTCGACCAACGGGGTTAGGACATAGCCTGGGCAAATGGCGTTTGCTGTGATGGGGTCTTCGGCGGTTTCAAGGGCGGTCACCTTGGTCAGGCCAACGACCCCGTGCTTTGCTGCCACATAGGCCGATTTATAGGGCGAGGCGGTCAATCCATGCGCCGAGGCAATATTGACCACGCGCCCCCAACCCGCCTTGCGCATAATCGGCAGCGCCACAGCGGTGGTGTGAAAGGCCGAGGAAAGATTAATCGCGATGATCGCGTCCCATTTTTCGGGCGCGAAGCCCTCGATCGGGGCGACATGTTGAATGCCTGCATTGTTAACAAGAATATCACAGCGCCCTGCCGCCTCAATCAGGGCGCGGCATTGATCGGGCGTGGACATATCTGCTGCAATATAGCGCGCGGTGATGCCATGACGTTTGGCCAAATCAGCCGCCAGATCATGGTCTTCGGGGCGGTCAGTAAAGGAATTGAGCACAACATCCGCGCCCGCCTGCGCCAGTATCTCAGCCACGCCCAGCCCAATCCCCGAGTTTGAACCCGTGATAACGGCGGTTTTTCCTGAAAGATCAGTCTGTAATGCCATGGTAAGAATCTCCTGCGGCTCGAATATGGGGGAGGGGGCCTAGACCCGCTGCCGCAGAGAAAACCCCAAAAAAAACGCCGGCACAAGGCCGGCGCAAGTTATTGAGGCAGGTTTCATACAGGCAAGAAACCTATCGAGCAGTGCCTTATGTATAACCATGTTTGCGGTAGAGTTCCAAGAGAAAAGTTTGCGCTTCTTACGCCAAGTCCCTAGCATTGTTCCTATAATTAAAAAGAAAACGGGGATTGTTTTCAAAATGGCACGAGTTTGTTTCAGACGTTTTGGGGTATGGGTGGGGGCCGCGATTGTCGCTGTGTCAACCGCACATGCCGAACCGCAACATGGCATCGCTATGTATGGCGAGCCTGCCCTCCCACCAGATTTTGTGCATTTGCCCTATGCAAATCCAGATGCGCCGACAGGCGGGCGGATCGTGACAGGCGAGGTTGGGGGCTTTGACAGCCTCAACCCGCATATCCGTTTGGGCAGCACACCATGGCAATTGCGGTTCTTGGCATATGAGTCGCTTTTGATCCGCTCTTGGGATGAACCATTCACGCTTTACGGCCTGTTGGCCGAATCGGTTGAGGTTGATCCTGCGGGATTTTGGGTTGAGTTCACGCTTAACCCTGCGGCGCGCTTCTCGGATAATAGCCCTGTCACAATGGAAGATGTGATTTGGTCATATGAGACTTTGGGCACTGAAGGGCATCCGCGCTATCTGAATGCGTGGCAGAATGTCGACACAATCGAGGCGCTTGATGAGCGCCGCTTGCGGATCACGATCAAGGAAGCAGATCGTGAAATGGCGCTGATCATGGGCCTGCGTCCTATTTTGAAAAAGGCGCAATGGGATGGGCAAGATTTTCAAGCTTCAGGTTTGGATGTGATCCCCATCGCTTCGGCCCCTTATGTGATTGATGATTTCGAGGCAGGGCGCTTTGTGTCCTTACGCCGCAATCCTGATTATTGGGGCGCGGACTTGCCCGTGCGCCGTGGCACCAATGTGATTGATGAAATCCGCTTGGAATTCTTTGCAGATGGCAACGCCATGTTTGAGGCGTTCAAAGCGGGTATCGTGACCACGATGCGCGAAACCAATGCCGCAAATTGGGCCCAAAACTATCAATTTCCCCGCGTGCAATCGGGCGAGGTTATTCTCTCCGAAGTGCCGCATCAGCGCCCCTCTGGAATGAATGGGTTGGTGATGAACACGCGCCGCGCGGCCTTTGCCAATTGGCGCGTGCGCGAGGCGATGATCCAAGCCTTTAATTTCGAATATATCAATCTCACCTTGAATGGCGGGGTCGAGCCGCGGATTACCTCCTATTTCTCAAACTCGCCCTTGGGCATGCGCGATGGGGCGGCCACGGGCCGTGTGGCCGAGTTCCTTGCACCGTTTGAGGCGGATTTGCTGCAAGGGGCGCTTGAGGGCTATGCCCTGCCACAAACTGATGGCACCGAGGCCAATCGCGCAGGCATTCGCCGCGCAATGGCCCTGCTTGAGGAGGCAGGATATCGCGTTGAAAATGGGGTGATGCAGACGCCCGAAGGGGCGCCTTTTACGTTTGATATTCTGCTCTCCCAAGGGTCGACCGAGATGCAATCCATCGTGAATATCTATGTCGAGGCCTTGGCACGGCTTGGGATTGTTCCCACAGTCACCACTGTTGACAGCGCGCAATATCGCGAACGGATTGATAATTTCGACTTTGATATGACCGATATCACCCGTGGTCTGTCGCTAAGCCCGGGCAATGAGCAGCGGCTTTATTGGGGCTGTGATTTGGCGGAAACCACAGGATCACGCAATTTGATGGGGGCCTGTCATCCAGCGATTGAGGCGATGATTGACCAAATGTTGACCTCGGCAAGCCAAGAGGATTATCGCGCGGCTGTCCACGCCTTGGATCGCGTGCTGATGAGCGAGCGTTATGTGATCCCGTTTTGGTATTCGCCAATCAGCCGCTTGGCGCATAATGCAGAGCTGAAATTCCCCGACTACATCCCGATTTATGGCGATTGGATCGGATGGCAGCCCGATGTCTGGTGGGTAGAGCCGCAATAAAGAACAAGGGCGGTCGGAGGGCCGCCCTTTTTTATTGGGTTTTAGGCCGAGCGGTCACGGATCTATTTCGCGGTCTTGGACGCGGCCATAGCCTCGATCGCCTTTTTTGCATCCTTGCCATTAGGATAGACAAGCCCCGCGGAAATGATCAGCTTTGCTGCGTCCTCGACAGTCATATCCAGTTCAATCGTGTCTTTGCGAGGCACAAACAACAAAAAGCCCGATGTCGGGTTTGGTGTGGTGGGCAGAAACACGGAAATCAGATCATCGCCTAGCCTGTCGGCCACTTCGCCCTTGGCCTTGGTCGAGACAAAGGCGATGGCCCAGATACCTTTGCGCGGATATTCGACCATGCAGGCACGGTCAAAATTCTGCTCGCCTTGTGCCAAAACAGTTTCGACAATTTGTTTCAGCCCTGAATAGACAGAGCGCACAAGCGGGATCGACAAAACCAAACTTTCGGCCCAACGGATCAGCGAGCGGCCAATGAGGCCCTTGGCAACCCAGCCAACAATCACCGCAAAAACAAGGAAGGTCGCCACACCAAGGCCGCGAATATCAACCTGAAGGCCTGTATAGTGTTGGATCAAAAGCAGCGGGTTATAGCGGCCTGGAATAAACGGCAAAACCCAACTGTCGATCCAGCCGATCAGCGTCCAAACCAACCAAATGGTCACCGCAATCGGGGCAATAACGACCACACCTGTAAAGAAATTATTGCGTAGGGCGGCCAAGATACCGCGGCGTGGGGGTTTGGGATTTTCGGGTAATTGCATGATGCGGGGGCGCGTTGGGGAACCGTTAAACCTGTATCGATCAGATGTAAGGGGGTTTCGTTAACCTTACAAGAGGCAAGGGGCGGCGGGGTCGTTAGGGCTCCATTGCCATGGCCAGCGCAATCTGGGCGCCAAGGCGGGCATTGTTACGGATCAGGGCAATATTGGCTGCAAGGCTTGCCCCTTGGGTGGCCTCTAGAATTTCAGCGAGAAGAAACGGGGTCAGTGCCTTTGCCGTGATGTTCTGTGCATCGGCCTTGCGCACTGCATTTTCGATCACGGGCGCAAGGGTTTCGGCGGCGATTTCATCCGTCTGAGGGATTGGGTTTGTGACCAATTGCCCGCCCTTCAGCCCCAATGTCCCGCGCATCAGATGGGCGCGGGCGATCTCTTGGGGGCTGTTCATTTGCAGGGGCGCGCGAATGCCACTGTCGCGTGACCAAAAGGCAGGGATCATCTCTTGGCCATAGGCAATGACAGGCACGCCCAATGTTTCGAGCGTTTCAAATGTTTTGGGCAAATCCAAAATGGCCTTTGCCCCCGCACAGACCACCGTCACAGGCGTTTCGGCCAGTTCTGGCAAATCGGCAGAGATGTCAAAACTTTGCTCCGCCCCGCGATGCACGCCCCCAATGCCCCCCGTAGCAAACACGCGAATGCCCGCAAGATGGGCGCAGATCATCGTTGCGGCCACTGTGGTGCCACCGGTCTGGCCAAGAACAAGCGCCGCCGCCAAATCAGCCCGAGAGAGTTTCGCAGCCCCCGTGACCTGCGCAAGGTTGCGCAACTGTGTCTCGGAAAGCCCAATTTTGATTTTCCCCTGAACCACGGCGATTGTGGCAGGCACGGCGCCCTGATCTCGAATTTCGGCCTCAACGGCCTGTGCGGTTTCAAAATTGGCGGGGTAGGGCATGCCATGGGTGATGATGGTGCTTTCAAGGGCAACCACAGCGCCGCCTGTCTTTAAGGCATGTGCAACATCCGGGGCGATGGTGAGGGGAAGCATGCTTAATCCTTTCCTGCCACATAAGCGGCGGCTTCGTTGAGCGCAAAAATTTGCGCTTCTTGACGCGATGCACCACCGTTTTCGGCGGCGATATGGGCGGCCATGAACCGATCCCCTGCACCTGTCGCGCGGGTGGCGGTGACCTGTGGTGGCGTGCCCGTCACTGTTTCCGCACCCGCCTTGGCGTCTACAGTCAGGCCCGCACCATCGGTCACGATCACGCGCGCAGCCCCCGCCGCGATCAGCGCATCTGCGGCGTCTGTGGCCGAGAGGTCAGGCGCTTGCCCTGCAATCAAACAGGCCTCACGGCGATTGACATAAAGGCTTACCATTGGGTGATGCAAAAGCGGGCAAAGCCGCGTGGCTTTGCCGGGTGATGCGGGCGCAATGCGTAAATCCGCCGCCTGAAAGGCAGGGGCGTCCGCGACATAAGCTAAAAGCGTCTCGGTCAAATTGCCATCAAGCGCCACAACGCCTTTATAGGGGGCCGCGGCATCCCCCAAGGGGCCATGCTCTAGGGGGGCTAAAATCTGCGCGCCTGCGGCCTCAAGGCCATGTGCATCGGCGATGGCAGCCATCACTTGGCCTTGCGCCTCAATCGCCATGTAATGGTCAGTCGGCCAGTCAGGGCTGCGAAAAATATGGTCGCAATTCATGCCGCGCTTTTCGCAAAAAGCCAGCAAATCTGCGCCTTCGGCATCATGCCCGATCATGGTCAGCAAAACGGGCTGAATCCCATAGGCAGCAAGCCCGATGGCAATATTCAACGCCACCCCCCCAGGAATGCGCGCGATACGCCCCGCAACATCATCGCCAAGGGCCATTGCAGTATCTGTGCGACCAATCACGTCCCACAGAACCGATCCGATGCAGATAATGCTATTCTTTGTCATGGCTGCGTCTCTATCCCGCCCAAGGGCCTGCGTCTATGCCCCAGCGGTGCTGTTGCAGATGGCCCTTGCGGGCAGGGGAAAAATGCCCTAAAGCGCGCCTGTCCGAAAGGGTAATTCACAGGCGAGGGCGGGTCGCATAGGGGAGACATCCCTATCGATCCACCGGTTGGGGCACGGCCCCTGATCCCTCGCTCAGGCGCAAACCGGAAAGGAAACTATTATGGCGCTTCCTGATTTTTCTTTGCGTCAGCTTTTGGAAGCTGGCGTGCACTTTGGTCACCAGACCCATCGTTGGAACCCTCGCATGGCCCCGTATATCTACGGCGACCGCAATGGGATTCACATTCTTGACCTGACCCAGACTGTTGACCTGCTTGAGCAGGCTTTGGTTGCTGTGCGCGAAACTGTTGCCAAAGGCGGCAGCATCTTGTTCGTAGGCACCAAGCGTCAGGCACAGCGCCCCATTGCCGAAGCGGCAGAGCGTTGCGCACAGTATTACATGAACCACCGTTGGTTGGGCGGCACGCTGACCAACTGGCAGACTGTTTCCAACTCGATCAAGCGTTTGAACGAGATTGATGAAGCGATGCAAAATGGTATTGAGGGCCTGACCAAGAAAGAGCGTCTTGGCATGGAACGCGATCAAGCGAAGCTGCAAGCCTCGCTTGGCGGTATCCGCGAAATGGGCGGCCTGCCTGATCTGATCTTTGTGATTGACGTCAACAAAGAAGACCTCGCCATTGCCGAAGCCAACAAGCTGGGCATTCCTGTTGTGGCGGTTGTTGATAGCAACTGTTCGCCCGCAGGCGTGGATTACGTCATTCCTGGAAATGATGACGCGGCGCGTGCCATCAGCCTTTACTGTGATCTGATCTCGCGCGCAGCCCTTGATGGGATGAGCGCGCAGATGGATGCAGCTGGCGTTGATCTTGGCGCAATGGAAGAGACTGTCGAAGAAACCTTGGCCGAAGCAGCACCTGCTGAAGAAGCCGCAGAAGACGCTTCTGCCTAAGGGGTTCCAAGTTTGGCGGGGAAGCGCACCTTTCCCGCTCGACTCACATATCTGTGACATATCGGCGGGGCATATCCCCGCCTGACTTACAAATCAGGAGATTCTCACCATGGCAATTACTGCTGCAATGGTAAAAGACCTGCGCGAAGCAACTGGCGCAGGCATGATGGACGCAAAAAAAGCGCTGACCGAAACCGATGGCGATTTTGACGCCGCGATTGACTGGTTGCGCACAAAAGGTTTGGCGAAAGCGGCCAAGAAATCTGGTCGCACCGCGGCCGAAGGTTTGGTTGCGGTTGCTGTCTCAAACGGCAGCGCGGTTGCGGTTGAAGTGAACTCGGAAACCGATTTCGTTGCAAAAAACGCTGAATTCCAATCCATGGTTGCAGGTATCGCGCAAGCGGCGCTTGGCGTGGATGATGTGGATGCGTTGAAAGCGGCGGATATGGGCGGCAAGCCTGTTGAAACCGTGATCACCGATGCGATTGCGAAAATCGGTGAAAACATGGCGCTGCGCCGCATGGCGAAATTGTCGGGCCAGACGGTTGTGTCTTATGTGCACAACGCCGCTGCTGATGGCATGGGCAAGATCGGCGTTCTTGTCGCGTTCAATGGCACCGATGAGGGTTTTGCCCGTCAGGTGGCAATGCATGTTGCAGCGGTAAACCCTGCATCCTTGTCTGCGGATGATCTGGATCCTGCGATTGTTGAAAAAGAGCGTCAGGTGCAAATTGACATCGCGCGTGAATCTGGCAAGCCAGAGGCCGTAATCGAGAAGATGATCGAAGGACGTATGCAGAAATTCCTGTCCGAAGTGACCTTGTTGAACCAAGCCTTCGTCATCAACCCAGACCTGACCGTTGCGGCTGCAGCGAAAGAGGCGGGTGTTGAGCTGACAGGGTTTGTGCGCCTTGAGGTTGGTGAAGGCATTGTGGTTGAAAAAGAAGATTTCGCCGCAGAAGTTGCGAAGGCAGTTCAAGGCTAACTCCGCACCAAATTGCGAAACAATGAAGGGCAGGGGGCAACCCCTGCCTTTTTTCTTGTTAAATGAAAACGGCGTCACTCAGGGACATGAATGACGCCGCCAACAGCCCGCTTTTTATTTAGGGACTCTAGGTACAACCTGTATGTCCCTGCGGGGGACACCGCGCGACACATGGGGTTATTATATTCAATTTACGAACATTCGACACTGAGTAATTCCTCAGGGTTGACCATGGTCACGCAACTGTGAGATAGGTTATTAATTGGTTAATAAAATTGTTTTACGTTCAATTTTATAAAAAAATTTGGTTTAAAATTAATGTCTTAGCTGCGGCTTGCGCTGTTGTGTCAGCCTGTAGGATATCTCTTGCGCCGCGGAGATGTTTCTCTACCGTTGTTACATTTATCTCCATGGCGAAGGCGATTTTGCGCATGGTGCGTCCCTTGATCACCAATTCCAATGCTTCGCGCTGTCGTTCGGTTAGGATTCGCAAATGTGGCGAGACGGGCAGCGCAGTGGCGCATAGGTTAAACAGATGACAATAAGCGAAGATATCTGCACCATATTAACCCCAGATGTCGATAAGCGCCCCTTGGGTCATATGTTCTACGCCGATCAATCCAAACTCGGCATTTGCCGCATGGTGATGCCGTGGCAGCGAAACTGTATGTCCCGCAGTGATCGCGTGAGCCGTAAAAAGCTCATATAATTCGCGCTCGGCACGAGATAACGCGGTTCCATCAGGTGGTGCTGATGACAGATGCGTCCAAGGTTCTGCACCAGTGTTGGACATGGCCCATTTGACGATGGGACAGACGCGATAGAGATTTTCGCCAACATAGCCCGCAATCAACGTTTTAGGACAGTTGTGCAGGATACGGTTGTCTTGCGCGTGACCCGTTTTGCCAAATTCAGTAGCGATCGGGTTGGTGGCATATATGAAACAGCGAAAGCCATAAGGCGTCAGCATCTCTTGATGAAGCGTGACCAAGCTCTCGGCATCAGCGCAGGCTAAGTAACGCGCAGTTTGTGCATCAACCATAACAACCCCCATGTTTAGCGCTGTAAATTTATCGGCGCAGGGGGATGATTATTATTTCCGCTTTAAATCAACTGGTTGCTGCAATTTATTGAAGTTAGGCTGTATCTTACCTCATCATAAACTTAACATAATCATGATTATCGGATAAATAGATAGGCGCAAAATCTCGCGCCCCCATGATCACCCAAGCGCGTATCCAGCGCCGCGCACAGTGCGAATTGGGTCACCCTCGCCCCGACCTCGCAGCGCCTTGCGCAGACGGCCAACATGAACATCGACTGTGCGACTGTCGACATAGATATCGCGGCCCCAGACGCGGTCGAGTAATTGTTCTCGGCTCCAAACGCGACCAGGACGTTCCATGAACGCGGTCAGCAAACGAAACTCAGTCGGCCCAAGATTTATCTGTGCGTCACCGCGGAATGCGCGATGTGCGCTGGTGTCGAGTTTGATATCCTCATATTCCAATGTCTCCCCCACCGAAGATGGTCGTGTGCGGCGCAACTGGCTGCGGGTGCGGGCCAAAAGCTCGGCCAAGGAATAAGGTTTCGTGACATAGTCATCTGCGCCCGTCTCAAGGCCGCGAATTTTGTCGACTTCCTCGGATCGAGCAGAAAGCATGATCACGGGTATCCGCGCCGTTTGCGTGCCTGACTTTAACTGACGACACACTTCAATGCCTGACACATTGGGCAGCATCCAATCCAGGATAATCAAATCGGGCGGTGTTTCGCGCACGATAAGCAATGCCTCATCACCGCTATCGGCGGTCAGCACGTCAAACCCTTCAGCCGCGATATTATATGCCAATACCTCGCGCTGTGCGGGTTCGTCTTCGACAACCAAAATTACGGGGGAATGTGCCATGTTGCGCTACTTTTTTGTTGGATTACAACTTGTAAGAGGATTCAGAGATCACATCTTGCTTAGGGCGGATATCTTCGGGCATCGAGCCCGTTACGAGATAGACCACCTGCTCTGCGATCGAGGTGACGTGATCCCCCATGCGTTCAATGTTTTTTGCCATAAAATGCAAATGCATACAGGCTGTAATTGATCTTGGATCTTCCATCATAAAGGTCAGATATTCGCGGAAAAGTGCAGAATAAATCTGATCAATTTCAAGATCGCGCTCGCGCACATCTTCGGCCAAGCCCAGATCCCGTTGGATATAGGCATCAAGCACATCTTTAAGCATCAGTTCCACCTCGCGCGCCATTCGGCGCAGTGAGGCAGTTGCGCCCTCAATCGGGGGCTGCGCCATCACCGCATGGCTGCGCTTGGCGATGTTTTTCGAATAATCCCCAATCCGTTCCAAATTGGTCGAGACACGGAAGACAGAAAGCACAGTGCGCAAATCGGATGCTGTCGGCGAGCGCAAGGCCAAAATGCGCGCGGCTTCTTCGTTCACTTGGGTTTCCAAGGCATCAATGGCCGCGTCCCCTGCCCGCACCAGATCGGCCAGTTCAGGGTCGCGCGTGTCCAAAGCCAGGACCGATTTATGGATCGAGTCCTCGACCAACCCGCCCATCTTCATGATCCCCGCCTGAATGCTCTCTAGGTCGCGGTCAAATGAGGAAACGATATGTTCATTCGTGTTCATGGCAGCCCTTCCAAGCCGAGAATTAGCCGATACGGCCCGTGATATAGCTTTCGGTGCGCGGGTCTTCGGGATTGGTGAAAATCTTTGAGGTGTCGTCAAATTCAACCAAGTTTCCTAAGTGGAAAAACGCGGTCTTTTGGCTGACGCGCGCCGCCTGCTGCATTGAGTGGGTGACAATCACCACCGAATAATTGCTGCGCAGCTCGTCAATCAGTTCTTCCACCTGCGCGGTCGCGATAGGGTCAAGCGCTGAACAAGGCTCGTCCATCAGCAAAATCTCAGGGTTGGTTGCCACAGCCCGCCCGATACAAAGGCGCTGCTGCTGTCCGCCCGACAGACCCGTTCCTGGGGCATCAAGGCGATCTTTGACCTCATTCCACAGGGCTGCACGGCGCAAACTTTTTTCGACAATCTCGTCTAGATCAGCTTTGCTGCGGGCCAAGCCGTGGATGCGCGGGCCATAGGCCACGTTTTCGTAAATGGATTTTGGAAACGGATTTGGTTTTTGGAACACCATCCCCACCTTGGCGCGTAATTGCACAGGGTCAACGCGGCGGTCGTAAATATCCTCGCCATCAATGCGAATATCGCCCTCAATACGCGTAATCGAGATGGTGTCATTCATGCGGTTCAAACAGCGCAGAAAGGTCGATTTCCCACAGCCTGACGGGCCAATGAAGGCCGTCACAGTTTTATCGAGAATTTCGACATTAACATCCTTAATCGCATGGGTGTCGCCATAATAGACCTGCACATTGCGCGCGGCGATCTTGATGGCATCCTCGCCTGCAATACGGGTGTCGAGTTGCATATTATTCACTTTCGTCTCCATGACTTACCACCTCCGCTCGAATTTACGGCGCAGGATAATGGCGAGGAAGTTCAACAAGAACAGAAGGGCCAGCATCACGATGATCGCGGATTGAGCCAAACCTTCGCGCACAGGCGCATCTTCATTTTGTGCCAAAAGGTAAACAACCGTTGGCATCGATTGTGTCTGCTCCAACAGACCCCCGCTGAAGGGCGAGGATAGCAGATCCGCGCCCGTTGATACAGACAGACCAATCAACAGCAAAGGTGCAGTTTCCCCAAGGGCCTGCGCGATACCGATAATTGTGCCCGTTAAAATGCCAGGCGCTGCGAGGGGCAGAATATGGTGGAACATGGCCTGCACCTTCGAGGCCCCTACCCCAAGGGCTGCTTCGCGAATTGAAGGCGGCACCGCCTTTAGGGCCGCGCGGGTGGCGATCACAATGGTGGGCAGTGTCATCAAAGACAGAACAAAGCCACCAAGCAAGGCCGTGCCGCGAATGGAGGTTGTAATTCCAAGATCCGTCAGCGCGAACAAAATTGTGGCCCCAAGGATACCGAACACGATGGACGGCACCGCCGCAAGGTTGGCAATGTTGATCTCGATGAAATCGGTGAATTTGTTTTTGGGCGCGAATTCCTCAAGATAAATCGAGGCTGCGACCCCAAAAATCAGCGAGAACACCAAGACCACCAACATCATATAGAGCGAGCCCATCAAGGCAGGGCCAATCCCCGTAATCTCACCGCTTTGCGAAAAAAGATTGGTGAAGAATTTCCAATGGAAATGGCGATTGATGATGTCGGCCTCAATCATTGCATCCGCCATGGCCAAATGACCCAATCCAAAACCAGGTGGCATATCGGCCTGACCGCGGCCTTGCAATTCACCCGTCAGATAGCGGGTGAGTGAGATTGCAACAGGCACGCCAGTGAATTCAGTTTCGCCGACTAGATTGGGATTAGCTACGAGGTAATCACGTGTATCACGGCGATTGGCGGCATAGATCATCGAGGCCAAGGCCGCATCATCAAATTCTGAAGGTTGGCGCATCAGACCTGCTGCATCGAGTAAGGCGGATTGCAGGCCTGTTTGCGCCAATGCGGCGGCGGCAGCGGGCATGGCGTCAGCCGTGTTTCCATCGGCAATGGCCTGAACCTGTGACGCGGCAGATGCAAAGCCCGCTCCAGAAAGGGCCGTAACGGCGGCCTCAAGCGCGATATTTGCGGCCGCGATATCATCGCCTTCAAGGGCAGATTGTGCCCCGCGCAAGACGCTGCCCGCTTGGCCGAAGATACGGGCGAGATCACCGCCTGCGACAGCACCGTTTCGCAGATCCGACAAAGGCACCGCTGCCCCATCCATGAGCCCTGCTTGGGCAAGAATTTCATCCGCACGGTCAGCGTAGCGCGCGGTCACAGCGGCCATGACGTCAATCCCTGCGGCCTCAATTGTGGCCTTGAGGGAGTTTGCGTAAATCCCGCGCTCAAACCCCGAGCGCAAGCTGACATCAGCGATTTCCTCTGGCGTGACTTCGCCCCCGTTTTCATTCAGAATTGCAGGGTCGTAATAGAGTTCAATCTCGGCTTGATATTGCCAGAGCGCAGGGATACCGCGCGAGACGATTGACCACAAAAGCACACACAGGAAAAACAAAACTACTGTGATAGCAGAGATGCCAAGAATGCGCAGCGCAAGACCCTTTTGGTGGCGCTTTTGCACCTGTTCTGAGCGGGCATATAGCGATTGCATTTTGCGCTTTGGCAGATCAGAGGGGTTGGACAGATCAGTCATCAGTCATACTGCTCCCGATATTTGGCAACAATCCGCTGTGCGAGCAGGTTCAACCCCAGCGTGACGAAGAAGAGCGTGAAGGCCAGCGCGAAAACCGCCAGAACATCGATCGAGTCGAACCCTGACCCCTCGCCCGTGAGGACGGCCACGATGCGGGTTGTCACAGTCACAACCGCCCCGAATGGGTTTGGCTCCAACCCTGTGACCGAGGACAATGCGCCTGCGGCCAGAACCACAATCATGGTTTCCCCAATCGCGCGGGATGCGGCCAAAACGATGGCGCCCACAATGCCCGGCAGCGCGGCAGGCAATATCACCTTGGTCACCGTTTCCGCAGGTGTCGCCCCCAGACCAAGCGAGCCATCCCGCATCGCCTGTGGCACGGCATTGATCACATCATCGGACAAAGACGAGACGAACGGCACCAACATCATCCCCATCACAACGCCTGCGGTCAGAACCGAGACCGTGTTGGGCATAACCGTTGATCCCACCACCGCCTGTAAAAACGGGCCGACTGTCACAAGAGCGAAGATACCATAGACGATTGTCGGGATACCCGCGAGGATCTCTAGCGCGGGTTTGATCGTGGCACGCAACGCGCTTGGGGCGAATTCCGACAGGTAGATTGCCGCAGAGAGGCCCAAGGGAACCGCGACCAAAAGTGCCACAAGCGCGATGTAAAGCGTGCCCCAGATCAAAGGCAAAAACCCAAGCGCTGAGACATAGTTGCCATATGGCCCCTCAGGCGCGCCCGCAACATCGCCTGCAGGGGCCCACTCCATCCCAAAGAGGAAATTGAAAATCCCATATTCCTTGAAAAAGGCTAATGTGGGGAATGTGATGGCTGATAGAATGCCAACAGTCGTCAAAATGGCG
Source organism: Roseobacter sp. HKCC-CH-9208 (assembly GCF_037805125.1). Classification (NCBI taxonomy): domain Bacteria; kingdom Pseudomonadati; phylum Pseudomonadota; class Alphaproteobacteria; order Rhodobacterales; family Roseobacteraceae; genus Roseobacter; species Roseobacter sp. HKCC-CH-9208. The sequence goes on along the minus strand of NZ_JBBLYK010000001.1, from coordinate 162,965 downwards.
ATGGTGGAGGCAAAGATCAAAAAGGCAAGAATCCAACGCTCGACCGAGATGCGCGCGCGGAAATCGCGGTTGATCAATTTTAGACCATAGAGAAACCCGCCGATGGCCAAAAATACTGCGCCGAGCCGCCCTGTCAGTTCGACCATGGCGTTAAAGCTGCGCAGGCGCAAAGCGGTCTCAAACATTTTTTGCGAGATATTCGCGCCAATAATTTGCCCGTCATCGCGCAAGCGCTGCGCCAACGGGGTGAAATCTATACGCCAGCCCTCAATATCGGCTTCGGTTGCGTTGCCATTGGCGATATAGCCATCAATCGCAACCGCCAACCCTTTGACATTCGCAACGAAGAGATCGCGCTGCGCGGCAAGGCGGACGTCTATCACATCCTGTGGCAAGCCATCGGTGACGTCAGCGGATAACTGTAATTCAGGTGCATTGGGATCAATGATCGAGGCCGTATAGCTGTTCGATGCAATCCCTGATCCAATCGACCAGAGAATAATGAAAATCAGTGCTGGCACAGAGGCCGCAAGGGCCACATGCATGCCATGTTGTTTCGGAAGTGAATGCAGGCTCGACTCAACCCCGTTTGCGACAGAAATCGCGCGGGCGCGCCCGATAAAAAAGCCCACAATCGCAAGCACTGCAATTAGGGCCAAAACAAGCGAAATGCTGATGGTCAGGGGCATTTGGTCGTCCGCTCTGCTCTTGTAAGTTTTGCCTTTTGGGCGGGGTGGATCTGGGCGGTGGAACCGCCCAGACCGAATTTAGAAAACTGTCAGATCTTAGAGGCCTGCAACCATTGCTTGGGTCGCTGCCAATTCTGGATCAGGGACAAGGCCGTATTCAGCCAATGGGCCACCAGGGCCTGCGATTTCGTCAGAGATGAAGAACTCAACATATTCCTTCAAACCTGCGATCACGCCGATATGCTCTTGCTTGACGTAGAACTGCAGAGGGCGCGATACGGGGTATTCGCCAGATGCGATTGCATCAACAGTTGGGGTTACGCCAGACATAGTCGCAACCTGAAGACGGTCAGTATTGTTTTCATAGAAAGACAGGCCGAATACGCCAATACCTGTTGGGGTGCTGTCAAGATTTGCAAGCGTCTGTGTATAGTCGCCTTCGATATCGACAGACCGGCCATCGGTGCGCAGGGTCATGCAGGCTTCTTCAACTGCATCTTCGTCCATGCCCATACCAGCCATTGCTTCTGCTGCGCCAGTTTCCTCACAGCCTGCGAGGATCACATTTTCTTCGAAAACTTCGCGTGTGCCGTGGTTCGTGCCAGGAACGAACATGTTGATTTCCTGAGAAGGAAGATCGCCATTTACGTCAGCCCAGTTGGTGTTTGGGTTGGCAACCATTGCGCCATCAACAGGCAACTCAGCGGCAAGCGCCAAGTAGATATCTGCAGGTGTGAAAGCGAAAGAAGGGCCATTGATGTCAGAGGCAAATACGATGCCGTCATAGCCAATGCGAACTTCGATTGGGGTTACGCCGTTGCCTGCGCATACTTCGCGCTCGGAGTCTTTCATCAAGCTAGAGGAGTTCGCGATATCGATTGTGCCTTCGCCAACGCCTTCGCACAGCATGCGGCGACCAGTGGACGAACCGCCACCCTCTACAACGGGGGTTGCGAAATCGGTTTCAGCGCCAAACGCTTCGGCAACGATATTTGCATAAGGCAGAACCGTGGATGAGCCCGCGATGCTGACATAGTCACGGCTTTGCGCGGCTGCGCCCGTTGCGGACAATGCGGCCAAGGCAAGGGCGGAAACGGTCAATTTTGTGAAAGACATTCTTCTGTCACTCCAAGTGGTTTTCGGGTTGGCAGAACGGGCACCAGTGCCGCGCTCTTGTGGGCCTGCCTATGCGTGGTTCGCCAAGCTTTTGTGACGGAAACGTAACAGTTATATGACAATGCCCTCGGATCGCCCGAATTTTGTGACAATTTTGCGAAATTCCGAAATTTTGAGCATTTCTTTATGAAAATGGCGAATTCCGATGGTTATTCGCTCGGAAGAATCACGGAAAAGCAGCTGCCTTTCCCCTGTTCCGAAGTGATTTTCAGACGCCCGCGATGGCGCTGGACGATGTGTTTTACAATCGCAAGGCCCAAACCCGTTCCCCCCATGGCGCGACTGCGGTGATTGTCCACGCGATAGAATCGCTCTGTCAGGCGCGGGATGTGTAAGGGATCAATTCCTTCCCCCTGATCGATGACATCGACACATAAAAGCCTGCCCTTAAGGCTGCCCTGCCCTGTCTCGTGGCGCATCTTGATTGTTACGGTCTTGTTCTGTCCGCCATATTTCAGGGCGTTATCAATAAGGTTGCGGAAAACCTGTGTCAGTTGATCGTTGTCGCCGCGTAACTCGGTGCTGACATCATCGGGGCGCTGTATCATCAACTGACAGCCGCTTTCTTCGACCAAGGGGCTCAAGGCCGCCTGCACGCGCGAGACAACATGCATTACGTCAATCACTTGATCGGGGCGTTGACGCTGTTGCGATTCAACCCGTGACAGCGACAAAAGATCCCCGATCAGGCGGTTCATCCGCTGTGCTTCATCTTGCATGATCTGCAAGAAACGCGATTGCGCTGCGGGGTCTTTGGCGGCAGGACCGCGCAGTGTTTCGATAAACCCAAGAATTGCCGTAAGCGGGCTGCGCAATTCGTGGCTGACATTGGCCACAAAATCGCGGCGCATTTCTTCGACCTCGGTCACATGGGTGACATCTTCGAAATGCAATACAATGCCAAGCTTTGCTTGGGGCAAGGCCGTGATACGCACGATAAACCGCTCGGCCCCTGCGGTGCTGGTTTGGATAAATTCCGCCTCGGATGAGACGCCAAATTGCAAAACCTGTTCAATCGCCCGCGCCAAAGTGGGCTGGCGAAACAGTGTCACATAAGAGCGGCCCTGCGCCCATGTTCCAAACATGGCTTCAGCTTCTTCGTTTTGTTCGAGCAAAATACCATTCGGCCCCAAGCGCACCATTGGGTCAGGCACGCAATCGAACATGGCTGTCACAATTGCCTCAAAGGAATGGATGTTGCTCATTTTCTGGGCCTTTTCGGGGGGTAAAGGGTCGAATCAATACGCTCCTTAGCTTCGCCAAGTTTCGGAAAATGTCGACTGCCCCTTTTTTTTTGTGCTTTTTCATTTTAATTCGTTGCATCTGTAACGATTTTGCGGCGGATAATGGATTAGGCGTCAGGGCTTAGATGTCCGAATTGAGAGTGCGGCACGATGTCATCGGCTTCGAATAACGACACTGCGTTGCGTCAGATGCGCAACTTGGTTTTGGTGGAGGTTCCCCCAAATCTCGCCTCTCGTTTGCCGCGCATGGTTGATGCCGCGGAAATGGTTATGGCGGCGAATATTGATAAAATGCCCGAAATTTTGGCCACTGAGCGCCCTGATATGGTGATCTCACCCTTGATTGGCCCGAAATTTGACGCGATTGAACTGGCGGCTCAATTGCGCAATGCCGCATTTCGGGGGCGGTTGGTGGTCATTTGCGATAAGCTGCCTGACCCCTCTTTGATCCGACAAGAACTGGAAAATCAGGCCTTGGGGTTCACGGTTAGCCTGTTGGTTTTGGGCGATAAGGACAGGTCCATCAGGGTTTAGACCGCCGCCAATGCCGCTGTGAAATCGGATTTCAGTTGCGTTACATCTTCGATCCCGACTGACAGGCGGAAAAAGCCTTCGCTGATGCCAAGGGCCGCGCGCCCCTCAGGGGTCAAGGCGCGGTGACTGCTCGAGGCGGGATGGCTGAGGGAGCAGGCCACATCCCCCAATGTGGGCGCAAAGGCGATATTGGGGGCCGCTTGCACAAAGCGATTTGCCGCCTCGCGACCGCCCTCAATCTCAAAGGACAGCATATTGCCCCCCTGCCCCTCAAATAGCTCCATGGCGCGGTTGTGATCAGGGTGGTCGGGACGCGTTGGATATAGCACGCGCTTTACCTTTGGATGATGGGCCAAAAATTCGGCCAAGGCGGCTGCATTTTCCTGTGCCCGCGCATAGCGCAGATCAAAGGTGAACAAACCCCGTTCGGCCAGCCAACATTCATAGGGTGCAGGCGTCATGCCCGTTGTGACCGCAAAATCATAGATCGCTTTGCGATGGTCTGGGTTTTTCGCGGAAACATATCCCAAGGTCACATCGGCATGGCCCGCCAAAAGCTTGGTCACGGAATGGATGATGATATCTGCCCCGACCTCATAGCTGCGCATCATTGCCGGCGTGGTGAAGGTGTTATCCAATACCATGATCAAACCATGTTGGGCGCAAATCTCGGCAATACCTGCCATATCGGCCACACGCAAGGTGGGATTTGAGAGGGCCTCGACCAAAACGAATTTCGTATTGGGGCGAAGGGCGCGTTTAAGGCTTGGCGCATCGGTCGGATCAAACTGACCGGTCTCGATTCCAAAACGCGGCAGGTCTTGCGACATCAACCGCAAGGAGCGGCCATATAGCTGGTCAGCGCCGACCATGTGATCGCCCGCCTTCAAAAGCCCAAGAAGTGCGGCGGTGATTGCGGCCATGCCAGACCCCGTGATCAGGCCGCCTTCTGCGCCTTCTAGCGCATCAATACGCGCGGCCAATGCGGCTGCGTTAGGATGACCTTCGCGCGCATAGGTATAGCCCGCCAATTGCCCGCTATATTGCGCGTCCAGTTGGTCAGGGCTGCCTGCGGCATAGACCACGGATTGGTGCAAAGGTGTGGCCACTGGCCGCGCCGCGCCAATATCCATGGCTTGACGGCGGATGATCTGACTGGTGGTTTTGGAATCTTTACTCATGCGCGGGTCGTCCCATTTCCTTTGACGATATATTTGAATGAGGTCAGCTGCTCTGCGCCTACGGGCCCGCGGGCGTGCATTTTGCCTGTGGCGATACCGATTTCAGCACCCATTCCAAATTCCCCACCATCGGCGAATTGGGTTGAGGCGTTGACCATCACAATCGCGCTATCGACATTCGCGGCAAAAATCTGTGCGGCCTCAGGGTTTTCCGTCAGGATCGCATCCGTATGGCTCGAGCCAAACTGGGCAATATGATCCATCGCAGCAGATAGGTTTTCCACGGGCTTGGCCGCAATGATCATTTCCAAGAATTCCTTGCCAAAATCGTCTGGTGCGGCGCGCTTTGTGCCTGCGATATCGGCCAAGGCCCCATCGGCGCGCACCTCAACCCCTGCAGCAACGAGTGCGGCAATAATGGGTTCCGCATGGCTATTGATCGCGTCTTGATGGATCAGCAAACATTCAGCCGCGCCACAAATACCTGTGCGGCGGGTTTTTGCATTTAACACCACGCGCAGCGCCTTATCCAAATCGGCATCCTTGTCGATATAGATGTGGCAGATGCCCTCAAGATGGGCAAAGACAGGCACGCGGGCCTCAGCCTGCACCAAACCGACCAAGGCCTTGCCACCGCGCGGCACGATGACATCAATCTGTCCTTGTGCATTCAACATGGCACTGACGGCCGCGCGATCCCGTGTTGGCACGATTTGCACGGCCTCTGCGGGCAGGCCAGCCTCAGTGACGCCACGCACAATTGCGGCATGGATGGCGCGCGAAGAATGAAAGCTTTCCGATCCCCCCCGCAAGATCACGGCATTGCCAGATTTCAGGCATAGCGCCGCTGCATCCGCAGTCACATTGGGGCGGCTTTCATAGATGACGCCAATCACACCAAGCGGGGTACGCACGCGGGCGATATGCAACCCTGTGGGCCTGTCCCATTCTGCAATCGTGGCGCCAATCGGATCGGGCTGTTCTGCAATCGCCCGCAGGCCACCCACGATATCGCGCAGTCGCTCCTCGGTCAGGGTGAGGCGATCCATCATCGCCGCTGTCAGCCCTTTTTCAAGTCCGTAATCCAGATCTTGCGCATTCGCGGCCAGAATATCCGCGCGGGATTTCCACACATAGTCTGCCGCGCCAATCAGGGCTGCATGTTTGCGTTCAGCCGATGCTGTGGCCAAGGCGCGCGCCGCAGTTTTCGCGCCCGCGCATAGGCCGTTCATCAATCCTGTGATATCCTCTGTCATTGGCGCAGCCCTCCCTTATAAGGCCATGTCATCGCGATGCACCAAGGCCGCGCGCCCTGGATAGCCAAGCAATTCTTCAATCTGATCAGAATGATGGCCTGCAATAATCTTGGTTTCATCGGCACTATAGCGCGACAGGCCAATTCCGATATGCGCGCCGTCTTGGCCAAGCAGTTCCACAGGATCGCCGCGCAAAAAACTGCCTGAAACCTTGTGCACCCCAGCAGGCAGCAGAGACTTTCCCAGATTGAGCGCGCGCAACGCGCCTGCGTCCAAGGTCAGGCTACCTTTGGGCTTCATTCCCAAAATCCAACGCTTGCGCGCATCTTGGGGGTCGAGTGTCGGAATAAACCATGTCACCCGCGCGCCGCCCTCAATCGCCGCAAGGGGCGCACTCACCGCCCCTTGAGCAATCGCCATGGCGCATCCTGCACTCATGGCGTTGCGCGCGGCCATCAGCTTGGTTTTCATGCCACCTTTTGACAGACCCGTTCCCGCATCGCCTGCCATCGCCTCAATCTCAGGGGTTATGTCATGGATCACGGGGAAATGCGTGGCGCTTGGGTCTTCTGAAGGGTTGGCGGAATAAAGCCCATCCACATCTGACAACAAAATACATTGATCCGCCCCCGCCATGGCGGCCACATTCGCCGCCAGACGATCATTGTCGCCATAGCGGATTTCATCAGTGGCAATAGTGTCATTTTCGTTGACGATGGGAACAGCACCCTGTGCGAGAAGGGTTGCAAAGGTTGCGCGCATATTCAAATAGCGCCGCCGATCTTCGCTATCATCCAAGGTCAGCAGGATTTGTGCGGCCGTGATCCCATACGGGGCGAGATATTCTTCATAGGCGCGGGCCAAGCGGATTTGCCCTACGGCTGCGGCGGCCTGCGCCTCGTCAAGGGAGAGCGCCTTGGCGCCAAATCCAAGCACCCCGCGACCAAGCGCGATTGAACCAGACGACACCACGATCACATCCGTACCGCGATTGCGCAGCCGTGCGATATCCGCGGTCAAATCTTGCAACCATGCCTCGCGCAATTGGCCCGATACACCATCGACCAAAAGGGCCGAGCCGATTTTCACCACCAATCGCCGCGCCTGTGCCAGTTGCGGCACCGCCTGCTGGGGCTGTGTTATGGCCGCCACGCTTCGTCTTCCTTTGCGTCCAATTTCTTTTGGCGCAGATTGCTGTCATCAATCCCCGCGCGCAAGACCCGTAACACCTCGGTCACGCCTGTTTTTGCGACCCCTGACATCAACATGACTTTACCGCCAATCGCCTTTTGCAGAGCCTCGCGCTTTTCGGCGATTTCTTCATCGCTGAGCGCGTCAATTTTATTGAGAACTGTGACACGGGGCTTGTCGTACAGCGCGTCTGAATAGGCCTCTAGCTCGGTCAGAATGGTTTCACAATCACCCACGACATCCTTGGATGTGCCATCAATGAGATGCAACAAGATCGCGCAGCGTTCGATATGACCCAAGAAGAGATCGCCAAGCCCCCTGCCCTCAGATGCGCCTTCGATCAACCCAGGAATATCAGCAACCACAAATTCAACCCCATCGACCCCAACAACCCCCAAATTCGGGTGTAGGGTGGTAAAGGGATAATCCGCGATTTTCGGGCGAGCATTGGACGTTGCTGCGAGAAATGTCGATTTCCCCGCATTTGGCAAACCCAAAAGCCCCGCATCCGCGATCAGTTTAAGGCGCAGCCAAATGGTGCGCTCGACCGCCTCTTGGCCAGGATTTGCACGGCGGGGTGCCTGATTGGTGGCAGATTTGAAATGTAAATTCCCAAAGCCGCCATTTCCCCCCTTGGCCAACAACACGCGCTGGCCAACCTCGGTCAGATCGGCGATGACGGTTTCCATATCCTCGTCTAGGATTTCTGTGCCCGCAGGCACGCGCAAAATGATCTCGTCACCATCTTTGCCCGTGCGTTGGCGCCCCATGCCAGGCTGCCCGTTTTTGGCAAAGAAATGCTGCTGATAGCGAAAATCAATGAGGGTGTTTAGCCCATCAACCGCAACGGCCCAGACATCACCGCCGCGCCCGCCATCGCCGCCATCAGGGCCGCCATATTCAATGAATTTTTCGCGGCGAAAGCTGACGCAGCCAGAGCCGCCCGCGCCCGAACGGATATAAACTTTGGCAAGATCAAGGAATTTCATAAGTTCACCTTTCGCGGGCAGCTTATGGCGCTCCCTTGCCAAATTCGGAATGTCTGACCTGCCTTAGCGCCTTAGATCAGTTTTTTCAAATATGTCCATGTGGGCAATGCCGCGCTGCGCGCGACTGAATAGCTTTCTGCATCGCCCAGATATTCAAAGCCTGCATTCACCAAAACCCGCGCCGAGCTTGGGTTGTCTTGAAAGACACTTGCGAAAATTGTGTCATTGGCCAGAGGGTTTGCCGCAATAAGGGCGCGCACCACTTCAGAGGCGATACCCGTGTTCCACATTGTGGGGGCCACCCAATAACGGATTTCCGACTGCCCGCGATCCATTTGGTGCAATTCGATCACGCCAACCAATTCCGCCCCACCTGAAGGGCTGGCATCAATGGCCCAAATCACATCTTGGGATTGATCCGCCAAGGCGCGTTCAATCATGGCTTCAACTGCCCCCGGTGGCAGCGGATGAGGGATATTGGGTGTCATCTCGGCCACGCGTTTGTCGGATGCGTAAAGCGACATCAACCCTGTATCCGCCATGCTTAAGGGGCGCAGCTGAAAGCGATCTGTCGTAATGACAGATTGCGCGGTGATTTTGTCTTGCTTCATGATCGCACCTATTGCCCCATTTTAGGGCTTAACCAACGAAAAAAGGGCCGGCTGAAACGCCGGCCCCTTTTCGAAATCATCGCGAAAAGCGTGGCGTTACTCAGCAGCTTCTGCTGTCGGCAACACGGAGATAAATGTGCGGCCCTTAAAGCCCTTGCGGAAGCTGACATTGCCCTCGGCGGTTGCGAAGATCGTGTGATCTTTGCCAATGCCAACACCTTCACCCGGCCACCATTTTGTGCCGCGCTGACGGCAGATGATGTTACCTGGAATTACGGCTTCGCCACCGAATTTCTTAATGCCAAGGCGGCGACCAGCACTGTCGCGACCGTTGCGGGACGAGCCACCTGCTTTTTTATGTGCCATGTGTCTCTCTCCTTATGCCTTGTCCGCTTTCGCGGCTTTGGGTTTCGCAGCTGCCTTTTTAGGTGCTGCGGCTTTCTTCTCGGCGGCGTCCTTCTTGGGGGCTGCTTTCTTGGCAGGGGCCTTTTTAGGGGCGTCTACCTTTGCATCCTCTGCCTTTGCGGTCGCAGGCTTTTTCGCGGCTGCCTTTGCAGGCTTCTCTGCCGCCTTCTGTGCTGCTGCCTTCTTGGCAGGGGCTTTTGCAGGGGTTGCTGCAACCAAGGCCGCCATTTCAGCCGCAGAAAAAGAACCCGCGCCAACAGCCGCCTTAACACCAGATTTATCCGCGCCCGAGGCAAGGATCTCAGTCACGCGCAACAGGGTCAGTTGCTGACGATGGCCCTTCGTGCGCTTAGAGCTGTGCTTACGGCGGCGCTTGACGAAGTGGATCAGCTTTTCGCCTTTGATCTGGTCGATCACAGTGGCCTGAACAGCAGCACCAGACACAAGCGGCGCACCAAGCACAGGCTTGTCGCCACCGACCATCAGAATTTCGTTGAATTGAACGGTTTCACCTGCTGCAGCCGCTAGTTTTTCAACGCGCAGAACGTCACCCGCCTGCACCTTATACTGCTTGCCGCCTGTCTTAAGGACCGCGAACATGGGTCTTTCCTTTCCAGTTCCGCGCCGTGCGGCCCCCGCCTTGGGGTGTTGATGCAAGGGTTTGACCCACTTGCGCCTCTGGCTGCGCACCCTGATTTCAGGGCGTTCATCACAAAAATCAGAAACCGCCCGAGTCACCTCGCGCGGCCTGTGCGCTGCGTATGCCCCAGGGGCGTTTGACTGTCAAGGTGAAGTCAGAGACAAATCATGGCGAATAGGGCTATGCATTCAAGGCCGCAAAAAATCTTGCAAGCAGCTGCCCACACCCCCTTGCGCGCCCTGCCGCCTGCCGCTATTCCCCCACCACCCTGACCCAAAGCGCGGAGAGGTGCCGGAGTGGTCGAACGGGGCGGTCTCGAAAACCGTTGTGGGGGTGACTCCACCCAGGGTTCGAATCCCTGTCTCTCCGCCAATATCCTTTTCAAGCTATTGATCTTGTTGAGTTATTTTTGCGCTCACTCACCCAACCCACCCACCAGACGACCCATCGTGACTGTTGTTGAACACCGTTGTGAGGTCCACTGTGGATGGGCTGGCGAGTCTTGACCCTGGGGAGTGCGAGGGGGGGGGGGGCGGCCACATGGCCAGAGGATGGACCCCGCCCCGGGGTATAATGGGTTGGCTGTAACTGCGTAGGGTGGTCAAGAAAAGGTGTAACGTTTGTAGACTTTGACAGCTTTGTGCGAGTTCTCCGAGCGCATCCTGCTTGACCTTGCAATGAGGGCTGCTCTTAACCTGTGGCGCGGTACTCACAGTTCTGAGATTCCCGCGGCAGTTCGTCCTGTGATAGCCATTCAATGCAACCCGATACCGTCAGAGATAGCACAAAGCACATGACAGTCCGCTTACGCACAGTAGAAAAAATCAGTTACATGCCCTACTAAAAAGGGGTCAGGTAAATAACCCGGGTGAAGTTGATGCAGGTGGCGTATTACGACGCTCCAATTGCGGCGTTTCTTGAAGCCGATGAAGATTCCATCTTGGGCACTCTCGTGCAGCATCATGGCTTCGCTCTAGAACACCAGCAGCGCGGCGCCTGGATTAACCAGATAAACTTACTCAAGCCGGTGCTGTCGGACCTCGCGAGCGGTCACATCCTGTTCGAGTTTGCGATCCCAAGAATGGGAAAGCGTGCAGATGTGGTTCTTCTTTTCGACGGCGTAGTCTTTATTCTCGAATTCAAGGTGGGCGCTCGGAACTTTGACCGCTCAGCTATCGAACAGGTCCATGACTACGCTCTGGACCTGAAGAACTTTCATAAGGGCAGCCACGAACTGCCGATCGTCCCTATAGTCCTCGCAACCGAGGCGGCAGTCGCAGGGCTGCCAAACGTGAGGTTCGCGCCGGATGGTATCGCGTACCCCGTTCTTGCACGGATTGACCAACTGCCTGCGTTGTTCGTCTACTGCACTGGCGCAACTGCGCTTGACCCCATCAATGTTCAGAATTGGCTGAGGTCTGGCTATCAGCCGACGCCTACAATTGTTGAAGCGGCCCAGGCGCTTTACCAAAATCATGCCGTCGAGGAAATCGCCCGATCGGATGCTGGCGCTCGGAACCTTAGACAGACAACAGGCTGCATTTCAGAGATTATCGATCGCTCCAAAATTGGGGGACGAAAGTCAATCTGCTTCGTTACTGGTGTTCCAGGGGCCGGCAAAACTTTAGCCGGCCTCAACATCGCGACCAAACGCGCACAGGAACACTCTGATGAGCACGCTGTGTTCCTCTCTGGAAATGGTCCCCTGGTCTCGGTGCTACGCGAAGCCTTATCGCGGGATGAGGCCACGCGTGAAGGAACGTCAAAAACAGATGCCCATCGTAAAGTTTCTAGCTTCATTCAAAACATCCACCATTTTCGGGACGAGGCATTAAACAATACTGCCGCGCCCCATGAGAAAGTTGCAGTATTCGATGAAGCACAACGCGCCTGGACGCGTGAGCAGGCAAGCCGATTCATGCAAACAAAGCGTGGACATCTCGGCTTCGACATGTCGGAACCAGAATTCTTGATTAGCGTGATGGATCGTCACGACGATTGGTGTGTGGTGGTTTGCTTGATTGGAGGCGGTCAGGAGATCAATACAGGTGAGGCCGGGCTTGGAGAATGGCTATCGGCGCTCAACGACCGCTTTAAGAACTGGGACATCTACATCTCAGATCGGCTCGAGGACGGAGAGTACGTAACGGACGCGACATCAGTGCGCCTTCTGCACGAGCTTCCAGTTCAACGATCTCCCGAACTCCATCTGAGCGTATCAATGCGATCGTTCAGGGCGGAAGCGCTATCGAGCTTTATTGGCAGCATTGTTGACAATCGTACAGAAGCAGCGAAGGAAGTCTATCGTCAGATTGAGGGGCGCTACCCGATTTGGCTAACGCGAGATCTCGATGCAGCGCGGGGGTGGCTTCGGAACATCGCCCGCGGAAGCGAACGCATTGGGCTGGTTTCATCCTCAGGCGCGCATCGCCTGCGCCCCGAGGGCGTGAACGTAAAGGCAAAGATCGACGCTTCAACTTGGTTCTTAAACGAAAGAACAGATGTGCGCTCATCGTTCTACCTTGAAGAGGTTGCAACCGAGTTCGACGTCCAGGGGCTTGAACTCGACTGGGTTGGAGTTTGTTGGGATGCTGATTTCCGACATACTGGCGACGATTGGCAGTTCTACAGCTTTCGGGGCACCGCCTGGCAGAAAGTCAATCAGGCTGAGCGTCAACTCTACCTGAAAAACGCCTATCGTGTGATCCTGACCAGGGCCCGGCAGGGCATGATCATCTTTGTCCCGCTAGGTAGCTCATTGGACCCCACGCGAACGCCAAGTTACTACGATGAGACCTATGCCCACTTGAAAGCTTGCGGTTTGAAGGATCTACCCCTGTCTCCCTGAAGGTTGCACCAAGTCGTTAACGCCATGAATAACACAAAACCGACATCAGCTTTGTGATTAAGTTTTGCAATAGCTACTGGACCAGGTTGCAAGCAGTCCACGTCAGGAATGCTTGATAGCGAGAAAATTCAGCTCCATGATACTTGCCCCGGCTTCGAAGGCGGCATGGCTGCTTTCGACCTGTTCCGAAACGCTGATCGGCACGGCAGGGTTGTTGGCCTTGGTGGGCAACGATCCGGTGATCGCGACGCAGATGATGCAAGGGTTGGTCATGGGGGTCGTGCCTTTCAAACGGCGTGGGCGCAGGCCATGGGCATGCGGGCCAACGCATCGAGGAAAAAGGGGCGAAAGCCCGCGGGGTGTTCGCTCATCGGGAAATGGCCAAGTTCGTCCATCACCGCAAGGGTGGCGCCGGGAATGGCCGCGGCGGTGCGGCGCGCATCTTCGGGCGTGCAGGTCAGATCATAGGCACCCACCAGCAGATGCACGGGGGTGTTCGCGGTGTCGATCTGCGCAAGCCGGGTGATCAGGCTGTCATCCTTGGTGAAAAACATGGAGCGTAGAATTGCGCAGATCCCAATTACAGATCTCGTGGCAAGCATCAAAATTGCGCTTTCTTCCGTTTATCCCCTCGCCCACGCGATACTGATCCTATTTGAATTTTTGGCACCAGCAAAAAGACTTGAACCCCGGGATCTCTGATTGAAAACATCTATCCCTGTGCCGTCGCGACCCGCACAATATTTCAAAGGCCACCCCACTGAACGCAGGCCGTGACCAAAAAGGGAAACCGTCAGAGCAACAACGCGCGATCAAATAGGTTACCAACGGGCAACCCAGCCCAAGATAAATGGCCTAAACATAAAATTTAAAAGACATTCCTGAAAATGGCGGAGGGGATGGGCCTGACGTCAAACCTTCTCCACCGCATAGCCGACTCGGTTCCGAATTCGCAGAGCAATACTCTCAATCGTAAAGGCAAAGGCCGGGCTGTTCGACTTCGCGGCAGAACGCCGTATCGGCGTGCCCGCGACTACAGGTTTCCGGCCATGGCGGAATGCGCTGCCGCTCTCGGGTCCTCAAGATGGAGCGGTCACTCCTGTCCATGGCTTCCAGCCTTCGCCGTTCCCAAAAGAGTTGAAAGAAGCCCGCCGGCCATTTCTATGTGCCGACGGGTCCGACTGTTCAACCCATGAGGTCGCGCAGGTTTGTATCGAGTTGCGCGATCATCGCCGCGTCCGTCCCGAAGAGGCCCAGATGTCCGTCGATGCTGTCCAGCACCCTGAACTGGGCGTCCTTAACCAGCGCGGCTTCGCGTTCGCAGTCGGATGGCGGGAAGAACATGTCGTGGCTGATAGGCATCACGAACATCTTCGCAGTGATGCGGCTCAGGGCCGCCGCAAGATCTCCACCCGCATGACGCGAAACATCGCCGCGCTGCCACTTCCACGCCATGCGCAGCAGGTTGTTGGGGTCCATCGGTCCGAAATAGCCGCACATGAAGGCATCTACGAAATGTCCCATGTCAGTGAAGCCGAGCGCCCGGTGCCGTCCTTTGGCAAAGAACTCGGTCGACCAGCCCATCACCGTCCAGAGCATCGCGTGGCGCCGCAGTCCGGCCGCCACATCGGCGGAGGTCTGATAGGCTCCGCCAGCGTAACCTGGATCTGTGGTGATGGCTTCCATCAGCGTCTGGGTGAACAGGAAGTCGTGCTCGGTATTGGCTGCGGTACCGGCCAACGGGGCCGCCCGTGCAACCATGTCGGGAAAGCGCACCGCCCATTCGTAGGTCTGCTGCGCACCCATCGATCCGCCGATGACCAGTGCCAACCGCTCGATCCCGAAGTGCTGTGTCACCAGTCGATGCTGCGCAACCACATCGTCGCCGATGCGGACGAACGGGAAATCCGCGCCGCCGCCGGGGCCCGAAGTATTCGACGGCGAGGTAGAGAGCCCGTTCCCGATCTGGTTCACGAAGATGAAGAAATGGTTTGCAGGGTCCAGCGCGCGACCTGAGCCGACGTAGACGTCCTGCATGATCCTGCTGGTGCCCGAATACCAGGTCGGGACAAGGACCGCATTGCTGCGATCTGCGTTCAACGTGCCCTGCGTTGCAACGGCCAACTGGCAATTGCGCAGCGTGCCGCCTTCTTCCAGATCAAGATCTCCGATCCCGATCAGGTCGTATGCGCCGTGCACGTCGTGATTGTAGTAGGGGTGCGGTGCCATGGTTTCCTCCCTCGCGCCGATGCAAGCCGACATTCCCCAAGTGGCCTGCCGCTTGACTTCAAGATCGCCTGATTTTGCTCGCTGGGCAAGCGTTTTTTTGGCCCCGAGCGGTGTCTGTCGTCGCGCAAACGGCCGAAGTCGGGTGGATCAAGCCTCGAACCCGCAGCATTCTGGCCCGGCAGAGCCGCTTTTCCGCGCGGCAGACGGACCTGTCCTGCCGCTTTCGTTCAGCTTGGGCATGGATCGTGGTCATGCGCATGACGGAGGCGTTCGAAGACGGCGGATGGCGGCAAGGACGGCCCGCACCATCGGGCCGGTGACGGCGACCTCGGCCAACTGGAAGGTAATGGCGCGGGCGTGGCGGACGACGCGGGCGCCGATCTTGATCAGCTTGAGTTGCAGGCTGGTCAACGACCAGTCCGCCATGGCCTCGGGCAGTTCGATGCAGCGCAGGAAGGTTGCCAGGTTGTAGGCCAGCGCGTGCAGTTGCAGCCGCACCTCGTTGTGCCGGAACTTCCGGCATGACAGCCGCGTCCAGCGAAAGGCATATTTGCCTTCCTTGATGTGCTGCTCTGCGGTGCCGCGCTGGTTGTAGAACCTCACCACCCAGTCTGGCTCCATCGGCAGGTTGGTGACGATGAAGCCGACTTTGGGGAACAGCTCGCCCGGATGCCATTCGATCTTGGCGATGACGCGGCGCGGCTTGTCCCAGGACGCCGCCTGATACTCGAAGTCCTCGAAGAACCGTTTGACCTTGGTCAGCGAAGGCCGTCCCACGGGCCGTGTCAGCCGATGCGCGATCTTCTCGCGCAAGACGGCGTTGGCGGGCAGACGGATGGCGTAGAAGAACCTGGCTTCTTCCAGCCGCATATAGATCGCGGGGATCGCGTAGGCAGCGTCGGCCCGGAAGAAGCGTCCACCAAGGTCGCGGCCAGCATATCGGGCAATGACGGGATCAAGGACATCCCGCCAGCCATCGGCGCTGTGGACATTGCCGTTACGCAGGGCGCAGCGCTCCAGCATGCCAAACTGGTTGAACAAGAAGATGGGGTGATAGCAGGTGCAGTCGAAATGCCCGTTCCAGGCAGCACCTTCCTGATCGCCGTGGGTGGGGCTGACCGAGCTGTCCATGTCCAGCACGATGTATTTCAACCCGTTGCGGTCATGAAACCGGTCGATCCATTGGCCGTTCAGATCGGCCAGCGCCGCCCGGTTCGCGGCCAGAGCCAGCGTCTCGGTCTCGAACCGTCCCATCTGCGATGCCGAAGCAGCTTGCGCCTCGACGGCCCTGCCGCCAACGACCTGACGCATCACGGGATCGAGGGCCAAGCGGTCGGCATCGTTCACATCCTCGTATCCGGCCAGTCGTCCGAACACCGATTGCCGGAACAATCCGTCAAGCCGATGGAGCGTGTTCTTCCCGGTGCGGCTGTCTCGCAGCGCCTCCGACGCCAGATTGGACAGGCCGAGCACGTCATCAAGCTCGCGCATCACCAGCAGGCCACCGTCTGAACTGATCTGCGCACCACGGAACTCCAGACGCACACGGCGGTCGAAATCAACCCGATCTCCCCGCGCCAAGCCCGCACCCTCCAGGTGATCCATGAAACGCGCCCCTCGCAGCCGTCAACGCCATGATTTATATGCGAAATATCACGATTACGACAGCGAAATCAGCGACTTACTTGGAGAATGTGGGTCCATAACCTTCTGCGACCATCAATGAAGCATATGACGCGGTGCCGTATCTGGAGATGTATTCACATGCAGTTGAAAAACCACTCTCACCCAAACTCATTCTTTGGCCTGCAACAAAACCCCGCAAATATTGTTGGCAAACCTGGACATCAGCGACCCTCAGCGCCTCTGGCGTTAATCCATTATTTGTCTCAGGATTCGGAATCCCACTAAGCACAGACAATCGATTTAATATTTGATCAGTTTGAGATGCCACTACACAAGGTGACAATGTCAAATCGATATTCTGTGCGGACACCGGCAAAGTCCAAGCAATACAAAAAAAAATCTGCAGAAATTTTTTCACACAGTGGTCCTCCAAACTCTTCTACCTCCCCCATCTTGTGACCAGTCCCTGCTTCGTGTCCAGCCTAACCGTCTTAGAGCCAATCCGATACTGCCTGCGCAGGGGCGGGCGTTGTACCGACCGTGCAGCCGCGCCACGAGTTCGTCCATGGCCCACGGGCGGTTGCGCTGTGCGGGCGGCAGGGAGCGCATGAGGGCCTCGATCTGATTGGTCAGTGGGATGTCGCATTGAATGCGACTGTCGCGCAGGCGCTTGCGCTCCGCTGCACGGATGGCCTCTTTAGATTCGTTCTTGGCGCGTTCACGCTCGGCCCGCAGATGGTCGATGTAGCGTTTCATGTGTCAACTTCCTGTGGTGGCAGGATAACGACTTCCGGACATACAGGGCAGTCTTCAGGACAAAGATTCATGGCTCTGATAAACCCGTGGCCAACGTGTTGCGCCGCCCTATGCGCTGCATCCTCAAGCTCACCCTCTCGCTGCGCGCAAGAGCCTTCTCTGTCTGGGAAGGTCCATCCCGCGCGCCCGTACCGGTCACCTTCACTGCGCGCGGACCATTGCCATGTTGTAGGTCCAAATATTGCTTTCGGATCAAGGGGTGTAATTAGGGCAACAATTTCATCTCCATAGAACCCGGCGTATGTATTGTTTCCATCGGGCATGAAGGTCAGCTTCTTCTTTTCCATGTCTTGTTTCCTTTCGACCGGGGCAGCGGTTGTAAAGTATTGCGTGGTTTGCGCGGTTTGGGTCCATTTCCCATAAAGTCCCTATGTGAAGCTCTATAGAAAAAGTTTCGGGATGAGCTCTGAAACTGAGCAAAGTGCGCATAACCACACATGCGAGGGGCTGCTCCAGTAGAAGGTGGGGCAGCCCGTGTATATTTTTATTTCAAGTGTATCGTATCACGCTGCAGCGCTATCCGGGCATATTCGCGACCCGAATTAACCTTTGGATGCCCCCGGTCGCTCAGACGACGTGTAAAGGTGTTTTTAGTGGCAGCCCGGCTGCCGTTTTCGGCCGCCCAACTAATATATGCGGCGTAAAGATCACCTGTCGGGCAACTCAGGTCTGCGCCCATGCGGCACCGGTCGCTTATAAACTGACCTATGATGTCCTCATCGGTCCGGTAGCCTTCCGTCGCGGTTTTTACAGATTCGGGCACGGCCAGCCCGTGTGCCCAATAGTCCTTCACCCCGTCGAGCGCCCAGTTCAGGATGCCACTGCCTTCACGGCGTAAACGTTCCTGAAGTCTCGAATCTTGTTCATGCTCGGGTATTTGGACGCTCCAGTCGATCAGCGTCACCCTGCGCCATATGCCCAGGCTCGTGTCGTGAATCGCTGGGCGGTGGTTCCCGGCCATGATGAACGTATGTGACGGAGCGAAGTCGATAAATGACCTCCCGTATACCGGCCGCGCAGTCAGCACATCGCCACCGGTCCAGAGCTTGACACGTTCTTCGTCCAAGCGCCCCTCCCGTACCTCACTAGCGAATGTGCCCCTTGCGCCCTGTAAGCGAAGGGTGTCGGCGCTTGGTCCTTGGGAGGACCGATCTTGCCGCATAAGGGCCTCGGCTTGTATACTCACAGCGTAATCGCCAAGTATGAACATCAGGGCGTCAACGAAGGTGGTCTTCCCATTTGCACCACCACCGTGAAAAAAGAACAGACGCTGTTCGCCTGGCTTGCCCCAAAGGGTCAGCCCAGCAACTTGCTGGATCAATCTGCGCACCGCAGCATCGGGCTGGACACGAGCTAGGAACGCCTCGAACTGCGGTGCAGCGGCTTCTGGAGCGAACTCGACGCCTGCTCGCTTTGTGATGAGATGATCAGGGCGGAACCCGATAAGCGAACGCTTGCGCAGGTCGAGCACGCCGTTCCTGACACCCAAGAGGTCTGGCTGAGCATCGAGGTCGGCAGCCGCCACCGTCATGCCATCGTGCGTCCATCCCACGGCTGCCATTGCGTCCATGCGCGGCAGAGTACTGCTGGCCGCCGCGTGCTTCGCGGCCTTCTGGCTCGTCTCGACCTGTCCCTTCTCCATTAAGGCCGCACCGGTCTCGTGGATATACGCGATGGTTTTGCGGGCGGCCCGCCGGATCATATTCGTCGGGTCACCTGCCTTGCTCCACCCGGCGTGCGGGTCGAACCTGAGCACATCGCCGGTCTGGTCCACGCGCAGCAACCGCCCCCGCCAGACATTTGCGAATATACTGCCGTTGAGAACGTCCCGCTCCTCGACCTGATCAGTCACAAGCACCGTCGAAAGCCGTACACGCCGAGGGTCTTCCCAGCCTGCCGCCTTCGCCATGCCGAACAGTGTCCCGAGGGTTATGCCGCCCGCCGGTTCGATGCTATTCCACGCCTTGTCGAAAGCGGCGTCGGTGTATTTCTCACCCCCCTCTGACCATGTGCGTGCGAGACCTTCGGCACACGCCCACTCCGTGGAACGGATCGCCATCAGCACGGATACCCACTCCGGGTGGAGCATATCGGGGTCAAGCACTGCCAAGGCACCGCGCACCCGCTCGACATTCGCGGGTGTCTCTGGGTCGGGGCCATAGGCACCGAAGTTTACGGCCTTTGCACCCGCGTTCTTTACGGGTGCTCCGGACAGGCCGCCTTTAGCCTGCACCGCAAGACGCATGGCGGCTACACCAGCGTCTACCGACTCCCATGCTCCGGCGTTCATAAGCACTTCCCCGGTAACGGTCACGAACCGGCCTTGAGCATACGCCTCGAACCCTGTGCCCTTGTCTGCGATTTGGGCGAATCCGCTCGTCGATCCAATTACCCTTAGACCGCGCCCCGATGGGCTGCGTTCAATATAACAGTCCTTACACGCCTTCATTATGCGCCGAACATCCAAATCGTTGATGAGCTTGCCGCTCGCGTCGATGCAGTTGTCGAGGTCGAGTGCACCGATACCCGTACTGGACAGGAGCGCGATGCCCATGCCCGCGTAATGCTGCGGAGCGGCGTTATAAGCCGCCAAAGCTTCGTCGAAGGTCACAAGATTGGCCACGTCTTCCGGGTTACCAAGAGAGCCGCTCCGCACTGCTCCATTCGCATAGTACGGCACCTTGTCGGGCTTGGGTTTGTCGGCCTTTATGACCGCTTTCCAAAGTAACCAGAGCTTCTGCGCCTTGAGTTCATAGGGAACGACGTCGCCCATGCATGCCGAGGGTGGATTGAAATAGTCGCGTTTCATGACACGCCTCCGTTCAAGTAGGCACGAACATCGGACACGCGCCACCGGCGGGCCTGCGGTCCAATAGCAATGGGCTGCGGCAAACGCCCAGCCTGCACGTCACGCCAGATCGAGGCGCGGCTGCGCCCTGAGAGGATCGACAGCTCCTTCGCCGAAACCAATGCCTCAGCAGGCAGGCTGGTAAGTGTTTCAAGTCTTTGCGGTATGGCCATGGTGCCCTCCAGTTGCGTTTGGATGACACACGCATATCGGCTGATGGCAGGGGCAGTACTTGGTCTGTCCAGATTATTTTGGCATGCGCTCAAAGTACCGTAGAACGGTCCTTTTACTTAGCCCTTCTGCAATCGCGATCTGCTCCGCCTTGTGTTTTAGCCCCCAGTACTTGAGGTTCCTCGTACGAGCATCACGGCACCGCTCATCAGCTGCTGCTGCCTTCCCTTTGCCGCCTGCCGGACCCCTTTCTGGTGGCTTGATCAGCTGATGCTCTTCGTCGTCCGTATATTGAAGAAATTTATCATTCGCATTCGGAGTCTCGGACACTATCGCGTCAGCAAGTGGCGACGGCTGACCAAGCCGACTAAGAAAGTAGTCGGGCACGTTTGCGGCGGCCTTGTCCATCTGCTGTCGCATATTTGCCTTTGCACGCTCTCTGGCTTTCCGTTGTGCTTTTGTTTCTTTCATCCTCACCCCCTCCCTCCCAGCGCAACAACATTCCCACCAGCAGCCACTCCCGTGACATGTGCCGCCCATGCGTCCATTACGCCACGCCGTTGCTCTACTAAATCCGTCCGGTGATAGGCTGCTTCGACGGCATTACGGATCGTATGCGCAAGCGCGCGCTCTGCTAGATCACGTGATACGCCCTTCTCACTGGCCCAGTCTCTGAATGTCGACCTTAAGCCATGGGGCACCGCAGGACGCCCAGACCGCTGGTCTAGGTATCCTCCATCCCGAGCTTCGTTGATGCGCTTCATGCAGGCACTTAGTGCCGCGTCAGACAGCATCCCACCCCTCACCGCCGGAAAGACGTAAGGCGAGCCCAAATCGCGCGGCAGCGCCTGCAACAGCGCGACCGCCTGCGCGGTGAGCGGCACTCGGTGCTCCTTTCCAGCCTTCATCCGCTGCGCAGGTATGGTCCAAAGCTCGGCCTTGAGGTCGATCTCAGCCCATGTAGCGCCCCTGATTTCACCCGACCGCGCAGCCGTTAGGGCCATGAATTCCAGCGCTCGGGCAGCTACACCATCGCGCCCCTTCAGATCAGCAAACCAACGAACCACGTCGCCGATTGACAGCGCGGGGTGATTAGTGACCTTCGCCACTTTCGAGGGCTTGGGCAGGATTGCGTCAAGGTTTCCTTTCCACCGGGCCGGATTGTCACCCTCCCTATGTCCCGCCACGGTCGCCCATGCCAACACCCCCTCGATACGCCCCCTCACGCGGGTCGCCGTCTCCGTCTTCGTCTGCCACATCGGCTCTAGTACGCGCAGCACGTCCGGGACGCCTATGTCACCCACCAGCATCTTCCCCAACTTCGGGTTTGCGTATGTGCCCAGGGTCGAGCGCCACTGATCGCAGTGTTTGGGGTTCTTGAACTCAGTCAGTTTGCTATCAAGGAACTTCTCGACAGCCTTCTCGAAGGTCAGCCCGCGTTTCTGCTCGGCCTGCAGCCGGGAGCGCAGCGCCTTGCGCTCCTCGACAGGGTCGAGCCCCTGCCAGACCTTCTCCAGCTCAGCACGCGCGCGTTCACGCGCCTGCGCCAGCGTCACGGTGGGATAACTACCCAAGCCGATATGCCTGCGCTTGCCGCCCACTGGCGTACGGAGGAGCCATGACTTGGACCCACTCGGCGTGATCTGCAGCATCAGACCCTGCACCCCGCCGACCGAAATGACCTTGTTTGACTTACCCCCGTCATGCTCCAGACGCTTAACCTCAAGTGCTGATAGTTCCTTAGCTAGCTTTGGCATTACCAACCTTCCTACCTACCCAAATGCTTGCGATCATCTGAGACTAGCTGAGATAGGGTGCACAAGTAAAATCGATCAAGGCCTTGTAAAAAATTATATTTTTAACCTGAATGTGCTCGGATGACACAATTAAATGGCGGCCTGTCTCTCCGCCACATCCCTGCACACCCAATCCCTGCCCCGCGCATTTGCGTCTGGCTTTTGTCGGGCTTTGCCGTTATGGGCCTGCGGAACTCTCCCCCTTTGCGGATAAGGAATTCCGATGGAACTGCGTAATATCGCGATTATCGCCCATGTCGACCATGGCAAAACAACCCTTGTTGATGAGCTGCTCAAGCAATCGGGCGCCTTCCGCGAGAACCAAGCCGTGGCTGAGCGCGCGATGGACAGCAATGACCTAGAGCGCGAGCGCGGGATCACTATTCTGGCGAAAGCCACCAGCGTGGAATGGAATGGCGCGCGCTTTAATATTGTGGACACTCCAGGCCACGCCGATTTCGGCGGTGAGGTGGAGCGCATTTTGAGCATGGTGGATGGCGTGGTTTTGTTGGTGGATGCCGCAGAAGGGCCAATGCCGCAGACGAAATTCGTAACGTCCAAGGCACTGGCGCTAGGCCTACGCCCCATTGTTGTGCTGAACAAGGTGGATAAACCAGATGCCGAGCCTGATCGCGCCTTGAACGAATGTTTTGATCTGTTTGCTTCGCTTGGTGCAAGTGATGAGCAGCTTGATTTCCCGCATCTCTATGCATCGGGGCGCTCTGGTTGGGCGGATACATCGCTGGAAGGGCCGCGCAAGGATTTGACGGCGCTGTTTGAATTGGTGATGCGCCATGTCCCTGCCCCGCGTCAGATTGCAGAACGCAGCGCGCCGTTTCGGATGCTGGCCACAACGCTTGGCTCTGACCCGTTTATTGGGCGTATCCTGACAGGGCGCGTTGAAAGCGGCACGCTAAAACCAAATGAAACCGTTAAGGCGCTGTCGCGTGATGGCACCCAGATCGAAAGTTTTCGGGTGAGCAAAATCTTGGCCTTCCGCGGCTTAGGCCAGCAACCCATCGATGCGGCTGAAGCGGGGGATATTGTGACACTTGCGGGTATGACCAAGGCCACTGTGGCAGATACAATCTGCGCGCCCCAAGTCACCGAGGCGATCCCTGCGCAACCGATTGACCCGCCGACGATTACCGTGACCTTCGGCATCAATGACAGCCCTCTTGCAGGCCGCGATGGCAAAAAGGTGCAAAGCCGTGTGATCCGTGAACGCCTGATGAAAGAGGCAGAATCGAATGTGGCCATCAAGGTGGCAGATACGCCCGGCGGCGAGGCGTTTGAGGTCGCAGGGCGCGGCGAATTGCAGATGGGTGTCTTGATCGAGAACATGCGCCGCGAGGGGTTTGAACTGTCGATTTCCCGCCCGCAAGTTTTGTTCCGTGAGGAAGGCGGTCAACGCCTCGAACCCATCGAAGAAGTGACTGTCGATGTGGATGATGAATATGCGGGGGCGGTGATTGAGAAAATCACAGGCCCGCGCAAGGGCGATCTGGTCGAGATGAAGCAAAATGGCGGCAAGACCCGTATCGTGGCACATGTGCCATCGCGTGGTTTGATCGGCTATCACGGGGAATTCTTGACCGATACGCGCGGCACGGGCGTGCTGAACCGCGTTTTTCACGAATGGGCACCCCATAAAGGGCCAATTCCCGGTCGGCGCGCGGGCGTTTTGATCTCCATGGAAGATGGCGAGGCCGTGGCCTATGCCCTGTGGAACCTTGAAGAGCGTGGCCGCATGTTCATTGGCCCGCAGGAAAAAGTCTATCAAGGCATGATCATTGGCGAACATAGCCGCGACAATGATCTAGAAGTGAACCCGCTTAAGGGCAAGAAATTGACCAATGTGCGCGCCTCTGGCTCTGATGAGGCAGTGCGCCTGACCCCGCATGTTCAATTCAGCCTCGAAGAGGCGATCGCCTATGTTGATGATGATGAATTGGTTGAAGTGACGCCAAATTCG
This sequence comes from Roseobacter sp. HKCC-CH-9208, assembly GCF_037805125.1. Taxonomy (NCBI): domain Bacteria; kingdom Pseudomonadati; phylum Pseudomonadota; class Alphaproteobacteria; order Rhodobacterales; family Roseobacteraceae; genus Roseobacter; species Roseobacter sp. HKCC-CH-9208. The sequence continues at coordinate 138,740 of NZ_JBBLYK010000001.1, read as the reverse complement.
ATCCGTTTGCGCAAGCGCTTCCTTGATCCGCACGAGCGTAAACGCCAATCGCGCGCGGCAAGCTGACAAACAAAAAAGCCCGCCATTTTGGCGGGCTTTTCCTTATTCGTTTTTGCCAGTCGGTAAGAGTTGATCCATGCTGATAGAGGGCTGTGCGCATCCCGCCTCGCCCACGACCTTTGCGGGCACCCCCGCAACAGTGGTGCAATCAGGCACCTCGTGCAGAACAACAGAACCAGCAGCAATGCGCGAGCAATGACCAACACGGATATTGCCCAAAACTTTGGCGCCTGCGCCGATCAAAACGCCATCCCCAATTTTGGGATGCCGATCTTCTTCCTCTTTGCCTGTGCCGCCTAAAGTCACCGAATGCAGCATCGACACATTGTCGCCGACCACGGCCGTTTCACCGATCACGATAGAATGCGCGTGGTCGATCATGATCCCCTGCCCGATCCGCGCATTGGGGTGGATATCCACGCCGAATAGCTCAGAGGTGCGCATTTGGATGAAATATGCAAAATCGCGCCGTCCGTGCTGCCACAGCCAATGACCCAAACGATAGGCCTGCACCGCTTGAAACCCTTTGAAATAGAGAAGCGGTTGGATGAAACGATGGCAGGCAGGGTCGCGATCCGTCACGGCAACAATATCCGCACGGGCCGCTGCGCCAAGAGATGGGTCGCTGCGATAGGCCTCGTCTGCAATCTCACGCAGGATTTGTTCGCTCATCTCACTTGAGGCCAGCTTCTGCGACATCCGATAGGCCAATGCCGCCTCTAGCGATTTATGATGCAGCACGCAGCCATGGATCACACCACCTAGCAGAGGCTCGGCTACAATAGCCTCCTCCGCCTCGCGCAAGATACGATCCCATACAGGATCCAGCTTAGATGGTTTTGGGTGTGTTTGGGCCATATTCTGCCTCCATCACGTCAATTCAGACGACCGATATAGCAGGTATAGCATATTTGAAAACCCAATGCGCTTTCAAAATTTGGGGCGGGTTAGACCCAATCGGGCAGGCTTAATTGAATATAATGCGCCACCAATCGCACCGTTCCACCTGAAAAAACTCCGCCTTGTGCAGTAAGGGTAAGGGCAGTTGGTGACCAATAAACAAGCGGCGCTTGCGGCCCGTTTACCCATGAATTGAAACCCAAAGGTATGCCTGATCCAAATCGCAAGGGGTCGTTTGCGACCCCAATCGCCCATGTGCTCAGCGTGCCCATGAGCGTGAATGTGACCAATTCCGTGACCCCCAACCCGATGCTTCGTTCTGGGAAAATAGGGTCTGTTGTGCCACTGGCACTGCGCGGTTTTTGAACGGCTCTATCGCCGCCTCGTCAGTCCTGATGTCATCTGCCGAGAAACAGCTTGTGCTGCCGCAGGCGCGAACGCCTGCCGTTTCGTTTTGCGACGCGGTTAATTTCCAGAATTGGCTCGTGCATCCGCCTCAATCTCGCGCCAGAGCGCGACATTTCGGTTATGCTCGGCCAATGTTTCAGCAAAGGCGTGACCGCCTGTGCCATCTGCCACGAAAAAGATGTAATTCGTGTCGTCAGGGTTCAACGCCGCTTCAATAGAAGCGCGCCCTGGATTAGCAATCGGCGTTGGTGGCAGGCCGTCAATTTGATACGTGTTCCAAGGGGTTACGCGGTCAAGTTCACTGCGCCGCAAGCCACGCCCCAACACGCCTTGCCCCTCCGTGACGCCGTAGATCACAGTCGGGTCAGTCTGCAAACGCATTCCCTGCCGCAGACGATTGGTAAAGACACTGGCAACAACCCCGCGCTCTTCAGCCTGCCCCGTTTCTTTTTCGATGATTGAGGCCAAGATCAACGCCTCTTGCGGCGTGCTGATTGGCAGGTTCTCTGCACGATTGGCCCACGCCTCCATCAAAATGGCCTCTTGGCGGGCTTGCATCTGAACCAACAGCTCCGCCCGCGCCATGCCGCGCGTGGCCTCGTAGGTGTCCGGGGCCAATAACCCTTCGGAAGGGATCTCCGCTACCTCACCGGTTAGGAATTCTGCTGATTTCAGCCCTTCAACAATCTGCCAAGATGTCAAACCTTCTGGGATCGACACGCGATAGGCAATGCTTGCGCCGCTTTCGGTGATTTCGCTGTAAATCGTTGGGATTTCCGCATCATAGGCAAATTCAGCCAATTCAATCACTTCGCCCGTGCCAGGCACCCGCTCGACCAGACGCTGCTCGCCCGTGCCATCAATGCGCAGAACATAGGTTGCCACATAACGATAAACGGGGGCGGCATTTTGGGTGATGACCCCCAAAATCTCCTCCATTGAGGCGCGCGCAGGGATTTCAAAAGACCCGGCACGAATAGCGCCTGACATGTCACTATATTCTGCGCCCAAACGAAAAATAGCAGGATGCGTCACAGCCCCCGCTTCGGCCAAACGCGCGGCCACTTGCGACAGGCCCGCACCGCGCGGCACCTCGAAAAAGATCGGCCCCTCAAGCGGCCCTTCCTTGGTAAATTCCCGCTGACCCCACCCGATCGCGCCAGCCACGGCGATACATAGCACAATCAGCAGGCTGAACGCATTCGCAGCCACGCTTTTCCACATATGTCAGACTTTCCCCATAATCAGACAGGCATTTGTCCCACCAAAGCCAAAGGAATTGCTCTGCACCACATTGATCTCGCCCTTAACAGCCTGATTGGCGCAAAGATTGATGGCCGTTTCTGCCGCAGGCGTATCAAGGTTAATTGTTGGGGGGACGATTTGGTCACGAATGGCCAAGATAGAGAAGATCGCCTCAATCGCGCCCGCTGCACCCAACAAATGTCCTGTTGCGGATTTTGTTGAGGACATCAGCAGATTTTTCGCATGATCCCCCATCAACCGCTCAACCGCGCCCAATTCAATGGTATCGGCCATAGTCGAGGTGCCATGCGCATTGACGTAATCCACATCTGACGGCGCTAGCCCTGCACGCTTAAGTGCGGCACGCATCGCGCGCTCGGCCCCTTCATGGTCAGGCGGTGGGGCCGTGATGTGATGGGCATCGCCCGACAGGCCATAGCCTAAAATTTCCGCATAGATTTTTGCGCCGCGCGCTTTGGCGTGTTCATATTCCTCCAACACAACCACGCCCGCGCCTTCGCCCATGACGAACCCGTCACTGTCACTATCCCATGGACGGCTTGCCTTTTGAGGTTCATCGCCCCGCTTGGTCGACAACGCCTTGCACGCGTTAAAGCCCGCAATACCAATTTCACAAATCGGGCTTTCTGCACCGCCTGCAATCATCACATCCGCATCACCCCATTGGATAAGACGCGCCGCGTCCCCAATGGCATGTGCGCCCGTGGAGCAGGCCGTTACAACCGCATGGTTTGGCCCACGGAAGCCATATTTGATCGACACTTGCCCAGAGATCAGGTTGATCAGCGCACCTGGCACAAAGAAAGGCGATACGCGGCGCGGCCCTTTTTCCTTAAGCGTGATGGATGTTTCGGCAATCGAGGCCAAGCCACCAATGCCAGACCCAATCAAAACACCTGTGCGCTCAAGCGCATCACGATCTTCGGGTTCCCATCCTGCGTCTTTGATGGCCTGCTCGGCCGCCGCAACGCCATAGAGGATGAATTCATCCACTTTGCGCTGTTCTTTCGGCTCCATGTAAAGATCAGGGTTAAAGGTCCCATCCGACCCATCGCCGCGCTTCACTTCGCAGGCATAGGTCGTTGCCAGATGGCTTGCGTCAAAGCGGGTGATGGTTCCCGCCCCTGATTGGCCCGCCAAAAGCCGCGACCATGTCTCCTCCACCCCTGTGGCCAAAGGTGTCACCAGTCCCAATCCTGTCACAACAACGCGCCGCATCTTCACTGCCCTTCTCTCGTTTCGCGAAAGCTTGCACGTTGATAGCCTAGGGGTGCCAAGATGGGCAATCCCTCTCGCAGAAATCAGGCAGATTCCCTTGCCATTTTGGCACAAAAAAACGGCACCGCCGCAACGATGCCGTTTTCAAAACCTATCCCTCAGCTACTAGGCGGACTGTGGGGGAATGGATTATTGCGCGTCAGTGATGAACTTGACCGCATCGCCGAAAGTCTGGATCGTTTCCGCCGCATCATCGGGGATTTCGATGCCAAATTCTTCCTCGAACGCCATTACCAACTCGACTGTATCGAGCGAATCCGCGCCCAGATCGTCAATGAAAGACGCGTTTTCAGTCACTTTGTCTTCATCTGCGCTCAGATGCTCGACAACAATTTTCTTCACGCGACCTGCGATATCGCTCATGTTCTTTCCTCATCCGTTTCGTGCGTGGGTTTATCCCCTGCACTGTTTCACTGGGCCGATTTTGGCCGCTCAATCCCGATCCCAACCGACTCAACCAGAGAAATGTCAGAACCAGAGCCGCCGAAAAGCAAAGCCTTTCGGTGAAAATCAGCGCCGCTATAGCATGTTTGCGAAATAAGGCAATGCCTCAATCCCACCATAACGGCACAACTGTTACAGCATCGCCATGCCGCCATTCACATGCAACGTGGCCCCTGTAACATATCCCGCTTCATTTGATGCCAGATACAGCACGGCTGCCGCGATCTCTTCGGGTGTTCCCATCCGCCCTGCGGGGATTTTGACATTGATGGCCGCTTTTTGATCATCATTCAGCTTATCTGTCATCGGTGTTGCAATGAAACCTGGCGCGACACAGTTCACAGTCACGCCACGGCTCGCCACCTCATAAGCAAGGCTTTTTGACATGCCCACTATGCCCGCTTTCGCGGCTGCATAATTCCCCTGCCCTGGATTGCCCGTTGCCCCCACGATAGAGCTGATATTGATGATCCGACCCCAACGCGATTTCATCATACCGCGCAACGCGCCGCGGCACAGCCGCATGGTTGAGGTCAGATTAACCTCCAACACCTGTGCCCATTCCTCGTCTGACATCCGCATGAACAGGTTATCGCGTGTGATGCCCGCATTATTGACCAAAATATCCATCGCGCCCATGCCCTCGATGGCTTGTTTTGGCAGGGCTTCAACCGCCTCAGCATCGGACAAATTGCACGGCAGAACATGGCTGCGCTCACCCAGTTCAGCGGCGAGGGCCTCAAGCGGCTCAACCCGCGTTCCAGATAGGGCAACCACTGCCCCCGCGCTATGCAACGCGCGCGCAATATCCGCACCAATCCCCCCAGATGCGCCCGTCACAAGCGCAGATTTTCCTGTCAAATCAAACATAAAGCCCGTCCTTATCCCTTTAGCGCGGCAATATCCGCAGCCGTTCCGATTGCTTTTGTCTCCATCTCGCGGGCAATGCGCTTGACCATCCCAGACAGTGCTTTGCCCGCGCCGAGCTCCCACGCCTCGGTCACATCATTTTGCGCCATCCACATCACGGATTCGCGCCACCGCACGCGGCCTGTGACCTGCGTGATCAGATTGTCGCGGATCAGTGCGGGGTCATTGCTTGGCCCCGCCATCACGTTGCCGACCAATGGCACAACAGGCGCGTTTAACGTGACACTTGCCAACGCCTCCGCCATTGCATCGGCCGCAGGTTGCATCAATGCGCAATGAAAGGGGGCAGAGACAGGCAGCATCACAGCGCGCTTGGCCCCGCGTGCTTTGGCAAGCTCAACGGCGCGCTCTACCGCCGCCGCATGACCCGAAATCACAACTTGCGCGGGGTCATTGTCATTGGCCGCTTGGCAAACATCCCCATCAGCCGCGTCAGAGGCCAAATCCGCCACCGTATCAAAATCTAGGCCCAAGATTGCGGCCATCGCGCCCTGCCTTTTGGGCGTAGCTTTTTGCATTGCATCGCCACGAATGCGCAACAACTTGGCCGTATCCGCCACCGACAGGCTACCTGCCGCACAAAGCGCGGAATATTCGCCCAAAGAATGCCCCGCCACAAAACTTGCGTGCTCTGTAAAGGCAAACCCTTCGGCCTCAAGCGCGCGCACGGCGGCCATTGACGTTGCCATCAACGCAGGTTGCGCATTGGCGGTCAGGGTCAATTCGTCCTGATCCCCCTCCCAAATCAAATGCGACAGGTTTTGACCCAGTGCTTCATCCACCTCTTCAAACACCGCGCGCGCCGCGGCGTAGGTTTCAGCCAAATCACGGCCCATTCCAATGGTCTGCGCCCCTTGGCCCGGAAAGATAAAAGCACGGCTCATATTGCCTCTCCCACTTGTTTGTCTTGGGGTTATGGCTACAAGATATAGGGGGCAAGGGCAATTCATAACCGCAATTTTGTCCTGATTTTACGGCAAGCCCGCTACAGCTTGCACCCTGCCGTGATCTGTGTTTAAACCAGGCAACTTTCGCCTAATATAAATGCAACGGCGTGATCCCTCGTGACTGATGGGGCGAAAGTGGAACGCATCGGTCTTTGAAACGCGCCCGAACAGTATCGGAGTTCACATGCCCCTTTACGAGCATGTTATGATCTCGCGTCAGGACTTGTCCAACGCGCAAGCTGAAAGCTTGATTGAGCATTTCAGCACCGTCCTCAAAGACAATGGTGGTTCCGTGGTTGATGCCGAATATTGGGGTATCAAGACCATGGCCTACAAAATCAACAAGAACCGCAAAGGCCATTATGCCTTCTTGCGCAGCGATGCCCCATCGGCTGCCGTGCATGAGATGGAGCGTTTGATGCGCTTGCATGATGACGTGATGCGCGTCTTGACCATCAAGGTTGACGCCCACGAAGAAGGCCCTTCGGTTCAAATGCAAAAACGCGAAGAACGCGGCGAACGCCGCGAGCGCCGTTAATTTAAGGGAAGGATAGAATCATGGCAGCAAAACCGTTTTTCCGCCGCCGCAAGTCCGACCCGTTTGACGGAGAAGACGCGCCAAAAATCGATTACAAAGATGTGCGCTTGCTTCAGCGTTACATCTCTGAACGTGGCAAGATCGTGCCTGCACGTATCACTGCCGTATCAGCAAAAAACCAGCGCAAGCTGGCACAGGCCATCAAGCGCTCTCGTTTCCTCGCGCTGTTGCCCTATGCAGTGAAGTAAGGAGAAACCGATATGGATGTGATCCTTCTTGAACGCGTGGCCAAACTTGGCCAGATGGGCGATGTCGTTTCGGTAAAAGACGGCTATGCGCGTAACTATCTATTGCCACAGCGCAAGGCGATGCGTGCAAATGACAACAACCTCAAGGCATTCGAAGCGCAAAAAGCCCAGCTTGAAGCGCGCAACCTTGAGACAAAGAAAGAAGCCGAGGATTTGGCAGCTCGCTTGGGTGGTCAGCAATTCGTTGTGATCCGCTCGGCCTCTGATTCTGGTGCGCTTTACGGCTCTGTCACCACCCGTGACGCGGCTGATGCGGCCACCGATGCAGGGTTCAGCATTGATCGCAAGCAGGTTGCCCTGACCGCGCCGATCAAAGAGCTTGGCCTTCACGTTGTGTCTGTCGTTCTGCACCCTGAGGTAGATGTGACCATCACCCTCAACGTGGCACGTTCGACCGAAGAAGCAGAATTGCAAGCCTCTGGTAAGTCAATCCAAGAACTGGCCGCCGAGGAAGAAGCTGCTGCAGAATTCGAAATTGCAGAACTCTTTGACGATATCGGCGCAGCCCAGCTGGACGATGATGAAGACGCCCCTGCCCCTGCGGCAGAGGCAGCAGACGAAGGTGACGAAAACGCATAAGCGTTTCTCAGACTGCAAACCAAAAGAAAACCGCGCCCCAAACAGGGCGCGGTTTTTTCTGTTTACCACCTTCGCTTGGATCAGTTCGTCCAAGTCTCCAATTCCAAATTGGCGGGACAGCTTTGACCATTATATGTGCCAAGCCAAACATCAACACGCCCGTTTAGCGCCGATGACCCATAAACATTGATCAAAGGATCAAGGTTGCCATTGCTGTCATCATCAAACAGCCATGTACCATCCGCTGTATTGACCAACATCACGGTGTCGCAACTCGCGTTGACCTGCAATTCCAACCGATACCCCTGCATCTGGCTGAGGTTGAAGGAAAATTGCGGTGCAGGCGTGAACCAGCCATGACCAGGCAAACCGCACCCAGAAATCTCGCCGCTGCCATAGGCCGATGCTGAGAAATTGGTGGGTGAGTATAGTTGCGGCCCGTTCAAATTATAGCTTGGCCCTGTCAGGCCGATGGTCGGACAATTGCCCGAATTGCTTGGCGCGGCGGTGCTCGCCGTCCATGTTTCAAATTCAATCGTAGCCGAACAATTTGCCCCTAAGGTGCCAACCCAGACATCCACCTGCCCATTCAGCGCATCGCTGCCCGAAATACGCAGCATTGGATCAAGATTGCCGTTGCTGTCATCGTCAAAATACCAGATGCCATTAGCTGAATTCACAAGTAGCGTAGCATCGCAACTGCTGTTCACTTGGATCTCAAGATCATAACCCTGCATGCCTGACAGGTTTAGCGTATATTGCGGGCTTGCCGAGACCGATCCTGCACCAGATATGCCGCAATTGCTGAGCATCGCCCCGCCCGTTGCCATGGTCGAATAGCTTTGCGGTGAATAAAGCTGATCCCCGGTAAAACTCAGATAAGTGCCGCTTTTGGCAAAGGTTGGACAGGCGGCTGCCGTGACCACAGACACAAACAACACGGCACAGGCTGATAGTAAAACGCGTAGCATGACTTCGTCCCTCATTTTTTTGAATTATCCCCAAATCGCGAATGGCACGCGCGACCCATATGTGCATTTCACCCCGTCTCTAGCTTACGCCGAAATCCCCAAAGCACCACAAAAAAGCCCCCAATCTTCATTGGGGGCCTTTCGCAATGCTGTAAAAAGTCTTTTGAAGATTACTCTTCGTCCAAGGCCTCAACAGCTTTTTCAAGCTTGGCTTTGGTGGTTTCAACATCCTTCACTTCAGCCTGCTCAAAGATATAGTCAACGACCTTATCCTCGAACAATGGTGCGCGAAGCTGCTGCTGCGCTTGCTGATTTTTCTGAATGAATTCAAAGAACGCGCGCTCTTGACCAGGGTATTGACGCGCTTGGTTCATGACCGCTTGGGTGAATTCCGCATCGGTCACTTGAACCTCGTTCTTCTGACCCAATTCCGCCAAGAGCAAGCCCAACTTCACACGGCGCTCGGCCAGTTTTGTGTGCTCTTTGGTTGGTTTGATCTCACCATGATCATGGCCCTGATGCTCAGGGTTTTCTTCATGCCAAAGCTGATGCGCGATCTGCGCGGCTTCTGCCTCGACAAGGCTTGGGGGCAGATCAAACTTAACTTTCTTGTCCAGCTGATCGAGCAAAGCGCGTTTGGTGATCTGGCGCGCGGCCCCTGCATATTCGGCCTGCAAACGCTCCGACACCTGACCCTTCAGGGCCTCAAGGCTTTCTGCGCCATATTTCTTGGCAAGCTCATCATCAATCGCCGCAGGAACGGGCTTTTTGACCTCTTTGATTGTGCAATCAAAGGTCGCTTCTTTCCCTGCCAGATGCTCAGCGCCGTATTCCTCAGGGAAGGTTACAGAAACCTGCTTTTCTTCGCCTGCTTTTACGCCGATCAACTGATCTTCGAACCCTGGGATGAAGCTATTCGAGCCCAAAACAAGTGGGTAATCTTCGGCGCTGCCGCCTTCAAACGCCTCGCCATCGACCTTGCCTACGAAATCAAAGACGACCTGATCATCTTTGGCGGCTTTACCCTTTTTGGTTTCGAAATTCTGGGCTGTCTCAGCCAGTTTCGCCAGTGTCTCGTCAATCTCTTTGTCTGATGCAGGCACAACCATGCGCTCAAGCTTCAGCTTCTTGTAATCCACATCAGGGATTTCTGGCAGACGCTCATAGGACATCGAGACGATGACATCATCGCCTTCTTTCCAATCCTCGTTCACCATCTTGACCTCAGGCTGCATCGCAGGGCGGTCGCCAGATGTTTCAAGGTGGTTTTGCATCGCGCTATCAACAGCGTCTTGCATCGCCTCGCCCATGACACGGGGGCCGAATTGCTTTTTCAAAAGCGCCATCGGCACTTTCCCCTTGCGAAAGCCTTTCATCTCAATCTCAGGCTGCGCTTCGGTCAGTTTCTCATTGACCTTGGCTTCGAGTTCCGCACCCGTGATGGTGATTTCATAGGCGCGCTTTAGGCCTTCGTTTAGGGTTTCCGTGACGTTCATCTGCTTTCCTCGCAATCGAAAACGGTGGTCACCCAAAGGCGACCCGCAAAAAGGGAATTTGCGCCTTACTATTGACAGGCAGGGGGGCGTTCAACCCCGAAATGCGGGCCAAGCGGCGCTTGGCCCCTGCATTCACATAAATTAGGGCAAAATAACCCGTGGTTCAGCCACGCCTTTGACCTCAAGCCGTGCATGATAGAGCAATCCTTGCGGCGCATCTGGCGCGTCCATCCCCTCCTGTGCGGAGGTGATGTAGAGGTCTTGAAGGTCTGGCCCACCAAAGGCGGGGCAACTGGAATGCCGCCCGTCAAGCGTGACCACGCGCTCAAGCCTGCCATCGGGGGCATAACGCGCAACACGGCCCCTGCCCCATTGCGCATTCCAAATATAGCCTTCGGCATCCACCACAGACCCGTCAGGGTTCAAATCTTCCCCTCGCAGGTCAAGAAACACCGAAATTGGCCCATCGGGCCATCCATCGGCATTAAGGCCGACCTGCATAATCTGCTGATCTGGGGTCGAGCAGAAATAGGCGTTCTTGCCATCAGGCGAAAAGCAAATCGAATTGGGTATGGTCACGGCTGCGAATAATTTGCGCAATTCACCCTTATAGTAGCGATAAATCGCTCCTGCCCCCTCTTCGAACTTCTTGCCCATCGTCCCGATCCAGAACCCGCCCTGATGATCCGCGCGGCCATCATTTGAGCGTGTCACGGGGTTATCCGCCTCAAGATCACACAACGGCGTGGCGGTGCCTGTGTCCAAATCAAACACAAACAGCGCGCGTTCAGAGGCGATGACGATACGGGTCTCATCGACCCATCCCGCCGCCGAAACCAAATCTGGGAACCCATATTCGCGCTGAGCGCCATCTTTCAGCGCAAAAAGGGTTTTGTTCATAATATCGAACCACAGCAATTCCCCACGCAACGGATGCCACAAAGGCCCCTCACCGAGGAAATTTGGCTGTGTCGTTATCGCGCTTGCATGCACACCCATGATCCAACCTCACTTGGCCAATTCACTGGGCAACAGACCCTCAGGCATGTTTTGATAGCACACAGGCCGCAAAAAGCGGCGGATCGCCAAAGATCCCACGGATGTCGCCCCAAAATTTGTAGACGCAGGATAAGGCCCGCCATGCACCATGGCATCGCAGACCTCGACCCCAGTGGGGAAACCGTTGGCCAATACGCGGCCTGCTTTGCGCTCAAGGATCGGTAAGAACGCGCGGGCCTCTGCCAGATCGCCGTCATCCATATGCAACGTGCAGGTCAACTGCCCCTCAAGACTGAGGGCAATTCCGCGCATCTGTGCAAGATCACGGGCGCGCACAACCATCCCCATTGGGCCAAACACCTCGTGACCAAGCGCATCATTGGCTAACCAATCTGCGCCGCTCACCTCATACAGATAGGGGGCTGCATCGCGGTTGTCGCACATGGTTCCCAAAACCTCACGCACCGCGTTTTGGGCGCCGATGGTTTTGACCCCATTGCGATAGGCCTCGGCAATGCCTGTGGTTAGCATCACCTGCGGCGCGGTTGCAGTAAGCGCCTCACTTGCGGCCGCAACAAATGCATCGGCCTCAGCCCCGTCAATCACCACGGCGATCCCTGGATTGGTGCAAAACTGCCCCACGCCCATTGTCAAGGACCCGGCCCACGCGGTGCCAATCGCCGCGCCACGCGCGGCCATCGCGGCCGGCATCAAAAACATCGGGTTCACGCTGCCCAATTCGCCAAAAAATGGGATTGGGGTTGGACGCGCTGCGCAGAGATCAAACAAGGCGCGCCCGCCTTTGAGCGAGCCCGTAAAGCCAACCGCAGTAATCAATGGATGCTGCACAAGCGCGCCGCCCACCTCGTAGGCCCCGCCATGGATCATGCTAAACACGCCCTCAGGCATTTCGCAGGCGCGGATCGCAGCCAAGATAGCCTCGGCGATGATTTCAGCCGTTCCCGGATGGGCTTCATGCGCCTTGACCACCACGGGGCAGCCTGCCGCCAAGGCGCTGGCCGTATCGCCCCCCGCTGTTGAAAAGGCGAGTGGGAAATTCGAGGCGCCAAACACGGCCACGGGGCCAACAGGGCGCTGCATCATGCGCAAATCAGGGCGCGGCAACGGCGCGCGATCAGGTAGGGCTGCATCATGGCGCAAATCAAGATAGTCCTCTTTCAGGATATGCGCCGCAAACATCCGCAACTGGCCCGTGGTGCGACCGCGCTCCCCCTCAAGGCGCGCGGCAGGCAGGCCCGTTTCGCGGGTCCCAATATCGGTGATCATCGCGCTGCGCGCTTCAATCTCATCCGCGATTTTGTTGAGAAAGGCAGCGCGCGCCTCGCGGGATGTGGCACTATAATCCCAAAATGCAGTTTCAGCGGCCTGAACAGCCTGATCCACCAAAGCCGTGCTGCCCTTTGAAACCGCGTGACCCTGACCATCCACAGGGGCCGATGTAAACTGCCCCTCCCCTGCACGCCAGTGGCCTGCAATCAAATGCTGTCCATGCGGGTGAAATTTTGGCTCAGATCCCATAACGCGCTCCCTTATCACTGGCTGTTGGCGCTATCGTTAAAGACCTGCAAGCCATGCTGCAAGGGAGGGGCGTCAGGGTTTGCGGGAATTTGTCGCGCAAGCCTGACTTGAAATCAGATCAATCAACGCCAAAACTAGCCTTGTGACGGCGTCAATTTCAGTCATTCGTGCCAATAATGACTGACAAGGGAGTAAGTGATTTGACGCAAAAAATCGGACTGGCCGCAGCCTTGGCCTTTGCAGTTTCGGGCGGGGCAGCATGGGCAAGCGGTGACGCCGCTGCGGGTGAGCGCGCGTTCAACCAATGCGTGGCGTGCCATGTTGTCAAAAACGCAGCAGGTGACACGCTTGCGGGGCGTAATGGGCGCACAGGGCCAAACCTATACGGCGTGGCAGGCGGCCCTGCAGGGGTGGCCGAAGGCTTCCGCTATTCCGCCAGCCTTGCAGCCTATGGTGAGGCGGGCAATATTTGGGATGAAGAATCCTTTGTGGCCTATGTCCAAGACCCGACCGCCTATCTGCGCGAGGCGCTTGGCGACAATGGCGCGCGCAGCGCGATGTCGTTCCGTGTGCGTGGCGAGGAAGATGCCCGCGATCTTTACGCCTATCTCCAATCCTTGGCGACCGAGTAACGCCAAACATTCTCGCGCGGCATGGCGTTTCAGCCATCCGCGCGAGATAAAATCAGAGCGTGTCCGTTAAGCGTGGAGCAATGGCCATCTTAAGGCGCAACTTACTTGGTCGCGCCAATGTCAATGAACTCATCCACAAACAGCGAAAGCAGCTCAACGCGTGATTTTACCCCTGCCTTTCCCATCAGCGAATGAGTCTGTGACTTGATCGTGCCCAACTTTACACCACGCAGGTTTGCGATCTCTTCATTGTTCAATCCGCGCACGATCAAAAGACCAATATCCGCCTCTGTTTTTGACAGACCCCAATCGCCAAATTTCTGGCGGATCAACGCGTCAAAATCCTCGCGCAGATGATGGAGTGAGGCCGCTTGCGCATCGCTGAGACGTTCCAACCCCCGAAGATGCATCACCATTTGAACCATCCCTAGAATGAGGGCCAGAACTGCGGTTATTTCAAAAATCAGATGCACCAGTTCAACTTGAGAGTAGGAAATACCCGCCGCCAAATGGTCACTCAAATCAGCTACGACATCCAAAATGAAAAAGATGCTGCTCACCAGCATCAAACCCAAAGATACGAGAATGAAGCCTTTTTTGTTTTGCATTGGTTCCGTCCTCATAACACTCTGATCTGTTCCTGCTTACAGTAAACCCAAGTTAGACGCGATTGAACTAAAGTTTAACGACAAAATTCATCATGGGTTCTATCTCGATACCTATCAATTTGCCGCGAGGCACGCAATTTACGAGGTATCACAATGATCAGACGCACAGCTTTACAACTTCTCTTGGGCGGCGCAGCAGCCTTGCCTATGACCGCCATGCTTGCAGGCCAAGCCCGCGCAAGTTCGAATGGCGGCGGCAGTTCTGGCGGCAATGACAGCAGTTCGTCAGGCAGCTTCGGTGGAAACGACAACAGCTCATCAGGTAGCTTCGGCGGCAATGATGATAACGGCACATCAGGCAGCAGCAGCAATGGCTCAAACGGCGGTTCATCGCCAAATAGCCCCTCTGGCCCTGATGACACCCTTAGCGGCAGTTCGTCCAATGACGATTTTCTGCGCCTTCAACAGACGCAAAATATTGACCAGTCCCTGAATGATGACGGGCTAGACCCCGTTTCGATGGATAATCTGGCCAATGTCTTGGCGGATTTCCAATGAGGGCAGCTGTCCTGATCCTCGGCGCGGCGCTTCTGTCGGCATGTGTCGCAACGACATTTAATCGCGGCGCCACGCCTAATTTATATAGTGCATTGGACAGCCAACTTGATGGCTATAGCGGGGCCCTCGCATCAGGCGCGGGACGCTTTGAGATTGTGTCCACGCGAACAGATGGGCGCCGCCTCTGCCGTGTTGTCAATGTCGAAACGGAAGGTCGCTTTCACACCGAAAGTTTCTGCAAGATCCGCGGCGGCGAGTGGAGATAATCCGCCGTGACACTAGACTGGGGCACGATAAGGACAGCGCAACTCAAAGGCGGGGATTTTTGCCTTTACTTGCGCTGCCCTGCTCCCTTCTTACAGTTAATTGAAACCTGCCTTACGGGTTGGCAGATCGTGGAGGCGACAAACCCACCGCGATTGGACATCATTGTGACCAAGAGTGATGCGGTGCTTAAAATTTCTGGTCGCACCCAGACGATCATCAGCCAAAGCTCAGACCCGATTGATGCGCTGAATTATCTTTGTTTAGACCTTGCCTATTGCTGTGCCGCGCAATCCCCAAACGCCACGCTTCTGCATTGCGCCGCATTTGGGACAAAGGGGACAACGCAAATCGCATTCGGCAAAAAGGGCGTTGGTAAATCCACCCTATCCTTTCGCCACGCCTATTGCGGGGATCGCATATTCGCGGATGATCTCCTGCTCTGGGATCGCAGCAAAAATCGCTTCATTTGTCTTGGTCTGCCGCTCAGGATGCGCCGCCCCCTGCCCAAACTCGACACTGATCTTGGGCAGCGCTTCATCGCAGGCAAATCCATCGCCTATTCGCGGCGGGATGCTTTTGACATCGCGCCTGCAGGCTTCGCTTTTTTCCCCGATGAAATTGTCGAGCTGACCCCGACCCCTGCGCCAGTTCCCTTGACGCAACTATTGGCGCGGATCAAAGCCTTTTCAATCTCGAAATCGCTGACGAATTTTCACTCTGAAACCCTGGAGGGGTAAATCCAATGCGTGTTTTTCGCTTCATCCGAACTCTACACAGTTGGCTTGGGCTGCTGATTTTGCCGTGGATCATCTTGTTTGGGTTTTCGGGGTTTTATTTTAATCACCAACAAGCGGTGTTAAATATGCTGCCCTCAGGCGTATATGACGAGACCGCCCTGTCCGAAGCCATGCTTGACGCACCGCTGTCAGCGGCGCAGGCGCTGGCCGTGGTGGAAGATAAATTTCCCGATCTTGTCATCACAGATGCCAACCAAACCACCTATCATGGCTTTCGCGCCTATCAGTTTTTGGGCGATCGGGAACAGGTGATTGTCGCCGCTGATACAGGGCATTTCTACCACAAAACCCGCCTCACCCGCACAACCTTTGCGCCTGATGGCACCCGATTGCATCGCAAAATCTATTGGGGTCGATTTTTATCAACCTTTCACAATCTGGGTTGGGTCGATACACGCTTTGGCACAATTTTAGCGGATATAACCGCTTGGGCCCTGATTATTTTTGGATTTTCAGGTTTGTTTATCTGGGGCTTCCCACGGCACAAGCGCTACTTGCGCGCTTTGGGTGGCCTTTGGCCAAAGTGAGCTGCGCCAATTTTGGCAAAGCGCGTAAATTTACCATGATTTGGTGCGGGTGGAGGGACTTGAACCCCCACGCCTTGCGGCGCCAGAACCTAAATCTGGTGCGTCTACCAATTTCGCCACACCCGCAACGGCGCTGTCCTTAGCAGAGGCTTATGCGGAGTGCGAGGGGGAAAATTACCCTTTTTGTGATTTCTCAGAGGCCGCATCGCCCCGCACCAAAGGCTGCGCCACAATTTCGCCTTATTTCTAATGTTACCTCACCACAGAGGCAAAAGCGGGCAAAGACCCGCGTCAAATGCGAGCAAAACAAATGACAATTCCCGTTAGCCCTGCGCTACTTATGGGGTTGCGCGATTTGGTGCAAAGCCCAATTGACGCAGTGCCTGCGCTTGAGACGCAACTCATCATGGCAGATTTGCCCATTCTCAGCCTTGAGGGGGCCTTGCCCGCAGAACATCTCTATGTGGGGGATCGTGTCATCACCAGTATTGGCGCCCTACCCCTTCAGGCACTGATGCCTGTGCAAATCGCCCAACCCCTGCGCGTGGTGCATCTTGAGGCCTATGCGCTTGGCTCTGACCAGACGCAGCCTTGTGATCTCTTTCCCAGTCAATTGTTGAAAACGCGCCACGGTGACATGGCCTTTGCGCGAGATTTAATCGGGCAGACGGGCGTCAAATACCGCAATCTGCCACAGGCGCGCTTGTTGGCCTTGCAATTTACGCGCGATGCCGAGATTTTTGCCAATGGGCTGATCCTACAGGCGGCCCGTTCGGTCGATCAGGCCGAAGCGTAAAGCCAAAGTTTTCAAACTGATTAAATTTTGTGCGCAGCGCACAAATATGTTGCAAGTCCTCAAATTTCCCTTGAGAGAGAGCAGCGCGAGCGGGCAATCAGATTGCCCCGCCCCGCACAACATGGTGTCAGAAAGGCGCAATGTACGCAGGAAGGCGAGGGCCACATGAAAAAAATCGAAGCGATCATCAAACCATTTAAGCTTGATGAAGTGAAAGAAGCGCTTCAGGAAATCGGCATTCAAGGTTTGTCGGTGACCGAAGTCAAAGGGTTTGGCCGTCAAAAAGGTCATACAGAGCTTTATCGCGGCGCGGAATATGTGGTTGATTTCTTGCCTAAGGTGAAAATCGAGGTTGTTCTTTCCGATGATATGGTCGATGGCGCGATTGAGGCGATCATTGACGCGGCGAAGACCGATAAGATTGGGGACGGTAAGATTTTCGTCTCCACCATCGAGCAAGCGATCCGCATCCGTACAGGCGAGTCTGGTGAAGACGCGCTCTAAGGCATGAGGCCTAAATAGCCAGGGCATTTTGGCCCTATCTCACTCCCCAAAGACCAAAATGTAAGGGAAGGTCACGATGAGCAAAGACAAGGTTCTTAAACTGATCAAAGACGAAGACATCGCATATGTCGATATTCGTTTCACAGACCCGCGCGGCAAGATCCAGCACGTTACCGTGATGTCTGATCTGGTTGATGAAGATTTCCTCGATGAGGGCTTCATGTTTGACGGCTCCTCGATTTCTGGTTGGAAAGGCATCGAAGCCTCCGACATGAAATTGATGGTAGACACAGACAGCGCTTATATTGATCCGTTCTACGCAGAGAAAACCCTGTGCGTGCATTGTAACGTAGTCGAGCCCGACACAGGCGAGCCTTACGAGCGTGACCCACGCGGCACCGCCGTGAAGGCAGAGGCCTATCTGAAATCCACTGGCATTGGCGATGTGGCCTATTTCGGCCCAGAGGCCGAATTCTTCATCTTTGATGATGTGCGTTACTCGGTCGCCCCAAACAAAGTGGGCTACGAAATTGACGCGGTCGCAGCCGCATGGAACACCGATGCTGAGTTCGAGATGGGCAATATGGGCCATCGCGCGGGTCACAAGGGTGGCTATTTCCCTGTGAACCCAATTGACGAAGCGCAAGACCTGCGGTCTGAAATGCTGTCGACCATGAAATCCATCGGGATGAAAGTGGACAAGCATCACCACGAAGTGGCGACCTGTCAGCATGAATTGGGCCTGATTTTTGGGACATTGACCGAACAGGGCGATAACATCCTGAAATATAAATACATCATCCAGAACGTGGCCCATGCCTATGGCAAAACAGCCACCTTCATGCCCAAGCCTATGGCAGGCGATAACGGCACGGGGATGCATGTGAACATGTCGATCTGGAAAGATGGCAAGCCCTTGTTCGCAGGCGACAAATACGCAGATCTGTCAGATGAGGCGCTTTACTTCATCGGCGGCATCCTTAAGCACGCAAAAGCGTTGAACGCGTTCACCAACCCATCGACCAACAGCTACAAGCGTCTGATCCCCGGCTTTGAGGCCCCCGTTCTGCGCGCTTATTCTGCACGGAACCGTTCGGGCTGCGTGCGTATTCCATGGACAGAAAGCCCCAAAGCCAAGCGCGTTGAGGCCCGCTTCCCTGATCCATCCGCAAACCCCTACTTGGCCTTCTCGGCCTTGTTGATGGCGGGTCTGGACGGCATTCAGAACAAAATCCACCCAGGTGAGCCTTCTGACAAAGATCTGTATGATCTGCCCCCAGAGGAATTGGCTGAAATCCCAACTGTGTGCGCATCGTTGCGCGAGGCATTGGAAGAGCTGGAAAAAGATCACGACTTTCTGCTCAAAGGCGATGTGTTCACGAAGGATCAAATCGATGCCTATGCCGCGCTCAAGTGGCAGGAGGTCTATGCCTTCGAACACACACCACATCCTGTGGAATACAAGATGTATTTCTCCTGCTAAGCAGCAGAAATCAAACAAGAAAGGCGCAAGCTTTGCTTGCGCCTTTTTTATTTAGAACCGCATAAACCGCCGCATAAGATCCGTAGTCTGGCGCAGACGACGCTGTGTTGCACAGGCCTGTGCATGATCACCCCCTGCACCTCGCCGCGCAACATGATCCGTTGCTTTATTCACCCCACGCCAAACCATCCGCCTTATCACCATACGGATCATTGCCGAAATAAGGTTGCTCATCTCACCCTCAATTGCAGCTCATAAAACAAGACCCGCAGAACGCGGGCCATGGTCGATGATAACGGGATATTGCGGCAAAATCAGGGCGCGTCATCCTCGAACAAGGCGCCATCCTCATCTGCATCATCTATATCGAAGGGAAGGCCGCCCTCCTCCTCCTCTGGGGCTTCTGCGCCCTCCTCAGACAGGTTCAAGCCGCGCGGGCGATTGTCGAGCAGCCCCGCATCACGCAATTCCTTCACGCCCGGCAAATCGCGGGCAGATTCCAAACCGAAATGATCCAAAAATGCGGGCGTTACCACGAATGTGACGGGCCGCCCGGGCGTCATCTTGCGGCGGCCAAACTTAATCCATTCCATTTCGATTAATTGATCAATGGTACCCCGACTGACGGAAACGCCGCGGATTTCTTCAATCTCGGCGCGTGTCACAGGTTGATGATAGGCCACGATTGCCAAGGTTTCGATTGCCGCGCGCGACAGTTTCCGTGTCTCGACCGTTTCGCGGCTCATCAGAAAGCCCAGATCAGCACTGGTGCGCATCGCCCATGCATCACCCACTTTGACCACATTCACACCGCGCCCCTCATAGCGGCGGCGCAGCAGTTGCAAGGCTTCAGCAGGATCACAGCCATGCGGAAGACGTGCTTCCATCTCGCGGATTGAGACAGGCTCGGCACTGGCAAAAAGCAAGGCCTCAATCATCCGTTCCTGTTCCGCCAAAGGGGGCGCTTGAAACAGGCTCTTCTCAGGCGCGCTTGAGGGTGCTTCAGAAGGTGTTTCGGGGGAAGTTTCAGGTGTATCCGCCACGCCGCTCATCTTTCATCATCCCTTCGTTTCACTTCAATTGGCGCGAATGTTTCCGCTTGGCGAATGACCAATTTTCCCGCCTTTACCAATTCCAAACTTGCCGCAAATGTGGCCGCAGTGGCCGAGCGGCGTTTTTTCGGATCCATGCCCCAACCATCGGGCAGATAGGTCAAGATATCCGTCCACTCGCCCGCATATCCGATCAGGCCGCGCATCCGTTCTAGGGCTTGCTGCATGGTAAAGACGCTGTCGCGATCCATCACAAAGGGGCGGAAATCGTCACGGGTTCTTATCCGCGCATAGCCCTGCATCAAATCAAGGAGGTTTGCGGTATATTTGACCTTGCGGGCGTGGGTGACCGCCTCGGGAATGCCACGCACAAAACGATCCCGTCCCAAACGATCCCGCGCCATCAACTTGGCCGCGCATTCGCGCATGGCGCTCAAGCGTTCCAATTGGAAGGCCAAATGCGCCGCCAATTCTTCGCCTGAGGGGCCCTCTTCTTCGGGATCAGGCGGCAGCAAGAGCCGTGATTTGAGATAGGCCAACCATGCGGCCATAACCAAGTAATCCGCTGCCAATTCAATCCGTAATTTGCGCGCTTCTTCCACGAAGGCCAAATATTGTTCCGCCAATCGCAAAACCGATATTTTGCGTAAATCCACTTTTTGCGTGCGCGACAATGTCAGCAACAGGTCAAGCGGCCCCTCAAACCCATCGACATCGACAATCAACGCCTCGGCTGCGCGGCGTACGGCCACGCTATCCCATTCACCAGGATCGGCGAGAAGATTGTCATTTGCCGCCTCAGGGGGCAGCGCTGGTGTGTCGCTCATATTGGGCCTTTTTCGCTTAGGCTGCGAAGTTCAGCATCTATCGCATATAAGTCAAGCGATGTCGCAGATTTGCGGGCCAAAAGTGCCGCTTGCGCGCGTTTTGCCGCGATCCCGTCCAATTGACCAGAATGGGCAACGACCTCCTCCATTTCGGGTAGCTTGCCATTGCAATGCAAAATCACATCACAGCCCGCCGCGCGGGCCTGTGTGCTGCGTTCTGCCAAACTGCCCCCAAGCGCCCCCATCGAGATATCATCGGTCATCATCAACCCTTGATACCCAATATCCTCGCGGATCATCCGCATCAGAACAGGGGACAGGGTTGCAGGCAGGTCGGGGTCAAGTGCTTCATAGATGATATGCGCGCTCATCCCCATTGGCAGATCAATCAGGGGCCGAAAGGCCGCAAAATCAACCGCCTCCAATTCACTGCGCGCGGCACTGACACGGGGGCAGCTGAGGTGGCTATCCACCTGACCAAGCCCATATCCGGGCAGATGTTTCAAAATCGGTGCCACGCCCGCATCCATCAACCCTTGCGCATAGGCACGGGCAAAGGTTGCAACTGTGTCAGGCTCAAACCCGTAAAGGCGATTTTTTAACACTGCATGGGTTTCAGGCCGCGCAACATCCGCCAAAGGCGCGCAATTAACGTCAAGCCCCACGGCGCGCATTTCAAGCCCAATATAGGCCGCGCGCAAATATAAGGCGCGCGCAGCAGAGTGCGGGTCACGGCGTGCGATCATATCAAGGGGCGGTGTCCAGTGCCGCCAATGCGGCGGCCCCATGCGCTGAACACGCCCGCCCTCTTGGTCAATCAAAATGGGTGCATCCCACCCAACACAATCGCGCAAGCTATCGGTTAAGGCCCGCAGGTGTTCGGGGGTATCGATGTTGCGCGCAAAAAGAATAAATCCCCAAGGGTTGGCTGCACGAAAAAACTGCGCCTCATCCGCCGACAAACTTAGGCCCTGCAGGCCCAGAATTGTAGCAGAATAGGGGGTAGACATAGCCCTGCCCCCCTCACCGAATGGTTGCAGGGATACAGGCCTGACCCAATGCCAAGAGCGCCGTGCAGAAACGGCGTGCATCATCCACCCCGTCAAACCCTGCGACGCGCAGACGGAAGAATTCCTGACCGCCCGAACTGGCCGCCATAATCACGCGACCACGCCCTTCGAAAAAGCCATCATATTGCGCAGCAAGCCGATCCCATTCACGCCGCGCCGCATCGGGGCTATCAAAGGCGCCAAGCTGCACGACCATGTCCCCCGCAGCAAGGGTTGAAGGATCAATTTCAATGGCGTCATCACGGCTAGCATCACTGGGCACCTGCGCAAGGCTCAGATCCATCGTAAAGGGTCGCGGCGTTGGAATAAGTGATACAGCCACGCCCGCGACAGAGGCAGGAATTTTGTCGACCTCAGGCGTAAGATGAGGCTGAGGCGCATCAGGGCTCTCCCCCAAAGCCTCTGCTAAAAGGGCGTTGATCAAATCTTCGGTCGCCTGCGGCACATCCCCCACAGGCGGCGCAGGCGGCCCGATCAATTCAAAACTGTCAGGTGCGATAATGTCCACTTCAGGCGCGGCTTGGGGCATTTCAGCCTCAGGCGTTACCAAAAGGGTCACATCCTCGATCAATTCAACAGGCGGCGGCGCAAGGATAATTTGCGCGGCTGCAGGCCCCGCCTCACGCCCTGCGGCGATCTCATTCACGGCAAGGCCCATATGATCCGCCTCAACCCCGCCAGGGTCATCTGGCGGCACGCGAAACGGCTCGGATGGGGCGGCAATAACGGGCACACTAAGGGTTTGCCGCTTCAGCGCCTCATATCCCCAATACCCCCCAAGCGCCACCATGGCGACCGACATCAGCCCCATGACCCAAAGACCCAACTTACGCACGGACTGCGTGCGTTCGACCTCAGCAAGGCTCGCGGTGATCTGATCGGCGGAGGCCTGAAGGTCGGGCTCGGCTGTGGCGCTGAGAGTTTCCCACCCCGCTTGCGGCATCTGTGGCGCGCGCGCGGATGGGGGGTCAAATCTTTGCGGCGGGTTGGCAAAAAGACGCGCCGGATCAACCGCCATCCCCCCGACAGGCCGTCTGACCTGCGCAGAGTTCGCTATGCGCTGAAACGGTCTTTGCGCGGGAGGTTCTTTTTCATAAGCCGCCATGCCTGCCCTTTTCCGCCGTGATGCCCTTTGTTTTATGGGCTTATGTCACGACACTAACCTGCTCTGCCTCTGGCCTGCGGGGGGGTGAAGACGTTTATCGCCTTACATTTTATCCGCAGGTGTTACCCCTAAGATACCAAGACCGTTGGAAATAACAACGGCTACTGCATCAATAAGGGCCAATTTTGCCGAAGTCGTGGCCAAATCATCTTCTTGCAAAAAGCGCAGATGAGGTGCGCCATTGCCCTTATTCCACAATGCGTGGAATTCAGCGGCCAGATCATAGAGGAAAAACGCAATGCGATGCGGCTCGTGCGATTGTGCCGCGATCTCGACCACACGCGGCCATTCCGCGAGTTTCGCCACAAGCGCGAATTCAGCAGGATCGTTGATTGCGTCCAGATTTTTGTGATCTATCGCGATGCCCAATTCACCCGCCTTGCGCAGCACCGATTGAATGCGGGCATGGGCGTATTGGACATAGAACACAGGGTTATCTTTGGATTGCTCTAAAACCTTGTCGATATCAAAATCCAAAGGCGCATCGTTTTTTCGGGTCAGCATGATAAAGCGCGTGACATCGCGCCCGACCGCCTCGACCACATCGGACAGCATGACGAAGGTGCCTGCGCGTTTTGACATCTTAAACGGCTCGCCGCCTTTGAAGAGGCGCACCAATTGAGTCAGCTTAATATCAAGCGGCACCTTGTTTTCGGACAGCGCCGCCACGGCGGCCTTCATCCGTTTGACATAGCCGCCATGATCGGCGCCAAAGACATCAATCAATTCATCATAGCCACGGGTAACCTTGTCATAATGATAGGCGATGTCAGGGGCAAAATATGTCCATGCGCCATCCGATTTCATAATTGGGCGATCCACATCATCGCCATGCTCGGTGGATTTGAACAAGGTTTGTTCGCGCGGTTCCCAATCCTCTGGGGTTTTGCCCTTTGGTGGCTCTAACACACCGCGATAAATCAGGCCCTTGCCCTTCAGGTCTTCAATCGCGGCTTCAATCCGCCCCGTGCCGTAGAGGGATTTTTCACTAAAGAAGTGATCCATTTTCACGCCAAGACTGTCGAGATCAGCCTCGATCAGCTGCATCATGGCCGCGATGGCGAAATCACGCACGGGGGCAAGCCATTCCCCCTCGGGGCGACCAAGATGCGCATCCCCAACCTCGGATTTCAGGGCCTGACCCACCTCGATCAGGTAATCGCCTGGATAGGTGCCATCCTCAAAGGACACAGCCTGACCATGCGCCTCGAGATAGCGCAAATACACAGAACGCGCCAAAACATCGACCTGCGCCCCACCATCATTAATGTAATATTCGCGCGTAACGTCATATCCTGCGTAATCCAACAGGCTGGCCAAAGCATCGCCAAAGACCGCGCCGCGCGTATGGCCCACATGCAAGGGCCCTGTCGGGTTGGCCGACACATATTCGATATTCACCTTGCGCCCCTGCCCGATATTGACGCGACCATAGGCACCGCGCGCCTGCGCAATGCCGCGCAGCATCTCGCGCCATGTCTGCGCAGAAAGGCGAAGGTTCAGAAAGCCTGGCCCCGCCACATCGGCGGTCTCAATCCGTGGGTCGGCCATCAGGATCGGGGCCAATGCATCGGCGATATCACGTGGCTTTAGCCCTGCAGGTTTTGCCAGAACCATGGCCGCATTCGTTGCCATATCGCCATGGGCGGCATCGCGCGGGGGTTCAACCGCGACATTGGCGAAATCAAGCCCTGCGGGCAACGTGCCTGCGGCCTCCATCTGACCCAAAGCGTCAATCACCAAGGCGCGAATATCGGCAAAAAGCATCATGTTTTATCATCCTGATTGTCTTGCGCCCTGCTGTATCAGGTTGCAGAGCAAGGTCAATGCCACAAGGCCCTTAGAAGACGGCCCCCAGACCCAAGTCACGATTGAAGATCCGCCGATGGGTTTGCAGTGCGAACCGATCCGTCATGCCCGCGATATAATCGCAAACCAACCACGCAAGCGTGGTGTCATCTGGCGCTGCGCGCACTTCGGCCTGCCATTGGCGGGGCAGTTGGTCAGGGTGGGCCATCATATACGGGAATAAATCATTCACGACATCCGTGACGATTGCGCGTGTCTCGACCACGCGCGGGGCACGATACATGCGGGTGAACAAAAACGCGCGCACCTCTTTGAGATCAGCAAAAACCTGATCCGAAAACCGCACCGTTGCGCGCCCCGCGTAGCGGATATCTTGCGGCGACACAGGGTCAAGCGCGCCAAGGGCTGTATTGGCATAGGCAATCACATCCTCAACCAATACCCCAAAAAAGCGGCGCAGCGCCTCGTGCCTGCGGCGGGTTGGTTCAACATCGGGATAGGCCGTATCCACCTCGCCAAAACACGGCCCCAAAAGGGGCAGCGCCATAATATCGGCCACCTCAAATAGCCCTGCCCTTAGCCCGTCATGAAGATCATGGTGATTATAGGCGATATCATCCGCAATCGCGGCAATCTGTGCCTCAAGGCTGGCATAGGCGGTCAATTCTAGATCGTGGCGCGCATTATATTCGGCCAAGGCCCAAGGATATGGGGCGGCTACAGGCCCGTTATGTTTCGCAATCCCCTCAAGGCTTTCCCAAGTCAGGTTTAGCCCGTCAAAATCCGCATAATGGCGTTCGAGATTGGTGACGATGCGAATGGCCTGCGCATTATGATCGAACCCGCCATAGGGCGCCATCAAATCGCAAAGCGCATCCTCGCCCGTATGGCCAAAGGGCGTGTGGCCCAGATCATGGGCCAGTGCAATCGCCTCGGTCAAATCCTCGTTTGCCCCAAGGGCGCGGGCAATCGTGCGGGCCACTTGCGCTACCTCGATCGAATGGGTCAGACGGGTGCGAAAATAATCGCCCTCATGCTCGACAAAAACTTGAGTCTTATGCTTAAGGCGGCGAAAACTAGAGGCATGGATGATGCGGTCGCGGTCGCGCTGAAAGCAAGACCTGTGCCCACTTTCCGCCTCGGGGTAGAGCCTGCCGCGACTGTCGCTCGGAGTGCAGGCATAGTTTGCGCGCATGATCCCTATCCTTGCCGTTTCAATTTGGCGGTCTTATATTGTAAAACACTCTGTTCTAACAGCCCGCAATCACAGCAATTTTTGCCCAAGCGAGATGGCGATGGATTTGAACCTACCTCCCAAAGTAACCCCTCGCGCCTTTGCGCGTCTGGCTGAGATTAACGCAGATACACCTGCACCGAAGGCGCTGCGCGTGGCCGTTGAGGGGGGCGGGTGTTCAGGCTTTCAATATGATATTCGGCTTGATGATCCCGCCGATGGTGATCTGATCTTGGAGGATGCAGGCCAAAAGGTTGTGGTTGATGAAACCTCGCTGCCGTTTTTGGCCAATGCCGTGATTGATTTTTCTGAAGAATTGATCGGCGCGCGCTTTGTGATCGACAATCCAAATGCCGCGTCATCCTGCGGCTGCGGGATTAGCTTTTCTCTTTAACCCATTGATTAAAAAGGCCTGCGCTTATGAAAATAGCCACATTTAACATCAATGGGATCAAAGCGCGCATAGATGCCCTGCCGCAATGGTTGGATGAGGCGACCCCTGACGTGGCGCTATTGCAAGAGATCAAATCGGTTGACGAGGGCTTCCCCCGCGAGATTTTCGAGGAGCGGGGGTATAACGTGGAAACCCATGGTCAAAAAAGTTTCAACGGCGTGGCCATTTTGTCGAAATATCCGCTCGAAGATGTGATCCGCGGCCTGCCCAGTGACGCAGAGGATGAGCAGGCACGTTGGATTGAGGCCACAGTGGTCGGTCAAAAGGCGCTGCGGATTTGCGGGCTTTATCTGCCCAATGGCAATCCCTGCCCCGGCCCGAAATATGAGTATAAATTAGCGTGGATGGCGCGGATGCAGGCGCGGGTTGCCGAACTTTTGGCGGAAGAAACCCCCGTTTTGTTTGCAGGGGATTACAATATCATCCCCCAAGACGAAGATGCGGCCCGCCCCGATGCATGGCGCGAGGATGCATTGGCGCGTCAAACCAGCCGCGAGGCGTTTCGCAAAATCGTGAACCTTGGCCTGACGGATGCGTTTCGCGCGCGGGTGCAAGGTGGCGACAATTATTCGTTCTGGGATTACCAAGCGGGGGCGTGGAACCGCAATGATGGGATCCGCATTGATCACATTTTGCTGTGCCCCTACGCGGCTGATCTTTTGCAAGATGTTGGAATAGATCGTGAAATCCGCGCGCGTGAAAAACCATCAGATCACGTGCCTGTTTGGGTTGAACTGGCTGCCTGATTTCCAGCGCCCCGCGATTTAGCCTATTCGCGGCATTTGCCCCCCCAATTTGGTCGAATTTAAGCACCTCAGCCGCCATTTGGCGGTCTAGGTTTGGTGCAAGGTAAGGATCATCTCAACGGGAGGTATGGATGTCTGAAACAGCGCGGGTCGTGATTATCGGGGGTGGTGTTGTGGGTGCATCCGTTCTCTACCACCTCGCCAAAGCGGGTTGGACAGATAGCCTTTTGATCGAACGGTCTGAACTGACCTCGGGCAGCACATGGCACGCAGCGGGCGGGTGCCACACCATCAACGGTGATCCAAATGTTGCCAAGCTTCAGAAATACACCATTGATCTTTATAAAGAAATTGAAGAGCTGTCAGGCCAGGCCACAGGCTTTCACATGACAGGTGGGGTGATGTTGGCCTCCACGCCTGAGCGGTTTGATTGGTTGAAATCCATCTCTGCCAAGGGGCGCTATCAGGGTATTGAAACCGAAGTGATCACTCCCGAAGAGGCGCATGAGCTGATGCCGCTTCTTGATCCGCGGCAGTTTACGGGCGCTTTGCGCACCGTTGTCGATGGCCATCTTGACCCTTCTGGTGTGACCTATGCCTATGCCAAATCCGCCAAAATTCTTGGGGCCAGCTATCAGACCCACCGCATGGTGACGGGCATCCTGCGCGCGCGCGATGGTGGTTGGATCGTGCAAACCGACAAAGGCGATATCGCCTGCGAGCATGTGGTGAATGCAGGCGGGCTTTGGGCGCGCGAAGTGGGGCGCATGGTGGGCATTGAGCTGCCCATCTTGGCGATGGAGCATATGTATCTCATCACCGAAGACATGCCCGAAGTGGCCGAGATCAACGCAAAAACGGGCCGCGAAGTGATCCATGCGGTCGATTTCGATGGCGAGCTGTATTTGCGCCAAGAACGTGGCGGGATGCTTATGGGCACCTATGAGAAGGCCTGTGTCCCATGGTCGACCCGCAACACGCCCTGGGAATTCGGGCATGAACTGCTGCAACCCGATATTGACCGCATTGCGCCAAGCCTTGAGGTGGGGTTTGAACATTTCCCCGCCTTTGCGAATGCGGGCATCAAACAGATCATCAATGGCCCCTTCACCTTTGCCCCCGATGGCAATCCGCTGATCGGGCCTATTCGCGGACTTGAGGGGATGTGGTCGGCCTGCGGGGTTATGGCGGGCTTCAGCCAAGGCGGGGGCGTTGGTCTGGCGCTGGCCAATTGGATCACCCAAGGGGATCCTGGCTTTGACGTGTGGGCGATGGATGTCGCGCGCTATGGCGATTGGACGACCCTCAGCTACACCAACCCGAAAGTGCAAGAAAACTATTCGAGGCGGTTCTCAATCAAATTCCCGAACGAGGAATTGCAGGCCGCCCGCCCCCATAAGACAACGCCAATTTATGATCGCATGGTCGGGCTTGGTGCGCAGATGGGCGAATCTTGGGGGCTTGAAGTGCCGCTTTGGTTTGCGCCCGAAGGTGTGCGGGATCAATTCTCATGGCGGCGCTCAAGTGATTTTGACCATGTTGGAGCCGAGGTGCGCAATTTGCGCAAGGCTGCGGGCCTGTTGGAAATCTCCGGCTATTCCAAATTTCGGATCGCGGGCGCGGATGCAGGCGCGTTTCTTGACCGCGTTTTGGCCTGTGCCCTGCCCAAACCTGGTCGGATGACGTTGGCACCAATGTTAAAGGAAAATGGCAAGCTGCAAGGTGATCTCACCTGCGCCTGCTTAGATCCTGAGACTTATATGCTGTTTGGCTCTGGCATGGCTGAAAATTTCTATGCCCGTTGGTTCGAGGCCCAAAAATTGAGCACCGAAGACGCCACCATTGAGGTGATCGGTTTGGGCCTTTGCGGGCTGCATATCGCAGGGCCAAAGGCGCGCGACATCCTTGCGCAAATTGCCCCTGATATGGCGAAGATGCGCTTCATGGATTTTGCGAAAATGGATGTGGCCATGGCCCCCGCCTATGTTGGGCGGGTCAGCTTTACGGGTGATTTAGGCTATGAAATTTGGATGCGCCCAGAATTCCAGCGCCAAATTTTTGAGGCCTTGTTGCGCGTTGGGGCGGATCACGGGCTGCGTCCTATCGGTCTGCGGGCGCTCAATTCTTTGCGTTTGGAAAAAAACTTTGGCGGTTGGGCGCGCGAATATCGCCCCGTCTATGGCCCGCTTGAGGCCCGTCTTGATCGGTTTGTGGCTTATAATAAACCCGCTGATTTTATCGGTAAAGCCGCAGCCTTGGCCGAGCGGGAGACGGGCGGAGCTTTACGCCTAATGAGTTTCGCGATTGACGCACATGATGCCGATGTGATCGGGGATGAGCCAATTGATTTTCAGGGGAAAACCATCGGTTGGGTTACATCTGGCGGCTATGCCCATACCAGCGCGACATCGGTTGCGATGGGATATGTGGCGAAGGAATATGCCGATCAGGCGGATGGCTTCACCATCGAGGTTTTGGGCAATGCCCTCAAGGCCACGCCCCTGCCCCAGCCCCTGTTTGACCCAGAGGCCAAGGTGATGCGCGCGCCTTAATCGGCGCGCCATTCCTCAAGCGCGGGATTTTCGTGACTGCCCCTTTGGCCAAAAGGCCTCCATCGGCGTGCTGATCTTTGCGGCGGTGTGTCGGCTATGCGGGCATAATACATTTCGCGCGCGCCGAAATAGAAACTCACCACCGCCCCCAAAAGCCACCAAAGCGGCTCGGGGATGGCCGCCAAACCCGTCATGCGCGCGGCAAAAGCCACAGGGTCGATCATAGCAAAGGCGAATAGGCCAATGACCGACAGCGCCATCAAAGGACGCGGCAGGCGGTTAAGCCCATTAATCGCGCGGTCAAACCCCGTGCTGCCACTATGGGTGAATTCGGCCGCGTAGCTGCGCAAGATTTCTGCGCGAAATTCTGCATCTGCGGCCTAGCGCGCGGCCGCATTGCCGGCAAAGACCTCGGATATATTTTCAACAGTGTGACCAAGGGCCGTTAGCCCGCCAAGCGCCCCAATCACCGCCATGATTTAACCCTTTCGTGATGCTCTGCCGCGCTTAAATGATATTTGGGCGACAAGAATGTTTCTGCCCGCGTAATCCAACCGCCCTTTCCGCCATCGCGCTTGCGCGCAAATTTCCGCAAACTGGGGCGTCTCTCCCCCAAGCTGTAATAGGAATTGCGCCGTGCAATGGCATAGGCATCAATCAACGCGCGCTCATTTCGGCTGCTTGCGGCCTGAGCGGCCCGTGCGGTGATGGGGCCAATCACCCCATCAACCGCGATATCAAACATCAAATCGCGCAGCAGGCGTTGCAGCAAAATGATTGCCTGCGCGCCCGCCTTCACCTGCATATCGTAAACGACAGGCTGCAACGCCTCAGGCAGCAAATATATGCGCGGGGCGCGATAGTAATCTTCTTCGAAGATTTCGATGGCAATAGCGCGAGTGAGGCGCAGGATATCATCACGGTCGATGTCACCATCGCCACCCAAATCGCGCCCCGCATTTCGCAGGGCGGCCAAGGCGATGCCAAAATTTGTGGGGCCGCCCGGATCATCGGGATCATCGGGAAAGCCGCCCTCATGGCTTAGGATCTGGTGTGAAATCGCCCAAACCGAAAGCATGGGCGCGCCCTCCCTGCTCTGCGGTTAATGACGGGGAGGGTCTATCAGCCTATGGTTAAAACAGGCTTAACAGCTCAGCGATAGGCATGCAGGCGACCATCTGCGCTGACCACATAAAGCGTATCATTGACAACGATGGGTTGGCTTGCCGCCCCGCCCCGCAGGGCAAGGCTGCCATCAAGCGCGGCACCTGTTTCGGGATCAAAACGCAGAATTCCACCATCGCCCGTGGCCAAGATCAAATGACCCCCCGCCAAAATCGGCCCGTAATAGGTAAATACGGCCTTGCGGCGGCGCTCGCGGCGGGCCTCGTACAGGGGCAATTCGGTTTCCCAAATCATATCACCAGTCGCTTGATCAAGACGGATCAACGCATTGCGGTCAGATACGAAAAACACGGAATTTCCTGCAACGATCAGACCAGAATAGGCCCCTTCTGTCGCTGTCCAAAGACGCTCGCCCGATCCCGCATCGATCGCGACAACGCGGCCAGACAGATTGCCCGCATAAAGCCTGCCCCCCACCAGAACGGGGTCAGAGGTGATATCGTTGATATAATTATAAGCCACACCGATCCGCTCACCCGCGATGGCACCCGACCAGACCCGCACGCCCGATTGGCGCAGCACGCCTGTCAACTCGCCCGAGCCAAAGGGAAACACGACCAAGCGCGAGGTCAGCGCAGGGGATGGGCTGCCTGACAAGACCGCAGCGGCCCCAGTTGCGGGGATTTCCCACCGCACACGCCCCGTGGCCGCATCCACGGCATAGGCCTGATCATCACGGCCCGTCACATAAACAACGCCGCCCGCCACAGTTGGTGCGCCAAGCGTTGCCCCAAGACGTTGACGCCATGAAATAGCACCGCTTGCGGCATCAATGGCCAGCAATTCACCATAGCCAGTGGTTGCAAAAATCTGGTCCCCTGCGGCGCCAATCCCGCCGCCAGAGACACCGCCGTCACGTTCGCTTGCAGGGGTCAAATCAATGCGCCAAATCACGGCCCCCTCGGGCGAGGTCGCCTGAAGCCCTGCATCACTATCAAGCGTAACAATTGCGCCATTTGTGAAAATTGGGTCCGCGGTCAGTCGGGTCCGTCTGCCATTGCCTTGACCAATATCCGTTGACCACAGCAGGCTTGCTGATTGCGAGAACCCAAGCGCAGGGATCGCATTGGCAGCATTCGCACCGCGCAATGGCCAATCCGTCAAACTTTGCGCTGTTGGTTGCGCGAAAGGCACGAGGGCCCTATCCGCCGCTTCGGCGGTGGCGTCCAACCCTTCCTTGCTTGGCAGGGTTTGCGCCAAAGGCACGCGTGTCCCGAACCGTTCACCTTGCAAGATCGGCTCGCGCTCACAGCCCGCCAAAAGGGCCAAAGCAATGAGGCTGACACCGCAGAGCCGCGCCATAGGTTTTGCGAAAGAAACGGTGCTATGCATAAAACCTGTCCCTTTATTCAGATGACGCGTTTTGGCCCGTGATCGTAGCGCCACTTTGCAGCGCGAAGATCAAGGCGCTGATCCGCTGACGCTGTGACAGGGTCACAACGGATTGTTCAGACAAGGCCTCAAGTGCTGCAATCGCCCCCTCTTTATCGCCCACCTTTAAGAGTTCCAGCGCCTGCATTTCACGCGCGATGCCTGCGAAAGGCGCACCATCCTCAGCCAAACGCGCCAATGTTGCATCGACTAATCCCTGATCCTCCAAGGGGGCAAGGATATGGGCGCGCAACAGGGCCAGATCGCGGTAACGCGGCAAGAGATCGGGTGCATCTGCAATCGCACGCAACGCTGCTGCAGCGGCCACCGGGTCGCTTTCGCTCAGGTCTGAGGCGCGAATGAAAGCCAATAGCACCTCTTGATTGCTGCGGCTTGGGGTGATCTCAGCGAGGGCCGCAGCGCGGGCCTCTGCATCGGGCAGATCAAGGGCGGCAATCACCGCATCCCCAAAATCACGCGCCGCCGCAAGATCGCGATTTGTGCTGATCTCGCGATAGGTCGCGGCCCCGACCAATGCGACAACAGCCAAAACGCCAATCCAGCCCCACCTTTTGAGCGCGCGAAACAGCTGATCGCGGCGCAATTCTTCGGTGACTTCATCAATGAAACTGTCGCTTTGGCTCATGCTGTGCCGTTCTTTCTTTGAAATCAAAACCCACAAGCCTCACTTAACGCGAAGCACAGAGCTTTGCCAAGTGCAACCGCACCCATAGAGCGCATTCGCAACCGATGATCAAATTCTGTCACAAAATAAAAACTAAACCATTCCGTTCATTCTTGCGGACGTAGGTATAAAAGACTAATCTAAACGCAACAGTTCACTCGTATAAGTCACAAAGCGTTACCCAGGCAAACGCAGAATACAAAAGATCAGCGGGCGTGATCAGATCGTAGTTGCGCCCCGAAAAGAGGTTATTTAATGCGCATTTTTCCAGTCATCACGGCCCTTTTGGTCTGCGCGGCGCTTTATGTGCTGATTTTTCAGCGCGATGCCTTGATGGGGCGCGACAGTGAAAGCCCTGCCGCGGCTGAGGCCGCGCAAATGGACAGCGGCACATTTGGGGATGCGATGCGCGTAGTGATTTTGCCAAGCCGCGCTGAGGTGATTTCCGATGCCGTGCGCCTGCGCGGGCGATCCGAGGCCGCGCGCTTTGTTGAGATTCGCGCAGAAACCTCGGGTCGGATTATTTCAGACCCGATCAAGGCGGGCCAATCCGTGACGGCAGGTGATATTCTGTGCCAAATCGATGAAGGCACCCGCGCCGCCGCCCTAGCCGAGGCTGAGGCCGCGCGCAGCACCGCTGAAGCGCAACTTGCAGCCGCGCAAATTGACGCCAATGCCGCAACCCGCCTGAATGAGAGCGGTTTTGCCTCTGAGACACGCGCGGCCAGCGCCTCAGCCAGCCTCAGCAGCGCCGAGGCCGCCTTGCGCTCGGCTGAGGCGGCCATTGATCGCGCCGCGGAAGAATTGGCCCGCGTAGAAATTCGCGCCCCCTTCAACGGGCTGTTGGAAAGCGACACTGCCGAACTGGGCACATTGATGCAGCCGGGCGCATTATGCGCCACGGTGATTGATCTTGATCCCATCAAATTCGTTGGGTTCCTGCCCGAGGCTGAATTGGCGCGTATCAGCATCGGCCAACTGGCGACCACGCGGCTGGTGAATGGGCGTGAGGTGGACGGGATTGTGCGATTTGTTGCGCGTTCTGCTGATCCGCAAACCCGCACCTTCCGCGTTGAGATTGAGGCGGAAAACCCCGATCTCAGCATTGGGGATGGCCAAAGTGCCGATATCGCAATTGCCACCGAAGGGACAGCCGCCCATTTGGTGCCAAGTTCTGCGCTGACTTTGGATGATCAGGGTGATTTGGGGCTGCGTGTTGTGGCCGAAGATAATCTTGTTGCCTTTTACCCCGTCACCCTCCTGCGCGACACGCCTGATGGGGCCTTGGTCACAGGGCTGCCTGACCAGGTCGACATCATCATTGTGGGGCAGGAATTTGTCTCAAACGGGGGGCAGGTCGTGCCTGTCTCGATCCAGGACATCCCCACAGGCCAAAACGCCACGATTGATGCAGCGCGATCCGCGCTTGGAGGGGCACAATGACCGGGATCATCGATTGGGCCGCCGCCCGTGCGCGGATGGTCTTGGCCTTTATCGTTCTGTCGCTGACGGTTGGCGCCGCCGCCTATGTGGGACTGCCCAAAGAGGGTGAACCTGACATTGATATTCCAGGTTTGTTTGTTTCTGTCCCCTTCCCCGGCATTTCCGCCACAGATAGCGAGCGTCAATTGGTGCGTCCGATGGAGGCAGAGTTTAAAGACCTCGATGGCTTGAAATCTATCAACTCCACCGCCGCCGAAGGGTATGCGGGGATCTTTATCGAGTTTGAATTTGGGTGGGATAAATCCGCAACCATTGCCGATGTGCGCGATGCCATGAACCGCGCCGAGACGCAATTCCCACAAGGTGTGGAGAACTATTCCATCAATGAAATCAATTTTTCGGAATTTCCAATCATCATCGTGGCGCTGTCTGGCAACGCGCCCGAGCGCACATTGATCCGCCTTGCGCAGGATTTGCAAACACGGCTTGAGGGGTTGTCGCCTATTCTGGAGGCGGGGATTGCAGGCGCGCGCGATGAGATGTTGGAGGTCTTGATCGACCCGCTCTCGCTAGAGGCCTATAATGTCACGGCGCAGGAATTGATTTCGGCGGTTGCAAACAACAACCAATTGATCGCGGCAGGCGTGGTCGACACCCCAACGGGTGCCTTGTCTGTGCGCATTCCATCCTCGTTTGAAAGTCCGCAGGACGTTTATGATTTGCCCGTCAAGGTAAATGGTGACCGAGTTGTGACCTTAGGGGATTTGGCGCAAATTCGCCTCACCTATGAGGATCGCACGGGCGCTGCGCGCTTTAACGGGAACCCCACGATTGCGCTTCAGGTCGTCAAGCGCCAAGGGTTTAACATTATCGACACCGCCGAATTGGTGCGCCAAGAAGTGGCCGCCTTCGAGGCGGAATGGCCCGAAGAATTGCGTGCCGCTGTTCATATAACCACCTCCTTGGATCAATCCAACACAGTTGCCTCAATGGTTGCGCAGCTTGAAGGTTCAGTCCTAACCGCAATCGCGCTTGTGATGATCGTTGTTCTGGCCACGCTTGGCACAAGATCGGCGCTTCTTGTGGGCTTTGCGATCCCAACCTCATTCTTATTGTGCTTTATCTTTTTGGGCATCATGGGCATCGCGGTGTCAAATATCGTGATGTTCGGCCTGATCTTGGCTGTAGGGATGCTCGTTGATGGCGCGATTGTTGTGGTCGAATATGCCGACAAACGCCTTGCGGAGGGCGCGCGCCCCATGCAGGCCTATACAGATTCCGCAAAGCGGATGTTCTGGCCCGTTATATCTTCGACCGCGACCACGCTTTGCGCCTTTCTGCCAATGTTATTCTGGCCCGGGGTTCCGGGTGAATTTATGGGGATGCTCCCAGTCACTTTAATCTTTGTTCTGTCCGCCTCTCTGATTGTGGCGCTGGTCTATCTGCCCGTGATGGGGGGCGTTGCCGCCCGTCTGTCGCGCAGCGCGGATCGCTTTGGTGGGCTGTTGATGCGCCTTGTGCCAAGTCGCGCCATTCGCATTGCTCTTGGGGTTGTGGTGGGGTTTGCTCTGTTTCAATCCGCCTTGATGGTTATGCGCGGCGGCGGTGCGGGGCCAGACACCCCCGCCCTTCTTGCAATCCTGCCGGGCGTTTTGGCTTTTTCGGTTACAGGTTTGGTCATGTCGGTTGTCATGGGCACATTGATCCGCCCGCGCGCGGTAGAACGGGTTGAGGGCGGATATAAGCGCACAAGATTGGGCCTGCTGATAGAGCGTTTGGTGGGCAACCCGTTTGCCCCCGTTTTGACCATTGCCGCGGTTTTGGGCTTTGTTGTCGTGACCTTCAGCTATTACGGGGCCAACAATAACGGCGTGGATTTCTTCGTGGAGACCGAGCCTGAAAACGCAATTGTCTATGTGCGCGCGCGCGGCAATCTGTCGGTCGAAGAAAAAGACGCTTTGGTCGCACAGGTCGAGGCGCGGGTGCTTGGCTTTGAGGGCGTGCGCGATGTCTTTGCCTTTTCAGGTGATGGCGGATTGAACAATAACACAGGCGGCGCAAGCGCCCCTGAGGACACAATCGGTCAGGTTCAAATCGACCTCGCCCCTTGGGGAACGCGGGCCGATGGCAATATCATTCTTGATGCGATCCAAGCGGAGTTGGACACCATTCCCGGCATCCATACCGAGATATTCGAGCAGGCCAATGGCCCTGCCAACGGCAAGCCGATTGATCTCGAACTAACAGGCGATGATTGGGCGCAACTTCAGCAAGCAACGGCGGACGTTCATGCCTATTTCGAGAACCTCGAGGGGCTGACCCTCATCGAAGATACGCTGCCCCTTCCGGGGATTGATTGGCAGATCAATGTCGATGTCGAGGCCGCAGGCCGCTATGGTGCGAATGTGGCCACAGTGGGCGCTATGGTGCAATTGGTCACGCGCGGGATTTTGCTTGATCGGATGCGCGTGCCTACATCTGATGATGAGATAGAAATCCGCGTGCGTTTTCCAGAAGATGCCCGCGTCCTGTCGACCTTAGACACTTTGCGCGTGCGCACCGCAGATGGATTGGTGCCGCTGTCAAATTTCGTCACATGGGAACCCGTGCGCCGTTTGGCCGAGATCAAACGCCTTGATCAATCGCGCATATTCCAAGTGAAGGCCGATGTTATCTCGGGGCTTATGCGGGTGACGATCGGGGATCGTGACTTGGGATTGCTGCGCAATGCGGCGCCTGAACACGCCAACAGGCCCGCTGAATTCAGCATAGATGGGCGCGACTATGTGCTTCATTCCTTGGCCGAAGGCGTGAGCCGCGCCGAGTTTGACGATGCATTGAACGGCGATGTTACCCTGACGGCTATCACGGCCAATGAACGGATTGCCCATATTACCGCCGCGTTAGAAACAGGCACGATTTTGCCCGATGGCGTGAATTGGCAATGGGGCGGCGACCAAGCCGAGCAAGCCGAAAGTCAGGCCTTCTTATCTCAGGCCTTTGCGGCCTCATTGGGCTTGATGTTCATCATCCTGCTGGCGCAGTTCAATTCGTTTTACAATTCGGTTCTGGTGCTTCTGGCGGTTGTCTTGTCGACCGCAGGGGTATTGATCGGGCTTTTGACCATGGGGCAAAGCTTTTCGATCATCATGACGGGCACGGGCATTGTCGCCTTGGCGGGGATTGTGGTGAACAATAACATTGTTCTGATTGACACCTATCAAGAATATAACCGCTATCTGGCCCCGATTGAGGCAATCATCCGCACAGTCGAGGCTCGCATTCGCCCTGTTCTTTTGACCACCATCACGACGATGGCGGGGCTCGCGCCGATGATGCTTGGCATCAGCCTTGATTTTGCAAATGGCGGTTACACCATTGATAGCCCGACTGCCCTGTGGTGGAAAAACCTTGCCACGGCAGTGGTCTTTGGATTGGGCATTGCCACAGTTCTGACCTTGGTCTTCACGCCATCGCTTTTGGCGGTGCGGGTCTGGTGGAATGAAATATTAGGCTGGATTGCGCAGGCCTTGGCGCGCATTGGCGCGGCGCGCTTGTCACAGCGCACCCAAGATTACGCTTTGGCGCGCGCGGCATTGGAAACGGCAAACCCCCTCATCTTGTGGGAGGATGACACAGCCGAAGATCAAAAAACACAACCTGCAGGCCCGACTGTTCACGCCGCACAGTAAAGGCAATCGCGCCCCTTATTGGAGCGCGCGTTCCTGTTCACTCATCTGCCGCGCCCACATGGCCGCATAGCGGCCACCTGCGGCAACCAAATCATCGTGGCGCCCCCGTTCTACAACAACGCCTTTTTCAAGCACCATGACCAAATCCGCATCCACCACAGTCGACAGGCGATGCGCGATCATGATCACGCTGCGCCCTTGACCAAGCGCGCGCAATTGGCCCTGTATCTCGCGCTCGGTTTCCGTATCAAGCGCCGATGTCGCCTCATCGAGCAAAAGAATGGGGGGATCTTTCAACAAGGTGCGCGCAATCCCCACGCGCTGCTTTTCACCACCAGAGAGCTTTAAGCCTCTCTCCCCCACGATTGTCTCATAGCCTTCGGGCAGGCTTTCGATGAAATCATGGATTTTCGCGGATTTTGCGGCGGCCTCAACCTCGGCACGGGTGGCATTGGGACGGCCATAGGCGATGTTGTAGAAAATCGTATCATTGAACAAAACCGTGTCCTGCGGCACCACGCCAATGGCGTCATGCAGCGAGCTTTGCGTCACCTTGGCGACATCTTGCCCGTCAATCAAAATCTGGCCCTTTTGGGGATCGTAAAAGCGGAACAATAAGCGCCCAATAGTGGATTTCCCCGACCCAGACGGCCCAACCAGTGCCACGCTTTGACCCGCCTCTAGGGTGAAATCCACCCCGTGCAAAATCGCGCGCGTGCTTTCATATGAAAAATCAATGGCGCGGAATTCCACTTTGCCACGGCTCACCTTCAGCTCTTGCGCATCAGCGGCATCATGCACATCGGCGGGCTGCTCAAGCAACGTGAATAATTCGCCCATATCAACCAAAGCCTGTCGAATTTCGCGATAGACTGTGCCCAAGAAATTCAATGGCATGGTGATTTGGATCATAAACGCGTTGACCATGACGAAATCGCCCACAGTCAAATCGCCCCGCTCAACCCCCAAAGCCGCCATGATCATCACAATCACAAGACCCGTGGTGATGATCAATGATTGGCCGAAGTTTAGAAATCCGAGTGAGTAATTGGTCTTGATCGCCGCCTCTTCATAGCCCGCCATCGCGCGGTCATAACGCTGTGCCTCACGCTCTTCGGCGTTGAAATATTTGACGGTTTCAAAATTCAAAAGACTATCGACCGCCTTTTGATTGGCATCGGTGTCCTGATCATTCATTTGGCGGCGAATTTTCACGCGCCATTCCGTTACCTTAAAGGTAAACCAAACGTAGAGGGCAATAGTTACAATCAGAACCGCCAAATAGCTGATGTCAAACACCGTGGCGAGGATGATCCCCGTTAGCAGTAATTCAAGGATCAGCGGCCCGATTGAGAACAGCAAAAACCGCAAAAGAAAATCTACGCCCTTGACCCCGCGCTCGATGATGCGGCTTAGGCCCCCTGTGCGCCGCGTGATGTGAAACCGCATCGATAAGGCGTGGATATGGCGGAAGGTTTCAATCGCGATCATGCGCAGGGCGCGTTGCCCAACACGGGCAAAAATCACATCACGCAATTGCTGAAAGCCGACATTGCCCGCGCGCGCGACCCCATAGGCCACTGTTAGGCCAACCGCCCCAAGGCCAAGGGCCCAAGCGGGGCTTGGCGCGCCTCCCCCAAGCGCGTCCACGGCGGCCTTATAGGCAAATGGCCCCGCAACCGCGACCAATTTGGCAACCACCAAGGCGGCAAGGGCAAAGACAACCCGATATTTCACCCATGGCATCTCTTTGGGCCAGAGATAGGGCCCCACCTTGCGCAAGGTGATCATGCTAGAGGCGCGACTTTCAGGATCAATCGCTGGCCCGTTTGTATGTGGTGCGGTCATTATCTGGAGACTCGGATATGGTCAGGTGACCCAAACGTAAAGAAGCGGGGCGCTGATGACTAGAGCCCCGCTTGAGCGATCCCGCCCCTACACGCGCGACCTATTGCGCAGGGATGGTGAAGACCTGACCCGGATAAATCAGATCGGGATCCCGAATTTGGTCGCGGTTGGCATTGAAAATCTGAACATAGTCAAAGCCAGACCCTAGCATATTTTCGGCAATTCCCCATAGCGTAAAGCCACGTTCAACTGTCACCACGCGAATGGCGTTTTGCGCGCCACCTGCGGCATCCGCAATCTCAGCCGCAGCCTCGCGGATAAAGCTGGTTTCAGACCGCGCGATCACTGTGCCATCCGCGGCCAGTTGATCTATGCGCAGATCATAAGCACCTGCGGCAACATTGGCGACATCGGCGCGCCATGTGCCATCTTCGGCGCCTGTCACCTCAGCCACAAGCGCGTTGTTGAGGTAAACCCGCAAAGCAGCGCCGCTATCGGCACGCCCCGCAATTTGAACATCCCCCGCACTGGAATAGCTGACCGTGTCAATGCTGAGGGCCGCGCCATCGGTGCTGCCACCTTGCACTAGCGAAACCTCCTGCCCGTCTGATTGCAGAACGATGGGCGTTGTGGTGCTTTGGGTCACTGTTTCCGCCTCGTCTGTGGCCTCTGCAACAGTCACAGGCGCGGCAATTGGGGCCACGACCAAGGTTTGTGCTGCAGCCACCCGCGCACCTGTCTCATCGGTCGCTTCAACCGACAAAAGACGCGGACTGTCCGAAGGGGCAAGTTTGGACAAAAGCACGAAATTGCCGGCTCGATCCGCAGTAGCATCCGCGCTATCTACACCATCCAGCAAAAGATAAATCTCGGCATTAGGCATCGCGCTGCCGGCGATCACGGTCATGCCATCGGGCGAGACACGGATGACATCCAAAACAGGCGCGGTCGTGACCACGGCCTCAGCCACATCAGCCGCCTCCTGCGCCGTAGAAGGTGTTTCGGGCGCAGTGGTTTCATCGCTCGCGGTTTCAGCAGCAGTAGTTTCTTCTGTGACCTCAGAGCTGACTTCTTCCGCAGCCGCTTCTACTGCGGTTTCCGAAGCAGCGGTTTCCTCTACGACCTCTGTACTGATTTCTTCCGATGCCACTTCTACTGCGGTTTCCGAAGCAGCGGTTTCCTCTGTAACCTCTGTACTAACTTCTTCCGCTGCCACTTCTTCTGCGGGCTCTGGCGCTGCCGTGCCGTTTGTGGCGTCATCTGCCACGGCAGGCGCCTCTGCTACGGCCTCCTCACCAGCGCGGTCTTCGTTCACCACTTGCCAGCCCAAATAACCCAAAGCGGCGATGGCAAGGGCGATTATGCCCATCCCAAGCCCCGACAAGCCACCCGCAACTTTTGACCCGTTTGCCATATTTTCTACCTTCATGACCGCACCGCATTGCGAGCGTATATATTTATCCCCAATCCGAAGGGCTTGCGCACATATTGCACCACGCTTAGCACCATCCGCAAGATGTTGCGAAACCTATCTGTCACAAAACTGCGCCACACTAACATCGCCGCAACAGTTGAGCCCTTTGTCGAACGCGGCTATCACAGAACCGACCCAATATGCAAAAACCAAAGGATAGGCCCGATGCGCGATTTTTCAGTTTGTGTCTTTTGTGGCGCGCGGGACGGGGCAAATCCCCTTTATGCAAAGGCCGCGCGCGACTTAGGCCTTGGGATTGCAAAGGCGGGAATGCGCCTTGTTTACGGGGCTGGTGATGTTGGGCTGATGGGGCATATCGCCCGCGCCGCGCAAGAAGCAGGTGGTGACACATTCGGGGTCATCCCAACCCATCTGATGGCCCGCGAGGTCGGCAAACGCGACCTGACGCGTTTTGTCATCACCGAGACAATGCATGAGCGCAAAAAGGTGATGTTCATGAATTGCGATGCGGTCGTGATGATGCCAGGCGGCGCTGGTAGCTTGGACGAGTTTTTTGAAGTGCTCACATGGCGACAATTGGGACTCCATGATAAGCCCATTATCCTCATGAACACCGCAGGCTATTGGGACAGGCTGACCCATCTGTTGCACCATATGGTCACAGACGGCTTTGCCGATGCCAGCCTGTTGGGCTTTGTTGAAACGGTAGATACGCCTGCCGACACTTTGGCGCGGCTCTCTGCCTATCGCGCTGCCTGAGGGCGCATAGCCCCTACCGAATAGATTGCGAGACCTGACCAGATCATTAGAAACGTAATTGTATGCCAAAGCGTCATAGCTTCGCCAAAAATGAGAACAGCCACGCTGAATTGTATTGTGGGATTAAGATATTGCACTAATCCGATTGTCGATAATGCAGTACGTTTCGAAGCATAAGAAAAAAGTATCATCGGTATAGCCGTCAGCGGCCCTGACAGTATCAATAAAATCAATTCTGTAAGGTCGGGAGAAAAGCCACTTTTGGTAGAATAGAGCCATGCAAGGTATACCATAGCGAGTGGCATCAGTAGTGATACCTCTGCTGTCACCGAAACTACGGGTCCAGCAATTACGTGACGTTTGATTAAGCCATAAAAACCGAAGCTGAATGCCAAAATCAATGAAATCCAGGGCGCGACACCCAAGCCTAAGGTTAGTTGTACCACCGCAAGTCCCGCCAACAATACAGCGATCTTCTTTGATCTCGTAAACGGCTCTTTTAAAATGAATGCCCCAAGCGCTACGGCCACCAGCGGAAATATATAAAAACCGAGCGAACTTTGCATCAGATGGCCAAGATTTACCGAAACGATAAAAAAATACCAATTTGTTGAAACCAAAACTGCAGCAGCAAATACTTGAGATAACGAACGTTTGTTAGAAAGCACGATGCGCAATTCGCCAAGACGGGACTGGATTGATAAAACTATAACAAAGCAAACAGCTGACCATATCGTGCGGTGCGCAAGGACTTCTGAGGAAGTAATGTCCGACAGTAATTTATAATAAAGCGCGGAGAAGCCCCAAATCAAGCAGGCCCCCACCATCGCCAAAACGCCTTTGGTGGCCTCTGTCATGAAGCATCGCCTTCGGTTCTGTGATTATGATCACATGTGAGGGGGGATTACGGGGGAGGTCAAGGGGGGCATTTGCGATCGATGCCCACCTTTGCATTAAATCTGACGGGAAAAGAAAAAACCCCCCGCTTTCGCGAGGGGTTATTGGTTCAATGAACGCTGCCTTCAAAGGGCTTAGCCCATCCGAGAGGCCACGTTTTCCCAATTCACGAGGTTGTTCAGGAAATTGTCCAAATATGCGGGGCGCTTGTTGCGGTAGTCGATGTAATAGGAATGCTCCCACACATCGCAGCCCAACAGGGCCGTTTGACC
The DNA here is from genome assembly GCF_037805125.1 of Roseobacter sp. HKCC-CH-9208. Taxonomy (NCBI): domain Bacteria; kingdom Pseudomonadati; phylum Pseudomonadota; class Alphaproteobacteria; order Rhodobacterales; family Roseobacteraceae; genus Roseobacter; species Roseobacter sp. HKCC-CH-9208. The sequence continues at coordinate 95,409 of NZ_JBBLYK010000001.1, read as the reverse complement.
AAAGCAGAGCGGGTTCACGCCGTTTTCGGTCTTGGTAACCTTAAGGCCGCCATCTTTGTCCTGCACCAACCAGCACCAGCCCGCACCAAACTGACCAGCGCCTGCGGCGGCGAAATCAGCCTTGAACTGATCAACCGAGCCAAAACTATCAACCAGTGCCTTTTCCAATTCCGATGGCATGGCCGACGAACCTGGTCCCATCATTTCCCAGAACTGCACATGGTTCCAATGCTGGCTTGCATTGTTGAAGATGCCGTTTTGGGCCACAGCGCCTGCCTGATAGGTGCCTGTGATGATTTCTTCAACAGATTTGCCTTCCCATTCGGTTCCTGCAATCAGCTTATTGCCATTATCGACATAGGCCTTGTGGTGCAGGTCGTGGTGAAATTCCAATGTCTCGGCCGACATCCCCTTTGCGGCAAGCGCATCATGGGCATAGGGCAGGTCAGGAAGTGTAAAAGCCATGGGTTTATCCCCTCGTCTCGCGGTTTCAATTTCTAGACCACAGATGGGGGGCATAGCCCCCAAAGGTCAAGGGGGGCAGATCAGAAATACCCCACCTCGCCACCTTTTGCGCCAGAGACACGTAACAGGTCATGGACATATTGTTTGACCGAACGAAACGCAAAAAGCCGCGCTGTCTTTGGATCGGTCAACCAAACTGCGGCTGCCGCCTGTGCCACGCGACTGCGGCGCAATTCACCAACCCCAAAACTGTCGGGATGAAAATCCGCGGGCATCAGTTTGGCCAAACAATCGCGCAATGCGCCCGCTGTGGGTGCGGTGATCTCAAACACCGCGCGCGCATCGGACATATCGAGCGCCAAATGATGCAGCTTGGCCAATTTCTTGTCCAAACTGGCGACATGGGCAGCGCATTCCGCATAGGGGCAGAGGATCATCACCTCGTCATGTGACATCCATGCGACCCCATAGGCGCCCTTCTCAAGGATTGCGCGCGGGGCGGGCATGGCAAGGCCCGTGATGGCCTTGACCACTGTCGCCACTGTTTTCTGGGACAGATCTGCGCGCAAGGTGATCATCCCTTGCAGCGGCAGTTCGTTGACGCTGACATAAGGTGTTAGGGTGCTGAGATCAGACATTTTGCTTCTCCCCCTCGGGATCAAAGAAGATGGTCGAACAAATCCGTGCCTTGATCTGACCACCCTTACCATCGGTGAGATTCACCACCTCGCCCATGCGATCAGGGCCATTATGGATCAGCGCCATCGCGATCCCGCGTTTCAGGGTTGGTGAATAATAGGTCGATGTCACCCGCCCTTGGACATTGTTCTGGCCATTGGCGTTTTTGCCTGCGCGGATCACATAGGCACCATCTGGCAGAACCCCACCATCCAGCGTCTCAAGACCGACCAATTTCCACCGATCAGGATTATCCATGAAACTCCGCGCCTGTGCGCGTTTGCCCAAATAATCCTCTTTCTTTTTGGAAATCGCCCAATCGAGGCCCAAATCCTGTGGGATGACCGTGCCATCAGTTTCATCCCCGATCATGATAAAGCCCTTTTCAGCCCGCATGACATGCAGCCCTTCGGTGCCATAGGGGGTAATGTTCCATTCTGCGCCCGCCTCAATCAGGCTTTTCCAGAAATCCAATCCCTGACTTGCAGGAACAGCGATTTCAAAGGACAGCTCACCCGAGAAGGAAATACGGAACACCCGCGCCTCAAACCCGCCGATTTTCGCATCTGTCCACGCCATAAAGGGCAGTGCTTCTGCAGACAAATCAGTATCAGAGCCGAGCTTTTCCAACAGCTTGCGCGCATTTGGGCCAACCACGGCCACCTGTGCCCATCTTTCGGACACATTGGCCGTGTATACCTTAAAGTCCCACCATTCGCATTGCAGCCAATCTTCCATGTGCGCGTGGATGTGATCAGCCCCGCCTGTGGTGGTATGCACGAGGAACGTCTCTTCATCGAGACGAGCCACAACGCCATCATCCATCAAAAAGCCGTTCTCATTGCACATAAGACCATAACGGCAGCGGCCCGGTTTCAGGGTGCTCATCATATTGGTGTAGAGCATATCCATGAACCGCCCCGCATCAGGCCCTTTGACGATGATCTTGCCCAAGGTCGATGCATCAAGCAGACCAAGCGAGCCGCGGGTGGCATTGATCTCGCGGGTCACGGCTGCGTGGCGATCTTCGCCCGCCCGTGGATAGCAATAGGGGCGCCGCCACTGACCCACAGGCTCAAAATCGGCGCCATGTTCAACGTGCCAGTCAAAGATCGGCGTGCGGCGCAGCGGTTGGAACACCGCACCACGCGCCTCGCCTGCGATGGCCCCCATGGAAATGGGCGTATAGGGTGGGCGGAATGTGGTGGTTCCCACAGCAGGGATTTGCGCCTGAAGCGCATCAGCAAGCACCGCAAGACCATTGATATTGCTAAGCTTTCCTTGATCGGTTGCCATGCCCAATGTGGTGTAGCGTTTGGTATGCTCAACGCTTTCATAACCCTCGCGCGCGGCCAACTGAACGTCAGACACTTTCACATCGTTTTGGAAATCCAACCACATTTTCGTGCGTTTCTGAATGGGTGCGCGGGCGGGCATGATCCAAATCGGGGCCAAGGCCCCCAATTCAGGCTCCACCACTTTGGGCAGGCGCGATTTAACCGCTTGGCCCGTGGCGGCCGCAACAGCCGCCTGCGCGGATTTCAAAGACGCAGCTGCGGTGGAATGCCCGTCTGCCGCCCCCGCAACGAAAACAAACCCTTCGCCATCATGGCTGAGCGGCGGGCGTGTAGGATCGGGGCGGAAACAGGCCTGTGCCTCATCCCAAATCAGCTTGCCACCGCAATGTGACCAAAGATGCACCACAGGCGACCATCCGCCCGACATGCCGACCGCATCACAGGCGATGACCTCGCCCGTGCTGCCATCGCTGTCTTGCGCGCAGATTTTTACGCCCGTGACACGCTTGCCCCCCTGCGCCTCTGCAATGGCCATCCCCTGCTTGATCGCAATCCCCGCACAACGGGCGGCTTCAATCAAATCGCCTTTCGCATCGGGGCGTGGGTCGATAACGGCTGCAACCTCAAGACCCGCCTCTTTTGCGATTAAAGCACTGCGATAGCCATCATCATTATTGGTGGCAATCACGATACGCTTGCCCGCAGCCACGCCATAATTGACGATGTAATCGCGTAGGGCGCTGGCCAACATCACGCCCGGAATATCATTGCCTGCAAAAGACAGCGGGCGTTCGATTGCACCTGTCGCGGTGATGATGCGTGCGGCGCGAATACGCCACAACCGATGACGGGGGGCATCAACGCTCGGCGCGTGATCCGTCACGCGCTCATAGGCCAAGGCATAGCCGTGATCATAGACCCCTGCCCCCATAGTGCGGCTGCGCAAGGTGACATTCTTCATCTTACCAAGGGCGACCAATGTTGCGGTGATCCATTCATCCGCAGATTTACCGCCCAATTCGATCCCATCGACAGGCGCGCGGCCACCCCAATGGGCGGTTTGTTCAACCAACAGCACCCGCTTGCCTTGCTTACCTGCGTCCAACGCAGCCTGAAGCCCTGCAATACCGCCGCCGATAATCAGCAGATCAACATGGGCGTAGAAATGCTCGTAACGATCTGCATCGCGATCTTTTGGGGCTTTGCCCAAACCCGCAGATTGACGGATAATGGGTTCAAACACATGCTTCCAAAACGGGCGCGGGTGAATGAATGTCTTGTAATAAAAGCCCGCAGGCAAGAACCGCGCAAGGTAATTGTTCACCACGCCAATATCGTTCTCAAGGCTCGGCCAGTGGTTTTGGCTTTGCGCCTGAAGTCCTTCGAACAATTCGGTGGTGGTCACGCGTTGGTTCGGCTCAAACCGCGCATCACGGCCCAAACCGACAAGCGCGTTTGGTTCTTCCGCGCCCGAGGCCACAATACCGCGCGGGCGGTGATATTTGAACGAGCGGCCCACCAGCATCTGATCTTCCGCCAAAAGCGCAGAGGCCAGCGTATCGCCCGCAAGCCCACGCATTTTCTGGCCGTTAAATTCAAAAGAAACTGTGCGGGCCTTGTCGATCAGACGGCCGCCTTGAGGCAAACGATGGCTCATGTCAGGCTCCAATCAGGGCGTTTTGCCTGTATCTTTGCAATAATCTCTTTAGGGGGTTCGGGCGTTTGTGCGCTATAGGTTCCAAACACCTCTAGGGTCGCGGTGCAGCGCGCCGCCAAGAACCATTTGCCACAGCCATATGTGTGCCGCCAGCGTTCAAAATGCACGCCTTTTTGATTGTGCCGCATGAACAAATAACCTTCAAAATCCTCATCCGAAGATCCTGGGCCAAAGCGTTTGAGATGCGCCTCACCACCAGGGGAAAGTTCAGTCTCATCGGCGGAGACACCGCAATAAGGGCAGGTCAAAAGCAGCATAGCTGAACCTCGCTTTGGTAAATCTTAAACATCAAGGCAGGCATCAATGCGCCACCCCTGCGGCCACGCTTTCATCAATGAAGCGGCCCTCGCGGAAGCGGTTTAGGCCAAACTCATCGGCCAAAGGTGAATGCCCTTTGGCCATAAGTTCCGCCATCGCCCAACCTGATCCGGGGATAGCCTTAAAGCCGCCTGTGCCCCAACCGCAGTTGATAAAGCAATTTTCAACAGGGGTTTTCGAGATAATCGGGGAACGATCCCCCGTCATGTCAACAATCCCGCCCCATTGGCGCAGCATCTTAAGGCGCGAAATCATCGGGAATGTCTCGACCAAGGCGCGCACCGTCTCCTCAATATGCTGGAAAGAGCCGCGCTGTGTGTAGTTGTTATAACCATCTGCGCCGCCGCCAATGACCATTTCACCTTTGTCGGATTGGCTCATATAGCCATGCACCGTATTGGCCATGACCACCACATCCATGCAGGGCTTAATAGGTTCAGACACCAGCGCCTGCAGCGCAACCGATTCAATGGGCAGACGGAAGCCTGCCATATCGGCCACATGGCTGGAATGGCCCGCCACCACGATGCCCAATTTATTGCAGCCAATGCGGCCCTTGGTGGTTTCAATCGCGCTGACTGCGCCATTTTCGCGGTGGATGGCTGTGACCTCGCATTGTTGGATGATGTCCATCCCCATCGCCGAACAGGCCCGCGCATAGCCCCAAGCCACCGCATCGTGGCGCGCCGTGCCGCCTCGCGCCTGCCACAGACCGCCCAAGACAGGATAACGCGGCCCCTCAAGATGGATGATCGGGCAAAGTTCTTTGACCTCGCGCGGGGTGATGAAGCGTGTCTCAACGCCCTGCAGCGAATTTGCATGCGCCGTGCGCAAATAGCCGCGCTTTTCATGCTCGGTCTGCGCCAACATGATCACGCCACGCGGGCTGAACATGATGTTATAATTCAAATCTTGGCTCAGGGTTTCATAAAGGCTGCGCGATTTCTCATAGATCGCGGCAGAAGGATCTTGGAGATAGTTTGAGCGAATGATCGTGGTGTTGCGCCCCGTGTTCCCGCCGCCAAGCCAGCCCTTTTCAATCACGGCCAAATTGGTGATGCCAAAATTCTTACCCAAATAATAGGCCGTGGCCAAACCATGGCCGCCAGCGCCAATGATGATCGCGTCATACTGGGCCTTTGGTGTTGGGTTGCGCCACGCGCGTTCCCAACCTTGGTGATATCCCAATGCCTCTTTGACGATGGCAAAGACAGAATAGTGGCGCATAGCGAAAGACACTCCTGAAAACTTGCCCCTGTTTGGCCCTGTTCGGGACGCAAAAGGATACTGCGGGCGGCATATTTGCGCGCAAAAACGACCAGATGCAAAACGCAATTCCTGCATTTCTTGCCGTGCTTTGCGGGCCTGCGCAAGATGGTCGCGGCTTTGTGTCACGATTATCCTTTTGATCTGCGTGCCAAGGGCTTACATCTGAGCCAAGACGACATTTCGCGGGAGAATAGGCTTGATGGTTTTCTGGATCGCAACTGCTGCAATTTCTGTGGCAGCTATCTTGATTTTGCTGCGTGCTTTTCTGCGCGGCGTATCCGCGACAACCCCAACCGAAGCCTATGATGTGCAGGTCTATCGCGACCAATTGCAGGAACTTGAGCGCGATGAAGCGCGTGGCGTGCTATCGCCGCAAGATGCAGAACGCGCCCGCGCCGAAGTTTCGCGCCGCCTGATTGAGGCAGATCGCGCCCTGCAAGCGGCCAAAGAGGCGGGAACGGGCCTCGCCAATGGCAAGGTTTTGATCCCTGTGGGTTTGGTTGCGACATTGGCCCTTGCTGTTTTGGTCTATGCGCAATTGGGGGTGCCCAATTATCCAGATATGCCGATCGCAACCCGCATTGAACGGATTGAAGAAAATCGCGCCACCCGCCCCTCACAGGCCGAGGCGGTGGCCGAGGCGTCGGTGTCGGCCCGCCCCGCAATCCCTGAAAACCCAGAACTTGAGGCCTTGGTTGAACGTCTGCGCGCGATTATGGCCGAGCGGCGCGATGACCCAACAGGGTGGCGCCTCTTGGCGGAAAACGAGTTGCGCCTTGGCAATTTCGAGGCTGCCGTTGCCGCGCAAGAACAGCTTGTCGGCCTGCTTGCCCCAGAAAGCCCCGAGGGTGTGGCCGCAAGGGCCAATCTGGCCGAAATGATGATTTTGGCGGCGGGCGGGTATGTTTCGCCCGAGGCTGAGGCCGTGTTGACCGACACCATCGCGCAAGAGCCGCGCAATGGAACCGCGCGCTATTACATGGGCCTCATGTATGCCCAAGGGGGCCGCCCTGATCTGGCCTATACAATCTGGCGCACTCTTTTGGCCGAAAGCACGCCTGATGCGCCATGGCTTGAACCCATCCGCTTGCAGATTGAAGAAGTGGCCTTCCTTGCGGGTGATCCCATCAATGTGGATGACCTGCCTCAGCCCCGCCGTGAAGACGCCCCCCTTCGCGGCCCCGATGCCGCGCAAATGGAAGCCGCAGGTCAAATGAGCGCCGAAGATCGCGCTGCAATGATTGAAGGCATGGTTGGCAATTTATCGGCCCGTTTGGCCAATGAGGGTGGCACTGTTGAAGAATACGCACAGCTGATTACGGCCTTGGGGGTTTTGGGCCGCCTTGATGAGGCGCGCGCAATTCTGGCTGAGGCGCGCGCAAATTTTGCGGGCCAAGACGGCGCTGCGGCAGTGCTCGACAATGCTGAGGCAGGCCTGCCCCAATGACCGAGGGTTTTGTCGACCTTCACGACTTTGCAGCGGCCACCGCGCCGCCTGCCGCGATTTTGGGTTTGGATTTTGGCACCAAAACCATTGGCATTGCCATCAGTGATTTGTTCCAAAGCGTTGCAACCCCGCTGATCACAATCAAGCGCGAGAAATTCACCCAAGACGCCGCAGAATTGGCAAAACTGGTGGCGGCACGGGATATTCGCGGCCTCATCCTTGGCCTGCCCCGCAATATGGATGGCAGCGAAGGCCCCCGCGCCCAATCAACCCGCGCTTTTTTGCGCAATATCGGCCGATTTGAGGGGCTGTCGCATTTGCCCGCCGCGTTTTGGGATGAAAGATTATCCACTGTGGCCGCCGAAAGGGCGCTTTTAGAGGCGGATACGTCCCGAAAACGTCGCGCCGAGGTGATTGATGCGGTCGCTGCAAGCTATATATTGCAAGGATCACTAGATCGCATGCGGGTGATCCGCAGCGCAGAATAGAGGCAGGGCAGGCAATGGTGGATGAGGTTTGGTCGCGCGAAGCAATCGCTTCGCCTTGCATAAAAATCTGCCTTGTACATCCGACCGAACGGATTTGCACAGGGTGCTATCGCACGATTGATGAAATCAGCACATGGGGCCGCAAGTCACCCGAAGAACGCGCTGACATCATGAAAGCCCTGCCAAGCCGCGCAAGTCTTTTGAGCAAGCGCCGTGGCGGTCGCGCGGCACGGGTGCCGAACTAGGCAGGCTCACGCATCATCTGCATCGCGCGCGCAATCACCTTGGGGCTTGCATCGGCTGTTTGTGCCTCGGTCGATAAAATACGCCGCCATGCGCGCGCGCCAGGCTGCCCCGAAAATAGCCCCAAGATATGACGCGTCACATGATGCAACCGCCCGCCTTTGGTGATATGGCGCTCGGCATAGGGGATCATCGCCTCGGCCACCTCATGCGCCGACAGCACTGTGCGCGGGTCATCAAAAATCACCGCATCCGCGTGGCCCAAGATCACATAGGGGCTATGATAGGCCGCGCGCCCAACCATCACGCCATCAAGACCATCCCTAAGGTGGGATGCGACCGCGTCTAGATCCTTAACACCGCCATTGATTGATAGATGTAGGTTCGGAAATTCTTCCTTCATGCGCCGCACCAAGGTGTAATCAAGCGGCGGGATGGTGCGGTTTTCCTTGGGGCTTAGCCCCTCAAGCCACGCTTTGCGTGCGTGAATTGTCAGACGACTGACACCTGCCTCTGCCATCTGTTTCAAAAATGCGGGCAAAATCTCGGCGGGATTTTGATCATCCACCCCGATGCGGCATTTCACAGTCACCTCGACAGTCGCAGCATCCTGCATGGCCCGCACGCAATCCGCAACAAGCTGTGGGGACTTCATCAAAACCGCCCCAAAACACCCTGACTGCACCCGATCAGACGGGCACCCCACGTTGAGATTGATCTCATCATACCCATAGGGCGCAGCAATTTTCACCGCCTGTGCCAATTCAGCAGGATCAGAGCCCCCCAATTGCAGCGCAACGGGATGCTCGGCCGCATCATAGGTCAAATGCCATGCAGCTTCCCCATTCACCAAAGCAGCGGAGGTCACCATTTCAGTATAAAGCAAAGCGTGACGCGACATCAGACGATGGAAATAACGACAATGCCGATCCGTCCAATCCATCATGGGCGCCACGCTGAGGCGGGAATTGTGGGTGAGGGTCTGGGTCACATCATTACCGCGTTGGTGGTCGGGCCTACCAATATGCGGGATTTTGCAAGGCAGGCGCGCAGGTTGCGGGGCCTTCTAGCGGTAAAATCGGGGCCTTTGTCAAGGATTGTGCAATCCACCCTTGCGGTTGGCTTAACGGGTAAGGTGCGGGCAAAACCACAGGGTCAATGGCCGCAAACCCCGTTTTTCCGTAAAACGCAGGGTCACCATATCTCACCACGATATCGCCCACCAACTGTGACAGGGCGTAGGCAATCAACCCCTGCCCCACGCCCTGCCCCTGATGGTTTGGCAATACCGCCATTGGCGAGAGCAAGAAACAATCGCACTTGTCTGCGAAAAATAGAGCCGCGTGAAAATCACCGCGCCCACGCACAGATCACCCTCATGGGCGGTAAAGGCTGCAATGTCAAATTTTGGGGTGGTTTTGATCAAGTCCGCAGCGAGTGCTGATACAAATTCACCCTCCTCCTCCCCTTCAGAGGCGGTGAAGCCTTTCAAAAATACATCCGCAAAGGCGGTGGGATCAGGATTTATGGCACGGCGATACTGCATGTCTGGCAGAGTTAGCATCGGCCATCACGAACTCAAGCCAAAATGCGACTTTGCCCTCTGGGCTTGGCAAGTTCGGCTTTTCCCCCTAAAACCCGCCCGAACAGCATAGGGGGCGCACTGGCCCCTCGCGGCCAAAATCAACGCTTGATCACGCTGATCGGACATGACCCCGCCTTGGTATCCCAAGGCCGGCAAGGGACTAGATTTGATGATATCTCTCGCGCATTACCGCCATGAATGGACGCACAATATCCGTGGCGATCTTTTGTCAGGTTTGGTTGTGGCCTTGGCCCTGATCCCTGAGGCAATCGCCTTTTCCATCATTGCGGGTGTTGACCCCAAAGTAGGCCTTTACGCCAGTTTCTCCATCGCTGTCATTTGCGCAATCACAGGCGGGCGGCCTGGCATGATTTCGGCGGCCACCGCCGCCACCGCCGTTTTGATGGTGACTTTGGTGCGCGATCACGGGCTGCAATATCTCTTGGCGGCTACTGTTTTGGCAGGCCTTTTGCAAATCATGGCGGGTCTTTCGCGGCTAGGTTATGTGATGCGCTTTGTTTCAAAATCCGTCATGACGGGCTTTGTGAACGCCTTGGCCATTTTGATCTTCATGGCGCAATTGCCGGAACTTGACCCGCGCAATGTGCCGATTTTGACCTATCCCTTGGTCGCGGCGGGGCTTGCGATCATCTATCTATTTCCGCGCCTGACGCGGGCTGTTCCATCGCCCCTTGTCACGATCATCGTGTTGACGGCGCTATGTGTCTTCATGGGGTGGGATGTGCGCACTGTAGGCGATATGGGGCAATTGCCTGACACGCTGCCCGTATTTTTGATCCCCGATATCCCGCTGACTTTTGAAACATTGCAGATCATTTTCCCGTATTCACTCGCCGTTGCGGTTGTGGGCCTGTTGGAAAGCCTGATGACACAGCAGATTGTGGATGATCTCACCGACACAGCGTCAGATCGCAATCAAGAATGCATCGGCCAAGGTCTGGCCAATTCAGCCACGGGGTTCATCGGCGGGATGGCGGGCTGCGCGATGATCGGGCAGTCGATTATCAATGTAAAATCAGGCGGGCGTGGACGGCTTTCGACCTTTGTGGCGGGAATTTTCTTGTTGATCCTCTGCGTCTCGCTTGGTGACATCGTGGCAATTATCCCGATGCCCGCCTTGGTCGCGATTATGATCATGGTGTCGATTGGCACATTTTCATGGTCATCCATCACCAATTTGCGCGAGCATCCCAAATCCTCCTCTATCGTAATGTTGGCGACCGTGTTCTTTGTGATTTACACGCACAACCTTGCGATTGGCGTTTTGGTCGGGGTGCTTCTGTCTGGCATTTTCTTTGCGTGGAAAATCTCGCAGCTCTTTCGCGTTACATCGAGCATCACCGCCGATGGACGCCATCGCAACTATCGGATTGAAGGCCAGCTTTTCTTTGCCTCCTCCGAAGATTTTATGAAGGCCTTTGATTTCCGCGAAGCCTTGGATCGTGTCACCATTGATCTAACCCATGCCCATATCTGGGATATTTCATCCGTAGCAGCCTTGGATATGGCGATTTTGAAATTCCGCCGTGAGGGTGCTGAGGTTGAGGTCATCGGCTTAAACGACGCCTCAGAGACCATCGTTGATAAACTTGCCATTCATGACAAACCTGGCGCCTTGGATGCGCTGACGGGCCATTGAGGGGATTGTGTGATGACCGATAAACCAAACCTGATGGCGCTTGTGGATGCCTCGGCCTATTCCGAAAGCCTGTGCCATTACGCAGCATGGATCGCGGGGCAGAACGCGTGGAAGGTCAAGCTTTATCATATCTTGGGTCGCCGGTCGGGGCATGATCGGGGGGATTATAGCGGCGCAATTCGACTTGGTGCGCGCAGCCGCCTTTTGGCCGAGCTGTCACAAATGGACGAAGCCCGCGCGAAATTGGCCCAAGAGCAAGGACGCGCTGTGCTAGAGGATGCCGCCGCCCTTATCAGCGCCGAGGGGATCGATGTCGAAACCCGCCTGCGGCAGGGGGATCTTGTCGATACGGTGGCTGACAAAGAACAAGCGGCTGAAATGATCATGATCGGCAAACGTGGCGAGGCTGCAAGCCACGCCATGGCGCATCTGGGGTCAAACCTTGAACGGATATTGCGCAGCGCTCACCGCCCCGTATTCATCGCCAATCGCAGCTTTGCCCCTATTTCAAAACTTTTGATCGCATTTGATGGTGGGGCCTCTGCCACAAAGGCAGTCGATTATGTCGCCACTTTGCCCGCGTTTTCAAAGCGCGCCGTCACTTTGGTTTTTGCGGGAACACCAAGCGCCGAACAAGTCACGGCGCTTGAGGCGGCAAAAAATCGTCTGACCGCGGCAGGCATGGGCGCTGACATCCTGATCGAGGCGGGCGAGCCCGAGCACCTGCTTGCGCGGCTCTGTGACAGTGACAGCAGCAGTGGCGCCGCCCATGATCTCTTGGTAATGGGGGCCTATGGCCACAGCCGTGTGCGCCAATTGATGATCGGCTCAACCACCACGCAAATGATCCAATCCTGCAAGGCCCCCGTTTTGGTCATGCGGTAACGCCCCTCTCAAATGGGTGTGAGGGAAAGAAATAAGACTAGGCGCGCGCAGGATTCTTCGTCAAAAGCGGTGAAACGCTGTCGAATGAGGCTAAGGGGACCACGATGAAAAAACGCGCTATAGCCGCATTTTTGGTGGTGCTGATTGTCTTGGGGTTTTGGGCTCTATCCGCGCTTGATTTATCCCTTGAGGGGCTGCGCGGCTTTGTGGATGGCGCGCAAATGTGGCGCGACCAAAATGCAGGGCTTTTGTGGGGCCTCTATTTCCTGATCTATTTGGCGGTCACCGCGCTGTCTTTGCCCTTGGCGGTTTGGATGACCTTGGGGGCTGGCGCAACTTTCGGTTTTTGGTCGGCGTTGTTAATGGTGTCCTTTGCCGCATCCCTTGGGGCGACCTTGGCCTTTCTCACCGCCCGCTATCTGGCGCGAGATTGGGTTATGGCCCGATTTGGCGCGCGGCTTGAGGGGGTCAATCGCGGGCTTGCACAAAATGGGGCCTTTTACCTCTTTACCTTGCGCCTTGTGCCTATTGTGCCCTTTTTCGTAGTTAATCTGGTGATGGGCCTATCGCCGATGAGGGCCTTGACCTTTTACGGGGTAAGCCAAGTGGGGATGCTTGCAGGAACGGCTGTTTATGTGAACGCAGGGACGCAATTGGCAACGATCACAGCCGTTGCTGATATCCTGTCGCCCGCGCTGATTGGGTCTTTTGCAGCGCTTGGCCTTTTTCCATGGATTGCAAAATTTGCGATTGCGCGCATCAAACGCTATCGCGCATATCGCCCCTATACGCGCCCTGCCCGTTTTGATCGCAATCTGATCGTGATTGGCGCAGGCGCAGCTGGTCTTGTTTCGGCCTATATCGCCGCTGCAGTCAAGGCCAAGGTCACCTTGGTTGAGGCCGGAGAAATGGGGGGGGATTGCCTCAATTTTGGCTGCGTCCCCTCTAAGGCGTTGGTCAAATCTGCCAAGCGCGCCCATGACATTGCCCATGCCGAGGAATACGGCCTAATCGCAGCGCCCCCCAAGGTGGATTTCCCGCGCATCATGGCCCGCATTCATGAGGTGATCGAAACCATCGCACCCCATGACAGCGCAGAGCGCTACGAGGGTTTGGGGGTTGAAGTGATCAAAGGCTATGCCCGCATCCGTGACCCTTGGCATGTTGAGATCACGCAAAATGATGGCAGCGTTGCGACCTTATCCACCCGCGCGATCATCGTGGCCACGGGCGCATCCCCGACCATCCCCCCCATCACGGGACTGTCCGATGTGCCCTATCTGACCTCTGACACATTGTGGTCAGAGATGAAAACCCGTGAAACCGCCCCACAATCCATGGTGGTTTTAGGGGGTGGGCCGATTGGCTGCGAATTGGCGCAAAGCTTCGCACGGCTTGGGGTTCAGGTCACGCAAATCGAACGCGCGCTGCGGCTTTTGGCGCGCGAAGATGAGGAGGTCAGCGCCGCCCTTCTTGCCGCGATAGAGGGCGATGGGGTTGCCGTCAAAACAGGCTCCACGGCGCAATCCGTGAGCCGTGCGGGCGATCAGATTGCCGTGGAAATCGAAGGGCCAGAGGGCCGTGAGGTGATCCTTGCCGATGATCTTTTGGTGGCAGTCGGGCGCAGCCCGCGCCTGACGGGGTTTGGCCTTGAGGAATTGGGGATTGTCACAGATCGCAAGGTCGACACGAATGACTATTTGCAAACCCTTTTCCCCAACATCCTCGCCGCTGGCGATGTCGCAGGCCCTTATCAATTCACCCATACGGCAAGCCACGAGGCCTATTACGCCGCCGTAAACGCGCTGTTCGGGGATATTAAGCGCAGCAAAGCCGATTATCGTACCATTCCTTTTGCAATTTTTACCGATCCCGAAATCGCCCGCGTTGGCCTGTCTGAAAGTGAGGCCCGAACCAAGGGAGTGGCCTATGAGGTCACGCGCTATGATCTCGATGATCTTGACCGCGCCATTGCCGATGGCACCAGAAAGGGGTTTGTAAAGGTGCTGACCGCAAAGGGCAGTGACCGCATTCTTGGGGCCACAATCATCGGGGCCGAGGCGGGAAATCTCTTGGCCGAATTCACCTTGGCCATGAAACACGGGCTTGGGCTGAACAAAATCTTGGGCACCATTCACATTTATCCAACCCTCGCAGAGGCGAATAAATATGTCGCGGGGAATTGGCGCAAAGCACGCGTGAACCCCCGCGCCCTTGCGCTGCTGCAGCGGTTTCACGCCTGGAGGTTGGGAAAATGATCGATGCCCGCCTATTGCCCCTGCAACGCCGCCTGACCCGACCCTTTGCCGAAGCTTTGTATAAGGCCGGTATCAGTGCAGATCAGATCAGTTTGTTTGGCTTTGCTCTGGGGCTGTGCGCCCTGCCTGCGCTTGCCATGGGGCACTTTGGGCTGGGTCTTATGTTCATCCTGCTCAACCGCCTTTGTGACGGGCTGGATGGGGCTGTGGCGCGGATCGCGGGGCCAACAGATCGGGGCGCGTTTTTGGATATCGCGCTTGATTTTCTCTTTTACGCTAGCATCCCAATTGGGTTTGCGCTCTTCGATCCGACCCGCAACGCCCTTCCTGCTGCGCTCTTATTGGCTAGTTTCATTGGAACGGGCGTGTCATTTATGGCTTATGCGGTGATTGCCGCGAAACGCGGGTTGCACTCTTCAGCCTTCCCGCAAAAAGGGTTCTATTATTTGGGCGGCCTGACCGAAGGGGCCGAAACAATTGCCGCATTTGTGGTCTTTTGCCTTTTCCCCATGGCCTTCCCCGCCTTTGCGTTTATTTTTGCGGCGGCCTGCGCCATTACAACGCTCACCCGCCTCATCGCGGCATGGGTGGCTTTTTCACCGAACACGCATTGAGAGAGAGACCTCATGATCAAACGCCTTTTGCCGATACTGGCCATGATGATGGCCACACAAACCCATGCGCAAACATGGCAAGACACAGTGGATGCCGCGCGCGGGCAGACTGTGTATTGGCATGCATGGGGCGGTGATCCACGCACGAACAACTATATTGATTGGGTCGATGCGCAGATGCAGGCGCGGTTTGGTATCACGGTCGAGCATGTGCCTTTAACCGACACGGCCGAGGCCGTGACAAGGGTTCTCTCAGAACGTGCCGCAGGTCAGAACACGGACGGCGCGGTTGATCTGATCTGGATCAACGGCCCAAATTTTCTAGCGATGAAAGAGCAAGATTTGCTGTTTGGCCCCTTTGTTCAACGCCTGCCAAATGCGCGCTTTGTTGACCTTTCGCCTGATGCGCCTGCATCGATTGATTTTACCGTTCCCGTTGATGGGCTAGAGGCCCCATGGCGCTTGGCCAAATTTGTGTTCATCCATGACAGCGCCCGCGTCCCGAACCCGCCACAATCTATGAGCGAATTGCTCGATTGGGCGCGCGACAATCCCAGCCGCTTTACCCATCCCGATCCTGCCAATTTTATGGGGGCCAGTTTTCTAAAACAGGCTTTGATCAGTTTGGTTGATACCCCCGCCACCCTGCAAAACCCTGTGAGCGAGGAGGATTATGCCGCCCTCACTGCCCCCCTTTGGGCATGGTATGATGCCTTGCGCCCCTTGATGTGGCGGGAGGGTGACACATTCCCTGAAAACGAGTCGATCCAAGCGCGCCTTTTGAACGATGGCGAAATCGATATCACCATGTCCTTTGACCCAAGCTATGCGGCAGCGGCCATCAACTTGGGGCTTTTGCCCGACACGGCCCGCGTTTTCGTGCCCGAGGGGGGAACGCTTGGAAATATAAGTTTTGTGGCGATCCCCTATAACGCGGCCCATGTTGAGGGGGCGCAGGTTGTGGCAGATTTCCTTCTATCGCCCGAAGCGCAGGCGCGTATGCAAAATATCGACAATCTCGGCGCGTTTTCCGTGCTTGACCCCGCGCTGATGGATGCCGAAGCGGCAGCGTTTTTTGCAGACCTTCCGCAAAGCCCCGCCTTGCCCGAATTGGCCGATCTGGGGCCAACCTTGCTTGAGCCCCATGCCAGCTGGATGACCGCCATCGCCGAAGATTGGGCGGCGCGCTACGCACGCTGATGGGGCGTGGCGCATATATCGGTGTGTTCAGCGCGGCGGCGGCCTTGGTCTTGGCCCCGATTGTCGCGGGCTTTGCCATTGGCCTTGCGGCCAGTTTGGGCTTTTTCCCCGCGATTGGCGCAGATTACCTGACATTTGCGCCCTATCACCACTTGATAGCGGTGCCCGAGTTTTGGGGCGCGCTTGGTCTGTCGCTGCAAACAGGGGGGGTGGCCACGGCCCTGTCGCTGTTGCTTGCGCTGATCTTCGTGGCGCAAGGCGGCGGGGAAACCCGTATCTTAGCGCCGCTATTGGCCGTTCCCCACGCCGCAATCGCCCTTGGCGTTGCATTCTTAATTGCGCCTTCGGGGTGGATCATGCGCGCGCTTGCGCCTCTTTTGGGCTTTGAGCGCCCCCCAGATCTGGCCTTGGTGAATGATCCTGCGGGATTCGCGCTGATCCTTGGCTTAGTGATCAAGGAAATCCCCTTTTTGGTCATCGCTATCGCCAGTGCCATGGCGCAATTGCCCGTGACCCGCACGCGCCAAATCGGGGCAAGCCTTGGCTATGGCACGCTGCGCATTTGGGCGCTGCTGATCTTGCCGCAGCTTTACCCGCTGATCCGACTGCCTATAATGGTGGTGTTGGCTTACGGGCTATCTGTGGTGGATATGGCCTTGATCTTGGGGCCGAATGCGCCGCCAACCTTCGCCGTCTTAGTCACGCGCCTGTTCATCGCGCCTGATTTGACGCTGCTATTGCCCGCATTTTCTGGGGCTATCGTTCAAATCGCACTGATTGCCTTGGCCTGTCTCAGCCTATGGTTATGTGAGCGCGGCATGATGCGACTTGCCAAGGCCGAGGCGCGCATGGGGCGGCGCGGGGGAACGCGGATACCCCTGTCATGGATCACGCTCCTGCCGCGCGGGATCATGGGGTTGGGTCTGATCGGCATTTTGGGCTTGCTTTTGTGGTCGATCACATGGCGGTGGGTTTGGCCTGATGTTTTTCCACAATCCCTATCCCTCAGGGCATGGCAAAGCGGCGATTGGGGTGCCCCCCTTCATACAAGCCTTGAGATCGCAGTGGTCAGTCTGACAATCGCAACACCGCTTGCGCTTCTGACACTCGAGGCGGTGGATCATTTGCCCAATAAATTGGCGAAACCTATCCTTTTGCCGCTGATCTACACCCCGCTATTGATGCCCCAAATTGGGTTTCTTTATGGGGTGAATATTGCCGCGCTGAAACTTGGCATCACGGCAGGGGTGGCGCCCGTGATTTGGGCGCATATTTTGTTCGTTTATCCCTATATTTTGTTGATACTGCTCGATCCGTGGCGCGCAATAGATCGCAGGGTTTTACAAGCGGCAGCCGCACTTGGCGCAGGGCCTTGGCGGCGGTTTTTCGCCGTGAAACTTCCCATGATGCTTCGGGCCATCATGGTGGCCATGGCAGTTGGCTTTGCCGTTTCCATTGCACAATATCTGCCGACCCTCTTTGTGGGCGGCGGCAGGGTTGCTACGATCACCACTGAGGCGGTCACGCTCGCCTCAGGCGGGGATCGCAGGATCACAGGTGTTTATGGCAGCCTTCAGGCCACGCTGCCCCTGTTGGTCTATCTGCTTGCCTTCTTGACCCCGCGCTATGTTTGGCACAACAGACGCGCGATGCAAGCGAGGGTGACATGAGCCTAGAGATCACAGAACTAAGCCTCAGCATTGGGGAACGGAGGCTGTTTCAGCCCCTTAGCCTGAGTGTTGCGCCTGGTAAGGTTGCCACGATTATGGGGCCATCTGGCATCGGAAAATCCACCCTTTTGGCGGCGATCGCAGGCCATCTTGCCCCATCCGTCACGGTGACTGGTCATATGACCCTTGAGGGGCAAGACCTAGCTTCCCTTGCCCCCGAAACACGCGAGGTGGGCATGATTTTTCAAGATCCGTGCCTTTTTCCCCATCTCAGCCTTGGTGACAATCTTGCCTTTGGTCTGCGGGCAAGCGCCGACCGCACCGCGCGCCGCGCAGGCATAGAGGCAGCCCTTGAGACAGCGGGCCTTGCGGGCCTCTATGAGGCTGACCCAGACACCCTTTCAGGCGGCCAAAGATCCCGTGCCAGCCTGATGCGCAGCCTCTTGGCAGAGCCTCGCGCACTGTTGATGGACGAGCCTTTTTCGGCCTTGGACATGGAATTGCGAGATGAGATGCGCCGCTTTGTTTTTGCACATATCCGCGCGCGCAATATTCCTGCGGTTTTAGTCACACATGACCCCGCGGATGCAGAGGCCGCGAACGGCCCCTGCTGTCAGTTACAGCGAGATTAGATCGCGTCTAGCTCTGCCTTAAGGTCGCCCATCTCTGCGCCACCTGACATCAAGCGGCGCATTTCCTTGTCACCGATCTCGGTAGCGGTGCCCGCCCCAATCGTTTTACCAAGCGCAAGGAAAGTATAGCGATCTCCCACCAGACGCGAATGGATTTCGTTATGCGTGATGAAAATAATCGCAATATCCCCGCGTGCGCGGACGCGTTTGATTGTTTTCAAAACACCCATCTGCTGACGCTGACCAAGCGCTGATGTTGGTTCATCCAAGATCAGAACCTTGGCCCCAAAATAAATCGCGCGCGCAATCGCCAATGTCTGACGCTGACCGCCCGACATTGTGCCGACCGCCTGCGTGGGGTCAGAGAAATCAATACCGATTTTCAGCATCTCATCATGCGCAATCTTGTTCATTTCATTCATGCGCAAGCTGCCAAGGGGCCCTGTCAATTCACGACCCATAAAGAAATTACGGGTGACGCTCATTAACGGGTTCAGGGCCAAATCCTGATACACTGTGCCAATGCCAGCAGCAGACGCATCCCGCGGCGAGCGGAAGGTAACAGGTTTCCCTTCGATATAGATTTTGCCTTCGGTGGGTTGGTGAACACCTGCAAGGGTTTTGATCAGGGTCGATTTACCCGCCCCGTTATCTCCCAACAGGCAATGCACCTCACCAGGAAAAACCTCAAGGTCAACGCCACCAAGGGCTGTGAAAGGGCCAAAGCGTTTGACCAGATTTTCTACGCGAAGATATGGTTCGGCCATGGTTAAATCCCTCCCGTGATACGCTTGCGGATACGCTCATTGGCGAAAACCGCAGCAAGCAGGATACCGCCAAGGAAAACGCGGAACCATGCGCCATCGATAGCAGGAATGAAGAACACCGCATTCGCCACAAGGCCAACGGTAATCGCCCCAAAGACCACGCCAAGGATGGATCCAAACCCGCCCGTCATCAGCGTGCCACCCACAACCGCGATGGCAATCGCGAACAATTCCATCAAATTGCCTTTGGCGGCATCTGATGTGTTGGTGTCATACACCTGGCATGCGGCAAACATCGTAGCGCAAAAGGCGGTGAACATGAACAGGCCCACTTTTACCTTGTCGACTGGCACACCATTGGCGCGTGCGGCCTCTTTGTTGTCGCCTGTCGCGTAAATCCAGTTGCCGATTTGCGTGCGGCTGAGCACGAAATAGGCCACGCTCGCGATCACAATCCACCAGAAAAACCGCGCGTCAAACCCGTGAACCCATTGTTCGCCATTGCGGTTAAGATTACCGCCAAGCGCGAACCAAATATCATAGAACCACCCGAAAACCTCGCCGCCCATGATGTCGGCGAACCAGCTTTCCAGTTTAAAATCTTGTAAACCCGAGATTTGGGTCGATTGGTTGATCAGGCGGAAGCAAACTTCGGTAACCCCGCGCAAGAAAAACAAAAACGCCAAGGTCACGATAAAACTCGAGAGGCCAGATCGCACAACGATCATGCCAATCACCCAACCAATCCCCAAGGTCATCGCAAGGGTGATGAAAAACGCTGCGGCAGGGGTTGCTTCGCCCAGACCAAAGGGCAAACCCCATTTCAGCATCATCGCCATCGACATGCCCGCAAAGCCAATCATCGAACCGATTGACAGGTCAAATTCGCCTGCAATCATCAGCACAGCGGCCCCTGTGGCAATGATCCCATATTGGGCAATAATCGCGATGTTATTTTTCAGACCCAAGGGGTTAAACGCCTTACCATCCGAGGCAATCGCCAAGGCCACAATGATGATAATCATCACCACGAAAGAGCCGATCTCGGGACGGCGTAAGATTTTTTGAAAGGCAGTTTCTTGTTGAAGCCTGTTCGCTTCGCTTCGATCGGCCATATCTCACATCCTGTTTTTATCTGGATTTTGAAGGTGAAAACAGGCGGGAAATCCCGCCTGTTTCATGTCTTGACTGATCAAAAAACTTAGCGATCGATACCTGCGAGTGCAGAAACCGATGCCGCGTTTGATGCATCCACAAAGCCTGGGCCAGATGGGATGTTCGCACCAGGCAACAGGCCTGCGCCTGTGTTGTAGAGGTGCAGAACGATCACAGGCATGTAGCCCTGCAGACGCTGCTGCTGGTCGATTGTGAAGGCCGCATCACCTGCTTGGATCATGTCCATAACGCCGGGGGAAAGGTCGAAACATGCCAAATGCACGTCTGCGCCAACTTCCTTGATCGCGCGGTTTGCCGCTTCACAGACATGTGGGCCAACAGCCAAAACGCCATCGATGGATGCGTCTGCCTGCAGCGCCGCTGCGGTGCGGGTTTCGATCTGTGCAGGGTCGTTTGACACGTCAATCATGTTCAGATCGCCGCCGACACCTTCGAAGTAGCCTGTGCAACGATCCACAAGCGCGGTGTTGAACGCTTCTTGGTTCAAGCAAAGCCCGTTGGTCACGCCTTCTGCTGCGGCGCGCTCACCTGCTTTTTGACCTGCCAAACGCTCTGGCTGACCTACGTGCATCAAGGCACCAAGCGCTGCGGATGACTCAAGACCTGAGTTCATAGTAACCACAGGAATGCCGTCCGCAACAGCGGACCGGATTGCTCCACCAAGCGCGTCTGCGTCAGGCAGCGATACGATGATGCCATCGGGCTGTGTTGCTGCTGCGGCTTCGATCAGCTGCGCCATTGCAGCCATGTCGCCAGATACGTCGAAGTTATATTCAAGGGTCGCGCCTACAGCCTCAGCTGCGTCACGGCCACCCTTTTCCACAACAGGCCAGAACGGGTCTGTGCCCTGCGTGTGGGTGATCATAACATAACGCTCAGCATGTGCCGCACCTGCCATCAAAGCAGCTGCTGCAGCGGTGAGAATGAGTTTCTTCATGGTCTTCCTCCCAAGTTATAGGCTCCGAAGAGCTGTTATTCTGCGCTTATGGCAGAATTCTTTGAAACACCCACGCGCGCGTCCTCACGTTTGGCCCCTCCTCACGGCACCAATGCATGAGCAGGCGCAGGTGCCTGTCCATCATACCCGCCCCAGACAGATTGATCGAAATGAATAACAGAGCCCGTCATCATTCCACTATCGTCTGACGCCATCCACAACACTGCTTTTGCCACTTCCACCGGGTCAAGCAGTCTTCCGAAAGGTAACTCTTTTGCGGCGCGATCAAGGGCGCCTGGATCTCCCGTCTCCGCCTCTTGCAAGGCGCGTTCGCCATCGGAATTCATCCATCCGATATCCAATTGGTTCACCCGCACCCTATTGCGCATCAGGGCAAACCCCGCATGGCGGCTCAGCGTGGCAAGCGCACCCTTTGACACTGCGTAAGGTGCAAGAAACGGTTGCCCCACCCTCGAAGATGCGGATCCGATATTGACGATGCTGCCTTTGACACCTGCCTCTTGCATCAGCAATACGGCGTCTTGCATCAAGAAAAACGGCGCACGGGTGTTAACCGCAATCATTTTGTCAAACAGGGCGGCGTTAGTGTTCAGCAGATTGCCACGATCGGTCATGCCTGCCGCATTTACCAAAATATCCACGCGGCCAAATTGCGCCTTGGCTGCGGGAATAATACCACGCACGGCATCTAAATCGGACAAATCCGCGCCCACAAAGTGACATTGGGTGCCAAATTCATCCGCGATAAGATCGCAAACACGCTGACCTCTCGCAGCGTTACGACCTACAACAATAAGGCCTTCTACATCCGCCTCTGCAAATACGCGAGCGATTGCTGCTCCAAGGCCCTGAGTGGCGCCTGTTAGAACAGCAATTTTACCAACTAAACTACTCACGAGAATGCGCCCCGCGCCAAAATCGAATTGCACAGCGCCTTGTTAGCGCTAACTAAACACTTGCACAAGCAACAATAAAGAAAAACAGAAAATATTTTAAGCGAAGCTATGCTAAAAAAATTAGTTTTAAAAATCATTATATTTCTACACTATATCCAGATTTAGAAAATAACTCTGATAGTACTCTGTGTCCAAGTGACGCCATTTCACGAGGCGAATTCAGTTTGGGATCCTGCTCTGCCTCCACAACAAACCAGCCCTCGTAACCGACACCTTCGAGTGCGGCAATAATGCTAGAAAAATTTAGATCCCCATCGCCTGGTACAGTAAAGACTCCCATAACCACTGCATCAAGGAAACTATTTCTAGTTCTGTCAATTTTTTCCACAACCTTTTTGCGAATATCCTTCGTATGGACATGAGAGATCCGCGCATGATGATTGTGAATTACGCGTAAATTATCCCCGCCCGCAAAAGCCATATGCCCCGCATCAAACAGCAGCGGAACCGAAGAATGCTTCATAAACACATCAAGCTCAGGCTCGGTTTCGACCACAGCGGCCATGTGATGATGATAGGAAATCGGCATCCCTTGGGCCGCGCACCAATCGGCAAAGTCCGACATCTTGCGCCCATAGGCGGCCATCTCGGCCTCACTGATCACTGGCTTTTGCGCCAAAGGCACCTCGCGCTTGCCCTGCACAGACCGCGCTGTTTCCCCGTAGACGATGCACGGCGCGCCTGCGGCTTTGAAAAACGCCATTTGCTCTGCAATGCGATCCTTTTCGCGCTCGATATCCCCATCAAGCAATTCACCCGAAAACCATCCGCCACAAACCGAGATCCGATAGCGATCCAAGATCGGGCCCAAAACCGCCATATCCATTGGAAAGCGGCGGCCTGTTTCCATGCCGCTAAACCCTGCCTCCGAGGCTTGGGTCAGACATTCCTCTAGGCTGACGTCATCTGATAATTCAGGCAGGTCGTCATTCCACCATGCAATCGGGGCAATGCCCAATTTGGCCTTCAACATGAGGTTTACACTCCAATCCGCTGTTTTTTACGGAATTCTTCTTGGCCCTTGCGGGCGGCTTGAACGCTTTCACGGGGGCTGACTTCGGGCACGCCCACATACCAATCCGCACCGCCATCTGTCCAAGTATAGGCATCAGAGGCGATTGAAATCACCGTTGTCGCATCGGTGGTCTGCGCCCATTCCATCGCGGCCTCTAGATCGGCAAGGCTGTCACAATGGCGTGCATAGGCCCCCATGGCCTCTGCATGTTTTGCAAAATCAACATGGCGCACATTGGCTGGGTCTTTCACGCGGCAATCTTTCAGCAGGTTGTTGAACCCTGCCCCGCCCGTATTGGTCTGCAAACGATTGATCACCGCATAACCACCGTTGTCGCAGACGATAACAATCATCTTATGGCCTGAGATCACCGAGGAATGGATGTCGGAATTCATCATCATATAAGACCCATCCCCAACCATGACGATGGGTGTGCCTTTGCTGCCTGCCATCGCCAACGCGTGGCCCCAGCCCCCTGCAACCTCATAGCCCATGCAGGAATAGCCGAATTCACAATCATAGGTGTGCGGTGCTTTGCAGCGCCAATTTTTGATCGTTTCACCGGGCAATCCGCCTGCGGCAGTCACCATCACATCTTCGGGGCGCGCCATACGGTTCACAACACCGATGACTTGCGCATAGGATGGCACGGCCTGATTTGTGGGGGCTTGGCCCTTGTCCAAGAAATCATTCCACTCGGCATACCATTTTTGTGCCTGCGTCATACGGGCGGTAGAGGCAGACCAATCCCCCAATTGCGCATCAATCTCGGTGATCGCCTCAAACGCATCCCCCACAACGGCCTGTGCGCGGTGCTTTTGCGCATCAAACCGCGCCGCGTTGATATTGATAAACCGCGCATCCTTTGGGAATGTTGTCCATGATCCTGTGGTGAAATCCTGCAAACGGGTGCCAATGGCGATCACCACATCCGCCGTTTCGGCCAATTGCCGCGCGGCCTCGGTGCCCTCAATCCCCATTGGGCCTGCATAGGCAGGGTTGTCATGCACAACGCCGCCCTTGCCAGCAATGGTTTCAGCCATCGGGATACCACGGCGCTTCGCGAAATCTGCCACCGCGGCCTCGGCCCCAGAATAGCGCACTCCACCGCCCGCGATAATTAAAGGGTTTTTCGCAGTTTTCAAAATTTCGACCGCCGCCTTGACCTGATCGCGCGAGGGGCGTGGGCGGGCGATAGTCCAAACTTTGCGCTCGAAAAACGCCTCTGGATAATCATAGGCCAATTCCTGCGTGTCCTGAGGCAGGCCAAGAAAGGCCGGCCCACAATCTGCAGGGTCTAGCATCGTGGCCACAGCCGCAGGCAAGGATTGGATAATCTGCGCGGGATGGGTGATCCGATCCCAATAGCGCGTCACAGCGCGGAAACTGTCGTTCACCGTGATGCTTGGATCCCCGAAATGCTCGACCTGCTGCAACACAGGATCGGGCAAGCGGTTTACATAAGTGTCGCCCGACAACAACAGGACAGGCAGGCGATTGGCATGCGCAACGCCCGCAGCGGTGACCATATTAGTGGCACCTGGCCCGACTGATGAGGTCGCGACCATGATCTGACGGCGTTTCTTTGCTTTGGCATAGGCAATCGCGGCCAAGGCCATGGATTGCTCATTCTGCCCGCGCCAAGTGGGAAGCTGATCTTGAACGCGCTCTAGCGCCTCGGCCAAGCAGGTTACGTTGCCGTGGCCAAAGATCCCGAACACCCCTGCAAACAGCGGCACCTCCTCGCCATCAATGATGGTGAATTGATTAACCATGTAGCGCACGATTGCCTGCGCCATAGTTAGACGCACAGTGCCGTTTGCACTTGCTCGGTTACTCATACCAGCACCCCTCCCCTGGGCTAGATTCGTCCTCACACGAAATGTATATTGACAAAAAAATTTTGACGCAACGATCATTGCAAAAACTTTTTGACGCTGCAATAGTGACGCTGAAAGAGTGTGCGCTTGCTTAAACTTTGGGCGAAGGATTCCCCCAAATCGTGACCGCAGTCATGGGGAGGTTAGAAATGAAAGCAAACAAACTCAAGGCCTTATGGCAAGGGGATCAGCCCGCGTTGAATGGGTGGTGTTCCATCGGTTCTAGCTTTACCGCCGAGATCATGGCGGCGCAGGGTTTTGACAGCATCACCATTGATATGCAGCATGGCGCGTTGGATTATGGCATGGCTTTGCCCATGGTGCAGGCCTTGCGTAATGTAGGCCCCACGATCATGGCCCGCGTACCGTGGCGTGACCCCAGTTGGATCATGAAGGCCTTGGATATGGGCGTTGAGGGGATCATCTGCCCCATGGTGAATTCTCGCGCCGAAGCAGAAGAATTCGTCAGCTACCTGCGCTACCCCCCGCATGGGCAGCGCAGCTATGGCCCGACCCGCGCGGTGATTGCCGACCCCAGTTACAACGTCAAAGACGCGAATGCGCAGGTTCTGGCCATTGCCATGATCGAAACCGCAGCGGGCATGGAACATCTTGAGGAAATCGCAGCGACCCCTGGCCTAGACGGTATTTATGTTGGCCCTGCTGATCTGACCCTCGGCACCCAAGCGGGGCGTTTGCCCCCAGGGTTTGACCGCGAAGAACCCGAGATGATCGCGATGATTAAGGAAATCGCCGCCGTATGTCGCAAGAACAAGATCGCCGCCTGCCTGCATTGCGGCAGCCCCGCCTATGCAGCCCGCGCCATTGAGTGGGGCTATCGCCTCACCACTGTTGGGGGTGATGTGCGCTTTTTGGCGCAATCAGCCCGCGCGGCGGTCACAGGCTGGCATGAGGTTGTGGGCCGCGCCGGTGGTTCGGACAGCACAGGTGCTGGCAAAGGGGGCTATTGATGACACGGCTCTTGGTTGCAGGGGCGCTTCATCCAACGGGCGAGGCGCTGCTTGAGCGACTTAAAACGCAGGGCGTGGATGTCACCTATGTGACCGATCCCGCACCTACGGCCTATCTGCCCTATCTACCGCAGGCCGATGCGCTTGTGCTGCGCACACAACCCCTGACGGCCGAGATGATTGCAACTGCACCAGACCTGAAAATCGTCTCGCGCCACGGCGTGGGATATGACGCGGTGGATGTAGATGCATTGTCGGCCCGCGGAATTGGCTTGGCCATTGTGGGGGATGTCAATTCTATCTCCGTGGCCGAGCAGGCCATGATGATGATGCTTGCTGGCGCGAAACAGGCGTTAGACGCGCATTTCGCCACACGTGGTAGCGAAGGGTTCGATTGGAACTGGCGTAATCTTTTGCGCGCGCGCGAAGTGTATAACAAACGCCTCTTGATCATCGGCTATGGCCGCATCGGGCGGCGTTTGGCGAAAATGGCCGATGGGTTTGGCATGCATATATCCGCCTATGACCCCTATCTTTCCCAAATGGGCGCATGGCCCGAAGGGACCGTGCAAGAAGTGACAGATTTATCCGCAGCCTTGGCTGAGGCTGATTTCATTTCGGTGCATATCCCCGCCGCCAAAGGCGCGCTGTTGGATCACACCGCCTTTGCGCATATGAAACGCGGTGTTGTGATCTGCAACACGGCGCGCGGTGGCGTTGTCGATGAGGCGGCCCTGTTGGCGGCGCTAAAGGATGGCACGGTGGCCGCGGCAGGTTTGGATGTGTTCCAATCCGAACCCCCTGCCCTTGATAACCCACTTTTCTCGGATCCGCGGGTGATCCTGTCACCCCATATTGGCGGGCTGTCCAATGAGGCGGCTGAACGTATGGCCTGCGCCTGTGTGGAAAACGCGCTGAACTTTATCAAAGGCAGGATTGATCCTGCGCTCATTGTCAATCACGAGGCAATCAATGGCAGCTAAACCGAAACTTCGCATCGGCTTGATTGGATCGGGCTTTATGGGCAAAGCGCATGTGTTTGGCTTTGCCACCGCCGCGCGGGTGTTTGATTTGCCCTATGAGGTGGAATTACACACGCTGGCAGATGTCACGCTTGCGGGGGCGCAGGCCGCGGCGGCAGGGTTTGGCTTTGCTCATGCCACAGATCGGTGGCAGGATTTGATCGAAAACCCCGATATAGATGTGGTCGATATCACCGCGCCAAATGCGTTGCACAAAGAAATGGCCATGGCAGCGATTGCGGCGGGCAAGCATGTTTATTGCGAAAAGCCCTTGGCCCCCTTGGCGCGTGACGCAGAGGAGATGGCCATTGCGGCAGAGGCGGCAGGGGTCAAAACCCAAGTTGGTTTCAATTATCTGTGTAACCCTATCATGGCGCTTGCCCGCGAGATGATTGCGGGCGGCGAATTGGGTGACATTCGCAGCTACCGCGGCGCGCATGCCGAGGATTATATGCGTGATGCAAACGCGCCCTATTCCTTCCGTCATGATCCTGCGGGCGGCGGGGCCTTGGCCGATATTGGCAGCCATGCCTTGGCCACGGCAGAATATCTGTTGGGGCCAATCACCCGCGTTATGGGGGATTGCGTCACCATGATTGACCACCGCAAGGATGCCACGGGATCCACCCGCAAAATTGAGGTCGATGATGTCGGGCGCGCCTTTTTGCGGTTTGAAAATGGCGCAACGGGCTCGATTGAGGCCAATTGGGTCGCCACGGGCCGCAAGATGCAGCATGATTTCGAAGTCTATGGCAGCAAGGGCGCGCTTATCTTTACGGGCGAGCGGTTCAACGAACTGCATTTCTACAACACCGATGACGCAACAGGCCGTCAGGGGTTTCGCAAAATCGAGGCCAGCCCAGATCACCCGCCCTATGGGCAATTCTGTGTGGCACCAGGCCATCAGATTGGCTTTAACGACCTCAAGGCGATTGAGATCGCAGGCTATCTTGATGCCATCGCAGATCGCGCGCCTGAACCCTTTAACTTCCGTGCGGGGTTGCGCATTCAATATCTGGTTGAAATCATTCAAGCCTCGGCCAAATCCGAGGCGTGGATCGCGACAGTCTGATCGGGGGCGTGATGGATCACAACACCTCCCTCAACGATACCCCGCCGCCTGATACCTATGAGGGGTTCATCCGCCTGATCCATGAACGTCACAACGCGATGAGCAACACCTATCAGGCCATCGCGCTCTATCTGACGCAGAACCCCAATGATGTGGCGGTGCGTTCGGTCAATACGATTGCCGAAAGCTGCGGGGTGCATGCCTCGAGTTTCGTACGCTTTGCGCAGGCCTTGGGGTATAAAGGGTTTCGGGATGTGCAGGCCATGTTCCAACAACGCCTAGAGACGGCTGCGCCTGGATTTGGGGCGCGCGTGCAATCCTTGCGTGATGGCATGGCCGCGCGCGATGATATCTCGGAAATCGGATTCCTGCGCGAGATGATCGTGCAAGACATTGCTTCGCTCGAAGGTCTGGTTGATGAGATTTCAGGCCTTGATATGGCCGCCGCCGCCAAGCTGATGGAGCGGGCCGAAACCATTTATTTGGTCGGACAAAATCGATCTTCACCCGTGGTTTTGCTCATGCGCTATCTGCTGACCATGATTGGCAAACGCTGCATCCTTCTGGATGCCAGCGGCGGCCTTGCCACCCATATCGCGCGCAGTATGGGGCCGCGGGACGTGCTCTTTGCTGTATCCTTTCGCTACTACGCCAATGAGGTTGTGCAGATTGTCGATCAGGCCGCCTCGGCGGGGCATGATGTGATTGCCATTTCCGACACGACCCTATCGCCCCTCGCAAAATCGGCAAAGATCCTGTTTGCCGTGCCCGAATATCAGCAAAGCCTCACTCGCTCCTTAGCCGCGCCCATGTGCGTGGCGCAGGCTTTGGTTGTGGCGACAGCGGCGCGCCTACAAAAGGGGGCGGAGGCACCGCTGATCCCCCATGTGACCCAAAAAGACACTTGAACCCCGACTTCCAAAGGAAAGATCCGCAATGAGCGTGAAAAAAGACCTGGATGTCATCACAATTGGCCGCGCTTGGCTTACGGGGCAAGTCAGCGATGCGCAGGCAATTTTGCAAATGGCAGATCGCTATCGCAGCTTGTCAGCGCTTTGGGATCAGGCCCGGAAAGGACGAGAGATGGCCGCGCATAAAACCCTTGCTGATCCCATTTTCAACCCGCTGTGGCGGCGGGTTGCCTTGACCATGTTTCTCTGCCTCTGGACAGGGGTCGAGATCTGGAACCAAACCTATGGGTGGGCCGCATTCATCGCAGCCATCACGATCTATTGCGGGTGGAATTTCTTTGTCCTGTGGGAAGATGTCCCAAGCAAGGAATAAGGGCGGCAAATATGCCGCCCCCTTGGTCGCTTAGATTGACCCAGCCTCGACCATGTAATTATTTGCGGTGCACATGGCCGCATCGTCAGAGGCCAAGAACAAAACCATCCGCGCGAGATAAACGGGTTCGATCTCATCGGGCAGACATTGACGATCGAGCGCCTCTTTCAAGGCCTCAGGCGTCACCCAAAGCTGTTTTTGCCGCTCTGTCATCACCCAGCCCGGAACGACCGTATTCACCCGAATGCGATGATCCCCCAAATCGCGCGCCATTGTGCGGGTCAGGCCGTGCACCGCCGATTTAGAACTGGTATAGGCGGGCATATCGCCACTGGCCTGCATCCAAGAGTTGGACCCAAAATTGATGATCGAGCCACCACCCGCCTCAATCATCGCGGGCGCTACGGCCTGAATGGCGAAAAACATATGACGCAGGTTGGTTGCATATCGCTCGTCCCAATAATCGGGTTCGACTGTCCGCCAGTCATGACGATCATCACGGGCGGCGTTATTCACCAAAATATGTGCGGGCCCGCAGGCCTCAGCCAATGATTTGAAGGCTGTTCGCAATGCAGAAATATCGCGCAGGTCACATTGCTCGAAATGCACAGTATCGCCCAATTCGGCGGCCAAGGCCGCACCGCCTTTGGCATCAATATCGACAAAACCAACGCGGCTGCCTTGCGCCGCAAAAGCCTTGACGATTTCCGCGCCAATCCCAGATGCACCGCCCGTAACAAAGACGGATTTATCCTTTAGGCTCGGATATATGGCGAATTGTGATTGATCAATCTGACCCATGGGTCTGCCCCTCCTTTGGCAATGCCTCTTTTCGCGCAAAACCTAACCGCTGCCCCTTTAGGCGGCAAGGCGCAAAGCGGTTATTCGTGGAAAGGATTGACAGAAATGAGTGGCAATGGTTGCATCTATAAAGGCGTGCATAGGGGAGGATGCCCGTGAATAAGATCACCCGAGATTACAGCCTGCTTGGCGCATCTGCGGTCGAGGCAGAGGAAAAGGGTCTGGCCGCCGCGCAGTGGTATCACTCAGATATCCCGCGCGAGGATATGCGCCGCCTGATGCAGCGCAAAGATGGGCCTGCCATTCGTGATACGATCCTTTACTTCGCGGTCTTGTTCGCCTCTGCCACGGGCGGGATCATGCTGTGGGGGTCATGGTGGTCAGCGCCCTTTTGGGTGATATATGCCACATTTTACACCGCAGGCGCAGATAGCCGCTGGCACGAGGCAGGTCATCGCACGGCGTTCTTGACCCCTTGGATGAATGCCGTGGTCTATCACATCGCCTGCTTCATGCTGTTCCGTAATCCTGTCTTGTGGCGATGGAGCCATTCCCGCCACCACACCGACACGATCATCGTGGGCCGTGATCCCGAAATTATCACCATGCGCCCGCCGCAAATATTTAAGGTTCTATGGCTCTTTATTGGCAGCCATACATGGGATGGGTTCAAGGCCACGTTCCGCCACGCCCTTTATGGGCTGAACAAAGAAGAACGCAGTTTCACCCCTGACCGCTATTGGAGAAAGGCGCAGGTGATTGCGCAGATTTGGCTTGCGATCTGTGCCGTGGTTTTGGCATTGGTGCCGATCACGGGGTCGATCTTGCCGTTGATGTTGGTGGGGGTTGGCCCTGCCCTCTTGGGGTCATGGCATCTGATCATGACGGGGTTATTGCAGCACACCGGCATGGCCGATAACGTGCTTGATCACCGCCTCAATTCCCGTAGCGTTTACATGAACCCGATCAGCCGTTTCATCTATTGGAACATGAATTATCATGTTGAGCATCATATGTTCCCAATGGTGCCCTATCACAATCTGCCCGCCCTGCATGAGGTGATCAAACATGATCTGCCGCCCGCAAATCGTGGCTTTGTCGATGGGCTGCGCGAGGTGGCGCATGCGCTGAAAATGCAGCTGAATGACCCCGAATATCAAATTCAGAAAACCTTACCCCCGACCGCAAAACCCTATCAGGCGCATCTGCACGATCTGGAGGTTTAGGGTTTAAGCGCGCGCAAAACGGGGCGGGTCAGCGCGACCAAGGCTTCCTCGGTTTGGCCAAGGATTTTGATACGATCAAATTCGGCGGGCTGCTCTGATATCACATGGGACAAGGCCGCGCCAAACCCCATGCGCAATTCGGTTCCGATGTTGAATTTACAAATCTTAGACATGCGCGCCAAATCTTGACGCTCTCGCACAGGCACGCCTGAGCCGCCATGAATAACCAGTGGAATGTCACAAAGCGCCTCAATCGCAGCAAGGCGGTTGCGATCCAGACCTTGGTGCTTTTCTTGTTGCAAATGCACATTCCCGATGGAAATCGCCATTGCATCTATGCCCGTCTCTTGGGCAAATCGGGCAGCCTCCTCAGGGTCTGTGCCCCGCGATTTTGCCCCATCCGCATAGCCGACATACCCAATTTCACCTTCACAAGAGACACCTGCCGCATGGGCCATCTCTGCGATTTCGGCGGTGCGGGCAATGTTTAGCGATAGGGGCAGCGCCGAGCCGTCAAACATCACCGAGGAAAAGCCTGCTGCTATTGCTGCGGCGCACTCCTCAAGTGACGTGCCGTGATCCAAATGGCTGACCACGGGCACTGAAACGCTTTCGGCCAATTCGCCAAACATCACCCCCCAAACCGAAATCGGCATATGCGCCCGCGCGCCTGGGCCCGCCTGCAAAATAATGGGCAGCCCCTCTAATTCCGCGGCGCGCGTGTAGGCGCGCGCGTCTTCCCACCCCAAACAGACCACGCCTGCCACTGCATAACCTTGGGCTAAGGCGGGCGTCAGGACATCGGTGAGGGTCGCGCGGGTCATTTAAACTTGGCCACCATATCCAAAATGCCTGGGATCGTATGGATCTGTTCGGCATGGGTTGGTTGGAAATATTGTTTGAGCGAGCGTTGGCTCAGGCCGCCTAGAATGGTGAAGTAATACATCTCATAGCCCGGCAGCGCGGCGCAAGGGTGATAGCCGCTATCAAGCAAAATGGTCGAGCCATCCATGATGTGATAGGCTTCGCCCACCTCATTATCGAGCCGCTGCAACATTTGCACACCTGACCCGTAATTGGGGCGGAAGCGGAAATTATAGGTTTCATCATGACGGGTTTCGATGATCTCGCCCGCGTCATCGGTTCGATCCGTGTCATGTTTGTGGCTGGGAAAGCCTGACCAGCCCCCTGCCCCTACAGTGAACAATTCCGACACCAAAAGCCGCCCAACCTTATCCGCGTATTTTGTGCCGAGGATATGTTTGATCTTACGATGCGTTTTGGTGTCATCCGATCCGTATTGGATCACATCCAATTCCGCTTCGCGCACATCAAACGGCTCCAAAACTTTGTCATATTTGGCCCCCGCAATGAAGGTTTCAGTCGTGTCACTAACACATGTGATCCGCACCCGCGCGCCCACGGGAACATAAACCCCCTCGGGTTCGCCATCCCAAACATCGGCCCCGCGATTGCCAAGGCGGGGATAGGACGCGCCATCAACATCCACATCGACACTGCCCGTAGCAGGCACGATGCAAGTCTCATATCCAGCAACTTGATAGTCAAACACCTCGCCTTTTTTCAGCTTTACGATGTTGAAATAATTCAGCGGCACTAAGTCGTGATCTACGTCAACGATGGGTTTATTTTGGTTGTCATGGGGTGGGATATGCATCGGGCCCCTCCTTTACTGATGAATTTCGATGAATTGGGATAGGGTCGCGCGGTCGGGCATGGCCCCCGCACAACCTGGATGCGAGACGGTGATGGCCGCCGCTGCGGCACCTTGATCCACGGCATCGGCAAGGGTTGCCCCATTGGCCAAGGCCGCAAGAGTTGCCGCCATAAAACTATCACCCGCCCCAACAGGCTTGAGCGGCGTGGCGGGATAGGTGCCTGTGCGCAATTCCTGATCCCCCGTCATAGTGATCGCGCCTTCGGCCCCCATTTTGTAAATCACCAATTTGCCGCGCGCGGCCAAGCCCCGTGCCGCGTCAAGACCGCGCTCATAGGCGCCTGCCATAAATCCGAATTCCTCATCATTGCCGACAATCATCGCCGATGCGTCTGCCGCACGGGTCAGAACATCGGCTGCAACGTCTGGCGAGGGCCAAGAATAGGGCCGATAATCAATATCAAATATAATCGGCACACCCGCTTTTTTCGCCAAATCAAAAGCGGCAAAGGTGGCGCTGCGCGAAGGTTCCGCTGCGAAAACCGTGCCTGCGGTGACGAGCGCGCCAAAGCGGCCATAGTCAATATCGGCAACATCCTCAGGCGTGACCTGAAAATCGACTGCATTGTTGCGATAGATGCAGACCTGAAAATCCTCCATCACCGATTCATAAACCGCCAAGGAGGAGCGGTATTCCCCCGCTAGAGTGCGGATGTACTCCACATCCACGCCATACTGGATCAGCTTATTACGGATAAACCGCCCCACCGTGTCATCGCTCAGCGAGGTCACAAGCGCGGCTTGCATCCCCAATTTACAGAGGCCTGCACAAATATTCGCAGAAGACCCGCCAAGATCGGCCCGAAAATTTTCGCCGAATTCGGCCTTTACCCCAATCGGATCGGCATAGAGATCCATGCCCGCGCGGCCCAAAACCACGAAACTGCCTTTTGCGATCCCATTGTGTAATTGCGCAGATAATTCGGACACTGGCCCCCGCCCCTCATTCGTAACCTTGCTTGCACTGCAATCGTGCTTGCATGACTATGCGTTCAAAGCTACTTCTTTTGCAACCGCTTGCAAGCCATTTCACGAGGGGGCCGCCATGTCAGAAATTGGGATAGGAATTATCGGAGGCGGCTATATGGGCAAGGCTCATGCCGTGGCCATGTCCGCCGTTGGTGCGGTGTTCAACACCACGCTGCGGCCCCGTTTGGAAATGGTCTGCGCGAGCAGCACAAAAAGCGCAGAAGCCTATCGCGCCGCATATGGTTTTGCCCGCGCGACCGATGATTGGCGCGTTTTGGTCCATGATCCGAAGGTGGAGGCAATCATCATCGCCTCGCCGCAAACCACACATCACGACATCGCACTTGCCGCATTCGCGGCGAAAAAACCTGTTTTATGCGAAAAACCCCTTGGCGCTTCTTTGGCCGAAAGTCAGGCTATGGTCGCCGCAGCTGAGGCCGCAGGTGTCGCCAATATGGTTGGGTTCAACTATATCCGCACCCCAGCCAGCCAATATGCCCGCGCGCTGATTGCACAGGGGGCAATTGGCCAAATCACATGGTTTCGCGGCGAACATACCGAAGATTTTTTGGCCGATCCAAACCTGCCCGCAAATTGGCGCACTTCGGGAATGGCCAATGGCACAATGGGGGATCTGGCCTCGCATATCATCAACGCAAGCCTTGCACTGATGGGTCCCATTGCATCGGTCATGGGGGTTTATGAAACCGTCCACACATCACGGCCCGAAGGCGTGGTGACCAATGACGACCATGTGCAGTTCATGTGTCGCTTTGAAAACGGGGCCATGGGGCAAATCTATGCTTCGCGCATCGCGACTGGCCGCAAAATGGGCTATGCTTACGAGATCACAGGCACCAAAGGCGCCATTCGATTTGATCAGGAAGATCAAAACGCGCTCTGGCTCTATGAGATGACAGGGCCAGAAGCCACGCGCGGCTTTCGCAAGATTTTAACGGGGCCTGCGCATCCTGATTATCTGCCCTTTTGCCAAGGGCCAGGTCATGGGACGGGCTATCAAGACCAAATCATCATCGAAGCCCGTGATTTTCTGCGCGCGATTGAAACGGGAGAGGCGATTTGGCCCACCTTCCGTGATGGTCACGATGTGAACCGCGTGATTGCCGCCGTTATCGCCTCAAGCGATCAAGGCGCGTGGTGCGATATTTCATCTGTTTAAACGAGGGCATAACCCATTATGACGATCGAAATCGGCAATGCGCCCTGCTCTTGGGGCGTTGAATTTGCAAATGACCCCCGCAATCCAACATGGCGCAAAGTCCTGCAGGATTGCGCTGAGGCGGGCTATCGCGGGATTGAACTGGGGCCTGTTGGCTTTATGCCCGAAGATCCCGCAATTTTGGGCGAGGCGCTTGATGAATTTGGCCTCACCTTAATTGGCGGTGTGATTTTCCGCCCCTATCACGACCCTGATGCATGGGAGGATGTGCTCGATGCCACGCATCGCACCGCCCGCGCCCTCAAGGCACATGGGGCCGAGCATCTGGTGATTATCGACAGTATCTCACCGCGCCGCGCCCCCACTGCGGGCCGCGCTGATGAGGCGGTGCAGATGGATAAGGCCGAATGGACTGGATTTCGCGACCGCATCATAGAAAGCGCGCGAATTGGAGCCGAAGACTATGGCCTCACGGTTGGCATCCACGCCCATGCGGCAGGATTTATGGATTTTGAACCTGAATTGATCCGCCTGCTTGATGAGGTTGATGAGGGCCTTTTGAAAATCTGCTTTGACACGGGCCATCACTCCTATGCGGGGTTTGATCCTGTGGCCTTCATGCAAAAATATGTCAGCCGCATTTCCTATATGCATTTCAAGGATATAGACCCCAAGGTTAAGGCAGATGTGATTGCCAATCGCACAGGGTTTTATGAGGCCTGCGGACAGGGGATTTTCTGCAATCTCGGCCAAGGCGATGTAGATTTTGAGGCGGTGCGCAAGGTTCTTTTGGATGCAAATTTTGCAGGCTGGTGCACAGTCGAGCAAGATTGCGATCCAACCCTAGATGTGCGCCCCATTGATGACGCACGCGCCAACCGCGCCTATCTGCAATCCATTGGTTTTTAAGCGAAAAGAGATCAAATCATGACAAAACTAAAATGGGGTCTTATCGGTGGTGGCGAAGGCAGCCAGATCGGCCCTGCACATCGCTTAGGCGCACAGGCGGATGGGCATTTTGACTTTGTGGCAGGCGCTTTGGATCACCGCGCGGATATGGGTCGTGCCTATGCACAGCGTCTGGGAATTGCCGCTAATCGCGCATATGGCGATTGGCGCGAGATGTTGGCAGGGGAAAGCGCCCGCGAGGATCGCGTTGATCTCGTGACTGTAGCCACGCCAAATTCCACGCATTTTGAAATCACCAAAGCCTTTCTTGAAGCGGGCTTCAATGTTCTTTGCGAAAAGCCCATGACGGTGACAGTCGAAGAAGGCGAAGAAATCGTAAAAATCGCCCGCGCCAATGGCCGAATTTGCGCGGTGAATTATTGCTATTCCGCCTATCCGATGATCCGTCAGGCGCGTGCCATGGTGCGCGCGGGCGAATTGGGCAACATTCGGTTGGTCGTCACCAATTTCAGCCATGGCCATCACGGCGATGCGGAAGATGCCGATAACCCACGGGTGCGGTGGCGCTATGACCCTGCGATGGCGGGTGTTTCTGGGCAGTTTGCTGATTGTGGTATCCATGCGCTGCATATGGCAGGGTTTATTTGTGATGATCACGTCACCACATTGTCCGCTGACTTCGCCTCAACAATTTCATCGCGCGTGCTCGAAGATGACGCAATGGTGAATTTCCGTATGTCCAAGGGCACTGTCGGGCGGCTCTGGACATCTTCGGTTGCGATTGGCCGCCAACACGGGTTCGACATTCAGGTCTTTGGCGAAAAAGGCGGCATAAGATGGGCGTCAGAGCAGCCCAATCAATTGATCTATACCCGCACTGGCGGGCGCACGGAGATCATCGAGAAGGGCGAAGGGGGGTTGCATGACGAGGCCACGCGGCTCAGCCGTGTCGCCATTGCACATCCCGAAGGGTTTCCCTTGGCTGTGGCCAATATTTACTGCGATCTGGCCGATGCCATTCGTGGTCAGGCCCGTGATGGGTTGCCAACGGCAGAAGATGGATGTCGCTCGCTGGCGGCTGTTTATGCGGCGGTGGCCTCAGCCAAGGATCACGGCGCGTGGCAGGAGGCCCGCCCGCCCATGTTCAGGGGTTAAGCGCACGCAAACTTGCGCGTTCGACCAAATGACAAGGAAACATCTGTGCCTCAGCCTGCGGGCTGGGGTATT
Organism: Roseobacter sp. HKCC-CH-9208; assembly: GCF_037805125.1. Lineage (NCBI taxonomy): Bacteria > Pseudomonadati > Pseudomonadota > Alphaproteobacteria > Rhodobacterales > Roseobacteraceae > Roseobacter > Roseobacter sp. HKCC-CH-9208. The sequence goes on along the minus strand of NZ_JBBLYK010000001.1, from coordinate 57,831 downwards.
CACTTAGGCGCACGACAAGCGACAACGCCGCCCCCACAATCGCCTCAATCGGCTGCGCAATCGTGGTGAGGCGAATATTGGGCCACGCGGCCATTGCCATATCATTCAGCCCCAATATGCCAATATCATCAGGGCAGCCTAGACCTGCCGCGCCAATCGCGGCCATGGCGCCGATGGATAGAATATCATCGCCACAAAAATAAACCTCAGCAGGCCCCGCAAACAGTTCGGCGGACATAGCCGCCTGCCCCGCCTCAAACCGATAGGCGGGCACAAAGCGCGCGCGGCAGGTCAGCCCTGCCTCTGCAAGGGCCGCGCGGAAACCCGCCAAACGATCTTGGGTTGAGGTGGCCCCTTCTGGCCCGCCTAGAAACCCGATCTCGCGGTAGCCGCGCGCGATTAATGTCTCGCCCGCCAAACGGCCTGCAGCGTGGTTATCAATGCCCACCACATTGACCCGCGCCTGCGGATCATGGCGACCAAAGGCGTGAACCACAGGCACGCCCTCTTCATAGAATTGCTCGACCAAACCAGCGGGCAAGGTGGATGAGGCCACCACCACCCCATCGACCGAATATTGCCGCAGCATTGCGGCGGCTTGTTCAATATCGCCCACATCGCTGAGATTAAACAAAAGTGGCCGCAACCCCATCTGCTGCAAGCCACGGGTGAACTGATCGAAAATCTCGAGAAAGACAGGGTTCTGGAAATTATTTGCAACCAAGCCAATCAGCTTACTGCGTCCAGTGGTCAGGGATGAGGCCAAGGCGTTTGGACGATAGCCAAGGGCAGCGGCGGCCGCCTCGACCCGCACGCGCATCGCAGACGAAACAGATGCACCATCGGTAAAGGCGCGCGACACGGCAGAGGGTGAAACCCCCGCCTTTGCCGCAACATCCCTAAGCGTGATTTTCGCCTTGCGCATCAAACCCGTCCCCTCTCCGCGTTTGACTATGACCCAAAGCGGGGAAGCGCGGCAATCACAAAGCGCGACTTACGAGGACACGACCGCCTCAATCTCGGGGCGGGTTGGCATTGCGGGTGCCGTGCCTTGGCGGGTGACAGACAAGCTTGCAGTCGCGCACGCAAAGCGCAACGCGGCCTCGATCCCCTGCCCTTCGGCAAGCGCCACAGCAAAGCCGCCATTGAACGCATCCCCTGCGCCCGTTGTCTCGACCACCGCACCGCAGTTAAAGGCGGGTTGGTGCAGGGTTTGCTGGCCATCATGGTAAAGGGCGCCTTGCTCACCCAAGGTGATCACCGCCGCCTTGGCACCAAGATTAAGCAATTTTTGCGCGGCCAATTGCGCAGTTTCAGGCGTGGTCACCTTCACCCCTGTCAGCTGCTCCGCCTCAATCTCATTGGGCGTCACATAATCGCAAAGGCCCAAGATATCCCGCCCTAATTCTTGCGCAGGTGCGGGGTTTAAGATCGTCAGTGCCCCTGCGGATTTCGCCATGCTCAACCCGTGCTTTGCAGCGGACAAAGGTTGTTCAAGTTGGGTCATGAAAACCTTTGCCGTGTTGATGACGCTGGCGCGCGCCTCAAGATCAGCAACCGCAATCTCCGCGGCCGCACCGGGGCTGACGATAATCGCGTTATTGCCGCTGGCCTCTTCGATAAAGATATACGCAGCCCCCGTATAGCTTTCGGGGTGGTGGCTGACATGGGGGGTCACGCCGCACTCGGCCCAAAGATCAAGCGCCATCTTGGCAAAATCATCTTGGCCAAGCCGCGTGATCATATGCACATCCCCGCCTGCCTTGGCTGCAGCAACCGATTGGTTCGACCCTTTGCCACCTGGCCCCAACACAAAACGTGATCCAATCAGCGTCTCGCCCATCACGGGCTGACGCAGCGCGGTATAGGCCGTATCAGCCACAAATACGCCCAAAATCACAATCGCATTAGACATCCATTCCCCCTATGCGTCAGGGCCGATCACGCCTTTGCGCAACATGAAGCAGCCATAAAAACGCCGCTCGCCCGTTTGAATCACAGCATAGCTTTGCCGCGCCATATCATAAAAGGCAAATCGCTCAATGCTGATCATGGGCCGCTCCGCCCCTTCGGCGGCGTTGATTTTTTGCTGCACCTCGGCCTGAACGGCGGGGATTGTGTCAGGCTCGCCCACAATTTCCATACGGCCGGCAAAATCATCAACAAAAGTATCAAGGGGCATGACCGACAGAACCGCCTCGACCGCCTCGGCAGCGGTGAGGTTATCCATGCGCAACAGGTTGCCGTAAACCGTGGCGCGGGCAACCGAGTCGGATGGAAAATTCGTGTCCGCAATTATCAGAACATCGCCATGCCCCATCATGCGCAAAACATGCAAAACATCGGCATTAAGCCTTGGATCAATTCCTTTCAGCATGATACCCCCCCTTTTTCTCGAATAGTGATGATCACACGCGTTCTTTGGTGGATTTATCGAAAATATGCAGGTGATCTGGATCAGCCGTCATTGTGATCATTTGACCCACCTTGAAATCGCGCCGCTCGCGCGAGATCAGTGTAAAATCCTGCCCCGTGCTATGGCGCAACATCACATGTGTCTCTGAACCTGTTGGCTCGATCACTGAAATCGTGCCAGAAATCCCCTCATCCGCGATTTGCAAGGCCTCGGGACGGATGCCGATGATGACCTCTTGGCCTTCGTCAACGCCCGCCCCTTTTGGCAAGGAAACCACCGCACCACCGATCTGCGCCGCCAGAGAACGCCCAGATTTGACCACCTGCCCTTCAAAGAAATTCATCGAAGGGCTGCCGATAAAGCCCGCAACAAAGACATTGCGCGGGCGGTCATATAGCTCAAGCGGGGTGCCAATTTGTTCGATATAGCCGCCTTGCATGACCACAATCTTATCGGCCATCGTCATCGCCTCGATTTGGTCATGAGTTACATAAACTGTGGTTGTTTGTAGCCTTTGGTGCAGTTCCCGAATTTCGGTACGCATTTGCACGCGCAATTTCGCATCAAGGTTTGAAAGCGGCTCATCAAACAAAAACACCTGCGGGTCACGCACAATGGCGCGCCCCATGGCAACGCGTTGGCGCTGCCCGCCTGACAAGGCGCGGGGATAGCGATCAATATAAGGGGTCAGACCCAAAATCTCGGCGGCGCGATCAACGCGGCTGTTGATCTCACCCTTATCCATGCCGCGCATACGCAAGGAAAAGGCCATATTAGCACGCACTGTCTTATGAGGGTAAAGCGCGTAATTCTGGAACACCATCGCGATGTCCCGCTCAGCCGGTGGCAAATTATTCACGATACGATCACCAATTTGGACTGTACCACCCGTTATACCCTCAAGACCTGCGATCATACGCAAAAGAGTTGATTTACCACAACCAGACGGGCCAACTAAAACAACAAACTCACCGTGTTCGATGTCAATATCCAAACCATGCAAAACCATTACATCGCTGTAGGACTTCATCAGTGATCGTATTTCTAACCCTGCCATGCTCATGTTCCTTAAGTCAGTCGGCCTTTAACAACTAAATCGAAAGTCTTTCTCTGTCCATTCCAGATGCATACTAACATGTTAGAATCTTGACAGAATGATTGCTGGCTGGAAAGATAATATCGCTAGCAACTAAAAAATATTCAAACGTCGGACTCAGCTAGCGTCAAAACTGCACAAGTTAAGCGAAGATATCTGGGAGGATAAGTCGTGAAAGTTGAAATGTATAAAGCTATTGTGGCTGCACAGATGAGCCGCCGTAATATGCTCAAAGGTGCCGCCAGCGTCGGCGCAATTGCCGCCGTAGGTGGCGCTGGTGCCTTGACAGCACCTAAAGTTGCGAACGCAGCAGGTCATAGTGACGTCCGCGCTCAAATTCTACAAATTCCGGGGGTAGGAATGGGCTCACCGACCGATGCAGACTGGCAGCGCGTTGGAGAGTTATGCCTTGGTCCGGTCCGAGAGAATGTTGCGGAAGGCGAATTTGAAGGTGTTGAACTGACTTTCTTGGGCCTCAACAACCAAAACCTGCATAACTTCTTGTTCCGCGGGTTCCTCAAGCCATGGGAGGCCTACACAGGCGCGAAGATCAACTGGATTGACCTTGCACAGGCCGATTATAACCCCCGCTTGCAGCAGGCAATTGCCACTGGCACAGTTGACTTCGACATCATCGAAATGGGCGCCCCATTTGAAGGCGACACCGCAGGCAAGGGTCTGTTGGATGAAATGCCAGAATGGGTGAAAGACCAGATCGAAGCCGATGATTTGGTTGGGTATTTGCAGCCACCTGTGGGCACATGGGATGGCAAAACATATCGCATTACCATTGATGGCGACTGCCATACATTCTGCTATCGCAAGGATTACTTCGGCAATGGCGCAATCGGTGGGGCAGAAGTGCCACGCACATGGCAACAGGTGAACCAAGTGACCAAGGATTTGGTGGGCAAGACCGACCCCCTCACTGGTCTGCCTGCGCATGGCTATCTTGACCCGCTGAAAGGCTGGGGCGGTTTTGGCTTCTACTTTATTGCCAACCGCGCTGCCGCCTATGCCAAGCACCCAAGTGACCCAGCATGGCTGTTTGATCCAGACACCATGGCCCCACGGGTAAACAATCCCGCATGGGTTCAGGCCATCCAAGACGTGATGGATTTGATCGAGACTCCAGGTGCATACCCTGCAGATCAGATCAATGCTGACCCCGGGACAACAGGCTTCCAGCAATTCTTGGCTGGCACAGGTTCGATGCTAATGTGGTGGGGTGATATTGGCTCCAACGCACGGACATCAGATACGTCCGTAGTCGGTGACGTTGTAGGCTTTGGTATTAATCCGGGCTCAGACCGGGTCTACAACTCGCAGACGGGCCAGTGGGAAGACACCTACAACGAGGCGCCCAATATGGCCTATTTGGGCTGGGGCATCTATGTCACCAAAAACGTGCAGGGTGATGACCTTAAGCGTAAAGCTGCTTGGTCTGCGGCGGCGCATCTTGGCGGCAAAGATATATCCTTGTGGATGTCCGCATATCCATCGGGCTTCCAGCCCTATCGTAACTCGCACTTCCAATATGACGAGTGGGAAGCAGCGGGCTATGACCGCGATTATGTTGAGGATTATTTGGGCTCGAACGCGGATAGCTACAACCACCCTAACGCGGCAATTGAACCGCGTATCCCTGGTATCTTCCAATACTACTCGGTGGCGGAAGACGAACTGGCCAAAGGGTTTGCCGGCCAATACGGATCGGCACAAGAGACCGCCGATGCGATTGCCGCTGCCTGGGAAGGCATCACCGATCAAATCGGTAGAGACACTCAAATCAGCCTCTATCGCGCCTCTCTCGGGCTCTAAGGGCAAAAACACGCTGTGGCCGATCTTTCGGGGTCGGCCACAGACTTGTTAATCCATTTACACGATAAATCGGGCGATAAGCATGGAAGACGGCGACAGGCTTCACGTGGTGACGGCAGATCACATTTCGGATCAACGCCGCCGTTTGGGAAAAACCCTTGTCTGGGGATCAGCCGCGCTGATGGCATTGATTATGGCCGTACAAACCCTCGATGGGATTGGCACACTGTCCATCGGGTTTGAAAATTGGCGGCCCTCCCTCTATGCGTATCTATTTTGGTCAACCTGCCTTTGCGTGTCGCAGGTTTTGATCCGCGGCGAACATGGAAAACGCACATTGTTTGTTCTGCCCGCCGCGTTATTTGTGATCTCTATGGTGGTGTTCCCGCTGCTCTTTGGATTGGTCATTGCCTTTTCAGATTGGAACCTCTCCTCGCCCGATGGGCGGCAATTTAATGGCATCGACAATCTGCGGCAGATGGCGGGCGACCCGTTTTACTGGAACGCGATGCGCAACATGTTTTGGTATACCGCCGCGATTGTTGTGGAATATACGGTTGCCTTTGGCCTTGCCCTGTTGCTGAACGGGCAAATTCGAGGGCGCAAATTCTTTCGTGTGGCCTTCCTTCTGCCATTGATGCTGTCCCCCGTTGCGGTCAGCTGGATGATTGGTAAATCCATGTTGGAAATCCGCTTTGGCCCGATTTCGCGCTTTATGCGCTATATCGCCGCCGAGCCTTCAGCCGACCTGCCTGCCCCGCTGTTTTGGCTGGGTTCCTATATCAGTGATTTTGGTCAATGGTTGGGATGGGCAAGCCCGTCCTTCTTCGGCTCTGCGGGGGTTGCGCGTGCGATGATCATGATGATGGACGCGTGGACGTTCATCCCTTTCATGATGATCATGATCCTTGCAGGGCTTCAGGCAATCCCGCGCGAATTGTTCGAAGCGGCCGAGGTCGATGGCGCCTCGAAATGGCGGCAATTTTGGGAGGTGACCTTCCCCTTAATGTTGCCCGTTTCCATCACTGCGATTTTGATCCGCATTATCTTTAAGCTCAAATTGGCGGATATCATCATCAACATCACCTCGGGCGGGCCAGGCGGCGCGACCGATAGTGTAACCAGCTTTATTTTCCGAGAATATCGTGACCGATCCAATGTGGGATATGGCACGCTTTTGGCGATTGTTTATTTGGTTGTGATCGTGATTGCGATGACAATCCTGATGAAACTGGCAGATCGCTGGATGAAACCGAGGTATTAAAATGTCGGCGCAGATTTTCAAAGACAGCGACACTGACCGCAAATTTCGCCCCGTTTGGTATCTCTCGCGCGGCCTGATCTATGGCGTGTTGATCCTATGGGCCATTGTGTGCCTGTTTCCAATTTTTTGGACAGCCACAACAGCCTTTAAGACCGCGCCTGATGTGATGCAGGGCAATATAATCCCTTGGGCAGATTTCACGCCTAATTGGTTGGGGTGGCGCTCGCTTGGCCTGTCACCTGATACGATTGGAAACGAATCCACCGTGCGCGAAGAATTTCTCAAGCGCTTTTGGAATTCGACAGTCGTCTCTGTCACCGCTTCGTTTTTTGCGGTCGTTTTGGGCAGTTGCGCCGCCTATGGCCTGTCGCGGTTCAGCTACAAATTTGGCTTCATGCGCAATTCGGACATCTCGTTCTTTTTCCTCAGCCAGTTGATCCTGCCGCCTGTGGTTTTGGCCCTGCCCTTTTTGGTTTTATATAAGTCGCTTGATCTTCTCGACACACGGATTGGGTTGATCTTGCTTTATACGCTGACAGTTTTGCCCATTGTTATTTGGATCATGCGGGATCAGTTCAGCTCAATCCCGACCGAGTTGGAAGAGGCAGCCTTGGTTGATGGGTTGTCGATCTGGGGAGCCTTTAGCACCATTGTGATGCCAATCGCCCTGCCCGGTATGGTGGCCGCGTTCATCTTGTCGCTTGTGCTGACATGGAACGAGTATTTCTTTGCAGCACTTCTGACCTCATCTGCGGCAAAGACCTTGCCTGTGATGGTGGCCTCACAAACGGGCTCACAGGGCATTTCATGGTGGTCTATGGCGGCGCTGTCCTTTGCGGCGATTGTGCCCTTGATCATCATCGGCATCATCCTTGAGAGATATATCATCAAGGGCATGGCAGCAGGGGCGGTCAAATAATGCTGAAGGGCATTGATCAGCGCCTTTCCGCTGAAATCGTCTATGCGCTGATGCAAATGGGGCATGGGGATGATCTGGTGATCTGCGACATCAACCACCCCGCCGTGACCATCGCAAAAGAGACGACCTATGGCAGCCTTTTGGATATGGCGGGGTGCGATATTCCGACCGCAACGCGCGCCATTCTGTCCCTCATGCCGCTCGATAGCTTTGTCCCTGCCCCCGTTAGGCGGATGCAAGTTGTGGGTGACCCAGAGGGCGTAGTGCCTATTTTCGACAAGATGCAGAAGGTTCTCGATGCCTCAAACGGTGCGCCTGTCTTGGTCGAGGCCTTGGAACGATTTGCCTTCTACGAGGCCGCAAAGCGGGCCTTTTGCATCATTCGCACCGCCGATAGCGGGCCCTACGGCTGCTTTATCCTGAAAAAAGGTGTGGTGGATTTAGCGCCGCTTTAGCGCACGCGGGGTGTTAGCTCAGGCGCTTGCGCATCTCAGCCATGATCAAGGAAACCCCTTTCGCGCCAAGCTCTGGTGTCGCCTCACTCGCGCTTGACGTATACCATGCGGCGTTCTGCGCCATGCGCGCAGCCTCGACCACATCGGGGGCAAGTGCCATCATCAGGGCAGTTTCCCCTGCCCCCGCATGATCAAAGGGATAATGCGCCGTCACCTCGGGCCCCATAAGCGGGTGAATTTTGATCCAGTTGAAGGGATCACTGCCCTTGGCGTGCTCAGCATAGTAATCGGCCATGGCGTTATCGCCCCACCACCCTTCGCCGCGAGTCTCTTGCAGATACCGAAACAAGGCGCGCCGCGCCGCGAATTTGAACGCCAGATCGGTTGGCATACCTGCGGTGAAGTTTTCCGATTGGTGATGGATAATGCCGTGAATATTGCGAAACCCGATGCGCAAAAGCGCAAAAAACATATCCTCGGCCAGTGCCGAAATTTTGGATGCATCAATATCCATGCTGCCCGTGCCCTCTGGCCCCGCAACCGCATAACTGGCCGCGCCATAGGCAAAGGGCGGTAGGATCACCAAATCCATCTCCGCCTCAAGACGCGCGAGGATCTCTGTGACCGCCAAGAGATCCATCCCAACGGCCATATGTTCGCCGTGATATTCCATAACCCCAAGCGCCAAGGCGACAGGCGTGTTTTCGGCAATCGCATGCCGAATTTGGTGGGGCAACATCCGCTCGAACCGCATTACTGCCCCCCTGATAGGCTATGCACCACGCCGCGGCTGTCCTCGTATAATTGGCGGAACAGCTTATAGTGACGGGTATGCGCCGCGCTATGGTTGGGCGCCACTTCGTGGGTGGAAGGGTTCCATTTGCTGATATCCTCGGGCCGCGCAGCCCCAATGGCGCAGGCGGCAAGGAATGCGTCCCCAAATGACGCGCCGATGGTCTTTTCACAGACGATCTGCGGGATATTCCCAAAATCTGAGGTTGCCTGTAACCACAGTGGGTTTTTCGTGCCGCCCCCAACCGCCAAACAGCGTTCGGGTGAATGGCCAATCTCGCGATAGGTTTCGATAACATGGGCAGTTCCCATCGCAATCCCCTCAATCAAGGCGCGATAGATGTCGCCACGGCTATGGGTCAGGTTCAGGCCAAAAATCGCCCCTTTGGCCAACGGGTCATGGATCGGCGTCCTTTCGCCCGAAAAATAGGGCAAAACCAAAACGCCATTGGCCCCCACGGGGGAGGCTGCCGCCTCCTGTGCCAATGTGCCAAAGGCGGTGTCCTTTGGCAGGTCTGAGGCGAACCTGTCGCGAAACCAATGGGTCAGCGTGCCCGATGTGGCAAGGCCCGCCATTGAGGCGTGGCTGTCGGGCCAAAGCCATGGCGCATACCACAGCCGTGCGTCACTCACCCGTTCTGCGGTGCGCTGTATGATAAAGATGGTCGAGCCATACATCATCATCATATCACCCGCCTCTTGCACCCCGACACTCAGCGCCTCGGCAGCGGCATCAATTGTGCCTGCCGTTACAGGGGTGCCAACGGCCAACCCCGTCTGCGCTGCGGCCTGTTCGGTCACCCGCCCTGCAATCTCGCTTGACCATAAAAGGCGCGGCAAACGCCCCGTTTCGATGATCTGATCGCTTAAGGATTGTGTCCAGTCCTGCGTGGTTACATCGTAAAGCGGGCTGAAATTTGCAGCTGTGTAATGGTCAATGACATGTTCCCCCGTCAGGCGATGCACGAGAAACGAGGTCGAGGTCAGAATTTTCGCTGTGGCCGCGTAAAGATCGGGCTGCGTCTCTTTCAGCCACAGGATTTTTGGCCCCACAGATTGCGAGGTCAGCGCGTTGCCGCAGCGTGCCAAGATCTGATCTTCGCCAATCTCAGCGTTAAGGCGGTCAATTTGCGTGGTGGCGCGGGTATCCACCCCATAAAGCACGCCATTCATCAAGGGCGTCCCTGCGGCATCCACGGGCAGCATACAGGGGCCGATGGCTGAGGTGGCGATGCTGGCAATCTCCTGCGGATCAACCTCAGACTGGGCAAGCAGCGCCTTGGTGACCGCAACGAAATCACCCCACCAATCTTCTTCTGCGCGATGCTCGGCCCAACCCGCGCGTGGCACGATCATCTCATGTCTGACAGCGGCCTGCGCCAAAATCTGGCCGACCTCATTGGTCAAAACACCCTTTGTCTCATAGGTGCCAATGTCTACGCCAAGAAACACGGCCATAGCCCAAGCCCCCCATTAATCGCGGTTGAGATTGAAATCTGGGCCAATTTGCGCAAGCCCTGTTTCAAGAAGCTGCGCAAGATCAGTCAAATCACTGAGCGCGCAAACCTCGAGACTGGAATGCGTGTAGCGGCATGGAAAGCCCAAATCGATTGCGGCAACACCCTGCCCCATCTGCTGAATATAGGATAGGTCAGTCAAAACCCCGACCTGCGCGCTGCGCTGCAGGGGCAGATTGGCCGTTTTGGCAGCGCCTTCGAATAGGGCAACCATCTCAGGGTGCGGGATCACACCATTGAGGGTGCCCCGACCATGAAAGGAATAGAGCGACATTCCGGGGCCACCGCCCAAAACCATCTCCCCCCGATCCGCCATGTCGGGCGTGTCACAGGCCAGCATCAGATCTAATTGTATGGCAATATCAGGCTGCGAAATTTGTGCAGCAGACATTGCACCCCGCAAATTGAATTCTTCTTGAACCGAAAAGACGATGGCAACAGGCGGCCCTGATTTGCGCGCTTGAAGGCGCGCGGCCAAATCCAGAAGAACGGCACAGCCCGCGCGATCATCAACGGCTGTGCCCGCAATGCGGCCATTTGCCAATTCGATCACATTGGGCCGATAGACCACGGGCGTGCCGATTTGCACCCCTGCGGCCTCTGCCTCAGCCTTGGCTGTAAAGCCTGCATCAATGCGGATCTGCGGCGTGGTCAAAACCTGATATTTCTCGTCAGGGGTGGTTGCGTGATGCGATTTATTGGCAATCACAGCATCAATATCACGCCCTTCCCCGATACAGAGCCGCACCGCCTGCGAGGCTTGCGCACGCTCGGGCACGCCGCCCATGCGTTCAACCCTGATGCTGCCATCTTGTTCGATTTTACGCACAAAGAACCCAAGCTGATCCATATGCGCAAAAACCATCACGGACGGCGCATCAGGATCGCCTGAAAACCGCGCGATGAGATTGCCGAGCCTGTCGGTTTCATGCGCAATACCCATTTGCGACAGACGCGCCGCAATCGCGCGGCGCACCCGATCCTCATGGCCTGACAGGCCCACGATCTGCATCAGATCAATAAGATCTTTTTTTAATTGCTCGCTCATCTGATTGCTCGCACCCGATCCATGAAATCCTTGGCCCGATCAGGATCAACCGCGTTCCATGTGTGCCCATCCACCTTGAGCGCCGATCCAATAATACAGCCATCCGAGACCCGCATAACATCGGCCACAGTTTCATGCTTAACGCCTGTATTCGCCAAAACGGGCGCATCGGGCACAGCCGCTTTGACGCTTTCGAGATCCTCCATTTTCGCGGCCTCACCCGTGATGGTGCCTGAGACTAGAACCGCATCAGGGATGGACGAGAACACGGCGCTGCGCGCACGATCCGCGACCGAGCGCTGATCAAGGCTATAGGCGAATTCGGCACTAATGTTGAAAAACTTTGCAACATCGCCCGCGCCGACACGCGCGCCATAGCGATAGGCCGCACCCGCATCAGGCGCCCAAACCCCCATATCCGAGGCATAGGTGCCCGTGAAAATCTCACGCACAAAACGCGCGCCTGTTGCCGCCGCCAAAGCAAGGCTTGCTTTGGGATCCCACAAAACATTCACGCCAAAGGGTACAGTGATCTCATCGCGCAGCCGACCGATGACATAGGCCATGGTCGCAGTCGAGGCAGTATCTACATTCAATTCATAGGGGCGATCATTCTCATTTCCAAACATCACCGCATCAACGCCTGCGGCCTGCAAGGCGTGCAAATCTTTCCTGCAGCCTGCAATCAACCCCTCAATACCTGCCTCTGCATCATAGAGCGGCGCACCTGGCAGGGCGCCGAAATGAACCATGGCGATGACAGGTTTCTTATACCCAAAAATAGCTTTGAATTTCTGCACGACACTCTCCCATGCGCGACCTGCGCGAGACATAGCCTAACGTGAAACTATCTTGCATCCAAGGCAAAACATACTAGCATGTCAGTTAAACCTTGGAGGGAGCAGAATGATCAAATTTCGCAATTGGGATCGCCTTGGAAATGGCGGGCTGAGGCTGAGCGAGCTCGGGTTTGGCGCGGCCCCTTTGGGCAATCTCTATCGCGCGATCTCTGAGGAGGATGCGCAAAACACCCTGCAAGATGCGTGGGATGCAGGGTTGCGGTATTTCGATACTGCACCGCTTTATGGGCTTGGCCTCTCTGAGACGCGGATCAACCATTTTCTGCGGGGTAAACCGCGCGAAGACTATGTGATCTCGACCAAGGTTGGGCGGCTGATGCAGGTCACAGCGCCAGAGGCGCGGGATGGGATCGGGAAATGGTTTGATGTGCCCGCGCGGCGCGAGGTGTTCGATTATAGCTATGATGGTGTGATGCGCTCTTTTGAGGCCTCGCTTGAGCGCTTGGGAATAGACCGCATTGATGTGCTTTATGTGCATGATCTTGACCTCTTCACCCACAAGACCAATGCCGTGCTTGAGGAAAAGCGCGCCGCATTCATGGGGGGTGGCTTAGCCGCGCTGACCGCATTGCGTGATCAAGGGGTGATCACGGCATTTGGTGCGGGCCTGAATGAATGGCAAGCATCTCAATGGCTGGCCGAGCGTGGCGATTTCGACATCTTCCTTCTTGCGGGCCGCTACACGCTGCTTGAGCAAGAGGCGCTTGAAACCTTTCTCCCCCTCTGCGCCGCGCGTGGAATTGGGATTGTCATTGGCGGCCCCTATAATTCGGGCATTTTGGCGACAGGTGCGCACGAGGGGGCGTATTTCAACTATGACCCTGCCCCGCGACACATCTTGGACAAGGTCGCGGCCATTGAGGCGGTTTGTGCCGCGCATGATGTGCGCCTTGTCGATGCCGCCTTTCGGTTTCCGCTGATGCATCCATCGGTGATCTCGGTGATCCCAGGAGGGCAAAGCCCTGCAGAAATGGCCAGCAATCTGCGCGCGGCACAGGCGCAAATCCCGCCCGCCCTTTGGTCTGATCTCAAATCCGCAGGATTGATGCGCCAAGACGCACCAACCGCCTAAATTCGCAACGGGGAGACAAACGATGCAAATTGATGCCCACCAACATTTCTGGAACCCTGCCCGTGGCGATTATGGATGGATGGATCCCTCAAACGCCACGCTCTATCGCCCCTATGGCCCGGATGATTTACGCCCGCATCTGGCGCGTCATGGCATCGATAAAACCGTTTTGGTGCAGGCCGCCCCAACAGTGGAGGAAAGCGCCTATATGTTGGGCCTTGCCGATGCCACGCCTTTTGTTGCAGGCGTTGTGGGGTGGATTGATTTTGAAAATCCAGACGATGAGGCGGTCTTAGCGCGATTTGCAAAGCATCCTAAATTCGTGGGCGTGCGCCCCATGATCCAAGATATTGAAGACGATAACTGGATGCTGCGCGCAGATATCGCATGGGCCTATCAGGCCATCGCCAAGCATGATCTGTGCTTTGACGCGCTTGGATTTCCGCGACATTTGGCGAATTTCCACACCATCTTGACCCGCCACAGCGAGATGCGCTGCGTGATTGATCACTGCATGAAGCCGCAAATCCACGCGCATAGCGCCGAGACGTTTCAGGTTTGGGCCGATGGCATGGCCGCTTTGGCGCGTGACACCAAGGCCTATTTGAAATTTTCGGCCCTTGTGACCGAGGCAAATGAAGGTTGGACAGTCGAAGATCTCCGCCCCTATGCGGATCATGTCTTTGCCTGTTTCGGCGCTGAGCGCATCATGTGGGGGTCAGATTGGCCCGTCTGCCGTCTGCGGGCGGAATATGACGCATGGCGCCATGCAGCGGAGGAGCTGACCCATACTCTAACCGCCGAAGAACGGGCACGGGTCTTTGGCGGCACGGCGGCCGAGGCCTATCGCTTGGCGCTATAGGCCAAAGGCATGGTGCAGTTGCGCAGAGGTAATATTGGCGCGTCCCTCAAGCGGGGTTGAGACATGAAGGGCCGCCGCCCCTTGGGCAAAGGCCGCAGCCGCCGCTAAATCGGCACCGCGCGCAATCTCAGCGGCAAGCGCCCCCACGAAAGCATCCCCCGCCCCATGGGTGGAGATGACGGGCACGCGATGCGCCTTGGCCTCAAAGCGAGTGCCGTCCCGCGCTTGCGCGATATAGCCATCCGCGCCAAGTGTAATGATCACCGCACGCCCTTCGCGCGCAAGCTGCGCTAAGGCCGCCCCAGGATCGGGCAGATCATGCGGCAGCCCTGCCTGCATTGCGGCCTCTAGGCGATTAACCACCAAAATATCAGCCCGCTCAATCATCACCGCGTCACGCGCCAAAGCGGGGGCCGCATTCCAGATAACGATGACATCCTGCGGCAAACGCGCCAAGAGCGCGTGATTTTCCGCAACAGGGATTTCATTTTGCAGCACGACCACTTTGGGGGGTGGGTCAAGTTTTGCCTGCTGCGCGTTGATTTGGCGGTTCACGCCCGAAACGACCACGGCGCCATAGCTGCCATCATTTTGCACGATGGCCACGCTCATGCCTGAGGCCCCATCACACGTGGCAAGCATGGACCTATCGACATCTGCGCGCGCCAGTTCAGCGCGCAAAGGCTGCGCAAAATCATCCGTGCCAACCACGCCAATCATGGCAACCTTGCCCCCCATGCGGGCGGCAGAAACCGCCTGATTGCCGCCTTTGCCACCAAAACGATAGGCCACATCTTGGCCCATCATCGTCTCGTCTGGGGCGGGCAAAGCGGGGGCGTTGACAATCACATCAAGATGCAGCGCCCCCATCACAAGGATATCAGCGCCCATCGGGGATCACCCCGCCATAAAGCCGCTCGGCGATCAATCGCTGGGTGAGGGCCGCGTTTTGCTTTTGCAACAGATCAGACAGCTCTGAACTTTCGGCGAGTTCTGCGGCAATGGCGCGCAACCGCTCGATAATCAGGATATTTGTGCACCCCTCTTCAATCGGGTTCAGGCCCGAATGGTCGGGAAATGTGTCGAAATAAATAACACCATCATAGCCCATGCGGTGCAATTGCACGAATAACTCGACTGTCGCCACAGGATGCACCGTGCCCGCCATCAAGCCATCATCGCGCTTGCCATAGCCATCATTCAGGTGAACCCCCAAAATCTTGGCATGGCGCTGCGCCAGATAGGCCACATGGGCGGGCATTTCATTTGCATAAAGCACATGGGCAAAATCCACAGTGACGCCCAAATTTTCGGCCCCGACATCACGAATGGCCAATAATGTTGTGGCCATGTCGGGCATCAGCGCAAAGGCGCGGGGCTCATTGGGTTTATATTCGATGGCAATTTGCAGATCGCGGTTATGGGCGCTGACTTCGGCCAAAGCATCAAGCGTATCGCCCCAAAGACGCGCGTAATCGGCCTGAAGGGCGTAATCAAACCCGTCTTGGCCCATCCAAAGGGTCATCACGCCCCCACCCATTTCCGCCAAAGCATCTAGACCCTGTTTGGTCAGATCAATCGCCTTGCGCCGTGTTGCGGGATCTGGGTTGGTAAAGGCCCCTATGGCAAAGGCAGGGTCAGAGTAATAGCGCATCGCAAGCCCGTTTAACCCCAAGCCATTATCGCGCAACATATCGCCAATCTCGCGCGCAGGACGCCCTTCGAAATGATCAGGATAGTTCAAATCCGCCGCATCCATCCCCTCAACACGGGCGGCGGCGGCAATCATGCCCGCAATACCCCGCCCCTCGGCCAGTGGTTTGAATGCATTCAGACGCGCGGCATAGCGGGGTTTATTCGCAGGATAGGACATTTACTGACTTTCAACTGGGGTCGAATAATTCTGGATGGGTCTTCTCAAGCGGGATCAAAGATTTCATCAACTGGCCCAAATGGGCGCGCATCGCTTTTCGCGCCGCTTGCGGATCACGCGCGGCAATCGCATCGACCAAATCGTAATGCTCTTGCAATGTCTCGGCCACGCGCCCTGGCATGGGCAAGATCAACTGCCGTGCGCGATCCACATGAAGCCATCCCGTTTTGGCAATGGTCGATAATTGCTTGAACCCCGTAAAGCCGATGATGAGATCGTGCATTTCACCATCTAGCCGATAAAATTCGGCAAAATCGCCCTCCTCAACCATCACCTTTTGCAGGCGCAAATTGCGGCGCAATTCGGTGATCTGCTCGTCTGTGATAATCTCGGCCAAAAGCTCGGCGCAGGCCAGTTCGATACTTTCCCGCAGAAACGCACCTTCGCGAATTTCTTCCATCGAGAAGCGCGCGACAAATGTGCCAGATTGCGGCACCACATCCACCAAACCCTCGTTGGAGAGGCGTGTTATCGCCTCTGCCACAGGGGACCGCGACACGCCAAGCGTTGCGCAAATATCCTGCTTGCGCAGCGCCTCGCCCGGTTTGTAGCGCAAGGTCAAAATTGCCTCACGCAGGGCGGCGTAGGTGCGCCGTGCCAAATTCCCTTCATAGTCATCCAAAGACCGCAGCCTAAATTCGCTGCCTTGCGCGGGGTCTGATGGTGAATTCTCTTGCATCATGTCGCTCAATCTCAATAATTCTAGCATGTTAGTATGATTGCCGTGGAAATTTCAAGATCGTAAACTCTCACTTTGAATGAATGATGCCAGCGATGACCCAAGATATTTTGATCCTGAACGCAGATGATACGGTCGGAATTGCCTTGGTCGATATCCGATCAGGCGCGGCTCTATCATCTTTTGAAACGCTTGCGCAATCCGACATTCCAAAAGGGCATAAATTTGCATTGCGCCCCATTGCCAAGGGCGCGGCGGTGATCCGCTATGGTCAAATTATCGGCTATGCGACCGAAGATATTGCCGCAGGCGCGCATGTGCATAGCCACAACCTGTCTTTTGGCGATCACAAACGCGGCTATGAATTTGCCACGCAGAACACCCCCCTTCCTGCGGCGGATGAAAGCGACAGCTTTATGGGCTATCATAGGCCTGATGGGCAGGTCGGCACGCGCAACTATATTGGCATTCTGACATCCGTGAACTGCGCAGGTAGTGTGGCCCGTTTCATCGCGGAGGCTGCTGAAAAATCGGGGCTCTTGAAGGATTTCCCAAATGTCGATGGGATTGTCCCGATTGTGCACAGTTCTGGCTGCGGGATGTCTGGCTTAGGCGAAGGGTATCAGATGCTTTTCCGAACCTTGGCAGGATATTCGAAAAACCCAAATTTTGGGGCGATCCTGTTGGTCGGTCTGGGCTGCGAGGTGATGCAGGTGCCTGACCTGATCGGCCCCGCCCGTCTGCGCGATGGCGTGAGTTTCCGCTATATGACCATTCAGCAGACAGGCGGCACAAAGCGCACAATTGAACGGGGTCTCAGCATGCTGCGCGAGATTGCAGCCGTGGCCAATCGTGCGACACGCGCCCCTGCGCCGGCCTCAAAATTGGTGGTAGGCATGCAATGTGGGGGCTCGGACGGCTATTCTGGCATCACCGCCAACCCTGCCATGGGGTATGCGTCTGATTTAATCGTGCGTCAGGGCGGCACCACAATCCTGTCTGAAACCCCAGAAATCTATGGGGCAGAGCATCTTTTGACCCGCCGCGCGATATCGCCCGAAATTGGTGAAAAACTGATTTCGCGTATTCAGTGGTGGGAAGATTATACCGCCCGAAATGGCGGCGAGATGGACAATAACCCATCCCCAGGCAACAAACGCGGCGGGCTGACCACAATTCTTGAAAAATCTTTGGGCGCAGTGGCCAAAAGTGGAACTGCCCCTTTGGCGGGGGTTTATGAATTTGCGGAGACCCTGACCACGCAGGGCTTTGTCTATATGGACAGTCCTGGATATGATCCATGCTCGGTCACAGGGCAGATTGCCTCAGGCGCCAATATCATCACATTCACCACGGGCCGTGGGTCTGTGTCGGGTTATATGCCCACACCTTGTATCAAGCTTTCGACCAATGATGATCTTTATGCCCGCATGGGGGACGATATGGATATCAATTGCGGTGACATCATCAGCGGCGACATCAGCCTTGCAGATAAGGGGCAAGAGATTTACCGCGAAATCCTACGCGTGGCCTCGGGCGGCACCACGAAAAGCGAGGAATTGGGCTTTGGTGGGGTCGAATTCGTGCCGTGGCAAGTGGGGGCAGTGATGTAGTTGGATCAGAGCGTCAGCTTGCGATCCAGATGCACATATCCGCCATCCACGAACATCCATTGCCCCGTGGTATGGCCCGACCGCGCAGAGAGCAAAAACACCACCATTGCCGCGATTTCCGCGATTTCGGTCATCCGGCGCGACAGGGGAATCGCGGCCTCGATCTTGCCGCGCATCCCATCTGGATCAGGCAAGGTCGACAGCCAGTTTTGATACATAGGCGTCATAACCTCGGCGGGCAAAACAGCATTCACGCGGACACCCTCCGAGGCCAGCTCCGCCGCCCATTCCCGCGTCAAACCCAAGACGCCCGCCTTTGCGGCCACATAGGCCGATGTGCCGCCCTGCCCTGTCACAGCGGTTTTTGAGGCCACATTGACCACCGCACCACGGCTTGCGCGCAGGTCATGATGCAGGTGATGCATCAAGGTGTAATATTGCACGAGGTTGAGATTGAGAGATGCCCGAAACGCGTCAGGCCCCGCATCTAGCCCCACGCCATCATTGAGGCCTGCATTATTCACAAGCCCGTAAATCGTCCCGAATTCAGCGCGAATGTCGCGCAATGCTGCAGCACAAGCCGCATCATCGGTCAAATCAAGGGTGACGGATGTCGCAATCTGCGCCACCTTGCAGGGGTTTTTGTCGATCACGATGACCTTGGCCCCTTCGGCCACAAGATCCTGCACAATCGCCTCGCCAATCCCCGATGCCCCGCCTGTCACGATGCAGGGTTTCCCCTTTAGTTCAAAATCCATGACCCGCCCCCATTTCTCGCTTACATGACCCCCATGGTTCACAGGGGCGAACATCCATCCCATTCCCCTTGCTTGTGCGCAGGCTTTCGGCAATCCTATCGCTGCAACACATAGAATGGAGCGGGACAGATGTTTGTAAGATGCGCCTTTTTTAAGGGTAAAATCAAGGATGGCATGGAGGCAGACTTCCACAGCCATTGGTGCGAAAATCTTGTGCCGCTTTGGTCAGCCTTTCCCAATCTGCAAGAGTTGCGCGTGATGCGCGAAGTGGAAAGCGATGACCCCGACAGCCCCTTCCCGCTTGTGATGGCCATGAAATTCAAAACCCGCGATGACATCGAAGAGGCGCTGAATTCCCCCACAAGATGGCAAAGCAAAGAAGTATCAAAGCGGCTGTTCGAGATGTTTGACGGCCATGTCATTCACACGGTCTTTGCCGCCGATCAGTTTGATCCGATGTAAGCAGCTCATCAAAGGGTGGGGTGGCGGACAGACAGGGATTCGAACCCTGGAGACGGTTTCCCGCCTACACGCGTTCCAGGCGTGCGCCTTCGACCACTCGGCCACCTGTCCGTGAGGGGTCTCCTATAGGATTTCACCCCCTTTGTGCAACCCGTGAATTGACATCCCCCGCAGAGAATTTCACCGTAGCCCGAGATTAGGCAAACCCGATGCTGACGCGGCGGTTTTGGCGGCCTTTGTTTTCGATTTTAAGGATCTCCAATTTGCCGATCTCGCCCGTGCGCGCAACATGGGTGCCGCCGCAAGGTTGCAGGTCAATCTGCGCAGCCCCCTCGCCGATTTGCACAAGACGAATACGGCCCGCGCCGCGCGGGGGTTTTACCGAGAGGGTTTTGACCATCTCAGGCTTTGCATCCAATTCCGCCTCGGTGATCCAGTGCTGTATTACGGGCAGGTTGCGATCCACCAATGCGTTAAGTTGACCTTGCAGGATCATACGCTCGGGCAAACTATCGGGAATGTCGAAATCAAGCCGCCCGCGTTCCGCGCCAATCGCCCCGCCTGTCACCCCATAAGGCAGCACAACAGACAAAAGATGCAAGGCGGTGTGCATGCGCATATGATTAAAGCGGCGCGCCCAATCAAGACGCTGCTCAACCGCCGCGCCAGATTTTGGCAAGGCCACGGGTTCGGCAGGCAAGAGAACAACATCCCCGCCCTCGCCCTTCATCGTGGTGGCGATGGCGATGCGCCCGCCCTCGTAATCCAACCACCCGCTATCGCCCGGCTGCCCGCCCCCTTGGGCATAGAAAATGGTTTGATCCAAGATGATCCCACCTGCATCCGTCAGCCCCTTTACAGTCGCAGGCGCAGTTTTGCGATAGGCATCTTCCAGAAATAAAAGCTCACTCATACCAGCACTCAAGATTTAGGGGCGGCAAGCGCCTCGGGGTTGCGCAGCCACAAATCACGCTGTGCGAATGGGATTTCGATACCTGCCTCGCGGAACCTGCGCAGCAATTCAAGGTTCATCTCGGATTTCACCGACAATAGAAAATTCACATCCCGCAGGATCGCGCGAATTTCAAATTCCAACGCATCTGCCCCAAAATTTACCATCAAGATGGTTGGTTTTGGTTTCAAGATCACCATCGGATGCGCCTCGGCAACCTCGGCCATGATTTTCATCACAAGCTGCGGGTCGCTGTCATAGGCCACCCCAACGGGCAAAATCAGGCGGCCTGTGTCGGAGGAATGGGTCATATTGGTGACCACCCCCGCAATCAAATCGGCATTCGGCACAATCAAATCGGAACGATCAAAGGTTTCAATGCGGGTCGAGCGCACGGAGATTTCACGCACATACCCCATCTGGCCATTGACCTCGATCCAATCACCCTCTTTGAACGGGCGCTCGATCAACAAAATGATCCCTGAGACGAAATTGGACACGATTGTTTGCAGGCCAAAACCGATACCGACCGACAGCGCACCAGCCACAATCGCAAGGGAGGACAGATCAATTCCTGCCGAGGTGATGGCAAAAAGTGCGGCCAAGAAAATACCAACATAGCCCGTTCCCGCCAAAATCGCGCTTTGACCGCCTTGGTCGATTTGGGTTTTTGGCAGAAGGTTATATCGCAGCGTGCTTTGAAGCGCGCGGGTTGCCGTATAGCCAATCGCAAAGACAATCGCGAAAATCAGGAAATTGCGAGGCG
This sequence comes from Roseobacter sp. HKCC-CH-9208, assembly GCF_037805125.1. NCBI lineage: Bacteria > Pseudomonadati > Pseudomonadota > Alphaproteobacteria > Rhodobacterales > Roseobacteraceae > Roseobacter > Roseobacter sp. HKCC-CH-9208. The sequence goes on along the minus strand of NZ_JBBLYK010000001.1, from coordinate 36,546 downwards.
AAATCGTCACGCCGCCAATGCTGAACCCCGAGACAATCTGCGCCCAAATGTCAGATAATTGCGCGGGCCGCACCCCCCAGATCAGGGCAAAGGCGGGTAAGGAGGCCAAGACCAAGATAAACCCGATCAAGGTCGGGGTCAGGGCCTCGTCCAACCCCTCGCTGCGGCGGGTTAAGGCCCCGTAGGCATCAGTCACCACCCGCTGCAAGATGCCGAGAACCGCAAGCAAAGACAGGCTGAACAACATCGGCAAAAGGAAGGACGATCCTGCGGTGAAATACCCAACCCCTGCCAAAATCGGCCCCAAAAGACCAAGCGCCATGACCGCCAAAGACAGCGCGCGTGTCATGCGCAGCATCAGGGGGCGCGCGCCGTCCAACTGGGCTGAATTTTTGACATGAACGGCCAACAGACAGCCTAATTGCCACATCATCAGACCCGCCAAGACCACGATTGGGAAACTGATCACCAATCGGTCTGCGGAAGTGAAATTTTCGGTTTGTGCGACCTGCCCCACCAAAAGCCACAGCCCCACAATCGCCCCCAAAACTCGTGCCAAGCGGCGGCCTGTTGCGCGTGTCGCCTCGTCTAGGCGCAGAAGGGGGCGGTTAGTCTCATCGAGGGGGAAAACCTGCCGCCCAAGCCAAATCGCCGCCATAAAGCTGAGCGCCATCGGGGCGGCCATTTGCACCAACACCGCCGCGCGAAACCCGACCATGCCCGAGATCTGCACCGCATAGGCCAAGGCCCAAACCCCAATGACGGGCATGGCATGATGCAAAAGTGACAGACCTAACAGGGCAAGCCGCGCTGTGGGGGTTGGGCTTGGGCTGTGGTGCGTTTCCATCCACCGTCCCACAAACCCCCTGCCACGGGTCAAAAGAACAAGCCCCACAATCACAAAAATCGCCACAAGCGGCAGGTTCGCCCCAAGGGCGGATATCTGCGCAGGCGCCAGTGAGTAGGTTACGACCTCCTGCCCTACGGCAAAAGCGAAGCCAAGCAGTGTTGCAACCGCACTGGGCCAATTGGCGGGGTTAATCGGGGCGGGTTCAAGCTGCAACAAGGCGCCCGCCTGACGGGCGGCGATTTGCGCATCAATTTCCCCGATGAGGCCTTGCGCCTCGCGATGGGCCGCCTCCGCGCGCCGCGCGGGTGCCTCTGCATCAGTCAGGCGTTGGGTCAAATCCGCGCGTTGTGCGGCAATCGCCGCAGGCTCGACCTCCCCTTCTGCGGGGACAGGGCCAAGGGCTGCGATCTGTTCGCGCAATGTTGCGATGCGACTGGCATTGATATCTTGCGCGTCCAAAAACACCGTGCGCCACGTGACGATCTCAGCGCGCACCGCCTCAAGCATCGAGGTTGACGCGCGATCCCCGTCAATCATCACCTGCGCGCGCGCGCTCAGTTGTGACCACGCGGTGTAATCGGGCGGGTCTTGCGCCAAAACCTCGGCTGTGAGGCTAAGCCACAAGACCGCAAAAGCGATCAAAAGCCGCGTCAGGGCCAAACTTGGTCGTGCGAATGTCATCATTACTCAAATACCACGGGCAAATCCGCCGCGCCACAGTCAAGCCACGCGGGCACGGGCAAGCCCTTTTCACGCAGGAATTCAGGGTTGTACAGCTTTGATTGATAGCGGGTGCCATAGTCGCACAAAATGGTCACGATGGTATGACCCCGCCCCATCTCGCGCGCCATGTGAACCGCGCCTGCGATATTCACCCCTGATGAGCCACCGAGGCACAAGCCCTCCGTGCTGAGCAAATCAAACACGATCGGCAGCGCCTCTTGATCTGAGATGCGATAGGCGCAATCCGGCGTGAACCCCTCTAAATTCGCAGTAATGCGACCCTGCCCGATCCCTTCGGCGATCGAGGTTCCTGGCGCGTCAAAGGTTCCATTGGTGTAAAAGCTATAAAGCGCGGCCCCTTCAGGATCAGCCAAACCGATGCGCACGCCTTTGGGTTGCAGCGCGGCACCAACCCCCGCCAATGTGCCGCCGGATCCGACCGCGCAGATGAACCCATCCACCTTTCCCGCGGTCTGTTCCCAAATCTCGGGGCCTGTTGTCTCAATGTGCGCCTGACGATTGGCGGTATTGTCAAACTGATTGGCCCAAATCGCCCCATTAGGTTCGGATTTTGCAAGTTCAGCCGCCAAACGCCCCGAATATCGCACATAATTGTTCGGATTTTTATAGGGAGCCGCAGGCACTTGCACCAATTCGGCGCCTGCCAAACGCAACATGTCTTTCTTTTCTTGGCTTTGCGTTTCGGGGATCACGATCACAGTGCGAAACCCAAGCGAGGCACCGACAAGCGCAAGACCAATGCCCGTATTGCCCGCCGTGCCCTCAACAATCGTGCCGCCGGGCTTGAGATCACCGCGCGCAATGGCATCGCGGATGATGTAAAGGGCTGCGCGATCCTTAACCGACTGGCCGGGATTCATGAATTCCGCTTTGCCCAAAATCTCGCACCCAGTCTCATCGCTGACTTTGTTCAGACGGATCAGGGGCGTATTGCCAATCGAAGCAGAAAGATCGGAATAAATGGTCATAGCGCGCCCCTTTTGGCAGAATTCTTTGCTTTCTCAAGGGATAGGTGGGATGGGGCGATAACTCAAGGGGCGTTGGCGCTATTGTGAGGGCCAGCCCCGCTCGGCACGCATACGATCAAGCGCCATCAAGGATAGCAAAAGCGGCGCGTTGCTCAGGCGCGCCTCCCGCACAAGGCGAAAGGCTTCGTCAAAGGGTAAGGTTAAGGCGCGAATATCCTCTCCTTCGGCCAACAGGCTATGGGTGCTGTCATAATCCTGCGCCAAATCAGCAAGCCCGATGTAAGAAATCAGGATTTGCGCAACCGCCCCTTGGCTTGGGTAATACCGCCCGATGAGATGCAGCGCGTGCAGCGCAACCCCTGCTTCCTCGCGGGCTTCGCGCTGCGCAGTCTGCTCATAGGTTTCGCCCTCGTCACATATGCCTGCCACAGTCTCAAGCAGCCATGGGTTTGGGTCACCTTGAACCACAGCGGCAGGGCGGAATTGTTCAATCAAAAGCACCAAGTCCCGCTTGGGGTCATAAGGCAGCACAGTGACAGCTTCGCCCAGATCAAGGATCAAACGCCCCGCAGGCTCAGACAGACTGCCATCAAATCGCTGATAAGAGGCCGCAATGTCTATTAAATTAAAAAATCCATTATAAACAGTTTCTTGATGCGCGATGCTCATGTGGCGCTTGGAGGTCTTGCCCGCGGGCGGATGATCGCTCGCACGCAGATGGGCCTGCGCCCTTGCGCGAATAATCGGCAGGCGGCCGGCAACGGCCTTGGCTGTTTCAATACCATATGACGACATGATTTCTTGCGCGGCCAAACGGGTCAGCGCGCCATGTGCCACCGCCCAAGTTACAGGATCAAAGACCCCACCCTTCGGCCAAGACCCACCTTCAGGTGGCAGATAAATCTGCAGCGGTCGCGCCTCATGGGAAATGGTTATGCGGGTATATCCAAACACATCCTCATAAAAATCAAGCCGTGCGAGATCGCCTGCATCCAACCCGTGCAAAATTTCTATCTCGCAGTCCGCCCCACCCTCGGGCCTGATCATAGGATAATGCTGTCCCGCAACCATTGCCACACGATAGCCAGAAAGACGGGCAGATGGCATCTCGCCCCCTGCCCGCCCTAAGACAATCGTGAGGATATCAGGATCACGCAGCGTGCCGTAAAGCGCGAGATCAGTCATACTATCCCTCAGCTTGGCCTGCGCACCGTGATTTGGGTCACATCGCAATTGCGGAAATGAAAGGTTGCGGCACAAGAGGTTAGATAGAAATTCCACATCCTGCGGAAGCGATCATCAAACCCAAGGGCGGCCACCTCATCCCAACAATCGTTGAAAGTGTCATACCAACGCCGCAAAGTCTGACTATAGCTTTCGCCAAATTCAATTGACCCCGCCACTTCAAGCCCCGCTTTTTGCACTTCTTCGCGCAAAACAACGGGCGATGGCAGCATACCACCGGGAAAGATATATTTCTGAATGAAATCAACCGTGTTGCGGTAAATTTGCCAACGGCGATGCTGAACTGTAATGATTTGCAAAGTCGCCTGTTTGCCAGGTTTCAGGCGATCGCGCAGCGTTTTGAAATAGACGGGCCAATATTTCTCGCCAACCGCCTCGAACATCTCAATCGAGGCGATCCCATCATAAACACCCGTTTCATCGCGGTAATCTTGCATCTTGATCTCGACCTGATCAGACAGGCCCGCGCGGGCAATCCGATCAACCGCGTAATCATGCTGCTCGCGCGAGATGGTTAGGCCCGTAACCTTAAGGCCGCGTTCGCGCGCGGCATATTCGGCAAATCCACCCCATCCACAGCCGATTTCCAAAACATGATCCCCAGGCTGTGCGCCCATCTGATCCACCATCGAGGCGTATTTGGCGATCTGCGCGGCCTCAAGGCTTTCTTGGCCCGTTTGGAACAGGGCCGAGGAATAGGTCATCGTGTCATCAAGCCACAATTTGTAGAAATCATTACCCAGATCATAGTGATAAGAGATGTTCTTGCGCGCCTGAGATTTGGAATTGCTTTGCAGCCAAAACCGAAAGCGCTCGTAGGCGCGGGCGATTTTGAGACCCAAGAAACCATCATAGATATCGTCATTGCCCGCGTGAACCAGATCAAGAAAGGCTTGCAGGTCAGGGGTTGACCACCACCCATCCAAATAGGCCTCGCAAAATCCGAGATCCCCTTCGCGGATCAGGCGTGCAAACACATCCACATTGTGAATGTGAATTTCAGCAACAGGCCCCTGCCCAGCCCCTTCGGCGCGGAAGATGCGACCGTCGGGCAGAACCATATCTAAACGGCCGTTTTTCATGTCCACAGATTTGGCAAAAACCGCCTCAAAATAGCGCGGTAGGTTTGGTTCACCTTTGGTGGTTGTTTTTATTGTCATCATTCCCCCTGACATTGTCAGCCAGTTTCGCCTTAAACCCGTGCAGGCTCAAGCGAATTCATCTCATCGTTGCATGCGTTAAGAATTTCGCGCGCCATATGCAGCAAGCGCCCGCGCGCGCCCCTCGGCCAGATCCACAATGGGGCGGGTGGGATAGCCCATTTTAGGCTGCAAATTCCACGACCGCGGCGCGGCTTCAAAGAAATCAAGCGCGGTTTGCGGTGCAGGGTTTGATAGCTCAGCAATCCAGCGCGCCCGATACCGCCCGTGCTTGTCAAATTTTTCGCCTTGGGTTTCTGGGTTGAAGATGCGGAAATAAGGGGCCGCATCAGGGCCAGAGCCCGCAACCCATTGCCACCCCATCGCATTGGCGGCGGGATCCCAATCAATCAGGCAATCGGCGAACCAATCAAGCCCAATTTTCCAATGGCACATCATATGTTTGGTCAGATAGGACCCCACCAACATCCGCGCGCGATTGTGCATACGCCCCGTCACATACAGCTCGCGCATCGCTGCATCGATCACTTGAATGCCCGTCCGCCCCTGTTTCCACGCCATAACCTGCGGGGCATGCCGGTCGGTGGCCCATGGGAAACTGTCCCAATCAGGTCGCCAATTTTCAGTCGCAATCTGGGGCGAGTGATACAGAAGATGATAGGCGAATTCGCGCCAAACCAATTCCTTCACAAAATGCTCAGCCCCCGCCGCACCATGGCGATGTGCCTCCCACCCCATATGCCAAATCTCGCGCGGGCTGATTTCGCCAAGCGACAGATGCTCGGACAGGTTAGAACAAGCGTCTTGATCAAGAAAATCACGTTTGTCTTTGTAGGCCCCCACCTTGTGATCGAGGAATTGCGCCAGACGGGTTTGGGCAGCCTCGGCCCCGATTTGCGCATAGCGCGCCAAAACGCCCGCGCCACGGCGCATTTGCGGCGCAAGGTTCAGATCCTCGGCTGATAGGCTGTCAAGCGCGTGATCGACCCCGCGCAAGGCGGGCACGGGCAAGGGGCGCGCCACATCACGCCCCATCACCGCGCGCCAATAGGGGGTATAGACGCGATAAAACCCACCCTGCCCTGTTTGCACTTCCCATGGCTCGAACAGGAGATGGCCATTATGGCTTTGTGCAGCGATGCCTTGATCGCGCAACGCGGTCTTGATGGCACTGTCGCGCGCGCGGGCATGGGGGTCATAGAGCCTGTTCCAATGCACCGCCTTGGCCCCAGTCGTGGCCACAAGATCCGCCAAGACCGCATCAGCCGCCCCTTTGCGGATCACCAGATCAAGACCGTGGGCGCGATAGGCGCGGGCCAAGCCACGCAGCCCCATTTCATAGCGCCAACGGGGGGCCGCGCCCATCTGATCAATGCTGTCATCCAAAATCACAACGGGGATCACAGGCCCCATGGCGGCGGCGGCCACAAGCGCGGGATTATCGCTGAGGCGAAAATCACGGCGGATCCAATATAGGACAGGCGCGTCTGTCATGGCCCCTCTTTTTGATCTTTTGCCGTTGGCGCAATTGGCCTTGGCATTTCCTGTTTTGGGGCGGTGTCATAAGGCCCAACCCGATCTTTTGGGTGCAAGCTAGTGCAGCATCTGGCGGGTCAAGGTATGGGGGGTAAAATCTCGGGTCACAAACTGCTTAATGCTTTGGCACTTGCCCGATCCCAGAGCGCGAATTTCGCGAATCCTCTTGCGTGATGGCTGGCTTCGCCCTAGCGTCCGTTGCGATTTTTCCCTTAACTCACAGGATCGGGATTGCTGCTTATGACCAAGAAAATGCTCTTTAGCACTGTTGCACTGATGGCGATGTCTGGTGTGGCCCTCGCCCAAGATAGAGAATTGACCGTGTTCGATTATTCAGGCTTTGAAGAACCCGGCTACCACCAACCCTATATCGACCAACATGGCGCAAGCCCCAGCTTTGTGTTCTTCGGGGATGAGGACGAAGCGTTTCAGCGTCTGGTCTCTGGGTTCAAATCCGATGTGACCCATATTTGCGCAGGCTCCGTGCCGCGTTGGCAAGAGTCGGGCATCATCGAACCATGGGATCAGAACCGCATCGCGGCCTTTGACAATCTCGATGCAAGCCTCGTGGGCCAAGATGTGCTTGCGGGCACGTCTGAGCTGTTCTTCCTGCCCACCGATTACGGCACGACCGCGATCACCTATAACACCGAGGAAGTGACCGCCGAACAGGTGGCCTCCTTGCAAGTCTTCACTGATCCCGCCTTCGCGGGCCGCTTGTCGATCCCTGACAATGTCGATGACGCCTATGCGCTGGCCTATCTGGCGACAGGCATGACCGATTGGACAAAAGCCACAGATGCCGAGTTTGAGGCGGCCACCGAATGGCTGCGTTCGATTCACGAAAACCTGCGCACCTATTGGACCGACCCCGCCGAATTAGGCCAGTTGATGGCATCGGGCGAGGTTCTGGTGGCTTGGGCATGGAACGAGGTGCCCGTGGCATTGGCCGATGAAGGCTTCTCCGTTGGGTTTGAACGCAACACGGTCGAGGGCACATCGGTCTGGCTGTGCGGCTATGTGAATATGGCCGATGCACCAGGGTCAGAGGACAAGGCCTATGACTTCGTCAACGCGATGCAGTCCGAGGTGTCAGCACAGCCCCTGCTTGATGGCGGCTTTGGCACCGCCAATAGCGCGGCCCTTGCCGCCCTTGGCGCAGAAACGCTCGAGGCCAATGGCTTGGGCGAAGTGACCGTACCCGTTCTGGCACAGCTGCCCATCAGCAACGACCGCCGCGAGGCACAGGCCGAGGCCTTTGTGCGGATCAAAGCAGGCTTCTGATTTAGGTCAGAAGGTGGAAACGAGACGAGCGCCCGAAAGGGCGCTCGTTTTGCGTTTGGGGGGGGCGTGGGACGGACGCTAATCGAACCAACCATTAGAAGGCTGCCCCCTTCCCATCCGCCCCCACAGCGCCTATATTCCCCCTGTCCCCTTCGCGGGGCTATGGACATAAACGCGCTCGTAATAAGCGGATCGGACCCGGGGGCGGTACCCGGCGGCTCCACCACACTCCGTCATTTGCGGATCATGGGGCCGAAATAGGATCGACGAACGTCTAAAGGGGTTAGCTTTGTCTCGGTGAGATACCACCGTTATCGGTTCAAATCGTACAGTTGCAAATGACAACCGTGCTCCGGCAATGGCTCTGGCTGCGTAAGCAGTTCGGGTCGCCGAAACTAAGCCCTTGCGCCTAGCCGCGTAAGGCGGGGTCCGCAGGCACCTGGCAACAGAAGCCTGCACTTTCCCCCCGATTGCCCCCCAATTTCCAACCAAGACGCAAAAAAGATTTTCTTGCGAATGCAAGGAAAAGTGATCCAATCCCACGCCCCCGCCGAATAAGGGGAAAGACAGGGCTTGGAAGGGTCAGATGAGCATCGTTGATATTCTAAATTTCGCGGCGGGCGCGATCACCATCGCCCTTGGCGCGCTTGGGTGGTTGGCCACGCGTTGGACGATGGATGTGCTTGATATGCGCGCAGGCCCCACCAATATGGCCTATACCGAAGTCTCTGCCGCCTCGGGCTGTTTGTTTGTGGGCCTTGGTCTGGGCGCGATCTTGATCAGTGACCCGCTGGCATGGGTTGTGATGGGATTGGCCTATGCGGGGGCAGCGCTTGGTCGGATCACCTCTATCCTGCGCGACAAGGCGTGGTCGCGTCAAAGCCTGACCTTTTTTGGCTGCGAGGCGGGATTGGCCGCGTGGTTGATCCTCGCAAATAGCTGAGGCGCGGGCCAAAACCGCGCTTTCTTTCCGTTCCGAATCTTCTATGCTTGGTGCTGCAGATGCAGCAAAGGCAATGAAGATGAGTTCGAGTTCCAACGCCTCTATACCCTATGGTCGCTTGATGCATCACGCAATGCGCAAGCTGATCCAGACTGTGCTAGAGGATGTCGCGGATAACGGCCTGCCCGGGAACCATCATTTCTTCATCACCTTCGCCACGGGCCACCCTGATGTGGAAATGGCCGATTGGCTGCGCGAGCGGTATGACGCAGAAATGACCATTGTGATCCAACACTGGTATGACGCGCTTGAGGTGGATGAGGACGGGTTTTCCATCGTTCTGAATTTTGGCGACAACCCCGAGGCGCTGCGCGTGCCCTTTGACGCGATTGTCACCTTCGTTGATCCTTCCGTTGAATTTGGTCTGCGGTTTGAATCGGTGGAAGCCGAAGATGACACCCCCGACCCAGACACCCCCGCCGAGGATGACCCCGTCACTGACCCCGACCCCGCCCCGAAAGGAGCCAAAGCGCAAGGCGAAGTGGTATCACTGGATCGGTTCAGAAAAAATACCTGAAATTTGTGGGCATCCCGCATATTCGACATAAATAAATTACAATAACCCTGCATCGGATGCGGTATGAACAAAGATCTGCGCTTATTCCTGTCTCAGATTGTGTCAAAACCCCATCAGGTTGTGGCATTGGCCCCCTCATCGGCGGCGCTGTGCCAAGAGATGGTTGCAGGTCTTGATCCCAATAAAGGCCCCGTGATCGAATTGGGCCCGGGCACGGGCAACATCACCCACGCCATTTTGGGCCGTGGAATTGCCCCGCATATGCTTCATTCGGTTGAAATGAACCCCAACTTTTGCACCCATCTGCGCGAGAGTTTTGCAGGGGTGAATGTCCATAATATGAGTGCCTGTGATCTCGACAAGTTGGGGTTAAACAATGTGCAGGCCGTGATCTCGGGCCTGCCGCTCCTGTCGATGCCCATTGGGGTGCAGCGCGATATTCTCAACGGCAGTTTCAACAGCCTCGCGCCCGAGGGCAGCTTTGTGCAATTCACCTATGGGCCAAACCCTTCGGTGAATGCCGATCTACGCAAGGAGATGGCCCTGTCATGGACACGCAGCGATAAGATCTGGCGCAACCTGCCCCCTGCCCGCGTCTATCGCTTTACGCGGCCGATGCACTAAATTCCCCGTTGCGATTAAGCGGCGCAGGCCCTATTTGGTATGCAACAGCATACTGGAGGATCTTTGATGACCCAAACCCGCACCGAATCCGATAGTTTTGGCCCGTTGGAGGTTCCTGCCGACCGCTATTGGGGCGCGCAGACACAGCGCAGCCTGATGAACTTCCCCATTGGGTGGGAGAAACAGCCCGTTGCCATCGTGCGCGCCCTTGGGGTGATCAAACGCGCCTGTGCCGAGGCGAATAAGGCAAGCGGCAAACTGCCCGCGGACTTGGCCGATGCCATGATTACGGCGGCGCAAGAGGTGATTGATGGCAAGCTTGATGATCATTTCCCCCTTGTGGTGTGGCAAACAGGCTCTGGCACGCAATCCAATATGAACGCGAATGAGGTGATCTCGAACCGCGCGATTGAAATCTTGGGCGGTGTGATTGGCTCGAAAACACCCGTGCACCCCAATGATCATTGCAATATGGGGCAATCGTCTAACGACACCTTCCCCACCGCAATGCATATCGCCGCCGCAATGACCGCGCGCGATGTCTTGCTGCCTGGCCTCGACAAACTGGCCACCGCCCTTGAGGCGAAGGCCAAGGAATTCAAGGACATTATCAAGATTGGGCGCACCCATACCCAAGACGCGACCCCACTGACCTTGGGGCAAGAATTCTCGGGCTATGCGCAGCAAATCCGCAATGGGATTGCCCGTATCGAAATGGCCCTGCCAGGCATTTACGAATTGGCACAGGGCGGCACAGCGGTTGGCACTGGCCTAAACACGGATAAAGGCTGGGACACCACAGTTGCGGCCAATATGGCGCGGATCACGGGCCTGCCCTTCATCACCGCACCCAATAAATTCGAAGCCTTGGCCGCGCATGATGCGATGGTCTTTATGTCGGGCGCGATTAAAACAACGGCAATGGCCGCCTATAAGATCGCCAATGATATGCGCTTTTTGGGCTCTGGCCCGCGGTCGGGCCTTGGTGAACTGATCCTGCCCGAAAATGAACCAGGCAGCTCAATCATGCCCGGCAAAGTGAACCCAACACAGGCCGAGGCGATGACACAGGTCTGCGCCCATATCTTGGGTAATGACGCCGCGATTTCCTTTGCGGGCAGCCAAGGCCATTTTGAACTAAACGTCTATAACCCGATGATGGCCTATAACCTGCTGCAATCTATGCAGCTGTTGGGGGATGCTGCCGATAGCTTTACCGAGCGTATGCTGAAAGACACACAGGCCAATGTCGAGCGGATCGAAAAGCTGATGCGCGAAAGCCTAATGTTGGTCACCGCGCTTGCGCCCACAATCGGTTATGACAATGCCACCAAGGTTGCGAAAACCGCCCATAAGAATGGCACGACCTTGCGCGAAGAGGCCATTAATCTGGGCTTTGTCGATGGGGAAACCTTTGACCGCGTGGTGCGGCCCGAAGATATGATTGGCCCCAAAGGCTAATCACTGCAGCATTTTCATCACGGATGATGGGGTGCCTCTTGCAGGCACCCCATTTTTCTTGCCAAATCACTGATGAAACCGCGAGATAGCCACCTTGCAAAAAGTGACGAGTATGAGCCAGATCATCAATCTACGCCGCGCGCGCAAGGAAAAACAACGCATGAAGAACCGCGAACAGGCATCTGAAAATGCTGTAAAATTTGGTCAATCAAAGGCTGAGAAATTACTCGCCGCCACGCGCGAGGCGCGTCTTCGCGAAGTGTTGGATCAGCATAAACTGACCCCCGATTCAGAATATGATGCAGAATGACTGACCGCCCCAAAAAGCATTCCCTCACCTTGCGCGGGCATCGCAGCTCCGTCTCATTGGAGGATCCGTTTTGGGAGGAATTCTGCGCTATTGCCGCTGCGCGCGGGCAGTCGGTGAATGCCCTAGCCGCAGAAATAGACGAGGCCCGTGGATTATCCTCGGGCCTTGCCACGGCGATTAGGTTATTTGTCCTAAAAGAATTGCGCGCTCAAAGAGACGCGCGGTAAATCTTATCAATATTCGCCCCAAGTGCCGCGCTAAATTCGGCATCAGATTGCGCCACATTTAAGCCTTCGGTCAGGGCACGGCTAAAGCTTGCTATCATTTTTGGGTTATGCGATAGGCGCGCGCAAGCGTCATCTGTGCTATAGCCCCCCGACAGGGCCACCACCCGCAAGACACAGGGGTGATCGGCCAAACCATCATAAAGCCCTGCTTCATTTGGAATGGTCAGCTTGAGCATCACCTCATGGCCAACGGCCAGTTGATCCAAATGGTGGGCAATGGCATCGCGCAATTGGGTTTCCGCCTCGGATTTGGTATCCGCGTGAATATTCACTTCTGGCTCAATAATCGGCACCAACCCTGCTGCGCAGACCTCTGCCGCAAGATCGAATTGCTGCGCCACGACCGCCTCGATGCCACCAGCATTGGCGGCATGGATGACCGAGCGTTCCTTGGTGCCAAAGACGCCAAAGGCGCGCGCATCTGACAAAAGTGCCGTTAAGCCCGAAATCGGTTTAAGAAGCTGCACATCATCGCGCGTCTCTTCCAAGCCTTTGTCGATTTTCAAAAACGGCACAACGCCCTTATCGCGCCACAGAAGTTCTGCCACAGGCGCGCCGTTGATCGTGTCGCGCATGGTGCGCTCGAACAGGATCGCGCCTAGAATTTTCTCGGCGGTGAAATCGCGCGCCATAATGATCCGAGCGCGCATCTGATGCATCAGCGCAAACATTTCCGCCTCGCTGCTATAAGCATCTTCCGTGATGCCATAAAGCGCCAGCGCCTTCGGGGTGGAGCCGCCCGATTGATCCAAAGCGGCGATAAAACCTGCATCCGTCATGATGCGCGTGCGCATGTCTTGAAACATATCAAACATCGTAAAACCGCCTTTTTCTAGCTGCGCTTTTTTGGCTGCATACGCCAATAAAACAAGCCTGCATAGGGGCATGGGCGATGTTATCGCTACCGTTAGCGCTGCGTGATGTTTAGCCAAATCCCATTGGCGGCGCGCAGGGTGAGATGGGCCTGTTTCGCGGCGTCGCGGCGATACCGTTCGCGCAAGGCGCTTGGCGGCGCAGGGTCAAACCCTGGCACAAAGAACACCGCCCTACGGCGCACGATATGACCCACCCGATCCATGCGGCCAGACTATCGCCGAAAGAGTGGAAATTGCTATATGAAAAAGGAACCTTTAACCAAGCGCACCAAGGGCTGGGAAATTCTCTAAAAGCCAGAAAGAAACGGCGGAAAACGCACCCGTCAAAAGGGCAAGCCCCACGACAATCAAAAGCGCCCCCATCAGCCGCTCGATCAGCTTCATATGGCGCTTGAGCCGCGCCATGACCCCCATCGCACGCTCAAGAAACAGCGCGCTTAGCAGGAACGGTACCCCCAAGCCTGCGGCATATACCCCAAGTAAGATTGTGCCGCGCGCAAGGCTGGCCTCATTCGCGGCCAAGGTCAGGATCACGCCAAGCTGCGGGCCGATGCACGGCGTCCAGCCAAAGGCAAAAGCTAAGCCCAAAACATAGGCCCCAAGTGCAGACCCGCCCCGATCACCCGCATCAAGCCGTGCTTCGCGATCCAACATCGGGATACGGAAAACCCCTAAAAAATGAAGGCCAAAAACGATGATAACCGCGCCCGAGATACGGGATAAAAGAATTTGGTTTTGCAGAAAAAACTGGCCGAAAATCGAAGCGGTAAAGCCCAAAAATAAAAACACGGTCGAAAGGCCCAGAACAAAAAACAAGGCTGCAACGACCGCACGATTGCGTCCCCGCCCCTTGGCATCGTCTAAGCTGATCCCGCCCATATAGGCCAGATAAGGTGGAACAATGGGCAACACACAAGGGCTGAGAAAACTCAGCACCCCTGCGGTTAACGCCACTAGGATCGCGGGCAAAAGCGATGCGTCATATAGATCGATTCCGAACATAAGTTTGGCTTTAGGGTATTTTTGCCCCTGCGTCACCTATGGCCGCTCTGCGCAGGAGATCACATTCTTGTGGACGGCAGGCAGGCCCGCGCGCTAAGCCACACCCCATGCAAGACCATATCCCATATGAGATTGAAATTGATGCGCGCGATTTACGCTGCCCGCTGCCTGTTTTGCGTCTGCAAAAGGCGATACGGGCGGCGCAGATCGGCGCGGTGGTCAAGCTCTGCGCCACCGATGCGATGGCCCAGATTGATGTGCCGCATTTTTGTGCCGAGGCGGGCCACGCCCTGATCTCATCTCACCAAGAGAATGGCACCTATATGTTTTTTGTAGAAAAGCAGTGTTAAGTGAAGACCGTAAACGCGCGGGGATCCCAACTGACGCGGGCTCGCGCGCCAACCTCAAGAACAGGGCGGCCCACCACATTGCGCATAGAAATCCGCACAGGGCGCGCAGCCCCATCAAGGCGCAAATCATAATAGGTCATATCGCCATAATAGACGACCTCATCCACCACACCTTGAGCGGTGCGCGCGGATTTGGGATCATCGTCGAAGAGGATCGACAGGGTTTCAGGGCGCAGCCCAATGGAAACGGCCCCCGCAGCGCCTGATCCAACCACTTGCTCAGGGGCGATCTCCGCGCGGCCAAGCCCCGCGATATCTACAGACAAACCGCCCGAGTGTTCCAAACTGCCCTCAAGGAAATTCATCATCCCGATGAATTCCCCTACCCTGCGGCTGACAGGGCGGCGATAAAGGCGCTCGGGGTCATCCAATTGCGCAATCTCGCCCTCGAACATCACCGCGATGCGATCAGACATGACCAAAGCCTCTTCTTGGTCATGGGTCACAAGGATAAAGGTAATCCCCACTTCGCGTTGCAGTTTGATCAATTCAACCTGCATCACCTCGCGCATTTTTTTGTCCAAGGCCGAAAGCGGCTCATCAAGAAGCAAAACCTTAGGCTTTAGGATCAGGGCACGGGCCAAGGCGACACGCTGCCTTTGCCCGCCCGAAAGCGCATGTGCCGCGCGCACGCCATAGCCCCCAAGGCCCACCATTTCCAAGGCCTGCCCTACGGCGCGTGTCTTATCCGCTGCAGACATCCCCGATTTTCGCAAACCAAAGGCCACGTTTTGCTCGACATTCAAATGCGGGAAAATCGCATAGGATTGAAACACCATATTGGTGGGGCGATGGTTTGGCGCCACCCCCTCCATATTCTTGCCGCCAAGCATGATCGCGCCTGAGGAGATATCCTCAAAGCCCGCAATCGCGCGCAAAAGCGTGGTCTTGCCGCAGCCTGATGGCCCCAGCAGCGAGAAGAATTCACCCTGCCCGATTTCGGCCGTGATGCCCCGCAGCGCATGATAATCACCGTAATATTTGTGGACATTCTCTAGACGGATGATTGGCTCTTGCTTGGTCATAAAAACCCTCCAACATCGCGCTTGCCTGCACGGCGCAGGCCACGGCGGCGGAAATATTCGGCAGTGATCAACAGAATAATCGACAACGCCACCAACAATGTGCCAAGCGCCATGATCACAGGAACCCGCGCAGGAAAGCGCAGCAAACCCCAGATATAAACGGGCAAGGTTGGCTCATTCCCAGACAGGAAGAAGGCGATAATAAATTCGTCCAGACTGATCGTGAAGCAGATCAAAAGGGACGCAATGATGCCAGGTGCGACAAGCGGCAAGGTGACAAGGCGAAACGTGCTGAGGGGTGTTTCGCCCAAATCCACAGCCGCCTCTTCTAGGCTTTTGTCCATATTGGTAAAGCTGCCTTGCAGGATCGCAATTGAAAACGGGGTGCAGATCAAAACATGGCCTGCAATCACCGACCAAATCCCCGTGGACAGCCCTGCTTGGATCAACACGACCAATAAGGACACCGCCACAATGATTTCGGGTAGAACCAAGGGCAACATGACAAAGCCCACAATTCCCCCTTTGGCAGGAAAATTATACCGCGTGGCGGCGCGTGCCGCGAACAGGCCAAAACAGGTCGACAAGACCGCAACCGAGACCGCGATAAAGACGGAATTGCGCGTGGCCTCAACCAAGGCTTGGGTGGTGAAAACCTCGATGAACCAGCCAAAGGTAAAGCCTTGCAACGGGAAGGCGATGACCGTGCCCGAATTGAAGGCAAATAATGGCAAAAGCACAATCGGCGCGTATAAAAACACCAAATAAAGGATCACATAGATCTTAAGGCTTTGCCCCTTCATTTCGATTTGCCCCCGCGTGTCCACCGCAATGTGCCAAGGATCATCACAAGCGAGACAAACCCCACCATCAGCATCGCCAAAACCGATAAGGTCGCCCCCATCGGCGCGTTATTAAGGCGCATGAATTGTGTTTGGATCATATTCGCAATCATCGTGCCATCCGACCCGCCCACAAGACGCGGAGTGACGTAATCGCCGATTGTCGGAATAAACACGATCAAAACCGCGGCCAAAACACCCGGCATCGCAAGGGGCAATGTGACACGCAAAAACACCATCACACGGTTTTCCCCCAAATCACGCCCCGCCTCATGCAAGGATCGATCTATTTTCTCAAGGCTGACGAAAATCGGCAAAATCGCAAAGGGGGCATAAGCATGCGCCAAGGTAATAACCACGGAATTGGCCGAGTAGAGGATCCAGGCCAAAGGCTCGTCTATCACACCAAGGCCCACCAATGTGCCGTTTACGGGCCCATCATAGGCCAAAATCACCCGCCACAAAAACACGCGGATCAGGTAGCTTGTCCAAAACGGGATTGTGATCAAAAACAGCCACAAGGATTTGCGTTCTGGGGCCACATAGAAGGACACGAAATAGGCCACGGGAAATGCCAACACGACTGTGATGGCCGTCACCGATAACGATATGCGCAGAGAGCGCGACAGCAATTCCATATATAGCGGGTCTGTGAAAGCCTCGCGGTAATTCGACAAAGTAAAGCTGCGATCAATCGTCATGAAATCCTGCGTCCAGAAGGAAAACAAAACAATCGCGGTCAAAGGGGCCGCCAGCAGCAAAACCGCGTAAATGAATGGGGGCGCGATCAGAACCATTCCTTTGGTCTCATCGCGGCGCAGGAACCTTCCCAGATCAAAGGATCGGGCCATTTATATCCCCCAAATTTGCCCCTAATCAGGGGTGCATAGCATTCGACCTTTAGAAGAAATCAATCTTTGCGCAAGGGATTCGATGCGTGAAGGCGCAAGATCGGGCGCTTGCGCGAATATTCTGCACAGTCGTGCCGCACCATTGCCTGCGCCTTGGCCCTTGCACCAACGCAGGCAAGCCTGTAGCCCCTTTTTCACCAACACTGACAGGCCCTCATAATATCCATGCCCCAATCTGCACGCGCCTCCCTTGATAAGGTGAAAACCTATCTGATCAATTTGGATCGAGCGCCTGCGCGCTTGGCCAAACTTGACGCGCGGCTTCGGGCGATTGGCCTGCCCTATCAGCGGATCGCGGCGGTGGATGGCAAAATGCTGCAGTTTCCGCATCCTGATTTCAGCGATTTGGCCTATCGCCTGCTGCATGGCCGCAGACGCGCACCCGCTGAGGTTGGGTGTTACTTCAGCCATATCGAGGCCCTGCGCGAATTTCTAAACAGTGACGCGGATCACGCGCTGATCTTAGAAGATGACATTACATTCGAGCCTGATTTTACGCAGGTGATGCAGGCCGCAGTCGCGCGGGCGGGCGAATGGGATATTCTGCGCCTTTCAACTGTGAATACGGGCCGCGCCATTCCCTATAGCGGGCTTACAGGGCGCTATCGTCTAGCCCTGGCCCTAACCCGCGAAAAAGGTGCGGGGGCCTATATGGTCAATCGGCGCGCGGCCAAATGGTTGGTGCGGCAACTGCCCATGCGGTTGGCCTATGACATTATGTTTGACCTCGAATATCTTGCAGGCCTTCGGGCGGTTTTCGTCAAACCCCTGCCTTGCGCGCAAATTACCGGCGAGGTTACGCAAATCCAAAACCAAGGGCCAGATTTCAAACTGCCCAAATGGCGCTATTTGACGGTTTTGCCCTATCGCGCATGGCTGGAAATCTCTCGCTTGATCATACGGCTGTTTCAACTTTTCCGTGCATGGGGCAACAACCTTCTGCGATAAGATGATCGCAGCAAAATCGAAGCTTTGATTCAAAATCTTTGCATCAAATATTTTTTGCGCGAGAGGCTAAACTTAACCTTAAGCTGTGCTTTATCATTTGTAACTGAATATAGATGACGGATTCCTTCATGACCCTACAGCGCGCCACACCACATCAGCATGATATTGATGGCGAAGAGGCCCGCCTTTCTGCCATCGCAGATCAGGCGGGGTTGATTTGGTCGATAAAACAGGCAGCGAACTGCGCCGCATTTTCGAAGATATTGGCCAAATCGCCCATGAGGTCGATGGCATCGTGGCGGGTGTCAGCGAACAAAGCATCGCCCTTGCCGATATTAATAGCGCCATTTTCAATATGGAACGCGCGACCCAAGAAAACGCCACGATGGCCGAGGAATTGGTCAAGGACAGCGGCAAGATGACGAAGGCCGCAACGGGCCTGACGGGGGAATTGCAGTTCTTCAAGCTTGGGGAGACGACACAGGGCCATAATCAGGCCTATCCAACACAGAACGGGGCAATGCCAACACCACAGGACTATGCGCGCGCCATGTAAATTGACCGCGCACAGAATGGGGACGCGTCAAAGGGACAAAGAAAAAGGCCACCCAAACGGGTGGCCTTTTTGTAATCTTGAACAGCGTTGATCCAGATTAACGCTTGGAGAACTGGAAGCTGCGGCGCGCTTTGCGCTTACCGAACTTCTTACGTTCCACAACGCGGCTGTCGCGGGTCAGGAAGCCTGCCGCCTTCAGCGCGCCGCGCAAGGAGGGATCATAAAGCTGCAGCGCCTTAGAGATGCCGTGCTTTACCGCGCCTGCCTGACCTGACAAGCCACCGCCTTTGACGGTTGCCATCACATCGAACTGATCTTCCACACCAGCCACAGAGAAAGGCTGACGCAGGATCATCTGCAACACAGGGCGGGCAAAGTAGGTTTTGATCTCTTTGCCGTTCACGGTGACCTTGCCAGAGCCTGGCTTGATCCAGACGCGGGCAACCGCATCTTTCCGCTTACCCGTTGCATAAGAGCGGCCAAGCGCATCGCGCACAGGCTCGCGGGGGGAGGCATCCACGGAAATGGATGTCGCACCTGCGGCGGGGGCAGAGCCCTCAGCCACGGCGCCTTTCAGCTCATCGAGCGAAGAGAGTGTCTCGGCCATGGTTTAGCTCCGCGTGTTCTTTTTGTTCATGGATTTTACATCCAGAACTGTGGGGTTTTGTGCCTCATGCGGGTGCGCTGCACCTGCATAGACGCGCAGATTGGTCATCTGGCGGCGCGACAGCGGGCCACCGGGAAGCATGCGCTTGACCGCCTGCATCACAACGCGCTCAGGATGCGCACCTTCGAGGATCTGGCCTGTGGTGCGGCTCTTGATCCCGCCGGGATAGCCTGTGTGCCAATAGTTTGGCTTGTTGCGCTTGTTGCCCGTCACCTGCACTTTTTCAGCGTTGATGACGATGACATTGTCGCCCATATCCATATGGGGCGTGAAGGACGGCTTGTGCTTGCCGCGCAGCCGCATGGCGATGATCGAGGCAAGACGACCGAGAACAACGCCCTCAGCGTCAATCACGATCCATGACTTGTCGATATCCGCAGGAGTTGCGGTAAAGGTTTTCATGTATACGTTCCTTGGTCTTAGATTTTGACCGAAAAAAGAGGCCGCCTGTGCGACCCCCGTTAAAGATGGCAGGCTTATGCGGCAGAGACGGGGTAAGGTCAAGCCTCTTTAGCACGCCTAAATTATGATTAATTATTGAAAATCAATTGCTTGGATATGGGGTTATATTTTACCCCACAATTTCCTTCTCCAAAACCCGCAAAACTGCCTCTGCCGCGCGGGCCTTTGGGTCGCGATCCCCTGCCCCAAGCTGCGCCATCGTCACTTCGGCGGCTTGGATTTGATCGTTGCGCGCAGTCTGATCGCTCACCAACCGCTCAAGCGCCGCCAAAACAGGCGCAGGTTCAAAGTCCTTCCCCAAAAATTCGGGGATGTGGCGGGATTCGCTGACCAAATTGACCAAAGTGACCGTGTCAATTTTCAACATCCACCGCATCAAAACTCGTGACAGCGGCGCCATATCATAAGCAATCACCATCGGGGTTTTTGCGGCAGCCAATTCCAAGGACACTGTCCCCGAAGCCGCAAGCGTCAGATCCGCCGCCCCAAAAGCGCAGGATTTTTGATGTGGATAGTCCGCGCCCGCGGCACGCGGGTCGAGCAGGTGCGCCCTTGGCCCAAGATCCCAAGCGGCCATCATCCGCGCGACATCATCGGCAATGGCGGGGGCCGCAGGCAAAACGAGATGGCCGCGTGGATGCGCATGCAAGAACCCGCGCGCAACCTGCCCAAATCGGGGGCCAAGCCGCGCAATTTCGCCCCGCCGCGAGCCAGGCAGCAGCAACAGCAAGGGATCCCCTGCCCCAACACCAAGGCCCGCGCGATAGGCGCTGCAGTCCTCGGGCGCGGCTTGCGGCATCTGCGCGACTGGATGCCCCACAAAATCACAGCCCATCCCCACAGCCTGCATCAATGGCGGCTCAAACGGAAACAGCGCCAGTACATGGTCAACAAAGCGTGCCATTTTACGCGCACGCCCCGCCCGCCATGCCCAGACAGTTGGGGCGACATAATGGATCACAGGAAGCTTCGGTGCGCATTTCTTCACCTGCTTGGCCACGCGCAAGCAAAAATCAGGGCTATCAATGGTGATGAGCGCATCAATCTGCCCCTCAATCACCGCATTGACCGCCTGATCGCGGCGCTTGAACAAACGCCGAAGGCGCGGCAGCACCTCAGCCAGCCCCATGACCGACAGATCAGACATGGGAAACAGGCTGTTTAGCCCTTCGGCCTGCATCAACGGGCCACCAATGCCTGAGAATTCAATGTCAGAACGCGCGGCCTTCAGCCCCGCCATCAGGCTGGCCCCAAGCGCATCGCCCGAAGGTTCGCCCGCAATGAGAAACAGTTTCACGGCGCGGCCCATAGGGTGATGCCCGCCAATGCCGCGCGGGCGAGAACCTTTTCCCGCTCAAGGATCAGCGCGCCACCCGCCTGCACCACCAAGCCCGACAGCCCCGCCTTTTGCATCATCGCAATCGTCTGCGGGCCAATTCCGGGCATATCAACGCGCAAATCCTGTCCTGCCTTGGGGCGCTTCATCAAAACACCCCCCGAATTGGGGCAAGTCTGCGCCACGAATTCTAGCATCGCATCTGTGCCGGGTAGGGTTTCAATCGCAAGAACTTGGCCCTTTGCAACCACAGCACCTTGGCCGACATCTTGGGGTGCAAGCGCCGCCAAAACGGCGGCAGCGCGATGTGCATCGGCGCGCAAAGCCGTGCTCACCTCGCCCACCATCACGCCCTCGGACGCCAAAAGATCGGGACGGATGTCATGTGGGGCGCAAATTTTGAATCCCTGTTCCTCCAACAGCGCGATCACGGCGCGCAACAGCCCATCATCCCCCTGCTGCAACGCCGCCATAAGGCGCGGCATCAGCGCGGCTGTGCCCGCATCAAGCGCAGTGGGGTCAAACACGGGGCGGCGCATTGCGCCTGCAAGGCACAGTTCCGTCACGCCCACGGATTTTAGGCGCGCAAACAGGGAGGCCAATTGCTCAAACCGCGCCTCAATCTGCTGCGGTGCGCGGGCATCCACGGGCGTGCCGTGGAAGGTGACCAATATCGCGTCCCCCGCCTCAAGCAGCGATTGCGGAAGAGCACCCCCACCCGCCAAGATTGCGCGTTTTGGCATGATCCCCCCGTTCAACCCGGCGTTAAGAATGACCGATCCGAGCCTTTCAGCACAAAATCCACCACGTCCCTTACATATTGGGAATTTGGTGCCTCTTCTGATAAACGGCGCGCGCGTTCCTGAAATGCACCTTCGCCTTGCGCCAAGGCCTGATAGGCGGCGCGCAACGCATTGATATCTTCTTTGGCCACGCCACGGCGTTTTAGGCCAACCAAATTCAGACCATCCAAGGCCCCGCGCGGGCCTTGCACAAGGCCATAGGGAATAACATCATTGGTCACCATCGTGACCGCGCCGATGATGGCCCCGCGCCCGATGCGCACAAATTGGTGGATGCCCGAAAGCCCGCCGATGATCACGCCATCCTCAATGATGCAATGGCCTGCAATAGCGGATTGGTTGGCCACCACAACATGGTTGCCCACGATTGCGTCATGGCCAACATGCGCGCCTGTCATAAAGAGGTTGTCATCACCAACACGGGTGATCCCGCCCCCGCCATCTGTGCCCGTATTCATGGTCACACCTTCGCGGATGCGATTGCGTTTGCCCACAATCAGCTGCGTCTTTTCACCCGCATATTTCAAATCTTGCGGAATATCGCCGATATTCGCGAAGGGAAAAATCACGGTTTCAGCGCCAATTTCGGTCATTCCTGTGACCACAGCGTGGGATTTAAGCACCACCCCCTCATGCAAGGTCACCTCAGGGCCAACATGGCAAAACGGGCCAATATGACAGCCCGCAGCGATAGTTGCCCCGCTTTCAACGACAGCCGATGGATGGATAGAGGCCGAAGGATCAATCGCCATTACGCAGCCCCACCCGTGGCACCCTCAAGATCCATCATCGCGGTAAATTCAGCCTCGGCTGCCATTTCCCCCTCGACAGTGGCCAGCCCCTTAAAGCGCCAAACCTTACCACCGGGTTTGCCGCGCGTGGTTTCGATTTTCAGCTCGAGCACATCGCCCGGCACAACCTTGCGGCGGAATTTGCAGGCATCAATACCCATGAAATACACAAGCAAATTGCGATCAGCCATACCCATAGCCACCCCGACCATCACCGCGGCAGTTTGCGCCATCGCCTCGATGATTGTGACGCCGGGCATAATGGGGGCGGATGGGAAGTGACCCTGAAAATGAGGCTCATTAAAGGTGACATTCTTGATGCCCGTGGCCGAATGATACCCTTCGATATCGCGCACGCGGTCAATCAACAAAAACGGATAGCGATGCGGAATAATCCGCTGGATCAGATGAATATCTGCCTCTTTCGGCGTCTCGCCCGTCATTTTGGTCTTCCTTTATCAAATTCCGCCTTGCGTGAGTGGGACGATCACATCCCCCCGCGGCCTTGCATCCCTAGCACTTTGGCGCCCCTTGGGGCAAGCCTGCGCAAGCGGCCTTAGCGGCCTTCAAATGCGGGTTTGCGCTTATCGTTAAAGGCCAAAACACCTTCTTTGAAATCGCGCGTACGGCTGAGCGCGCCTTGATGCGCAGCTTCTTGCAACATTTGCGCCTCAAGCCCCTGTTGCGCAGAGGCGCGCAGTGCAGATTTTATCTTGCTATAGGCCTGTGTGGGGCCACTGGCCAAATGCGCGGCGCGGGCGCGCCATGTGGCGTCAAACTCGGCCTCACTTGTGGTCTGCCAAATCATCCCCATTGCTTCGGCCTCCCGCGCGGTGACAGGCTCGCCAAAAAGTGCTGCCCCCATGGCACGGGCCTGCCCCACGAGGCGGGGCAAAACCCAAGTTGCCCCCGCATCAGGCATGAGGCCGATTTGTGCAAAAGCTTGGATAAATCGTGCATTTTCGGCGGCAATGACGATATCACAGATCAAGGCAAGGCTTGCACCCGCCCCCGCCGCCACGCCATTGACCGCCGCAATCACAGGGATCGGGCAATCGGCAATCGCTGAGATCAGCGGCATGTATTCATCCCGCAAGACCCGCTCAAGATTGAGATCAGCCACACGGCCCGCATCGCCCAGATCCTGTCCCGCGCAAAAGGCGCGACCTGCGCCTGTGATCACCAAAACCCGCACAGAGGCCCCCACCTGCCCTATCGCATAGGTCAATTCGGCCCGCATCTGCGTGTCGAGCGCATTTAAGACATCGGGTCGATTGAGCGTAATCACCGCAATGCCATCATCCAATTGATAGAGAATCCGCTCGTAGTTCATGATCGCCTCAATCTGGGTTTGGAAGGCTCAACTTTGCTTGTCGCTAAGAATACGCGCAAGGGCGGCCTGCTCATCCGGGGTGAGTTCTGCTTCGGTGGGGTTCGTGCTGCGCGCTCGCGTGCGGATAAAGGCAAAGGCCACACCAAAGCCCAACAAAAGCAAGGCAGGCCCTGCGAGCCAAAGCGCCAGATTGCTGCCCGACATCGGCGGGCGCATCAGCACATATTCACCATATCGATCCACCACCTCTGCGATGACCTGCTCGTTGCTATCGCCCATCATGATCCGTTCGCGCACGAAAATGCGCAGATCGCGGGCGACTGTGGCGTTGCTTTCGTCAATCGATTCATTGCGACACACCACGCAGCGCAAATCGGCTGAAATCTCACGCGCCCGCGCCTCGAGGGCAGGATCAGGCAAAACTTCATCAGGCTGCACCGCAAGCGCGGGGCTTGAAATCAACCACATTGCGGCAAGCGCGGCTTTTGCGAAGGCCCGCGTCATTCGGCAGGCACCCCAATAGCGGCCCGATCCCGCGCGGCCCCCGCCGCGACACGATAGCGGCGATCGGTCAGGCTAAGCGCCCCGCCAAGGGCCATGATAATTGCACCGCCCCAAATCCAATTTGCAAAGGGTTTGATCCATGTGCGCACGGCCCACCCTCCATCCAACTGAGGATCGCCAAGCGCCACATAAACATCACGGGTAAATCCACTGTCGATCCCGGCCTCTGTGGTGGGCATACCCGCCACGGGATATATCCGCTTTTCAGGGGTCAAAAGATCCACGATACGCCCGTCTTTGGCGACTTCGACAAAGGCCATGGTTGAGATGTAATTTGGCCCCTGCACCTCGCGCACATCGCGCACAATCAAATGATAGGCGCCCACATCGAATTCTTCGCCAATTTGCGCCACGCGGATATCTTCGATTTGATAGGTCACCAAGGCCCCCACACCAATAAAGGTGATGCCAAGCCCCGCATGGGCCAAGGCCTTGCCCCAATCGGCGCGCGGCAGGCGGGTCAGGCGGCTAAATTTCGCGGCAATCTCACGCCCCTGCCCTGTGCGCTGCCACAGATCAACCGCGGCCCCTGCAACCAGCCAAACCCCAAGCGCGAGGGTGATCAACCCCGCCAACGAGCGCCCCGTTCCAAGCGCATAAAACAAACCTAAAAGCGCGATGGTCAAAAGAGCCACGCCGCTCATCAGGCGCATCGCACGGCCAAGCTGCGCGCGTTTCCACGGCAAGACCGCCCCAATGGGCAAGGCCACCGCAATGGCAAAGGCGAAGGGCGTAAAGGCCGCATTAAAGAAAGGTGGCCCCACAGAAACGGTGCGGCCCCAAAACATCTCCGCCACCAAGGGCCAGATTGTGCCGATGAACACAACAAAGGATGACACCGCCAAAAGAAGGTTATTCAAGACCAAACCGCTTTCGCGGCTCACAGTTGAGAACACGCCCTTAGCCTCCATCGCGCTTGCGCGGAAAGCATAGAGCGTAAAGGCCCCGCCCATGAAAACGACCAAGATCATTAGAATAAACATCCCGCGCTCTGGATCATTGGCAAAGGCGTGCACCGAAGTGATGATGCCCGACCGCACGATAAATGTTCCGATCAGCGAGAAACCAAAGGCCAAAATCGCCAAGAGAATTGTCCAGCTTTTCAGCGCCTCGCGTTTTTCGACCACAATTGCCGAATGCAACAGGGCCGCCGCAATCAACCACGGCATGAAAGAGGCGTTTTCAACAGGATCCCAGAACCAGAACCCACCCCAACCAAGCTCGTAATAGGCCCACCAAGACCCAAGGCCGATCCCGATGGTCAGAAACACCCATGCCGCCAATGTCCAAGGGCGCACCCATCTGGCCCATGCTGCATCAACGCGCCCTTCGATCAAGGCCGCCACAGCAAAAGAAAACGCCATGCTGAGGCCGACATATCCCAAGTATAAAAACGGTGGGTGGAAGGCGAGACCAGGATCTTGCAGAAGCGGGTTCAAATCTTGGCCATTAAAGGGCGGCAATTCGAGCCGCAAAAACGGGTTCGATGTGAACAAAATGAAGGCGTAAAATGCAACCCCCACCGAAGATTGCACGGCCAAAACGCGCGCGCGCAGTCGCGGCGGCAGGTTTCCACCGAACCACGCCGCTGAGGCCCCAAATAGTGCCAAAATCAAAACCCATAGCAATAGCGAGCCTTCGTGATTGCCCCAGACACCGCTGATTTTATACAGTAGCGGCTTGTCGGTATGGGAATTGGCAACAACCAAATTCAGCGAGAAATCAGAGGTCACAAAGGCATAGGTCAGCGCGGCAAAGGAAATCGCCACAAGCGCGAATTGCAAGCTGGCCGCGGGGCCGGCAACCGCCATCCATGCGCTCCAATTTTTATGTGCGCCAATCATCGGCACAATCATTTGGAACACAGCCACGGCAAAGGCCAAAACCAAAGAAAAATGGCCAATTTCAACGATCATCTCTGCCCTCCTTCATCACATCGCGGCCAGCATGATCCAGATTTTGCCGTCCCTTCGCGGCAAAGAGTAACGACAAAGCCGCCCGCATCCAAGGGGTTAGCGCGAAAGAGCCGCACCCCTGATCACAGAGCCGTGATCTAGCAGGGGACATCTCAACGCCCCGTGAGCGCCCCCAAGACGCCGCGCATCACCGCGCGCCCTGCCCTTGTGCCCATTTGACGGGCGAAACTTTTGGCAAAGGCTGTGCCAACACTATCGCCACGCAAGGGTGCTTTTCGCTTGGGGCTGTCCCCCGCAGTATAACGGCGCGCTGCTGAAAACTCGCGCGCGGCTTTTTTGTGCCCCAAGGGCCCGCAGCAAAAAATCGCAGCTTCATAAAAAACCCCTGTTGACGGAATGAAAATCCTGACATAGCGTTCGTGACAATAGATCGGCCAGTCCGACAGGGAGCGATAAATCAGTCGCAAAGACTGATCAAAAAAGGGCCTCGTTGCGAGGCTCTTTTTTGTTGGGAACGCGCCACATGTAAATCATGGCAATTCTGCCCCGCCGGCCAAGAATTTAAATCATATCGCGCTGCACCCGCTGACAATGGTGCCATGCTATGTTAGCGCAGAGGTCACATGACATATGAGGATATTATGACCCGATTTTCACGTCACCTTTCGCATACGGTTCTGGCGCTGGCGCTTTGCGGGGGCGTGGCCCCACAGGCCTTCGCGCAAGACACTGAAACCTTTGGCGCATGGAAAAAAATTTGCAGCGGCGAAGGCGAGGCGCAAGCCTGTCTGATTTCGCAGGTGCTGCAAGATACGGATGGCAATAACGTGGCCGAGGTCAGCATTGCCAATGTCATTGACGGCGGCGATACGGTGGGCGCGATCAGCATCGCAACCCCGATTGATACGCTGCTTTTGCCGGGTGTTCGGTTCAAGGTCGATGAATTCGATGAAAACCGCCTCCCGTTCAATTTCTGCCAACCCGGTGGATGCGTGGTGCAAATCGGTCTGACCCAAGACAATATTGACGCCTTCGAAGGGGCAACGGCGGCGGCTGTCACCATTGTGCCAATTGCTGCGCCTGATGCAGAGGTTGCCCTAACCCTGTCTTTTGACGGGTTCACCGCAGCCTTTGCTAGCCTTCAACCTGAATAAACCATCATGAGCAGCGCCCCGCTTAGGGCGCTGCTTTTAGGGCCAAAACCGCGTTCAACCCGCCAAAGGCAAAGGCGTTGGAGAGAACTGCATCAACCTTGGCCTCTCGTGCCTCATTGGGGACAACATCAAGGGCACATTCAGGGTCGGGCTCCTCATAGCCGATGGTGGGTGCAATCACCCCATCACGCAGCGCCATGATACAGGCCAACAGCTCGACCGCGCCTGTGCCGCCGATCAAATGCCCGTGCATCGATTTGGTGGAGGATATCATCAGATCATCGGCGTGATGGCTAAATACATCGGCGACAGCCGCGCATTCCACCTTGTCATTGGCCGCCGTGCCCGTGCCATGCGCATTGATATAGCAAATATCCTCAGGGTTCAGCCGCGCATCCTTGAGCGCGCCTGAAATCGAACGACCTGCCCCTTGCTTGGACGGCATGACGATATCCGCCGCGTCCGATGTCATGGCAAACCCCACCACTTCGGCCAAAATCTCGGCACCACGCCGTTTGGCGTGATCATAGTCTTCGAACACAAACACCGCGGCCCCTTCGCCCTGCACCATCCCATTGCGGTTGGCCGAAAACGGGCGACACGCATCTTTGGACATGACCCGCAACCCTTCCCAAGCTTTCACCCCGCCAAAGGAGAGCATCGCCTCAGACCCGCCTGTAACCATAACGTCACAGGCCCCGCCGCGGATCAATTGGAAAGCCAAACCCATCGCATGGTTTGACGAGGCGCAGGCGGTGGCGACCGAAAAGGATGGCCCCTTAAGGTTCCATTCCATCGACACATGGCTGGCTGCGGCATTGTTCATCAGCTTGGGAACAACAAAGGGGTGAACGCGATTTTTTCCCTCTTCATAGACAGTGCGGTAATTCTCGTCCCATGTATTAACACCGCCCCCTGCCGTGCCCAGAACTACGCCCGCCCGCGTGGCCGCCTCGCCCCCAAAGACAAGGCCAGAATGATCTAAGGCTTGATGCGCAGCGATTAAGGTGAATTGCGTAAAGCGGTCATAGAGCGCGATTTGCTGGCGGTTGAACCGCGCCTCAGGATCATAGCCCCTCACCTGCGCCCCAATTTTGACGGACAGCCGATCCACATCGCGCAAATCAAGGGGGCCAATCCCGCATTTTCCTTCGCGCATCGCGGCCAAGGTGGTCGGCACATCATGCCCTAATGCATTGATTGTGCCCTGCCCCGTGATAACAACGCGCCTCATGCGTGCTGCTCGGCCACGAGTTTTTCGACCGCCGCCACAATGGCCGCAACCGATGAGATATCAAAATCGCTTTTGTCAGGCTCATTGGCGTTGAACGGCACCTGAATGTCGAATTCTTCTTCGATGGCAAAGATGGCTTCGACCAACCCTAACGAGTCGACCCCCAAATCTTCGAGTGTTTTTTCAGGCAAGACATCGCTTGTCTCAAGCACCGCTTGTTCTGCAATGATCTTGATGATCCGCTCAGAAATATCTCCAGACATAAAACCTTGCCTCCATCAGCATATCCAAAGGCCTAACCTTACGGATTGGTCAATTTCTTCTCAAGCGCCGCCACAGTTTTTGCAAGACGCGGCAATCGCCTTAGCGCCTTATACATCTCGATATGTGTCTCCATTTTGACAGCCGGGCTGCCCATCACCATTCTGCCCGATGGAAGGCTAGAATAAATCTTGGTGGCCCCTGCGGCGACCACATCAGAGCCGATCTCGATATTATCGGAGACACCGCACTGCCCGCCCAGAACCACGCGATCGCCCACGCTACAAGATCCCGCAAACCCGACCTGCCCGCAGAGCAGGCAATCGCGACCAATGCGGCAATTGTGGCCGATATGAACCAAATTATCGATCTTTGTGCCTGATCCGATTTCCGTATTCGCTACAGTGCCACGGTCAATCGCAGCGCCTGCGCCAATTTCGACATCATCCCCGATGACGACACGACCCAAAGAATGAATGCGCGCCCAAGATTGCGGGGTCTGCGCCGCGTCTGATTTCCCTAAAGATTGGCGGGCAATTTCGACTTGGGATTTTTCTGGGGTGACGAAAGAGAACCCATCCCCCCCAATCACCGCATTGGGTTGAATGATCACACGATCCCCAATTTGCACATGATGCGCGATGCGCACACCCGCATGGATCAACGCATCAGCACCAATTTCCGCGCCTTCGGCAATGCTGACATGCGGGGCGATACGGGCGCGTGGCCCGATGATGGCGCCCGCCGCGATGACCACAAAAGGTCCGATGGCAGCATCCGCGCCAATTTGGGCGCTTGGGTCAACCACCGCGCTGGGGTGAATTCCTGCCACAATATGCGGCCCTTGATCCATGAGGGCCGTAACACCCGCCATCGCATAGCGCGGACGGGCGATTAAAATCGCAGCCTCTAATCCAAGGGCCTTCCAATCCGTGCCCTCAGCCAAAATCGCAGCCTTGGCCTGTCCTTTGGCCAAATCGGGCAGATATTTTTCTGACATCGCCAAGGCCAGATGATCAGCGGCCGCCGTGGCGGGCTCGGACAGGCGCGAGACGACCAATCCAACCGCGCCTTCGGCTTTTGCGCCCAATTCCTTGGCGATATGCTCAATGCTGCTGTCAGCCATGTGGGATGCGCCTTATTTTTGCTATGGCCCAACCACGGGGCCACCCTTTGCCTTTAACTTGAGATTGCCGCAACGGAAACCCCCGCCGCCTCAAGGGCCTGCCACAAATCGGCATTGCGCCCATAAATATCGGCGCGGTGCTGCAGACGCCCATCAGGGTCCACAAAGGATGTCCAATAGACCAAATGCACGGGGATCGGTGTTTCAAGCCGCACCGTTGTTTCGCGACCCGTTGCAAGGATACGCGCGAAATAGGCTTCGGGATCGTCCACTTGATGGTCCAAAAGATGATAGGCGAAGTCAAACGGATCCTGCAGCCGCACGCAGCCATGGCTATAGGCCCGCGTTTCGCGCGCAAAAAGGTTTTTTGCAGGTGTGTCATGCAGGTAAATGTTCCACGGATTGGGGAACATGAATTTCACCAACCCCAAGGCATTGCTGGTTGAGGGGGCTTGGCGCAACGTATACGGGAAGGTGCTTGCCGTGTATTGGGTGAAATCCACCTGCGCGCGATCAACAACTTGTCCTCCGCCCCATAATTCCAACTGACTTTGCGCGGTGGGGTCTTCTTGCAATTGCGGCAGATATTCGCGTGTGGTGATTGAACGGGGCACCGTCCAACTGGGGTTAATGACCATATATTCCATAACGTCTGAGAATTCGGGCGTGTGACGGCGTGGATTGGGGTGCCCAACAACCGAACGGGTTGAGAAGGTCACGACATCTTGATCCACCACAGTCGCATGGAAGTCAGGGATATTGACCAAGACATGGCGCTCACCGCGGTCAAAATTCATCCAACGTTGCCGCTCCATGGCTAAGATCACATCTTTAAGGCGCGTTTCGGCATCCACATTGATCGCGGCCAATGTATTGGCGCCAACAATTCCATCTTGGGTTAACCCGTTATCCGCTTGGAAGCGCATCACCGCCCCGACCAGCCTGTCATCGAACAGGGGTGGCACGGGCGCTTCGGTCGCCGTTTGCGCATCATTCGCGGTTGATAGGGTTACGGATGCAGAACTGGGCTCTTCGGCGAGATATCCCATCGCTTGCAGCCGCGCAATTAGGGCCGCGACAGCGGGCCCTTGGTCGCCCAATTCCAGTCTTTCGGCCACCACAGGCGCCCCCCATCCGCCCGCCTCAACCACGCGCGCCAAATCAAACATTGCGCGCTGAAGGCGAGCATATTGTGGGTGCTGCGGCGTCAAATTTGACAGATATATCATTGGATTATCAGCCGAAGCGAAGCCTGAAAGTAATGCCTCACTGCTTTGGCGTGGGGTGGTTTTATGAATGTCTTCGGCCAAGGTTGCAGGCTCTAACACCCCTGCGCTGATATCTTGCGCATAGTCCAGATAGGTCAAAGCCGCGCGCAACTCGGTTGCAATATCTGCCCCAGTTGCAAAGCCCGCGCGTAAACCTGCGATGTCATAAGTCGCGCGCGGCAGGCCGTGATCGCCAGATGCCTCAAGGGCCGCAAGCAGCGCAGCACGGCGCAGCTCAAATTCAGGCCCCTCGCCGGTCCAAATTGGTGCAAAATCGCGTGCGGCATAAAAGACGAATACCTCAGGATTATTGGCAAAGCGGGCCGCCATTTCTTCGCGCGCGGCGACATCTTGCCAGAACTGCGCCGATGATGGCGGTGAGGTGACCACCGTGGTAGGCAGGCTTTGCGCCACGGCAGCGCCCGCGATGATCAGGCCTAAGCCCGCCCCAGCCACCAACTCAACCCAAAAACCAGTTTTTTCAACACTCACGATAATACCTATTTTCAAACGAACCCCTCCGCCAAATATGGGGAAGAAGGCCCGCGCCGTCCATCTCCAATCGCGGGCGCACGATCGCTCAGGCGTCACGCCTATGCAGCATTGCAACAGATGTTTTTTAACCTTAACGAGCGTCTGATGGGCACCACGAGGCCAAACCTGTGCAGAGACAGGCGAATTTTTACTTAAAAACAAAGCATTACACCGATTGGCAAATTTCCGCCGAATCGAAAGACCCTGCCCGCCAAAAGGTTAATCAATGCTTTCACAATCATTTCACCTGTGTCATATTTCGTGACGTATCGTGCAAATAAAAAACCGCCCGCTGCCATTCACGCTGGATCCGTCCAGCTAAGGGACAGAGGCACCCGTATCGAGTGTAGTGGTAATCAGGGCAGAAGCATGGGGACTGGAATGAAATTGATTAGCCGTCGGGGCTTATTGCGGGCATTTGCTGCGACAACGATCGCGGCGGCACCTGTATCGGCCAACGCCTTTGGGATTTTGCGCGGCGCAGGCGATTTTCGCAAATTGCGCATGCACAATGGCCGCACGGGCGAAACGCTGGATATGATTTACTGGATTGATGGCGACTATATTCGCCCCGCAATCGAAGAAATCAGCTACTTCATGCGCGATTGGCGCCAAAATGAGGTGCATGCGATTGACCCGCGCACCCTCGACATCATGGCGGCCTCTCATAACCTTTTGGATACGAACGAACCTTATCTGTTGTTGTCTGGCTATCGCTCGCCTGCAACCAACGCGATGCTGCGTCAACGCTCGTCAGGTGTTGCGCGCAACTCACTCCATATGGTCGGCGAGGCGGCTGATTTGCGCCTCACCTCCCGCAGCGTCAGTCAAATTGCGCGCGCGGCCGAAAGCTGCGCTGCGGGTGGGGTTGGACGGTATTCGCGCTCGAACTTTGTGCATATGGATTGTGGCGATGTCCGCCATTGGGGCGGGTAAGTCAGCCAATATCCGCCTCAATTCGGCATAAAGTGCGCTTATTTCGGCGTAACGTCTTTGTGTGACTTACCATTCTCACTGGATAATTTGCGCGGCGCCCCCACATTATGGCTCGAACCCCAGAAGGAGTGAGCCGTTCCTCATGACAAAATATCAAAAGACGCCGCAGGCCATCGCGGCACTGACGCCCGAGCAATACCACATTACCCAAGAAAATGGCACCGAGCGCCCCTTTACGGGGGCCTATACCGATTTAGAGGCGCGCGGGATTTATGTCGATATCGTATCTGGCGAGCCGCTGTTTTTGTCGAATGACAAATTTCATTCTGGCTGTGGTTGGCCCTCATTCACAAAGCCCGTCAGCGATGAAATGGTGGTCGAAAAGCGCGACCTCAGCCATGGGATGGTGCGCGTTGAGGTGCGTTCGAAATATGGCGACAGCCATTTGGGCCATGTTTTTCCCGATGGGCCGCGGGATCGCGGGGGCTTGCGCTATTGTATCAATTCGGCCGCTTTACGTTTCATTCCCGAAGCAGATATGCAAGCCGAAGGGTATGGCGATTATCTGATGATGTTGGAGGCGTAAACAATGGCGCAAGAACGGGCGGTTTTAGCAGGTGGATGCTTTTGGGGGATGCAACAATTGATCCGCCGCATGGATGGGGTGTGTGCAACCCGTGTTGGCTATTCGGGGGGCGATGTTCAAAATGCCACCTATCGCAACCATGGCACCCATGCCGAGGCGATTGAAATTTTCTTTGATCCCGAGCGCCTAACCTATCGCGATCTGTTGGCGTTTTTCTTTCAAATTCATGACCCCACCACGTTGAACCGTCAGGGAAATGATATTGGGATGTCCTATCGCTCTGCGATCTTCTATGTCGATGAAGCACAACGCGAAACTGCGTTAGAGGTTATCGCAGATGTAAACGCATCGGGGCTTTGGCCTGGAAAGGTTGTGACTGAGGTGGCGCCTGTCGGCCCGTTTTGGGAGGCAGAACCTGAGCATCAAGATTATCTTGAGCGCCTTCCCAATGGGTATACCTGCCATTTCCCGCGGCCTGATTGGGTTCTAAAAAAAAATATATGATTTGGCGAAACTTAAAGCCGTCAGCCCACAGCGGAGAGGCGCGGCTGTTGCAGAGATGGATTGATCACGGCCACACCCCCGAAGCGGCCCGCGCAAGGCGCGATGCCAATGACCTGCCAAATGCCGAATTGGTCTTGGCCAATGCCCTGCCTGCACATTGGGTCATGGCAGGGGCCGCCTAGGCGCAAATGGCGCAAACGCGCCTTTTCGTGACGCGCCCCTTCCTTGACAAGCAGAGCCTGCCACGGCCAGCCTAGGCTGACACAGTCGCAAACCGTTAAGAGGCATCCTATGGCAGACCCGATCTTGCAGCCGTTTCAGCTGAAACATCTGACCTTGCGCAATCGGGTCATGATCACCAGCCACGAGCCTGCCTATAGTGAGGATGGCCTACCCACCGATGCCTATCGCGCCTATCATGTGGAACGCGCCCGTGCTGGCATTGCGCTGACCATGACGGCGGGCTCTGCCGTGGTCAGCCGCGACAGCCCGCCCGCCTTTGGCAATCTCTTGGCCTATCGGGACGAGATCACCCCGCATATGGCCCGTCTTGCCCGCGAGGTGCATGACGAGGGCGCGGCCGTGATGATCCAACTCACCCATCTGGGGCGGCGCACGCGCTGGGACACAGGCGATTGGCTGCCTGTCCTCTCGCCAAGTGCGCTGCGCGAGCCCGCACATCGCGCCTATCCCAAAGTGCTTGAGGATTGGGACATCGCGCGGATCATCAGTGATTACGCCGATGCGGCTGAACGGATGAAGGATGCAGGGCTAGACGGGATCGAATTGGAATCCTACGGCCATTTGATGGATGCATTTTGGTCGCCCCGCCTCAATCACCTAGACGGGCGATACGGGGCTGAAACGCTTGAGACGCGCATGGCTTTTTCGATGGATGTCCTGCACGCCATTCGTGCCCGCGTTGGGGATGATTTCATCGTTGGCGTCCGTTTTGTGGCTGATGAAGATATCAAGGGCGGTATTTCTGCCACCGAAGGCCAAGAGATTGCCCGCCGCCTGCGCGACAGCGGGATGGTCGATTTCCTAAACGTCATTCGGGGCAATATCGACACCGATGCAAGCCTGACCCGCGTGATCCCGTTGCAGGGCATGGCCTCGGCCCCGCATCTGGATTTTGCGGGCGAGTTACGCGCGCAGACGGGCATCCCGATCTTTCATGCCGCGCGTATTCCCGATTTATCGACCGCGCGCCACGCCATTGCTGCGGGAAAGTTGGATATGGTGGGAATGACGCGGGCGCATATTGCCGACCCGCATATCATGGCAAAACTTCTCGAGGGGCGCGAGGAGGATATTCGCCCCTGCGTGGGCGCCAATTACTGTATCGACCGCATCTATCAGGGCGAAAAGGCGCTTTGTTTGCACAACCCCTCAACGGGGCGGGAATTGAGCCAACCGCATAAGATTGCGCCAACAGACACCCCGACCCGCGTCACGATTATCGGCGCGGGCCCTGCGGGCCTTGAGGCCGCGCGGGTTGCGGCCACGCGCGGGCATCAAGTGCATCTCCTTGAGGCCGCCCCGCAGGCAGGCGGGCAAATTCGCCTCACCGCGCAATCGCCCCGCCGCCGCGAGATGTTGGCGATCACCGAATGGCGGGTTGCACAATGCGAAAAGCTTGGCGTGCGCCTGCAATATAACACCTATGCCGAACCCGAAGATGTTTTGGCGACTGCGCCCGATGTGGTGATTGTGGCCACAGGCGGGATGGCCCGCGAAGGGGGGTTAGAGACGGGCAGCGACCTCATTTGCAGCGCATGGGATGTTTTATCGGGCGATGTCAAACCCGAAGGCGATATGCTGATCTTTGATGAGGCAGGCGATCACGCAGGGTTGCAGGCCGCAGAATTTGCAGCCCCCCATGCCCGCAGCATTGAGATCGTCACCCGCGACCGCGCCATCGCGCCCGAGGTGATGGGCATGAACCTCACCCCCTATATTCGTGCGCTGCAACACTCAGGCGCGCAGATGACCATCACATGGTATCTCAGCCACGTAACGCGCACAGGCAATCGCCTGACCGCGCATTTAATCAGTGACTATAGCGACAAAATAGAAACCCGCGAGGTGGACCAGGTCGTGGTCAATCAAGGCACAACGCCGCTTGATGATCTTTATTTTGCGCTCAAACCGCAGTCGCGCAATTTGGGCGAGTTGGATTACCATGCCTTTCTTGCGGGGCAGTCCCAAAAGATTATCAAAAATCCAGACGGGCAGTTTGACCTCTACCGCATTGGTGATGCAGTCTCACCGCGCAACACCCATGCCGCAATTTATGATGGGTTGCGCCTTGCGCGTAGCCTCTGAGGGAAGAGCCTAGAAATGACCCGCTACCCGCCCCTCGACAACACCCATTGGCCCGCCGAAATCGCGGATATGCAAGCGGGGTTTGCGGGGCGGCTGAATGTCTATCGGGTGATGGCACATCACCCTGCATTATTACGGGCTTGGGCGGATTTGCGGGATCATGTGGTGGTCAAAACCGCGCTTGG